>DATJSU010000060.1:0-1315 GCA_035503915.1 Acidimicrobiales bacterium | reverse complement strand
CGGAAGGTTTGATTCGCCAAGAAATCTTGGCTGAGCGGGAATTTTCGCGGTTGGGCCGCGTTCCTGATGGCGCTCACGTAAGGCTCCCCAGACCTGCTCATTGAAATTCCCCAGTCCGGGCTCCCGGTGAACTGACGATCCACCACTGAGGGTGGCCCCCCTTCCGAGGCTGTTGGTGTCCAAGCCAGCACCTCGAGAAGGGGGACCAACGCTCATGTTCACAGGAAACGAGGACATGGAGGCAACAGCACTACGCGAGCAGGGATGGTCGATCTCGGCCATCGCCCGCCACCTTGGCCGGGACCGCAAGACGGTCCGGGCGCATCTGAACGGGACACGCGTCGCCGGCGAACGCCGTCGCAGCGTGCCTGATCCCTTCGACCAGTACGTCCCCTATCTTCGGGCGCGCTTCGAAGACGACGCGCACCTGTGGGCCAGCGCCCTCTTCGACGAGGTGGAGGCCCTCGGTTATCCCTTGAGCTACCAGAGTTTCACGAGGGGTCTGCGCGCTCGGAAGCTGCGCCCACACTGCGAAGCCTGTGCAGGGGTGAAAGGTCGGGCCACGATCGACATCCCACACCCGCCGGCGCAAGAGGTCCAGTGGGACTGGGTCGAGCTGCCCGAGGCGCCCTGGGGAGGCGACGCCCATCTGCTCATCGGGTCGCTGCCGTGCTCGGGGATGTTCCGTGGAGTGTTCGCCGAGTCCGAAGACCAGCCCCATCTCATAGAGGCCATGGACGGCGTGCTGCGCCGCCTGGGGGGAAACGCCCGACGCTGGCGAGTGGACCGCATGGCCAGCGTCGTGGACCCGAGGACCGGTGTCGTGCAGCCGAGCTTCGTGCCCGTGGCCAAGCACTACGGCGTCACCGTGGTCCCCTGTCCCCCCCGGCGGGCCAATCGCAAAGGGTCGGCGGAGAAGTCCATCGACTTCGCCACCGGGCGCTTCTGGCGCACCATGACGGCCGAGACCATGGCCCAGGGCCAAGGCCAGCTCGACCGCTTCTGCGAGCGCATCGGCGACCGCCGGCCCAGGCCCTTCGCCAAGCTGGAGCAGCTGATCGGCACCGAGGCGGCCCACGCTGCTCTGGCCGCGGCGGGTCGCAAGCGCCCGATCGTGGCCGATCTGGCCGAGGTCGAGGTGCTGCGCCCGCTGCCCGCGGCGTGCTACCCGGCTGTCATCGAGGACACGAACACCGTCGACCGCTCGTGCCTGGTGCCTTTCGAGGGAAACGCCTACTCCGTGCCACCGGGGCTCATGGGCGCCCAGGTGACGGTGCGCCACCGGCTCGGAACCGCCGGCATCGAGATCGTCTCG
>DATJSU010000059.1:0-41267 GCA_035503915.1 Acidimicrobiales bacterium | reverse complement strand
GCCCCGCCCACTACTGCCCCGCCCACTACTGCCCCGCCCACTACTGCCCCTCCGACAACGGCTCTAGCCACGACGGCACCTGCAGCACCTCGGACAACTGTCCCAAGGGAGCCTGCGGGCCTCGCTTGGCACGCAGCCAAGCTGCCTGATGGGAACAATGGGCTCGTAGCGGTGTCATGCCCGTCCGTTTCCCTCTGCGTGGCTGCCGACGATGCCGGCAACGTATTTGTTTCGCGGGATCCCTCTCGTGCCTCGTCATGGCGTCGTGAGAACATCGACGGTCCTACGCCGTTGTCAGGCGTGTCCTGCCCGAGCCCAAGGTTGTGCGTGGCGGTTGACGTGGCCGGGGACGTGCTCACTTCGAGGCGCCCCGCTGGAGGCGCGAAGACATGGAAATCGACCAACGTGGGGGCAAAGCGAGGCTCGGGCGGCGACGAGTTTGTCGCGCTGTCTTGTCCGAGCGTACGGCTTTGCCTGGTATCCGACGTCGACGGCGACATCCTGAGCACGACCACGCCCTCGGGGCCGCCCTCGGGCTGGGCGAGCGCGCCGGTAGACGTCGCTCACAACCTGGAGGTTATGTCGATCGACTGCACGAGCGTGCGTTTTTGCGTTGCCGGTGACCAGGGGGGCGACATCCTCACAACGTCTCACCCGCGAGGTGGTGCTCTCGCGTGGAAGTTTGCACGCGTCGATTTTGTTGCAGGCACCAGCAACGAGGTCAATGTTGTCAGCTGCACAGGTGAAAGGTTCTGCCTGGCGGGTGCCTCGGGGAGCGCTGGCAATTTTCTTCTCGAGTCTTCCGACCCGGAAGGCGGGCCGGCAGCATGGAAAAGGCTAAGCGGTATTGGGAGCGGCGCTCCACTGGGCTCGCTACTGTGCAGGAACCCCCATTTTTGTGTCGCATCCGATGTCTCGGTGGACCTCGTGACCTCCCAGGACCCGGCCGGCGGTGCCCAAGCGTGGCCGACCGCGTTTACGAACCCCACCGGTCCCAACACTTTGACGACCGGCATCTCCTGCCCGAGCACCCGTCTTTGCGTTGTCGTCGGCGACGACCTCGTTGTGACGGGCACGCCCCGCTAGGGCTCCGGCTCGGCTCCGGCTCCGGCGCCAGCTTGGCTCCGCTTCGGCGCCGGCTTGGCTCCGCTTCGGCTCCGGCTCCGGCGCCAGCGTGCCTCCGGCTCGGCTCCACCAGGTTGGTGAACATCCTTTTCGTGAAAGTGCTTTTGGGGCCAGCTAGGCTTCCCGAGCATGGCCGTCGACCCCGGTAATTTCTCTTCCAAGCGCATCAGGCAAAGACCGGGGTTGCGCTCTGGCATCTCTGGCAGCGTCGTCGCGCTCGGGCTCGGTGCCATGGTCGCCGTTGCGGTACTGAGCGGTGCAACCGCTCAAGGCGCGACGCCGGTACGCGTCCAGGTCTCAGCAGGGGTGCCCATCTCGAGCGACCTGCTCGTTGCGAGCACCGGGCTCGACCAGTCAGGCGGGACAGCTCTGCCCGGGGCGCTCAGCGTCCTCAGCACAACGACGAACGCGGTTGCGAAGACCATCAAAGTCGCCACAGACCCGGTTTCCCTCGCTGCTGGTGCAAGCGGGACCACTGCCTACCTACTGGGCGCCGGGAGCGACGTTGATGGCCTGCCCGGGAGCCTTTTCTCCATAAATGTTACGACGGGCGTGGTTGGCCAAGGCCTCAGTACCGGGGTTTCTCCGCAAGAAGTCAAAATAGCCCCGGGTGGCAAGACAATCTATGTGCTGGACGCATATGACGCCGCGACGCAACAGCCGAGCGGGTACCTGGTGGCAGTCAACGCTCTCAGTTTTACAGCCACGAAACCTCTCAAGGTGGCAGCCGGGCCTACGGCGATGGTGCTCTCGCCCGACGGCCGCAGCGCCCTCGTGCTCGGCGCTAGCACCATGAGCTTGGTCAACTTGTCGGGCCAGCAACCCAAGGTCACAGCTCAGCTCGCGCTCCAGGCGTACTCGGCTGTCATCACACCAAGCTCAAAAGTCGCCTACATAGTGGGCCATAGTGTGCCCGGCCCAATAGAGGTCATCCCGATGGAGATCAGTTCCGGAGCCTTGTTGCCGGCGGTGATGACTGGGGCGTCTGTACCGGCGGCGCTTGCCATTTCTCCAAATGGGCAGTACGTCTACGTGGTCGGGACACCTGACCCGGGCTTAGGTGCCACACAGGGCACAGTGACAGTGATCAGCACGAGCACCGGGAAAGTCCAAAAGACAATAGATCTCGGGGCTTACCCCAAGAACAATTACTGGGTGGTGGCAGTCAGCCCCAATGGGAAGACCATTTACGCGCTCGGCTACGGGTCGGCCACTCAACAAGGCCTGGTGGTCCCGGTTGTTGCGGCCACGGGTAAAGCCGGCAAAGCTTTGCCCGTCGGCTACAACGCGGGCCAGATCGCCTTTGCTGCCAACGGGAAGTGGGCCTACGTCCTCGACGAAGGTTCCCAATCTGGCAAGACGCGCTCCCCAGGTGGCGTAGTGCCGGTAAACCTGAGCAATAACAGTGTCGGCAAACTGGTCCCCGTGCCGGCGTACGCAGAGGTTATGGCAGCCGGCTGAGCGACAACTGAGCCCCCGAGGCCCGAGGGCAAGAGCGGTCAGCGGGCCAGGCGCCCGCCCGACTAAGCACCCGGTACTATCTAGACGGTGGAGACAATGGGTTTGCTGGTAGCGGCTCGTGGCGCGGTGAGCGCCGCCAGCGCCGCCAGCGCGGCCCATGCTTCGACGGCGTTGCTCGCCTGTTCTGGGTTCGCCGGCGGCGTCGCCGTGGGGCTTGCCGGGATGGGTGGGGGCGCCTTGATGACCCCGCTCCTGGTCCTCCTCTTCAAAGTCGACCCTCGTGTCGCCATCGCCAGCGACCTCGTCAACTCGCTTGCCATGAAGCCGGTCGGGGGCGCTGTGCACGCCCTGCACAGGAGTGTCAACTGGCCGCTTGTCCGCTTACTGGTCGTTGGAGGCGTGCCTGCGGCTTTTGGCGGCGCTTGGTTCCTCAATCAGCTGGGCGACAGCGCTGGCGACCAAGCCCACCTGAAGACGGTCCTGGGTTGGGCGCTCGTGGTTGCATGTGCAAGCTTGGTAACCAAGAACGCCCTCGTTGCCCGGCTTCGCCGGCGAGGGCGCTTCGCTGAAAACGCCGCTCCCTGGCGCATGAAACCGCTCGCGACGATGCTCGTCGGCCTTGTTGGCGGGTTCATGGTCGGCATGACGTCGGTCGGTTCGGGCTCGCTCGTCGTCGTCCTGCTCATGTTGCTTTACCCGAGGTTGTCTTCCAACGTCCAAGTAGGCACCAACCTCGTGCAGGCCGTACCACTTGTGGCATCCGCAACGCTCGGGCAAGCGCTTTTCGGGCACATTTCTCTGCACGTGGCGGGGAGCCTCATCATCGGGAGCATCCCGGGGGCGTTTATCGGGGCCCGGGTCTCGAGCCGAGCCCCGAACAGCGTTGTGCGGCCCATCCTGGTAGCCCTCCTCAGCGCTTCTGGGTTGGCGCTCCTCATAACGAGCTACAGCGGCTTGGCCTGGGCGCTGGGGTTGGCTGCGCTCGTCGGGGTGGCGCTGTGGGGTGCGGTCGACGCGACCTTGCACCTCTCTGAGCAATGGTCGTCTACTGGCCACGACCGGACGACATGGGTGGCCCTCATGGGGATTGGCGCCCCCGTCGGCCTCGGCCTGGTAGCCGCGCTTGTTTATGCGTTCAAGGTGCGGCCCAAGGTTGTGGCCGTCCCGGTCGGCCCTGCAGGTACTTTCAACTCCTGAACGCCTGCCGCCCTCTCAGTAACCGAGGCCCCTGAGCAACCGAGGCCTCTCAGTACCCGAGGCACGTCAGTACCCGAGGGCCGGGCCGGGCGCCGGAGCGGCGACAGTTCGCGGAGTTGTTACCGGGGTGCCCTCCAAATGGCGGCCAAAGTTCAACTTCGGGTGCTTTGGTGAGTAACCGTGGACCTTGCGAGGGAAAGACGCTGTCAGTTGTTGGCCGCCGCTCCCCCCGGCCAACTCGTGGCTCTTGCGGACAGCTGCCGCGAGGTCGGCGAGGCCTCGTCTTTGCCATCGTCTACGTAGAAGGCCCCGGGGAGTGGGTGTCCTCCCGGGGATCCTCGCGTTGGGTTGCGACTCTGTGGGCATGCTCGGGAAGCTCTATGCCGAGACGATCGAACAGGTGGCCCCAGGGCCGCCCGAGGCGGTCCGCTCCAGCGGGCAGCAGGAGAGCCAGTCCTCAGGTAATGCCGCCAGCAGGCGCCGGCAACTGGGCCGGCCGAGGCAGGTGATGGTGGGCCGGTTGGTCGACCGCCTCTTCCCGGTGCGCCGTCCTGGGCAGGTTGGGAGCTACGGCGGCGAGAAGCTCCGTCCTCCCTGGACGCGCCAGCGCCTGCAGCGCTCCTCGTTCGTCGCGGGAGCCTTGGCGGTCGTCGGCGCATCGTTTGTGATCACGAAGACCACGCCGTGGGAGCCGTTCCTGTCCTTGCGCCAAATCTGGGCCACCGTCTCGCTCTACTTCCCTCCCAACCTCCAGACCGAGCGTGGTGCCCTGCTCACCGGGGTGCTCCAGAGCCTGGCCGTCGCCGTGATAGCAACCACCGCCGGGTACTTCTTCGCGGTGCCCATTGGCCTGCTCGCTGCCCGCAACGTGTCGCAACGATGGGTGGCGCGAGCCGCCCGTCTCTTCCTTGTCATAGTGCGCGCCGTGCCTGAGCTCGTGATCGCCATCGTCTTTATCGTCGCGGTCGGCCTCGGCCTTGTCGCCGGGGCCTTGGCGCTCACCGTTGGGAGCATCGGTTTCCTGGGCAAGCTCGTGGCCGACGGCCTCGAAGAGGTCCCGCCCACGCCCCGGGAGGCTGTGCTGTCGACCGGGGCAACAAAGCCGCAAGAGATCGCCACCTCGGTGATCGCCCCGACCGCCCCCATGTTGATGGGCAACGCCCTGTACACGCTGGACATCAATTTCCGCTCCGTGGCGATCTTGGGCATCGTGGGGGGAGGGGGCATCGGCTACCTGCTTTGGCAGAGCGTGAACATCTTGGCCTACAGGACGACGGGCGCCATCATCCTCGTCACTTTCGTCGTCGTCCTGCTCATAGAGGTGCTTGCCAACTGGGTGCGAAAGCACCTCATCTGAGGCCTGGAGACGCTCGAGCGCCTGCGCCCAGCTCAACCGGGTAGTCGCCGGTCGTCTGTTCAGCCACGAGCCACCCGCTCCAACATCAAACCGAGGGCTCAGCTGCCGGTCGAGGTGCTCGTCGGGGTACCCAGCCAGACCCGGAGGCGACCATCGACCTCCCCGGCGAGCACCACTTCCTGGCCGACCGAGACGGCGGCGTCGACCTGTGAAAATAGTGCGCCCCCAAAGCTGGGGGCAGCGGTGGCAACTTGCTGCCAGTTGCTGCCGGCGTCGAAGGAGGACCACAGCCCCGCAGGCGTCGCAATTGCGCCCGCGGCGCCCCCTATCGCTGCCGGCCAGACCTGTGAGGGCAGGTCGCCTTGGCCGCTCAGGCCGAGCCAGGTGCTCGTCCCGTACTCGATCGCGTCCAAAGGCGCCGTGCCTGCCCCGAGCCCGCTCACGCCACCTGGCGCTCCCTGGGCAAGGGTGGTGAAGCTCGAAGACATCTGCTGCCAGTTCACCCCGTCGCTCGAGCCCCAAAGAAGGGGCTGCTCGCTGGCGCCGTTGGAGGTGCCGCCGTAGGCGATGAAGCCGGTCCCGGTTGAGAGGCACCCCTCCACTGTGGTAGCCCAACCCGCGGGCGGCGGCGGCGAAAATGTGCCCGCCGTCCACGAAGACCCATCGGTGCTGCTCCAAAACGCTGGCAGCGACCCCCGGGCCGTCGAGGTGAGCGACCCGACGACGACGGCGCTGTTACCTGCGAAGCAGGAGCCGAGCGGGTGCTCGATGGAGAGCTGCGGGCTCGCGTCGAGGGGCCTCGGCGGCTCCCAGAAGCTGCCGTCGGGGCTGTACCAGTCGACCGCTTCGGGCCCGGCCTGGCCGACGACGTACTCGCTGTCGCCCACGCGCCCCGCAGTGACGGCCGAAGCCGGTCCGCCCGGCTCACCAAGAGTGGAGGAGCTGATGAGCTCGTCTGGCCAGCTGACGCCCCCATTTGGGGAAAGCTTCGCCCACGCCGCCGTCGACTTCCCACCTGCCACCGCCGGCCCGGGCACGACGGCAGAGCCCACCGCGAGCAGCCCGGCAGGCACCGGGAGGAGGTCTTTGGCCTCCTCACCGCCAAAGGCGTGCCCGTTTGTCAGCGCCCACGACCTGCCCCCAAGCGAGGAAAGCACAGCCGCGTAAGTTTCCCCTGTCCCGAGCGCCAAACCAGGCTTGGAAACCTGGACGCTCATGACGAGGTGGCCGTCCCCGTTGACGTTGAGGAGGCCGGTCGGTGTGGCGACTGCCAGCGGCCGTCCAAAAACCGCTCCCGGGGCAGCGCTCGGTTCGTGCCAGGAAACCCCGTCGTTCACGAGCACATAGGGCTGACCAGGAAGGTTGTCGGCGGCGACAACCACGTGGTCGCTCGCCGCCACGAGGCCGAGGTGCCACCCGCTCGCGGTGCTCGCTCCTGGCGGCAAAGGCACTGAGGACCAGGAGAGGCCGGCCGTGGACTGCCAGACGCGCTGGCGCCCCGGGCTGCCACCTACCGCCAGTAGCCGCCCGTCTGAACCTGTGGCGGCGTAAACGAGCGCTCCCAGGGAGCCGCTCGGTTCATCGTCGAGAGGGAAGCTGAGCGAGGTCTGGCTCCAGGAATAGCCGTTCGGGGAGATCCAAGACGCCGGCTGCCAGGTCGAGCCCTCCCGCACGCCGCCCACCGCGAGCATGCCTGGCTCTGTCGTCCCGGCCTGCCTCATGTCCACAAGCGACGTAATGACCCGGTCGCCGCCGCCGGCGAACCACCCGCCGTCGTTTGCCCAGTGGATGCCGTCAGAGCTGGACCACAGCTCCCCCGACAACCTGTTGCCATCCCAGTAAGAGCCGGCTGCGAAGATGCCGCCGGGCGAAGCGAGCACGGTGTTGACGACTGCATCGTGGAAGCGGTTGATCTCCGAGCTTGCCCCCGAGAGCACCTGCCAGTTGCGCCCGCCGGTCGAGTACCAGATCGTGGCCCGGCCGTTTATGGTCCCGGCGGCAAAGAGCCCGAGAGCCCCCCCGGCCACGGTGTCCATGACGGCGCCAGTTGACTGGCCCGATGAGGCGGGCGATGTGGGAGCGGGTGGGAGAAAGGAGGGCGACTGCGGGACGGCAACGAAGGGCTCACCTGGTCCCTGGGAGATCCAGACCTGGGCGGTCATGGTAGCCCCCGTCCCTGCCGAACCCACCACGACGACCTGGTTGCCCCAGTTGGTCGCCGCGCGGGCCGAGGTCGAGCTCTCGCCCGTGGGTTTCGGCAAAGCGAACCTGGACCAGTTGGCCCCATCGGGCGAAGTCCACACGGTCGCGCTCGTGAGGCCCGTGGGGAAAGACCTCGTGCCGGCGATCAGCCAGTTCCCTCTTGCCCCGGGGGGCACTACGGCTGAAAGGGTGGACGTCGTACCGCCGCCCATGTCGGGGCCCGCCTCCGTCGCCCAGTTGTAGGGCGCGACGCCCAGGGGGAGCGTCGTGGTGGTCGTCGCGGGCAGCGAGGTCGAAGTCGTCGACGTGGGAGCCGCCAAGGTGGCGGAGGTCGTCGACGAGGCCGAGGTCGTCGAGGTCGCCAAGGTTGCCGAGGTCGCCGAAGTCCTCGACGAGGCGGTCCTCCTGGCCGGCGGCGAGGCGGCGGGGCTGCTCGAGCAGGAGGCGGCGACGAGGCTGCAGCCAACAAGGCCGGCCGTTGCCAGGGTGCGCCTGGACCGGCCAGCGCCTCGCCAGGTCCCCTTCGCCCCTCCCTTGGCCGAGGGGCCTCCCTTGACGGTCTGCACGGGGTTCAGCGCGAGCTCAAGTTGAAGCCGCCACCCTCTCTTCTCTTCCAGACTTTCCACCAAGGCCTGGTTTGGCGCTCCCGCTCGACCTCGGCGACGATCTCGGGCCCTGCTGCGGTCACGATCAGGTCGGCGGCGTCCAAGAGGGCTGAAACGTCCCCTTCGGGGAGGTCCGGCTCCTTCTCGACCTGGGGGCGCGCGAGGGTCCCTACCACGAAAGTCCCGTCGATGATGTCGCGCTGGTAGCGGGGGCAAGAACCTGGGCAGCGCCACGGTGCTTCGGGCGCCAGGTTGAGCACGCAAAAGCGTGCCACTTCGCCATCCGAGTACGTCCTGCTCTGGAAGTGCCGGCAATCTTCCCGCATCGCCACCCGTCCAGTTTGGCATGCGCAGGCCCCCGATCGGCTCGCCAGGGGGCTGCTCGCAGAGCGCTCCTGTCGGGCCACCCTAGGAGAGGGGCCGGCCTTTCCAAGCAACTGCGCGCCCACCATGGTGCCTCCACGCCGAACTGAGCGTCATTGCCAAGTACACAGAAGCTGTGAAAGGGAGGGCGCCAGCGGTCGCAAGCGGCACCCGGTAGTAACGAGCCGTCGGCAGGTAGCTCGCCGCCATCGCGCTCCATGCCCCGGCGCCTGCCAGAGCCAAGGCGGGGCGGCTTTTGAGCAGTCCCCAAAAGACCAGCGCGGGAGGCGCCAGGTAAATGGAGCCCAACCCGGCCACGGTCCCTGCCAGAGCGAGCGGGCTGTAGCGGAGCTGGGTGTAGGCGCTGCGGGCCACCATTTCCCAGATGTCGGCAAGGCGCGGGTAGCGGCGCCGGCTCTCCACAGAGCGGGCAAAGCCGAGCCAGATGTTGTGGCCGGTGCTTTTTATTGCCTTGGCGAGGGCGACGTCGTCGATAGTTGCGGCAGCGACGGCGTCGATGCCGCCTGCTCTGGCGAGGGCTTGCGCGCTCACGAGCATGCAGCCGCCGGCCGCCGCCGCGGTCCGCCGGCCAGGGTCGTTGACCCAGGCGAAGGGGTAAATCTGGGCGAAGAAATAAACAAATGCCGGCATCATGAGGCGCTCCCAGGGGGCCCCTGCGGGAAGTCGCGCCATGAGAGAAACGGCTTGTCTTTTGCCGCCGATCGCGCTCTGTACGAGCTCACGTAACGACCCGCGGGGGTGCCAGATGTCGGCGTCAGTGAAGAGGAGCCAGGTGGGTGGGCTGGGCGCCGCGAGCGCGTGGCGTACGCCCTGAGCCATTGCCCAGGGTTTGCCGGCCCAGCCCGGGGGGCGCGGCTGTCCGTGGACTACGTTCAGGCCGAGGCCGCGGCCACCACCGGCGGCAGCGAGCCGGCGAGCGAGAGCCGCGGTGCCGTCGCTGCTCTGGTCGTCGACGAGGACAACCCAGGCGTGGCCCGGGTAGTCCTGGCCAAGGAGGGAAGGCAGCGTCTCGGGGAGCACCTCGGCCTCGTCCCGAGCCGGGACTATGACGGCCACCGTCGGCCAGCTCCCGGGCGTATCGGGCCCCTCGTGGATAGGGGGCAGGTGGGGCTCTGTCGACCAGGGACGGCCGTGCCCGACGAGCAAATAGGCCCAGACGGCGGCAGGTGCCCAAGGCAGCAATGTCCTAGCTCTCCTGAGGGGCACCGCGCCAGGGTACTGAGCTACTGGGCGGGGTACTGAGCTACTAGGCAGGGTTCATCGAACAAGTGTTCCCTCACAGCTGTATGGTGAAAAGGTGCCCTCGGAGCAGGTGGCTGGAGCGATGGCGGCGCCTGCTGGGGCCTCTTTGCGCAAAGGGCTTGCCACGGTGCTGGCCAGGGAGCAGGCGCTGCCCGTTGTGGAGGGGCTGGCGGGCCTTTTCCCCGAGGGCCTCAGGCGGGGGAGCAGCAATGTCGTGGCGAAGGGTGCAGCCGGGGGGGCTGCACTCTTGCTTTGCCTGCTGAGCGGGCCGTCGGCAGCCGGTTCGTGGTGCGCCGTCGTGGGTGGGGCCGACTTGGGCCTGGTGGCGGCTGCTCAACTGGGTGTCGACTTGGGCCGCCTCGCCCTTGTCCCAGACCCGGGAGCCAGCTGGGCAGTTGTCACCGCTGCCCTTCTCGAGGGTTTTGACGTGGTCGCCCTCTGGCTGCCAGGGGGGCGGGCGAGCGTCTCCGACGCCCGCAAATTGGAGGCCCGGGCGCGCGAGCGCGGGTCGGTCCTCCTGGTCCTCGGGGAAGGCTGGCCCGGCGCAGCCGATGTCCGCTTGAGCGTCGCTTCTGCCAGTTGGCAAGGCCTGGGTGAGGGCCACGGTTTCCTCGCTGGTTGCGAGCTGGAAGTGGTTTCTGGCGGCAGGGGGGCTGCCTCTCGCCCACGGCGGGCTTGCCTGCAGCTAAAAGGTGTGGTGCCAGAAGGCTTGGCAGAGCCCCCAGCCCCCTTCCTCCAGCCAGTCGCTGCACAACTGCGACCGCTGGCGCAGCCAGCCGGCCCGCCATGACCCCGCCCAGGGCCCTTGTCGCTTATTGCCCGCATTGGGCGCTCATTGTCGCCGGCTGCCACCCCTCGGCCCAAGTGGTCGTCGTCCATGCCAACCGGGTAGTGGTTGTCTCCCCGGCGGCCCAGTCGGCGGGTGTGCGAGCGGGCATGAGGCGGCGTGAGGCGCAAGGGGCCTGCCCTGGGGTCGACGTCCTGCAGCGTGACCTCGCCGGCGAAGCACGAGCTTGGGAGCGGGCTGTGGCAGTGGTCGAAGCCTTTGCTCCCGGGGTCGAAGTGCTTGCGCCTGGCCGGCTTGCCTTGGGGGCGAGAGGCCCCTCTCGCTATTTCGGGGGGGACAAAGCTTTGGCTCTAAAAGTTGCTGGAGCGGTGGGGCAGGTGGCTGCTTGGCAGGGGTGCTGTCGCGCCGGGGTAGCCGATGGCCTTTTTGCGGCCAATTTGGCCGCTCGTTTGGCCAAGCCTGACCAGCCGTACGTCGTGCCCCCAGGTGCGAGCAAGGAGTTTTTGGCGACTTTGCCGTTGAAGTCCTTGATGGTCTCAGGCATGGTCGAGGTCAGCGAGCAAAGTGCGGGCGCGGCCGAGCTGGCGAACCTCGTGGACCTGCTCGGGCGGTTGGGGCTGAAAACATTGGGAGATTTCGCCGCTCTCCCCGCGCCTTCGGTAACTGCGCGCTTCGGCCCGGCCGGTTTGCGGGCTCACCGTCTCGCAAGGGCCGTTGGCGAACGCTCGCTCCGTCCCCGCCAACCTCCTCCCGATTGGGTGGCGACAGCCGAACTGAGCCCCCCGGCGGACCAGTTGCAAGCAGCGGTCTTCGTTGGGCGGGCGCTGGCCGAAGAGCTCCACCAACGGCTGGTGAGCTCGGGGCTTGTGTGCACGCGCTTGGCAATCGAAGCCGAGACCGAGTATGGGACGACTCTGCGGCGTAGCTGGCGCCATGACGGCGCGCTCAGCGCTGGCGAGATCGGCGAACGTGTCCGCTGGCAGCTCGAAGGTTGGGCACAGTCGGGGGCCCAGCCGGGGGCACAGTCGGGGGCGCAGCTGGGGCCGCAGCCGGCCACAGACGCCGCCCAGGCCGGCCGGGTGATAAGGCTCTCTCTCCTCCCCGAAGAAGTCTGCCCTGAGGGCGGGCGCCAGCTGGGTTTCTGGGGCGGCGATGCCGCTGCGGCAGCCCGTGCCGCTCGAGCGCTGGCCCGGGTGCAGGGCCTGCTCGGCCCTAGCTCTGCCTTCACTGCTGTCCTCCAGGGAGGCCGTGGGTTCGCCGAGCAGGTGCTGCTCGTCCCTTGGGGGGAGCCGCGGGCGGCCTCGAAGCCGCCTCCGTCGCTCAAACCAAATAGAGCCAATCAGGCCAATCAGGCCAATCAGCCAAATCAGGCCAATCAGCCAAATCAGGCCAATAAAGCCAATAAGACGGCCAAGGAGGGGCCGCCGCCCTGGCCCGGCCGCCTCCCTGGCCTCGCCCCGGCCGTTGTCCACCGCTCTCCCTTGGCTGCCCAAGTGCTCGACATGGAGGGCAACCAAATCACTGTTGGCAGCCGCGGTACCCTCAGTGCTCGCCCCGCCTGGGTGGCTGTAGGCGAGGGCCGCCGCTGCGAAGTGAAGGCCTGGGCGGGGCCATGGCCTTTAGAGGAACGTTGGTGGGACGCCGGTGGCCGTCGCCGAGCCCGTCTGCAGGTCGTTTCAGGAGAGGGCAGGTGCTACCTCCTGGCAAGGGAGAAGCGCCACTGGTGGGCCGAAGCCACCTACGGCTGATCACGTGGTCATGGCCCGCCACGGACGATAAATACGAAGACGGCCGACCAGCTCAGGAGCGGCCGAGGATTGGGGGCCCGCTGAAAAGCCCATGTAGGGTGAGCGCGGTGAAACTGGCCACACTGCGATTGGGCAACAGGACGACGGCAGCGCGCATCCACGAGGAAGACGGCGAGGCGGTCGAGGTGAGCGCTGCCGACGTAGGTGCCCTTCTTGCGCAAGAAAACTGGCCCCAGATAGCAGCTGGCGCCGCCGGGACGCGCCACAGCCTGAGCGATGTCGGCTACGCGCCGCTCGTGCCGCGGCCGAGGAAGATCGTCTGCGTGGGCCTCAATTACCGTGCCCACCTCGCCGAGCAGGGCATCAAGGCGCTCCCGTACCCGACGCTGTTCGCAAAGTTCCCCTCGGCCCTCACAGGCGCCCGCGACGAGATCACGCTCCCGTCGGTCTCGCACGCTGTGGACTGGGAAGTCGAGCTCGCGGTTGTCATTGGCTGGCCAGTCCGGCGCGTAGGCGAGCAGGACGCCCTCAACAACGTGGCTGGTTATGCAGTCCTCAACGACATCAGCATGAGGGACTGGCAGTCCCGCACCAGCCAGTTCCTGCAGGGTAAGACTTTCGACCGCTGCACGCCACTCGGGCCCTGGCTGGTGACCCGGGACGACCCCGCCGTCGACGAAAAAGGCATGGAGCTCTATTGCGATATCGGCAACGAGCGCGTACAGCGTGGCAACACCTCGGACCTGCTTTTCAACGTGGCGACGCTCGTTTCTTATATTTCTCAGGCGATGAGCCTTGCTCCGGGTGATGTCATCGCTACCGGCACCCCAGGTGGCTCGGGGCATTTCCTGGAGCCCAAGAGGTACCTGCGTGACGGCGACCTGCTCGTGACAGGGATCGTCGGCCTTGGCGAATGCCGCAACCTCTGCCGGGCCGAGGCGGACTGAGGCCAAGATGGAAACCCGTACCTTAGGAAAGACCGGCCTCGCGGTTGGCGTTATCGGCCTTGGCTGCTGGCAGTTCGGCGGTGACTGGGGCGACGTCAGCGACGCCGAGGCGATGGCCACCCTCCATGGCGCGGCAGACGCGGGCGTCACTTTCTTCGACACCGCCGATGTTTATGGCGACGGTCGGAGCGAGCGCCTGGTCGGCAGTTTCCTCGCAGAGCGCGACGACCCCTCGCTCTTCGTCGCCACGAAATGCGGCCGGCGGGTCGCTCAGGACCCTTCTAATTACACGCCCAGCGCCCTTCGGGCCTGGGCAGAACGCAGCCAGGAAAACCTCGGCCTCGAGACCATCCCGCTCACTCAGCTCCACTGCCCGCCTGATGGCGTCTACGAAGATGACCGGGTCTTCGATGCGCTCGACGAAATGGTGGCCGAGGGGATCCTGGCTGCCTACGGCGTTTCCGTCGAGACCGTCGCCCAGGGCGAGAGGGCCATCGAGCGGCCGGGGGTGGCGACAGTGCAAGTAATATTCAATGCTTTTCGGCTCAAGCCGCTCGAGCGGCTGCTCCCTGCGTGTGCGCGCTCGGGCGTCGGGGTGATCGTGCGCGTGCCGCTCGCGTCAGGGCTGCTTTCGGGAAAGTACGACGAGCGCACGACATTCGCGCCAACCGACCACCGCACTTACAACCGCCACGGGGAAGCCTTCGACGTGGGCGAGACTTTTTCTGGTGTGCCGTACGAGGCCGGGGTCGCCGCCGCCCGGGAGCTGCAGAGCTCTGCCCTCCCAGAAGGCTGGTCGTTGCCGGAGGTGGCGCTTCGGTGGTGCGCTGATGGCCCCGGGGTCTCGACAGTGATCCCCGGGGCGCGCAACCCCGTTCAGGCCAAGGCAAATGCCGCAGTTGGCAGCCGTCAGCGCTTGCCTGAGACCACCGTGCAGCAAGTCACCGCCGTTTACAACGAAAGAATCGCCCAGTACGTCCAGGACCGCTGGTAGACGCTTTTCGCTGGCTGTCCCTAGCCGTCCCGGCTGTCCCCGGCTGTCCACTAGCTAGGCCCGGGCGACGCCCCCCGCTCTTGCCGGGTGTGCCCTCGCCCAGTGGGCAACCGCCGGGAAAGCAGCCTCGACTAGAACTGCTGAAATGACGGTGCAGGCACAACCCGCGACAGCGTCAGCGAGGTAGTGGTTCCCAGTGGCCATCACCACCCATGCTGTGCTCAGCACGTAGGCGCCCCCGACCGCCACCGCGATGACCCTCTGGTTGTAGGACGCCGCGAGCCGCCACATAACGAGCGAGCACCAAAGCGCCCATGCGAGGTGCATGGAAGGCATCGCCGCCAATTGGTCAGCGTGGGTGATCAACAGGTCGTGCCATGACCCGAGGCCGCCGAAGTGCTCCACGACATCGACAAACCCGTCCATCATGCGTGGCGGGGCAACGGGGTAAGCCCAGAACACCGCAAAACCTATCAGGTTGGCCAGTACCAAATCGTTGCGCAGGGGCCGGTAGATGTCTGGCCGGCGCCACCAGATCCAAGCCGCCATGGCGAGAGTGACGCCGAAGATGGCGTTGTCGTAAAAGTCCGAGGAAATGTACGCGAGCAGGTAATGATGGTCGAGCCAGTGGTTGAGGGCTCTCTCGGGGGCCAGGCCGATGGATTTCTCGAAAGAAAGTATGGCTTCTCCGTTGCGGAACGCGAGCCTCTCACGCAAAGGTGCCAGGTCCTGCAGCCAATCGTAGATCCACCCCAGGAAGGCGATCACCCCTAGCTCGAAGAGGAGCGGGCTTCTCTTGACCTCTCGCTTTGCAGTTTGGACCACGACCGGTTGAGCTAGGTCGTCTCGAGAGGAGGTTGCGGGGGCATCTGGTGGCGCTCCCTCCTCCAAGATGGCCATAGACGTGCAAGTCTAGGAAGTTCCCCGCAGGGGACCGCTGCAACCGTTGTTGCAGGCTCTGTATGCTCTCGCGTCGTGCGCGGCCTCGTACAGCGGGTATCAGAGGCGACGGTACTAGTCGACGGCGAAGTTGTGGGCAGTATCGGCCGGGGGCTTTGTGCCTTGGTGGGGGCGCGCACTTCGGACGACCAGAGCGCTGCCGACAGGCTCGCCACAAAGTTGTGGCAGCTACGGATCTTTCCCGATGCTGCAGGCAATATGAACCTCTCGGCTGCCGACCTGGGCCTCGCAGTGCTGGTTGTCAGCCAGTTCACCCTCTATGCCGACACCACCCGGGGCAGGCGTCCGTCCTTCGCGCAAGCCGCCCCACCAGAGCAAGCGGAGCCGCTCATCGAACGTGTGATCGAAAGGCTCCGAGCTGGTGGAGCGGAGGTGGCGGCTGGGCGCTTCCGCGCGAACATGCAGGTCAGCCTCGTGAACGACGGCCCCGTGACGGTACTACTGGAAACCTGACAGCCAAGCCGGCTGAGGAATGTGACACTCTTCGCGCCCCGGTCGCCACGCTGGGAGCTTCAATTACAGGGCATTTGGTAATTTCTTGGTGCGCTTGGCCAGGAATTAGCCGTCCCGCTTGACTGGCCGAGGGCAAGAGCGCTAGTTTCCGTGCAGTTCACTCAGCCGGCTCGGTCCAAAACGGCCGGTAGTGCTTGCTTGCGCTGTGCCCTTGTGCAGCCGCCTGTAAAAAGGGAGAGAAGCCGTGCGTAAGTACCGTAATTGGTCGCGAAATGCCACTGCCGGTGCTTGTGGGTTTGCCGTGCTTTACCAATCGCCGCGTTTCGAGCCTGCGAGGGTAGTTGGAGCAGCTAGGCCCGCTTTTCCTCTCGGGGGGCGTACGCGCTCGCGAGCAAGAGCGGCGGCCCGTAGGCGGCTTGTGCTCACGGTCCTCCTCGTGGCTCTAGGGATCCCATTGCTTGTGGCCCTGGCGACCGGCTCCGTTGCGGCATGGTGGGCCGTCGTGTCCGTTTTGCCGCTCTTGTGCGCTTATTTGGCGGTTATGTTCCGCTCCCGCCGGCTTTTGGCCGAACGCGAGATCAACGTGGCGTTCTTCGGCGGGCCCGAGCGGGGCGAGTTCGGCCTGGACGACGTGTTCGCGAGGAGCTACCCCCAGGAGGCCGAAGAGCTCCCTGCTGTCAGCGTCGGGCGCTACTGAGGCTCGCTGGGCGCGCCGCCGCAACCGAGCGCAGCCCCGCAACCGGGCGCCACCGCAGTCGCACAGCCGAGTGCCGCGCCGTCACAACCCCGCCCTGCGCCACTCCGCGAGCGCCTCGACGAACGCCGGCGTTGCGCTCCAGGCGAGCACTTCGAGCAGGGCCCCGTTGTCTCCCGAGGTTTTGAGCCGTCCTTGCATAAAAGCCACGCTCGGCGCCAGCTTGCCCTCGGCGACGAGACGGGCGTCCTCTGGAGAAAGCGCCAGGGCCAGGTCCGGCTCCCCCTCGCACCCACGCCTCACGGGCCCGGGGCGCTCACCTGACCAAAGGGTGCTCCATTGCTGGGCTTGAGGCGCCGCCCTCGCCTCCTGATCTGGTCCCTGTCCCGCCCTGGCTGAGCGGGCCCTGCCAGCGCCCGAGCGCCCCGTTTCTCCGATTGTGAAGCTGACGAGGGCGGCCAGCTTGTCGGGGGCGGTGCTCACAGCCTTGCCCGCTCCCTGATGCCGGCAAAGAGGTCGTCCTCAGGGGGCTGCGAGGAGGTGTGGTTGTGGGCCAGGTGGTACTCGTCCCAATGGCCGAGCTCGGCAGCAACCTCTGGCGGGAGGCCGAACCAGAACGCGGAGTTGGGGTCGACCTGGGTAGCGTGCGCCTTCAACGCCTCGTCCCGAACGTTTGCCCACGTAGAGACGTCCAGCTCGGTCGTGATCTCCTCCTGTGGGGCGCTGGCCATCATCTCGAGGCGCTCTTCGCCCCAGGGCAGCTCCATGCCTAGCTGCTTGAACTTCTCGGCCAGCGCGATCATGCGCTTTTTTGACCAGAGCATGTAGTACAGCTTGAGCGGTTGCCAAGGCGGGCCGGCGCCCGGGAAGGCCTCGGGGTCGCCCGCCGCGAGGAAGGCCGCCAAGCCGATCTCGTGGGCGCGGATGTGGTCGGGGTGCGGGTACATCGACTGGTGAGCCGGGTAGATCGCCATTACCTGGGGCTTGTTGCGGCGCACGACAGCCACGAGGCGCTCCGTCGCCTCCTCGAAAGGGGCCCGCGCGAACGAGTCGGGGCGCCCGTTGGCCTCCGAACCGGGCATGCCCGAGTCCCGGTAGCCGAGCATCACGACTTCGTCGTAGCCGATCACTTCGGCGGCATTTGCGAGCTCCGCCGCCCTTATCTCGGGGAGCCGGAGGCGGATATCGGGCCTGTCCATGGCCGGGTTGAGGATGTCGCCCTCCTCACCCCCCGTGCAGCAAGCGAGCACGCAGCGCACGCCCTCGGCGTGGTACATCGCTACGGTAGAGGCTCCTTTGGACGCTTCATCGTCCGGGTGTGCGTGTACGCACAGCAGGCAAAGCTGGTCGCTCATCCCTCCAACATATGGCGAACCTATGACCGTCATGGCGCCAAGGGCGGTTCTCCGCCGGCCCTTAGCATGGCGCCATGCCAGAAGGGCTCTTTTTCCGCCAGCTGCTCGCTGGGCGGGACTTCGCGAGAGGGGACCAGTTCGCGACGACGATGCGCAACCACGTCTACGCCATCGGCGACGCCGGCTCCCGGGAAGTGGTCCTCGTGGACCCCGCCTACGACATTGCGGCGCTCCTCGACTGGGCGGCGTCCGAGGATTTCCGCGTGGTCGGCGCTCTCGCCACCCATTACCACGCCGACCACATCGGGGGGGAGATCTTCGGGGAGCACATCGAGGGCCTTGCTGACCTCCTCGAGCGAACCGACGTGCCGGTCCATGTGCAAAAAGAGGAAGTCCCCTGGGTCACCGAGATGTCCGGGGCCCCCCTGTCCTGCCTGGTGGCCCACCATGACGAAGACGTCCTCCAGGTGGGCAACGTCGGTGCCAGGCTGCTCCACACGCCTGGGCACACACCGGGGAGCCAGTGCGTCGTCGTGGGGGACAACCTCGTGACGGGGGACACCCTCTTCCTCGAGGGCTGCGGGCGCACCGACCTCCCCGGCGCGGACCCAGCTGAGATGTACGCGAGCCTCCAGCGCGTGGCGAGCATGCCCGGCAGGTTGAGGGTATGGCCGGGCCATCACTACTCGCCCGAGGAGTCGGCGCCCCTCGAGCAAGTTCGCAGCCACAACCCGGTGCTCGCCCGCGTCGAGCGGGAGGTCTGGTTGCGGAGCTTCTCCTAGTCGCACGGCACCATCTAGTCGCAAGCCCCATCTGGCCGCACGGGCCGATCTGGTCGCACGGGCCCATCTGGTCGCACGGGCCCATCTATCGGTGGGCCCAGAGACCATCCGCGCAGCGGGCCCGGGGCCAGCGGTTCCCGGCCATGCTGATGGTATGAGCCAAGACCTTGTTATCGAAGCGACCGGGCTGCGCAAGAACTACGGCTCGACGGTGGCTTTGGACGGCCTCGACCTGGAGATGGCCCAAGGAGAAGTGTTGTCTCTCCTCGGACCAAACGGTGCCGGGAAAACGACCACTGTCGAAATCCTCGAGGGCTACCGCAAGCGCGACGCCGGCGAGGCTCGGGTCCTCGGAGAAGACCCCCAACGCGCTGGGAGCACGTGGAGGGCGAGGCGCGGCATCGTCTTGCAGAGCTGCGAAGACGTCGTCGACTTGACGGTGAGCGAATGCGTCCGACATTTCGCCCACTTCTACCCAGCCCCCGCCGACCCGGAGGAGGTCATCGAGCGGGTCGGCCTCGGCGAGAAGCGCAATTCGCGCATCAGGGGCCTCTCGGGCGGGCAGCGTCGCCGCCTCGACGTCGCGCTCGGCATCGTGGGAAAGCCAGAGCTGGTCTTCCTTGACGAACCAACCACCGGCTTCGACCCCCAAGCCCGCCGCCAGTTCTGGGACGTCGTGCGCGACCTGTCCCGTGAGGGCACGAGCGTGCTGCTCACGACGCACTACCTGGAGGAGGCTGAGGCGCTTGCCGACAGGGTGGCGGTGGTCAACCGCGGCCGCGTGGTCGCAAGCGGCACCCCGCGCGAGCTCGGTGGCCGGCAAGAGGCGGCTGCGCGAGTCTCCTGGCTCGGGCCGGGAGGCTGGCAGCACAGCGAAACCCGAGAGCCGACCGCCCTCGTCCGCCAGCTGGAAGTCAGCTTTGGGGGCGAGATCCCTGGGCTCACCGTCGCAAGGCCAACGCTCGAAGACATTTACCTGCGCCTGATAGGCGAAGCGAGCTGCGAAGAGGAGAGCTGCGAAGAGGAGAAAGGAGCGAGATGACTTCCGCTACGAATACCGTTGCAACGGTGGCTGACGAAGTGGACCTGACTGCCGCCCACGGCTACACCGCCCGCGCCCGTGCCTTTGCTTTAGCGGTTCTCGCACGCGGCCAGGTGGAAGTGCTGCAGTTTTTCCGCAGCAAGGACGCCGTCGTTTTCACTTTGGCGCTCCCCGTCGTGCTCTTGGCGATGTTGGCGTCGATATTTTCGGGTTACATTGAGCACACCCATGTGCACTACAGCCAGGTTTATACGACTGGCTTGCTAGCAAGCGGCCTCGCCTCGACAAGCTTTTTGAACTTGGCCGTTGCAATTGCAGGCGAGCGGGAAAACGGTGGTCTCAAGCGCCTCGCTGGCACGCCTATGCCGAGGACCGCTTACTTCATGGGCAAGGCGATCGTTGTGCTCGTAACTTGCTCCCTGGAAGTGACGGTGCTCTTGCTTTTTGGGCATTTCGTTTACAACGTGGCGTTCCCAAGCACGCTCGGGCGCTGGTGGACGTTCGTGTGGGTGACGGTCCTCGGCGCGACTGCGCTCTCCTTGCTAGGGATCGCGGTCAGCAGTTTGCCTCGCACGGCCCGTTCGGCTGCGCCTGTGGCGAACTTGCCACTGCTCGTCCTTGAGTTCATTTCGGGCGTGTTCGTGCCCTTCACTTCGCTCTCGCACGGGATCTACAACTTTGCGGGAGTCTTCCCCTTGCGCTGGATCGCCGAGGGCTACCGTTCGGCGCTGCTCCCTTCGTATTTTGCCAAGGTCGAACCAACCGGTGGCTGGGACCACTCCACGATGGCACTGGTACTGTTGATCTGGTGCGTCGTGGGCCTCGTGGTCGCCGCAAGGACGTTCCGCTGGACCGGGCGCGGGGAGCGATAATGCCCCCATCCCTCGCATGCGCAGACCTGCACGACAGCACTGCGAGCCTGGCAGGCGAGCACGTGTGGGTGCGGTTCGCACCGTGGTGGCACTTCGCCTTTGTTGTCACAGTGCTCGGGACTGGGGCGCTAAGCGGCTTTGAGCTCCAGGGTAGCTGGCGCCTCTGGGCTTCGCTCGGCCTCTACGGGGCGCTCTGCGTCTTGTACATCGCCACGCCAGGCAAGTTCTCGCGCCAGCCGGCGCGTCTGCCGTACATGGCCGGTGCCGCCGCCATCTTTTCCGCAGCCTGCTTTGTCTACCCAGGCGCCGGCTTCTTGCTCTTCATCTTGGTGCCCCATTTCTTCATGCTCGCCAACGGGATCCGCCCCGCCATGGTGGCGGTGCTCGGGATGATCTCGGTCAATGCTGCCAGCAGCCTCGATTACGGCGGCGTGAGCCAGTCGACCGTGGTCTCCGTCGCCGTCTTCGGCGTCTTCAGCTTGTTCCTCGCCGGGCTCCTCGGTGGTTATATAACACGTATCGTCGAGCAGAGCGCCCAGCGCGCTGAGCTCATCAAGGAGCTCGAGCGAACGCGCGCCGAGCTGGCCGAGATGAGCCGCCAAAGTGGCGCCTTGGCGGAGCGCGAGCGGCTCGCGAGAGAGATCCACGATGCTCTCGCCCAGGGGTTCACTAGCTTGATAATGCTTTTGCAAGCAGCGCAAGCTTCCCTCGAGCGGGGCGACCTAGGCACAGCCGAGCACCACCTCGCTCTTGCTGAGCCGGCGGCTCGCGAGGGCCTTGCTGAGGCGCGCTCGCTGATCGCGGCGCTTTCGCCCGTCCCGCTCCAAGACGCGTCCCTCGTAGCGGCAGTGGAGCGCGTTTGCCAAGACGCCGGCTCGCGGTTCGGCTTTGACGCCAGCCTCAAGGTGACCGGTAGCCCGGGTGCAATTTCTCACAACGCTGAAATAGTGCTCCTGCGGGCAGCCCAGGAGGCTCTCGCAAACGTCGGGCGCCATGCACGCGCATGTTCGGTAGCGGTGGTGCTTTCGTTTGATGCTCTCGCGGCTGTCCTCGAAGTGCGCGACGACGGGACGGGGTTCAGCTCGTCCCGCCCGGCGGGCTTTGGCCTTACACAGCTGCGAGCGCGTGCCAGTGAGCTCGGCGGCGAGGTAGACGTCCTTTCTGCTCCTGGAGAAGGCACCGTCGTCACAGTCCGTTTGCCGTTGGGCCCGGTCGCACCCAGCCCGGTCGCACCCGGCCCGCCAAGGCCCAGCCTGGTCGCACCCGGCCCGCCAAGGCCCAGCCCGGCAGCAGCATTGGGCCCGGCACCCGAGCTGCCCTCGGACCTGTCCTCCCTCAGGGGAGACGTGGTTGAACGCGCATGACCAAGGTTGTCAAAGTCCTTATTGCCGACGACCATCCCGTTGTCCGTGAAGGCCTGCGCGGCATGCTTGCAGGTGAGGGCGACATCGAGGTCGTCGGCGAGGCCGCCGATGGGCGCCAAGCGGTCTCGCTCGCCGGCGAGCTGAAGCCCGACGTGGTCCTCATGGACCTGCGCATGCCGGGCACTGACGGAGTGGAAGCCACCCGGCGCATCGCCGGGGCGGGTGGGCCCGCTGTGCTCGTGGTCACCACCTACGACACCGACCACGACATCCTGCGGGCGGTCGAGGCGGGTGCCCGCGGCTACCTCCTCAAAGACACGCCCCGCGCCGAGCTGATCCGCGCTGTGCGAGCGGCGGCAGGGGGTGCGACCGTCTTGGCTCCCGCTGTGGCGGACCGCCTTCTCCGCCGTGATAGGTCGGCGGCTAACGCTGAGCTCACCTCCCGGGAGCTCGAAGTGCTCGACCTCGTTTCCAAGGGCAAGACCAACGCGGAGGTCGGCCAGGCTCTCTTCATCGGCGAAGCAACGGTCAAAACCCACCTCCTGCATGCTTTTGCCAAGCTCGGCGTGGACGACCGGACAGCGGCGGTGACGACAGCGATCGCCCGGGGGTTGCTCGCCTCGCCAAATTGAAAATGTGAGCCCCCAAAATTGAGCTTGCCAAATTTAGCCCAGGGTTGCGCCACTGCTGCGTGTACCTATGGAGATTAGCTGGTGCGAACGGGCTCAATTCGCTTCACAAGGCCGCTCGCTACCAGATTGAGCGCACTGGTGAGGTAGGTAGTGGGCAAGCCCGCAATACCCAAGCGCAATACGGCGGAACTTTGCAGCCCCCGTGAAATTGCGTTCGTGGTCATGTGCGTAAAGGGAGCCGCGCGTTGGGGACGTGCGACCGGGAGCGGTGGTAAACGCCTTTGGGGCGACTGCGTGTGTGGTCTCGAGCGGCCTGGCCTGCATCGTCGGCGCGTTGGGCCTGGCTGGCACCCGTCCCGCCTTCGCGCGCTACAAGGTGGCCCGGCGCTTAGCGAAGGGCCGGAGGCCGGAGCCAGGGCCGGAGCCAGGGCCAGGGCCGGAGCCAGGGCCAGGGCCAGGGCCAGGGCCGGGTAGAGGGCCTTTGAGACCTCATGCTCCCGGCGCCTCGTTCCCCCAGGCCACCCAGCCCGGGCGCGCATGGCGGGCGAAAAGCTCGAGGTAAGGGCCGGGCGAACAGCCCTCGATGATTTGGTACAGCTCGTCGGGCTTTCGCGAGTGTTCGCGCTTGCGGCTGGCGAAGAGGTTGACTTGCCGGCGACCGGGAGAAAGGGTCCGCAACTTGCCTTTGGTGCCGAAGAGGACGAGCTCTGTGACATTGCGAAAATAAAAGCCGACTCCCCGCCCGTCGCTCCCGCCGTCCTTGCGGACTTTGTGCCAGACAAGGTTCGCTTTGTAGGTGAAACCCCAGTTCTCGAGCACCATTAGGCCCTCTGCGAGAAGGGCGTTCGGGGCCCAGAGGTAGCAGTGGGACCGCTCGGCGGCGAGCTCGCCAACCGGAAGGGCTGCGATCTCTTTTGCCGTCATGGTGTTGTAGCGAGCAAGGCGGCGGTGCTCAGGCGCGACCTTGCCCGTGCGGTTGAGGAAACGCCAAGGTGGGTCTACTAAAACGGTGCCAAACGGTTCAGCAACGCTGAGGGCCACGAGGTCCAGTTGGCCGGTCACTAGTGCTGCCTCGAGGGACATTTTGCCTGTCGTGGCACGAGCTGGACCCTAGCAAATCAAGGGGCTCACTCAGTGGAAATCTCGCGACCGCAGCACCCCCGCCCCTGCAAATGAGGGCAGGGCTTGGAAGCTCGCTGCGAGGACATTGATCACGCCGTCCACTTTTTCGAGCTTGCCCCTCACTAATAGGCCAGGCGAAGTACGGGCAATTTGGCCGTACCGTCGCCAGGTCGCGATCGGGCAGATGACGTTGACCAGGCCGGTCTCGTCTTCCAGGTTGACAAAGACAACGCCATTGGCTGTTGCAGGCCGCTGCCTGTGGGTCACCAGACCGCCTATTACGATCGGGGCCCCATCGGGGAAGCGGCTAAGGTCAGCGGCCTTGACGATCCCGAGAGCGTCGAGTTCCGCCCTGAACAGCTCCGTCGGGTAGCTGTCTGGTGACAAACCCGTAGCCCAAAGGTCAGCGCGGTTTAGGTCGATAGTGCCCATACCTGGCAAGGGAGGAGGTCCTGCCCCGATGACCACACCGGGGAGAGGCCTGGTTTGCCCTCCGTCGGCGCGTGCGACCGCACCAGCTGCCCACAGCGCCTCCCGCCTGTTGAGCCCGAAGCATTCGAAAGCGCCAGCCGTCGCCAGCGCCTCGGTCTCCGGGACGCTCAGGTCGCAGCGGCGCACGAGGTCTTCCATGTTCGTATAGGGCCGCCCGGCTGCGACCCGCTTGGCGAGCTCGTCGCCAATAGTGCGCACATAACTGATGCCGAGCCGTACCGCCGGGCACTGGGCGCCGTCTTCACTAGGCCCGCCGGGCTCGAGCAATGACACTGCTTCGCTGGTATTGACGTCGGGACGGCGCACTTCGACCCCGTGGCGGCGGGCGTCGAGCACGAGGCTCTGGGGCGACCAAAAACCCATCGGCTGGCTGTCGAGCAGGCCAGCCAAAAATGCGGCCGGGTAGTGGAGCTTCAGCCACGCCGACGAATAGACGAGGTAAGCGAAGCTGACCGAGTGGCTCTCAGGGAAACCGAAGTTGGCAAAAGCTGCCATTTGCGACCATATCCTGTCGGCTACCGCTCCCGTTGCCCCCCGCGCTGCCATGCCTTGGTAAAAGCGCGCCCTCAGACGTTCCATGCGCTGTGCACTTCGCTTGGACCCCATCGCTTGGCGCAGCTGGTCGGCTTCGGCACCGCTGAAACCAGCCACGTCGATTGCCATTTGCATGAGCTGTTCCTGAAAAAGCGGCACGCCGAGGGTCTTTTTCAGGGAGGGCTCCAATAAGGGGTGGAGGTAGGTGATCTTTTCGGAGCCGCTCCGCCTGCGCAAGTACGGGTGGACCGACTTGCCCTGGATGGGCCCTGGCCGGATGAGAGCGACCTCGATGACGAGGTCGTAAAAGGTACGCGGCCGGAGGCGGGGGAGGGTAGCCATCTGGGCCCTGCTTTCGACTTGGAAAACCCCCACTGAATCGGCCTTGCTCAGCATTATGTACACGTCCGGGTCCTGCGGCAGCGCCGCCAAGTCGATGTCCGTGCCGTAAAAGGCCTTTATGTGGTCGACTGTGGTGTGGAGGGCCGAGAGCATGCCGAGGCCCAACATGTCAAACTTGACGAGCCCCGCCTTCGCACAGTCTTCCTTGTCCCACTGCAGCACACTGCGGTCGGCCATCCTTGCCCACTCGACGGGGCAAACTTCTGAGACTGGGCGGTCGCAAATGACCATGCCACCTGAATGGATCCCAAGGTGACGGGGAAATTCGAGCACCTGAGAAGCAAGTTGGAGCACCGGGGCAGGTATGGTGGCCCCCGCCCCCGCCCCCGCCCCCGCCCCGGCCCCCGCCCTGGCCCCGCCGTCCGCCCCGGCCCTGGCCCCGCCGTCCGCCCCGGCCCCGCCTGGCGTTGCCGCGCCCTCTGCGCCCAATTGGAGCTGCCACGGGTCGATGCACTTGGACCACGCGTCCACTTGCCCCTGCGAAGCTCCGAGGGCTTTGCCCATGTCACGGACGGCCGAACGAGGCCGGTAGGTGATGACATTTGCCACCTGTGCGGCACGAGCGCGCCCGTAACGGCCGTACACGTACTGGATCGCTTCCTCCCTGCGTTCACTTTCGATATCGACGTCGATGTCGGGCGGCCCGTCTCGTTCGGGCGAAAGGAACCGCTCGAACAAAAGGCCGAGCCCGACAGCGTCCGCTTTGGTTATCCCGAGCGCATAACAGACAGCCGAGTTGGCGGCTGAGCCCCGGCCTTGGCAAAAGATCCCCGCTTGGTTGCAAAAACGGACGATGTCCCAGACGATCAAAAAATAACCTGGGAACCCGAGCTGGTCGATCATGTCTAGCTCGTAGTCGATCTGCGAGTAGGCCTTTGGGTTGTTGGGCGCCTCCCGGGGCCCATAGCGGTGCCGGGCGCCCTCCTCTGTCAAGTAGCGCAGCCATGTCATCTCGGTATGTCCCGGCGGGGTTGGGAAAGGTGGCAGTTGTGGTGCGACCAACCTCAGGTCAAAAGCACAGGCCTGACCAAGCTCTGCCGCCCGTGCCACGACGCCCGGGTAGCGGGCAAAGCGGCGTTCTTGCTCGGCACCACCGCGCAAGTGAGCCGCCGCAGCCCCCGGTAGCCAGCCATCGATGTCGTCCAGGCTCCGCCGCCCCCGCACTGCGGCCATCGCGGTGGCCAGCTGCCCTCGTGCCGGGCGGTGGTAGTGGACGTTGTTGGTCGCTAAGACGTCTGCACCTGCTCGGCATGCGACCTCGACGAGCGCGTCGTTGCGAGCCGAGGCGAGGGGTTCCCCGTGGTCCCATATTTCGACGGCCACGTTGTTGTTGCCAAAGCTTTGTTGCAGCCTGATCAGTTCTGCCCGCGCCGCCGCTGGCCCTGAGCCCAAAAGGGCAGCAGGCACGGGGCCTTTGCGGCAACCCGTGAGGACTAGCCAATGGTCGGCTCCTGTGTGCCCTGCCGGCCCCGCCTGCTGAACTTGCAGGGGCTCAGACATCGAAACGGTGGAAAGGTCTATTTCGGCACCCGCTCCTATTGCAGCGAGGAGGGGTAGGTCGAGCATCGGGCGGCCCTTCTCCCTACCGAGGAGGTGCGCCGCGGAAAGTGCCTTGCACAAGCGGGCGTAGCCGGTCGGGCTCCGCGCAAGTACGACCAAGTGGGCTCCCTCAGGGTCGGCCGTGCCCATCTGGGAACGGGTCAGGCCGAGCGTGACCTCCGCCCCGAAGACTGTAGGTAAGCCCGCTGCGCCGGCTGCCTCGGCGAAGCGGACCACCCCGTACATGCCGTCGTGGTCGGTGAGGGCGAGCGCTTCGAGCCCGAGCCGCGCCGCTTCTTCTACCAGCTCGTCTGGGTGGGAGGCACCGTCGAGGAAGCTGAAATTGGAGTGGCAATGCAGCTCTGCGTACGGGGCCCCTTCACCCACCCAGTCATCTTACGAACATACGTTCCCATCCGGCAAGCCGCAAGCCGCAAGCACTGCAAACCGCAGGCGCGGCAAACGCCGCGAACCGCGACCAGCCGCGAACCGCAGGCGCGCTCGTCAGCGCCATGCGTTATTGCCTCAGCCCAGCACCGGCGGGCCGGTCGTCTGGGGCGCCTTCGCCCGCAGCAAAGCAGCGTCAGCCGCTCGGAACAACGACACGAAATCATTACCGTCGTGCGGGTAAGCCGAGATGCCCGCTTTCACGGTCACCGAAGGCAAGGGCTGGCCTAGGTGGGTGACGTGCAACTCCGGGATCCCCGCCTGGAGCAGTTCTGCCTTGGCGACTGCACCCTGCCGGGGCGTGTCGGGAAGGATGAGCACGAGCTCGTCCCCGCCGTACCGGCAAGCGATGTCTTCTGCTCTTATGTTGCGCTCCAAAAAACGTGCCAATTCTCGCACTATGGCATCGGCGGCGTCATGGCCGTGGCTGTCGTTGAACTCCTTGAAACGGTCGATGTCGAACAGCACGAAGCTGAATGGCCGGCCGTGCCTGGCCGAGTACCGCAGCTCGCGGTAGACAGCTTCTTCCATGTACCGGCGGTTGAAAAGGCCACTCAAGGGATCCCTTACTGCTTGGGACTCGAGCAGCTTCAGCAAGCGGAAATTGGAAAGCGAGAGCGCGACGTGGTCCACCAAACTAGACGCCAGCACCTCGTCCACTTGCCCGATGGCTGAGCCCTCCAGGCGCGGCGTTAGGTGGAGGGCGCCGAGGGAACGGTCGAGGGCGACGAGCGGGGTACACAAGTAGTCACCGAGGCCTTCGGCATGCGGGCAACGAGGCGCAGAGCCGGGGTACCGCTTCCCGCACACCCTCCCGAGGCGAACAGCCCAACAGTCGTTCGCGTCCAGGAGCTTGCCATCGTCGCTCCTCTCACCCCACGATGCCACTTGCGCGAGGTGCGTCTCCGAGGCATCGCGCAGCATCAGCCTCCCAGACAGCTCCGGGAAGAGCCGGCCGCCGTTCTCGTCGATGATCTGGTAAATCTCGGGCTCGGCCACTACGGACTGCAACATGTGGGTGACGCTGTCGACTCCGAGAAGCCCGCGGTTGTGCTTCTCGAGTTCCAGCAGCTGCCCCGACATCTGGGAATGGGCGCCGTCCAGCTCGGCCCACGCGCGTCGGGCATTGCTCAGGTCTCGCACGCAAGCCACGACGAACCTGCCGTCCGCAGACGACAGCACGCCGAGGCTGATTTCTACTGGAAAGGTTTCACCGTTCGCCCGCAGGGCGGTAACCTCCCGGCTAACTCCGCTCGGCCGCGCATCGGGCCAGCTCCAATAGCGATTACGGAGCCGTGCGTGAGAGGTGCGCGACCCGCTCGGCACGAGCATTTCGATCGAGTGGCCAACGATCTCTTGGCGTGGGTAAGAAAACAACCGGCCAGCCTGCGCGTTCGCCGCCACGACCCGTCCATCTTCGGCGACCACGACCGTAGCGTCGGGCAGCATCTCGAGGACTGCTTCGATCTGGTTCATCGGCATCAAGCGGTCGCCCGGCGCCCCGTAACCGGGCGCGACGACGGAGAGCCCTCTTGGGAAGTCGGGCGCGGGGATGTCTGCAACCATGGACAATCAAGCCTCCGAGATACAATCACACCAGGTGGCGTCTCGACCGCTTAGAGCCCAAGGTCCCCTCCCTGCGGGCGTAGGTCCTCTAATCGGATTACCTTAGGGCTCCCTCATCAACACCTAGGTCAAGTACTGGTCCCTGGCGCGAGCCGCCGCCGGAGGGCGAGACTCGAGCCGTGGGGCACCAAGGCGCTCTCATGGTCTGCGGCACGGCGAGCGACGTCGGCAAGTCGCGCCTAGTGGCCGGCCTTTGCCGTGCGCTCGCCCGCCGGGGCACCAGGGTGTCGCCTTTCAAAGCCCAGAACATGTCCCTCAACTCGGCGGTCACCCGCGCCGGCCACGAGATAGCTCGCTCTCAGGCCTTCCAGGCAGCTGCGGCCCGAGCCGAGGCCGAGGTATGCATGGGACCGGTCCTCCTCAAACCCATGGGTGAGGGCCGGAGCCAGCTCGTACTGATGGGACGGCCCGCCGGAGACGTGAACTTCGGCGCTAGCTGGCGCCCCGAGGAGGTCCTCCGAGCCACGGTACTGCCGGCTCTACGGGAGCTGCGCCAGCGTTACGACGTCGTGGTTATCGAAGGCTCCGGGGGTGCCGCGGAGGTCAACCTTCTCGGCTCCGACATTGCCAACCTGCCCTTGGCGAAAGCGGCCGGTGTCCCGGCCATATTGGTGGGCGACATAGAGCGCGGTGGGGTTTTCGCTTCCATATTCGGCACAGTCACGCTCTTGCCCAGTGACCTGAGAGGGCAATTGCGGGGTTTTGTGATCAATAAGTTGCGGGGCTACCCCGAGCTACTGGCACCTGGTGTCGCTGAGCTCGAGGAGCGCCTTGGGCTGCCTTGCTTGGGCGTGGTCCCTCACCTGGGCGAGCTCGCCTTCGACGAGGAGGACTCCCTCGCGCTCGGAGCGGGCCTGAACCAAGGCGCCAGGGCCCTGGACGTGGCTGTCGTGAGGCTCCCTCACATTTCGAACTTCACCGATTTCGACCCACTGGCGCTCGAGGACGACGTCTCGGTCCGTTACGTCGGCCACCCTTTGGCGCTGGGGGCGCCCGACCTCATCGTCTTGCCCGGGTCCAAGGCGACTGTCGCCGACCTCCACTGGCTGCAAACGAGCGGGCTCGAGGCGGCCGTGAGGTCCGCCCATCGTGGCGGCTCGGCACTGCTCGGGGTTTGCGCGGGTTACCAGATGTTGGGGACCGACATCTTTGACGAAGTCGAGTCGGGAGCCGGGCATGCCGGCGGCCTTGGCTACTTGGAGGTCACCACGTCCTTTTCTCCCGAAAAGACCACTCGGTGGCGCGAAGGCAAGTCCGCCACAGGCGAAAAGGTGAGCGGTTTTGAGATCCACCACGGCCGCCCGGAAGTGCGCGGCGGAGCCAGTACCTGGTTTTGGCTCGACGACGGCCAAGGTCCCGAGCGAGAAGGTGTCGCCGGGAGCGGTGCGGGGGTCTGGGGTACGAGCCTTCACGGCATCTTGGAGAACGACGAACTTCGGTCGTCATTTCTAGGTGAGGTCGCCTCGCGCGCTGGCAAGCCGTTTAGCCCCTCTGGGCTCGCTTTTGTAGACGCCAGGGACGAGATGATCGACCGGCTCGCTGATGCTGTCGAAGAAAACCTCGACCTTGGCGCCATTTTGGGCTTTGCCGCCGAGGCCGCACGAAATAGCGGGCAGCTATGAAGCATCCACGGAGTTGCGTTCAGCTCGACCGCCGGGCCCGTCGCGGTGGGTAGCTGTTCGGCCAAGCTCGACGTTGGCCACCTCGAGCCACCAGCGCTCGTTGTCCACGGCGGAGCGGGCAACTATGAGCGGCTCCGACGTCTTGGCCAAGGTGCCTACGAGATGATGGGGAAAGCTCTCGAAGCGTCTTTGGATGCCGGTTGGGTGGTGCTCGGGGCCGGAGGCAGCGCGCTGCTGGCAGTCGTCGAGGCTGTCGCTTCCATGGAAGCAAGCGGCATGTTCAACGCTGGCCGAGGATCGGTGCCCACGACTGCTGGCACCGTGGAGATGGACGCCGCGGTGATGGACGGTGAGGGCTGTCGAGCAGGGGCCGTCTGCGCGACTACTTGGCCGGCCAACCCAGTAAGAGCCGCGCTCCTCGTTGCGGGCCCCCGCCGAGCGCACCTCGACGACGCGCCTCGGCCCGCAGCCGATGTCGAGGGGCCCCTTAGGGGCGGTCCCGGGTTGGCGACGGCGAGCAGCTTTCACCCGTTGCTGCTTGCTGGGCCTGGAGCCGATGAGCTCTCGCGGGCGGCCGGCCTCGAGCAGATATCGCTCAGCGCGGGCGAAGGCCCGCCAGCTCTGTCTGAAGAGGGGACCGTCGGTGCGGTGGCAGTGGGCGCCGATGGCCACGTCGCCGCCGCCACTTCTACGGGAGGGCGCCGAGGGCAGCGGCCCGGGCGCGTCGGCGACAGCCCGATAATCGGAGCGGGGACTTGGGCCGACGACTCGATCGCAGCGGTGTCGGCCACGGGTACGGGCGAAGCGTTCATCTTGGCGGGGTTCGCCCACCGCGTTGACTGGGTGCTGCGGCAGGGGAGAGGGCTTGACGAGGCCGTGGTCGCCTCGTTGGAGGCGGTTGCTCAATACGGTGGGACGGGAGGGGCGATAGCGCTCAGAGCTTCAGGCGATTTCGCCGCCGCCTTCGACACTGCCGCAATGGCAAGAGGGTGGCGCGACCGACAAGACCTGGCTGTGCGCCTTTAGCTTTCGCCAATGCGCTGCCCGACAGCGGCCGGGCGGACCGGATCTTGAGGACGCCGGTGGCGCGTTCGCCGCGCGGCAGCCATTTCCTTGGGACCTTCGTGTGACGGTCGAGCGCGAAGGCCCTTGGGGTAGCTCCCAGGCGACCTCGACGGTTAGCGGCCCAGGCTTCTCGTCACCCACATCGAAGCCAACCAGGGGTCGGGACCATTCACAGCTGATCGGAAGGAGGTGGTGGCCCTTCAAGTGCCGAGGAGAGTACTTCAAGCCGGGCCCCAGTCAAAGGGGATGGCGAATCGCCGGCTAATTTTCCCCAACTAAACATTGCGGTGGTGCCCGCGGCAGGGTCGTTTAGCCGGGAGAAGGGTCATTTAGCCAGGGGTTTCGGCTGCTGAGCGGCTTTTGCTTCTCTGGGTCACCTTGGCGGACTTGGCAGTCCTGGCAGGTGTGGCGGACGTGGGCGCTCTGGAGGTCCGGGCCGCCTTGGCTACCGACGGCTCCGCCAGGCGGGCAATGAGGTCGCGCACCTCGTCGGGTGGGAACTCCAGCGTGGCATCGCCCACTTGGAGCTCCACCCGCTGGAGGTTCGGCCCCTCGGAGGCGAAGGGGCGCGCGAAGGTCCAGACTTTTTCAGACTTGGCGATGGCGATAGCCCGTGACCTCAAGGTGTTGAGGCTTACCGAAAACCGCAGGTGCATCATCGGGCTTTGCACCCGGGCGGGCATCAGCTCGACACCGGGCACCTCCTTGAGGGCGCGCCCGATGGCGACGGCGTGCCTGTAGTACTTGGGCATCAGCGGGAGCCGGGTGTGCAGCGTAGTGAGAGCGGACGCGGCGTATGGCCACAGCATGAAGCAGCGACCCCCGTGACGGGTGCGCCAAATAGACAGCTCATCGATCACGTCCTGGTCGCCAGCGACGCAACACCCAGCAATGGCGCCCAGGCCCTTGTAAAAAGAGACGTAAACGGTATCGAACAGGGTGGCGATCTCAGCCAGGGACTTGTTGGCCGACCTGGCGTAAAAGGGCGTGGCTTCCCACAACCGGGCGCCGTCCAGGTGGGCCGCAGCGCCGCGGTCACGGGCCCATGTGACTTGGGCGACAAGCTCGTCCCAGCTCGGCAGGGTGCCGCCCAGGTCGCGCTGGGGGAGCTCAACGAGCAGGGCGGCCACCGGTTGGTGGACCTCGTTGAGGTGCACGGAGGACAGCGGCTCATGCCGTCGCCCCACGGGAACGCCGAACAGGCCGTGCAGGTACTGGTAACCGCGCTCCTCGTTGGTCTCCAGGTGGCACGCGGGATGGAACGCTATGTTGCGGCTCGCGCGGCGGTCGGCGTGGGCTCGCAAGGTGGCCTGCTGCGCCATGGTCCCGGTCGGCAAGAACAACGCCGCCTGCTTGCCCAACAACGACGCCACCTCGGCCTCGAGGTCGGCCACGACGCCGCCGGTCCCGTAGTAGTCAGCTTCGGTGTCGGTGGGTATCGTCGCCAGCAACGTCTGTGCCCGCCGAGGCCCATGGCCGGCCAGGAACCGGGTACAGGAGCTGGCGGCGGCCTCCATGACCGCATCGCGAGAAAACGGTGCTGCGACCCTGCTCTGCTCGCGCCGCGTCTCACTCGCCTTCCCCTCGCTGGCCGTGGTAGGGAGCATAGCCAGTGCTCTCGGCACGCCGACAACGGTGCGCCAGGCTACGCCCACGCCGGACGAAGTACGGGGCCTTGACTTCAAGCTCGGGTGTCACCGGCCCGCCCACCGGCCCGCCCACCGGCCCGCCTGCCGACGGGAGGTCGTGGTGGGGCACGACGAGGTGGCTGGCGCTGGGGAACGGGACGAGGTCCTGGCTGGCTTGGTGGTCGTCCGCTTGGTCAAGGAACATTGCTGGACTTGTGCCCACGGGGGTGGCTACCCTCTGAGGCCCCCTCGATCAGCGGCTGACGAAAGGCAACATTGCCACGTAGGCAACAAGGAGGAGCAGGCCGTCAGTGCGCGTAAGGCCCCGGCGCTTGGCCATCGCCAGCCAAGACAGGGCAACCACCGCACCCATCAGCCACAAAGGGACTAGGGCGGCAGCTCTTGCTCGGCTGGGGGACAACAGCCCCACGAGCGCGCCCCCGCACAAGGCGATGAACAGGTTGCCGCCGAGCACGTTGCCGGCCACGAGCTCGTGCTCGCCCCGCCTGGCGCCTTGGATGGACGAGGCGATGAGGGGGCCCGAGGTACCGATGCCGACGAGGGTTACCCCGGCGACTCCCTGGGCGATCCCCAGGCGAGCAGAGATCCCAAGCGTCGAGTTCACCAGCAGCTCGGCACCACCGAGCATGACGCCCAAGCTGGCCAGTACCCGTGCCGCCTCCGAGCGGGGGCGGTGGGGAGACTTCGCGACGAGCTCAACGACCTCGTCGCCCAGTGCGTCCTTGTCGCGATGGCGGGCACTTACCAGCAACAGCCCTACGGCGGGGGCAATGGCGAGCGCCATGGAGCTGCCCTTGGCCACGGACAGTCCCCCGGCCGCCAGTACCCCGAAAAGGACCACGCCGATGACGCTCAGCGGCGCCTCGCGCCGAACCGTCGCCGAGCCCACGCGGACTGGGGCCACCACGGCGGCGAGGGCAAGGGCCAGGCAGACATTGGCGATTATGGAGCCCACAAGGCTTCCGACGGCCAATTGCGGGGAGCGGCGGCCGGCGGCGAGGGCGGCCACGACCAGTTCGGGGATGCTGGTCCCGAGGCCTCCCACCAAGGCACCCACGATCGTCGGTGGCACCCGCAAGGCGCCGGCGATACGGGAGGTGCTGAGGATGAACTGGTCACCCGCTGCCGCCAGCAAGGCAAGGCTGACCACCAGGCCGACGATGTCTGGCGCCACGCTGGCCTTAGTGCTCGGGCCCCGAGTTGCCGACCAGGCTTCCCGGCGCCCCAGCACTCAATTGGATCGTCAGATTGTACAGACCTGGGAGCAGGCGCCGGGCGCTCAGGGTTCACGTGCAGGGGGACGTCGTGCCGCCGGGCAATCGTCCTGCCGCCTCTGGCGTCTCCAATAGGTCGGGGTTGGACGACTTCGCGTCCCCCCTCGGGACCCACGGAGGTTACGAACACGATGCGAAAGCACATCAATATGGCCGTGCGCTTTGCGTTCGGCGTCGCCACGCTCGCCAGTGCCGGTGCCCTCGTCACGCTCGTCGCCGGGCCTGCTAGTGCGGATGGCGTGACAGGGAACGGCCCGACCACTTTCTCCCCGGTGGTCGGGCATGTCTATTTGGACGACAACACCATCGGGGCCAACACGATCGCGGCGTTCTACCGCCACGCCAACGGGTCACTTTCACCCGTGCCAGGGTCACCCTTCCCGGCCGGCGGCGCCGGGACGGGCGCTGGGCTCGCTTCCCAAGGAGCGCTCCAGCTCAGCGCCGATGGCCGGTTCCTGATAGCGGTAGACGCGGGGAGTAACCAGATCTCCGTCCTCCGGGTCAACTGGGACGGCAGCCTCCAAGCAGTCCCAGGCGGAGCCGTCTCTTCAGGCGGCCCTATGCCGGTCAGTGTGGCGGTGCACGGCAACCTGGTGTACGTCGCCAACGCCGGCGCTGTCGGCCCGAACTTCACCGGTTTCACCCTCAGCGTCTCGGGCCAGCTCGAACCGCTGGCTGGCTCAACGGTACCCCTGCCCAACGGGTCCCAGCCCGACGACGTGCTGTTCAACTCGATCGGGAACACGCTCGCCGGTAACCTCTCGGGCACATCACAGATAGAGACCTTCCTAGTGGGCAGGGACGGGCTCTTGACCGCCGCTCCCGGGTCTCCCCTTGCCGCTCAAGGCCTAGGGCCTTTCGGCAGTGAGTTCCGGCCGACCAACCCGTTCCAGCTTTTCGTGTCCAACGCGCACAATGGGACCGGCCTGGGAACGGTCTCGGCCTTCAACGTGGCCTGGGGCGGGGCGCTGTCGCCTATCGCGGGTTCCCCCTTCGCTGACTACCAGACCGCACCCTGCTGGGTCGAGATCACGCACGATGGCCAGTTCCTCTTCACCGTCAACACGGGGTCGGGGAACATCTCCCGCTACTGGATCGCCCCTAGCGGGACCTTGACCCTCCTCGGCAGCACGCCGGTCAGCGCCACAGGTGGCGTGGGAGCGGTTGACGCCCGCCTGAGCCCCGACGGCGGCACGCTCTACGTTGACGAGAGCCGCATCGGCGCTGTGGGTTCCTTTGCCGTGGAAGGCGGCAACCTCACCGAGCTGGCGAGCTCGCCGACGCAGTTGCCCGCCGGCGCTACGCCCGCCGGCATCGTCGTCAACTAACAAGGACCTCTTGTGCACGAGAGGCCGGGTGCGTGCCGGTGCCCGGCCTCTTGGGGCCCTGCGGCTGCGGCTCGCGCGCCATAGAACTCCGTCGGCGCATGCCGATGGGGTTCTACCATCGCGTAGAGATGGGCCTGTTGAGACCCCGGAGGAGCGCCAAGCGTGCCAATAGCGAGGGCGTGAACGCGGCTCTCGTGGGGCGGGTCGCCAAGGTAACGACCGCTGTCCCTGGTGGCGACAAGCCAGGTGAAGCCATCCTGCGCGTCCGGGGTGGGACGGAGGCGTACCTCGTCTATTGCGATGAGCCAATTGACAGAGGAAAGCAGGTGGTGGTCGTCGAGGACCGCGGCAGCCGGAGGCTGTTCGTCGCCCGGCTGGACGAATAGGGACTAGTGCCAGGCGGCCTTTGCCTGTCGTCGAGGAACGAGTGTCTGCCCTAGAGGGACAACCGCCCCAAGCGGTAGCGCCTTCTTTAGCTCAGCGGCGCTAGTTCTCCTCGTGCGCTGGCCGACAGCACCGGGCCCCAGTCGCAGACCATGCATGCATGGGCGATCAGGGACCGACCGAACTGCACGGAAGCCTGGTGGGGCTCCGGGTTGCCTATCACGTCATCCCACTCGAGGATGTACTCGCCGAGACCGGGGTCCCAATGGGCGGCTGGCGGCAAGAGCGCCCCTGTTGCGAAACTGCTTGGCGCGGGGACCGCGAAACCGAAAAACGCCGCTTGGGGATGGCGGTTGTCCCCGGGCCACCAACCGATCTCGATCTGCTGGGCATTTGCCGAGTTGCGCATGATGAAGTTTGTGGTGGGAGCCTCGGCGGGCTCCCCCGAGTAAAGCGCGATGGCCAAGTCGAAGGTGCCCCACCAGGCGTTGACTGGGCTCGAGCGGCCGCGGTACGGGGCGCGCAGCTCCGCCAGGACGAGCGCAGCACGCGTTGCGGCGGAGAAGTACGTTGCGACCTGTGCAGGTTCGTACGTGTGGTGCATGTCGTCCTCGTCCAAGGGGGCGGTCCACGGGACCTCTTGGGGCGTCAAGTTCAGCTTCATGGGCCCAACGAGTCCTTCGACAGCGCCCAGCACGGCGGTCGCCACATCTCCGACAGACCGGTGAGGGGTTAGGGGCACCCGGCGCACCCTGCCATCACTGTGCTCGATCACCGCTTCGTGAGTGCGGAGATCCAACAACGCGACCAGGGCTCCCGAACGGTCAGGTGCGGGGAGCGGAGCGGTCTCCCAGCCCCGCGCCGTGAGGCGCAACGCCGCGTGTTGTAGCTGTGGTTCCGGTGGGGCCAGTCGCGTCGCGAGCTTTCCCAATAGTTGGGTGTGGGCGTGCAGGGTGTCGCAGGTAAGGCGCCACTCCCCGTAGGAAAGAGCGGGCCATCGCTGGCCTGCACCGGAGGTCCGAGGCTCGTCATGGTCGGCGGTTGTCATCAAAGCCCCCCTTTTTCTCGCCAGGCTAGGGCCGGGCTCCCCAGGTGGTAGCCACGGGAACCGAAACCGCACCGCTGAGCGGGCCTGTGCCTGCAAACCTGTGCCTGCAAAGTAGCAACCTGCACCCTGCAACCTAGGAAAACTGCACGTGCTCGCGACTGAGGTAGGGCAAGGGGCCTCCGGGCCCCGCGCCCCCGGCCGGTCCGGCACTTCGAGGTCCTGGTCGCTCGCCTGGTCCCTGGTTGAATTGAGCCATGAACGAGTACTGGAAGGCCCCCGCTGTCCAACGCAGGTATCCCGACCTGGTCGCCGACGAGCGCACCAGCCTTGAGCAGTGGCTCGACTACCACCGTTGCACACTCCTCACCAAGTGCGCAGGGCTGACGGTGGAGCAGCTCAAGCGACGGGCTGTGGCACCTTCCCGCCTGTCGCTGCTTGGGCTCGTCCGCCATATGGTCGATGTCGAGCGCTGGTGGTTCCGGATGCATGCCGCAGGTGAGGACCTGGCCTTCGTCTACGACCCCGACGGCGTCGACCTGGACTTCGAAGGGATCGATGACGCCGACGCAGTAGCAGATCTGGCAGCTTTTGAGCGCGAATGTGGTGCCGCTCGCATCGCCGTCGTTGGAAGGTCGCTCGACGATATCGTGCCCAGCAGGGGCGACCACCCTGAGCGGGAGCGAGACATCCGCTGGGTTTTCGTGCACATGATCGAGGAGTATGCGCGGCACAACGGGCACGCCGACCTCCTCCGCGAGGTGATCGATGGCACCACCGGCGACTGAGCGCCATCCGACGGCGACTGAGCGCCATGCTGAGCGCCCCCAAATATCACCACCGCACCCTTAAGCCGTCCCGACCTCAAGTCTGGCCACGCGGCACCCTTGATGCGCGCTCGTGGCCCCTCGTCCATGGCAGCTGACCGGGAGCGTTCCCTCACCAACAAGGTCTGGCATCGCTCGCCGCGCCATGTGGTGCCACAGACGGCATCAATTTGGCATTGTGCAGCTTGACATGGCGCCACTACTGGTGCCATAATGATGCCATGGATTTGCGTCCCTACGTAGAGACGATCCACCACCAGCTCACGGTCGCCGCCGAGGCGGGTGGGGACGAAGCGAGGGCTGTGGCCGAGCGCTTGACCGCAGCGATCGACTCCACGGTCCGGCTCGCCCTGCAAGACGCGCTTGTCGCCGCCGCCGAGGAGATCACCTGCGAGCTGGCCCCTGGTTCGGTTGAACTGCGCCTGAGGGGCCGTGACCCCGAGTTCGTCGTGCGCCAGACGGCAGGTTTCGCGGAGCGGCCTCGGGGGGCCGGCCCCGATGAGACGGGCGTAGCCGAGGGCTCGGCGGCACCCGCCAACGGTGCCGTACCAGCCACCGAAACAGACGAGGCCGCCACGGCCCGGGTCAACCTGCGCATGCCGGACCAACTGAAGGCGCGGGCCGAGCAGGCGGCGACAAGCGAAAGCGTCTCGCTCAACGCCTGGCTTGTGAGGGCAGTTACGGCCGCTCTGGACCGGGCCGGGCCCCCAAGACGTGACGGCAGCGCGCCGATGTCACGCCCCCAGCGCTATGTCGGGTGGGCGCGCTAGCACCAGCCGCCGCCTGCTCATTTCGCAGAGCAAAGAGTACCCAAGGAGGACACATGCCCACATTCGGTACACCCGCGCCCATTTCCGTCTCGGTCGACATCAGCGAGGGGAGCGCAGAGATAATTGCGAGCGACCGGGCCAACACGGTCGTGGAGGTCCGCCCCAGCAACCCCGCCAAGAAGATCGACGTGGGCGCCGCTGAGCAGACCCAGGTCAGCTACAGCGACGGGGTCTTGACAGTGAAGACGCCGAGGAACTGGCGGCAGTATGTGGTTTGGAGCGAGTGCGGGTCGGTCGACGTCAAGATCGAGCTGCCTTCGGGATCCCGGCTGCGGGGCGAGGTTGGTGTGGGCAACGCGTTCCTGGGGCCGACGAGGGGCAGCGAGCTCCGGGGGACAGGCATCCTCGGCGAGTGCACGTTCAAGGTCGGGGCCGGCGACATCCAGCTCTCTCAGGCCGGGCCGCTGCAACTTCGGACGGGGTTCGGTGATATCACCGTCGAGCGGGCCGTCGGGCACAGCGAAATGACGACCGGCTGCGGTGCCGTCCACGTTTCACGCATCGAGGGCGCCGCCGTCGTAAAGAGCTCCAACGGCGACGTCTGGGTCGGCGAGGCGAAGGCAGACCTGCGGGCGACGACTGCGAACGGCAAGATCTCGGTCGCGCTCGCCCGTGCGGATGTCGAGGCCAAGACGGCCAACGGCAGCGTCCAGATCAACGAGGTAATGGGCGGCACCGTCCACGTCCACACGGCGGCCGGCGAAGTCGAAGTGGGCGTCCGCCGAGGCGTGGCGGCGTTGTTGGACCTCGAGGCACCACGGGGAAAAGTGGTCAACGGCTTGGACGCATCCGGGCCCCCGAAACCGGGGGAGGCATCGGTGGAAGTCCGGGCACGGACGGGTTTCGGCGACATCCGCATCTTCCGGGCCAGTGGCCCAGACGTTGCCGAGGGCGCCTGTTTCACCAGGACGGCCGACCATGGCTGACGCCGGCCCCGCCATCGAGGTGAAGGGCCTGCGCAAGTCCTTTGGGAGCACCGTCGTGCTGGACGGTATCGACTTCACGGTGGCGCGAGGGGCAGTCTTTTCCCTACTTGGCCCGAACGGCGCGGGCAAGACCACCGCCATCAACATCTTGACGACACTGCTGCGCGCAGACGGTGGCGTGGCGAAAGTGAACGGGGTTGATGTGGCGAAGCACGAGGCCGAAGTCCGCGAATCAATTAGCCTGACCGGGCAGTTCGCCGCTGTCGACCCCCTCTTGTCCGGGCGAGAGAACCTCGTTTTGATCGGTGCGCTCCGCCACGTCAAGAACCCAGCCCGGACAGCCGGATCACTATTGCGACAGTTCGGCCTTACTGATGCTGCCGACCGGCGCACATTGACCTACTCCGGGGGGATGCGTCGCAAGCTCGACATCGCCCTGGGCCTAGTTGGCGACCCGGCCATCATCTTCTTGGACGAACCGACGAACGGGCTCGACCCGGAAAGTCGCAACATGATGTGGGACAAAATTAAGTCGCTCGCCAACGCTGGTAAGACCATTTTCCTTACCACGCAGTACCTGGACGAGGCCGACCGGCTGGCCGACAAGATCGCCATCCTCAGCCACGGCAGGATCGCCGCCGAGGGTACACCGCAAGCGTTGAAGAGCGTGCTCCCGCACGGCCAGATCGAGCTACATTTTGGCGATGCGACGCAGCTGGCCAAGGCCGCACAGGTGCTTGCGGACCGTCAACCGAGCCGCAGGGAAGGCGCCCTCGCCCTTAGCATCTCGACCGACGGCAGCGTAGCGCAAGTCAACCGGCTGTTCAGCCTGCTCGAAACGGCCCAGGTCGCGGTCGCCGAATTCGAGCAAAAGTCGCCAACGCTCGACGACGCGTTCCTGCAAATAATCAATGATCGAAAAGGAGAGGCGTGATGCGTCTGTTCAGCGACACTTGGACGATGACCAAGCGCAGCTTGAGCCACATCGTCCGCAGCCCGGACACGATTATTACCGTGGTTGCGATGCCGGTCGCCCTCATGTTGATGTTCGTGTACGTGTTCGGCGGCAGCTTCGGCCAAATGTTCCGTACAGGGCCCGTAAAATACATCGACTTCATCGTACCGGGCGTCGTAGCGATGACGGTGGTGAGCGGCATCGCCTACGCGGCAGTGCGCCTGAGCATGGACCTGCAGAGGGGCATGGTCCAACCGATTTCGTACCATGCCGATCGCGTCATCTTCCATACTGGGCGGTCATGCTGTTTCATCATTGTTGTCCAACCTGTTCTCGGTGTTCCTTGTCGTGCTCGTCGGCTTGCTCGTCGGCTTCCGGTCGCACGCTGCAGTCGTTGAGTGGCTGCTCTTCGTAGCTCTAACAGCCTTGTTCACCTTGGCTACGACATGGCTGGCAATTATGTTCGGTCTGCTTGCCAAGACCGCGGAAGGTGCTGGGTCCTTCAGTTACATACTCTTGCTCCTGGTCTTTGTAAGCCCTGGCTTCACGCCGACGGGGACGATGAGCCCACCAGTACGTGCCTTTGCCGAGCACCAGCCAATGACGCCGATCGTCGATACCATGCGATCGCTTCTCATATACGGCCATGCCGGCAACAGCGCCTGGGCAGCGTTCGCTTGGTGCGGCGGTCTGCTGGCCGCATGTTATGTTGCAGCTCTATGGTTTTTCCGGGCACGAAGAGGAACGATGATTGTCTCACCGTAGATCGGTGAGACGGGCAATATCGGTGACGGGGCACCGGCTTCGGCTCACTGCGACGGTTCTCGTGAGTGCTGGCAACGGTCAGTGCAGGGCTGCGGCCTGAGGCCCGCCCGGCCCCACGCCACAGCGCCCGGCCCCACGCCACGGCGCCCGGCCCCACGCCACGGCGCCCCGCCCCGCCCCGCCCGCTTCCTTCCCGCCCGTCCCCGTGCTGCGCCCCTTCGCGCCGCTCCGT
>DATJSU010000058.1:0-1616 GCA_035503915.1 Acidimicrobiales bacterium | reverse complement strand
CGGCCTCGAGCAGAGAGATCCGTGACCCGAGGACCTCGAGGAGGGCCTGGCAGTCGCTCACCACCCAGCGGTGCATGGGCGAGAGATCGAGGGCGTCGAGGAACGCCGCCCCGTCCTTGGTCCACAGGCCGTGGCTCGGGGCGGGGACACCCTCGTCGGCGATCTGGGCCCGGATCCGGTTCTTGGCCGACGTGCGGATACGCACCAGCCGGGCCCGCTCGCGCAGGAGCAGGCGCTGCTCGCGGACGTCTTTAGGAGCGAGCCAGGCCTCGGCCAGGTAGCCGGTGCGCAGCAGGTTGGCGAGCGTCCGGGCATCCACCCGGTCGTTCTTCAGCTTGGCGTCGGCGATGGCCCGGCACCCCGCCGGATGGGCCAGGTGAGCCTCGAAGCCGAGATCGCCGAGCATCTCGGCGATCCACCCCGTGCCATAGGCGGCCTCGAAGGCGACCGGGGTGCCCTTCCGGAGCCCGGCCAGCTCCTTCTTGAGAGCGATGCGGTTGTTGGCGACATTTCTGTTGCGAACTTCGTTCCCCTTGTGGTCCAAGACGCAGACCTGGGTGCGGTTGCGATGCACGTCCATTCCGACGAACATGGCGGTGGGCCTCCTTCCCGAGCTCGTCAGCAACTAATGGTCCCGAGAGGACCTTGAGCGGACCGTCAGGTCCTAGCTCGTTCGGAGTTTTACTCCAGTGAGCACGGAAGGAGGCCCGTACTCATAGCGTCGATTATGGGTCGCTGGCCCTCCCATGAGAAGGGCCGGTGTCAAGAGTGAGTGCAGTTGGACGTAGCTCCTGGTAGATGACTCGCGCCGACCCGCAGGCGGGGTCACGGTGGAGCGCCCGGAGCGCGCGCAGGCGCGCGAGGACGAACGACCGTGATGCCGGCGAGGACCGGCGCATCATTTTCCAAGGAGCGAACTCTCGACGGAGTTGGTCTCGCAACCACCCATTCGGTCCCAATCGGGACGCACGACGTCAAATGCGAAAGCCGGGCTGTCTCACTCGAATATTCGGCGCCATCAGGCGCGCACGGGGATACCTCGGACTCGCCCGGCCGATCTGACCAAACTCACGAACATTGGCGCTGCTCGTCCTCCAGGGCCCACAGCGCATAGAAGGACTGGGTGAGCAGTTTGCGTGCCACCCGGATGAGGGCGATACCCGTTCCTCGCCGGCGCTTGGTGGCGAGGAAGTCGGAGTGGTAGGGCTCTTTGCGGATGGCCGTTTGGGCGGCTTCGGAGAGGACGTGGCGCACCGCCGCCGGCCCCGCCCTGGTGATGTGGCCGTGGTGCAACGTCCGATCTGAGTTGCGCATGGAGGGGATGATCCCCGCCCAGGCGCACAGCTTGCGGGCCGTGGCGAAGCGGCTGATGTCCCCGATCTCCGAGACGAGGGTCATGGCACTGAGGAGCCCGATGCCCGGGATGTCCATCAAGGCATCGACGCGCTTGTCGGGCTTGGCCTGGCGGCGGATCTCGGCCTCGAGCAGAGAGATCCGTGACCCGAGGACCTCGAGGAGGGCCTGGCAGTCGCTCACCACCCAGCGGTGCATGGGCGAGAGATCGAGGGCGTCGAGGAACGCCGCCCCGTCCTTGGTCCACAGGCCGTGGCTCGGGG
>DATJSU010000057.1:0-1072 GCA_035503915.1 Acidimicrobiales bacterium | reverse complement strand
GGTACAAGAAGCTGGCCGAGACGATGGTGCCAAAGACCCCGCCGAACTGCTCCAGGCCGGAATTGTTGTTGGAGACCGCGCCGTAGACGGCCTTCTCGGCGATGACGATCCCGACACCGATGGCGATGACGATGGTCGAGTGGCCGAGGGAGAAGTAGTAGCCGACGCTGAGCGGACGCTTGGCGCCCTTGATCTCGCGCCGCTCGTTCATGAGCTTGCGGGTGGTGTTGTCGATGGCCGAGATGTGATCGGCGTCGAAGGCATGGCGGAGACCCAGGGTGTAGGCGGTGACGCTCACCCCGATCCCCAGGCCCTTGTAGTGGTCGGGGACGACGAAGGCGATGAAGATCCCGAACCCGATGATGTGCAGCGCCAGGATCGTGGCGAACATCCCCCCGGCCCGGCGCCAGTCGCTCGGGCTGAGCATCCCTCGGGCCCGCCTGATCCGCCCCAGGGACGTAGGTGCCTCCGTCACGGCCATGCGGCTCCTCCTTCTTGGTCGGTTGTGGTAGGTCGATCGACGGACCACCCGCCGCGCTGCGGGGACAGAGGTCCAGATGCATTCTGCTCCTTGCTGCGATCTGCTCGCAAGTGCCTGCCTTCCGCATCCCGTGGTGGGCTTCTATGCTGGCGGCGTGAGCAAGCCGCTCGCCCCTCGCGATGCCGGGATCGTGGACTTTGCCACGGTGGACGATGTGCTGGCCCTGGTGCGTTCCCGGGGCGGGAGAGCTACGCCTTCGCGTCGGGTGCTTTTGGAGGTGCTCTTCGAGGCGGAAGGCCACCTAAGCGCAGAGGAGTTGGCCGAGGCGGTCCAGGCCCGGGCGCCGGACGTGCACATCTCGACCATCTACCGCAACCTGGAGGACCTTCAGCGTCTCGGGGTGGTGGTGCACACCCATCTCGGGCACGGCCCGGCTACCTATCAGCTCGCCTCGCTTGCCCACGCCCACTTCATCTGCGAGGAGTGCGGAGCCACGATCGAGGCTCCCGACGAGATGTTCCGCGGTCTTGCCCGCACGGCCAAGACGAGGCTCGGCTTCTCCATCGACCCACGTCACTTCGCCATCCTGGG
>DATJSU010000056.1:0-50777 GCA_035503915.1 Acidimicrobiales bacterium | reverse complement strand
CTCAGGCCTGGCTTACCGTGTCGACGATCAGGACCGAGCAATTGGCCTTGTGGGCGACCGAATTAGGGACGCTGCCCAGGACCCGGCGGACGCCCTTCATGCCCTTGTTGCCGACGATAATGAGATCCGCGCCGATCTTGTCTGCGACATTGACTATCGCGTCCGCAGGGTCGCCCGCGGCCGGGTAATAGCGCGCCTGGACCCCCTTGTCATTGATCGAAGTGCGCAGTCTTTCGAGCAAGAGGTCCGCGGGGTCTTGGACCCGGTCGATGTACTCGTCGGGAAGTTTGTCAATCTTCACAGAATCGGGGTCATAAGCGGTCACGACGTGGAGGTCGCCCCCCAGTGTCTTTACGAGCTCCACCGCGGCATCAACCGCGCGCGAGGCGGTCGCGGAAGCATCCGCGGCAACAAGGACAGTCTTGAACATGCTTGCCTACCTCACTGGCTCAATGTTCGCTAGCGCTAAGGGACGTTACTAGTGGCGCTCTGGCCGAGCAAGGGAGCGACGGGCCGGACGGAGCGCTTGGCTCTAGCGCCCGCGCCCCCGCCACGGCGCCGCAGCTCGCCACCTGTATGCTTTGCTCCATGCCTGACGAGACCGAGCTTCTGGGCAGGATCCCTCTTTTTGCCGCGCTCTCCAAGAAGGACCTCAGGTCGCTCGCGAAAGTGGCTCACGACATGTCTTACGAGCCCGGGACGCGCCTCACGACCGAGGACGAGGTGGGGTCGACTTTCTTTGTCGTGGTCGACGGAGAGGCTGAAGTCTCAATAGGCGGCAAATCGCGTTTCCGGCTCGGGCCAGGCGAGCATTTCGGCGAGATGTCGATCATCGACCGTTCCCCGCGTTCGGCAGACGTCGTGGCTGCGACCAAGCTGCGCTGCCTCGTGTTCACGCAATGGGAGTTCAGGCCGTTCCTCAAAGAACACCCCGATGTCGCGTGGGGCATCATGGAGGTGCTCGTGCGGCGGCTCCGGGCGGTAGACAAGGCCACTTCAGGCGCGGAGTGGTAGGGCCCCGGCAGGGCCCGGCCCGTCCCGGGATATGCCCACTCGTGGCATGGTCAAGCGGCTGTTGCCCGGCCCCGCTCCATCGTTATAACGCGGTCGACGTGGTCGGCAATGCTCATGTCATGGCTCACAACGAGGACGGAGCGGCCGTTGGTCGCGTTCAAGAGCTCAGTCATGAGGGCCGCGGATGTTGCCGGGTCCAAGCGGGCAGTTGGTTCATCCAGTAAGAGCAAGGGTGGGCCGGCAAGCAGCACCCGAGCCAGGGCCAATCGCTGGGCTTCGCCGGCGCTCAGGGGTAGACCGCCGGCTCCGAGTTGAGCGCCAAGGCCCCCAGGCAGTGCTGCCGCCCAGGCCCCGAGACCCGCCCTGCCGAGCGAGGCGAGGCACTCGCCATCAGTCGCTGAGGGCCGAGCCAGCCGCAAGTTGTCGCGCAGGCTGGCGGAGAATATGTGAGCTTCGTCGGGTGCCCATCCCGCGAGGGACGCGATCTCGCTTCGCGACACGGACGAGACGTCCAGAGGCCCTAAGTGGGCGGTGCCTTCGGAACAAGCGAGGAAATGCAGCAGTGTATAGATGGCACTTGTCTTTCCCGCCCCGCTTGCGCCGACGAGGGCTACCCGCTCGCCCGGGCCTACCGTGAACGACACGTCCTCGAGGAGCATCGCACCGTCCGGTGCTCTCGCAGCCACGCCAACAAGGCGCGCTTGCACTCCTCCAAGGTGCGCTGGCACTCCTCCAAGGTGCGCCGGCCACCGCCCGGCGGCGGGTGGCCTCGGCCCTGGCTCGAGCTCCTCCGCTGGGGCGGGGAGAGCCTCGAGCTCTCGCACGCGCCGCCTAGCGGCCGCTCCGGCGCTTGTGCGGGCCAGTACCACAGGCAGGCCGGCGCACTGGTCCATGACAGCTAGGGCGGCGAAGACCGCGACAGCTAGCATTACGCCGCCAACGTGGCCGGACCGGTTCAGGCTGAGCCCGATCTTGACAGCGCCGGCGAGGACGGCTCCGGTCCCCGCAATGGCAAGTGCACGGGAAATGCCTGTCACCCCCGCCCGGCGCCGCTGCAGCTCTCTTTCCCTTCGTTCGACCTCCGCCAGGCTTTGCGCCACGAGATCCCGCCGACCGTAGGCGATGAGCTCGGGTGCCGAGAGCACGGCTTCGGCGACGAGCCCGGCGAGCTCGGCGCGCTCGATGGCGGCCTCATGTTCAACCTGGGCGACCGGCCGGGCCATCCCGATCGCGAGCGCTATGACTGCGAGCGCCCCGACTAGCAGGAGAGCACCGAGCACTGGTGCCACGAGGGCAGCTAGCAGCGCACCGAGGAGGATGCTGGCAGTGAGGTCGATGGAGGCGGTCGTCGCATTGGCAAAGCCCTCGGCCACCACCTCTGCGTCTGAGACAAACCCGCTCAAGGCGCTGCCGCGGCTGCGCCGGCCAAAGCCGGCCGGCAGGAGTGGCACAAGTACGTCCCAGAGGTGGAGCCGCAGCTGGCCGAGCAGGTCGAGGGACATGTCGTGGACCGCGAGGCGCTGCAGGTAGCGAAAAATGCCTTTTCCGAGCGAGAATGCTTGCACGGCGCCGATCGCGACGCAGAGGCTCAGGACCGGAGGCCGCTCGGAAGCCCGGGTAATGAGCCACGCCGAAGTCGCCAGCAGCCCGACGCCGCATGCCGCGCTCAACGCGCCGGCACCGGAGGCCAGCAAAAAAGCCCTCGTCCGGAGGGAGCCGCTTTCTCCGGGGGCCCTCACGTCGCCACCCCGACCAGAGAACCAATCGGCAGGTCGACAAAGTTGCCGTTTTCCAGCGAGACCACCCTGTCAGCTAGACGGGCAAGCGAGGTGCGGTGCGAGACTATGAGCGCGCTGGCACCGGTAAGCACCTCTCGGAGCGACTCGAGCACGACAGCTTCAGTGCCGGCGTCAAGATGGACCGTCGGTTCGTCCAGTAGGTAGAGCGGGCGGCCCCGGAGAAAAGCCCGCGCCAAGGCGAGCCGCTGGAGCTCTCCTGCAGAGACCGCCCGGGAACCCTCTCCTATGCACGTCTCCAAGCCTGCGGGCAAACCTGCCAGCCAATGGAGCGCTCCTGCTTTCCCTAACGCTGCAACAAGGTCGCCGTCAGTCGCGCGGGGCTCAGCGAGCCGGAGATTGTCTGCAATGGTGGCGGCGAGCAAGCTCGGGTGCTCGGGCAAATAGGTCAATCGCGAGCGCCACCCATCCCCATCGATAAGGGCCAAATCTTGGCCATCGCCGACCACCGAACCGGCGTCCGGCCGCAAGAAGCCGAGCAAAAGTGAAATAACAGTGGACTTGCCGGCGCCGCTCGGTCCTACGAGCAAGACCGTTTGGCCCCGGGGGATAAGAAGTTGCGCGTTATCGAGTAGAGCGCGCTCTTGGCCTGGGAGCCAAACGCTCACCCCTCGCAGCTCTGCGGCGAACGCGCCCGCAGCGCCCGAGGACCTGGCCAGCGCAGGGCCTGAGCGATCAGGCAGTTCGTGCGCAAGCATGGCCAGTTCGTGCGCAAGTGGGGGCGGTCCCGGCGCCCGCAATTGCGCGCTAGCCCCATTGGCCACGAGCGAAAGAGCTTTCGACGCGGCGGCGAGCCCTTCAGCGCTGTCATGGAACTCGGCGCTTGCTTTCCTCAGCGGTAGGAACACTTCCGGGGCGAGTATGAGCACCGCGAGGGCCGTCGGGAGCGCGATCGAGCCCGAGATCAAACGCAAACCGAGCGGGACTGCCACCAGCGCGACCGAAACTGCCCCGAGGGTGTCCAGGACGAGCGCAGAAAGGAAAGCGACGCGAAGGACTTTTGTCGTTGAACGCCGCAGGACGTCGTTGGCTCTGGCGATCCTCCCGCGCTGGTCGTCCGCGCGCCCAAAAGCTTTCAGGATGGCAAGGCCCTCAAAAAGGTCAGCGACTTGGGCGCCCAGGCGCTCGACCTGTCCCCAGCGTTCAGATGCTAGCGAAAGGCTCGCGCGCCCGACGAGCGCGCCAAAAATGGGGAAAAGAGCTACAAGCACGGCCATTATCAGTGCCGAAGGCCAATCAAGCACTCCGACGACCACCAACAGCGCCGTGGGGACCAGGGCCGCCAGGGCCATGTCAGGGACGCACCGGGCGACATAGACATCGAGAGCATCGAGGCCGCGCCCGGCAAGCGCCGCTGTCGACCCAGGGCCCTCGGGGCCCCCCCGGCGAAGCGCGCTCCCGTCTACGGCCGCCATTACGAGCCGTCCCCGGAGCACAGCCTTGGCGCGCGACGCGCCCGCGCCTGCCAGGGGCTCGGCCACGAGCGCTGCGCCCGCGCGGCCGGCTATCCCGGTTGCGAGGAGAACGAACCAGAAAACGCGGTCCACTGGATGTGCTTTTGGCATCGCGCTGGCAAGAAGGTGCGCGAGCGCAAGCGCCTGCACGACGACAGCGGCCGCTGCCACCAGGCCACAGGACACCGAGGCCGCCAAGGTGACCTTGAGGCCGGGTACCTCCGCTAGCAGCTTCTGGTCGACCGGCCGGCGCCCGTGCCCCCCGCGTTGGGGGGCTTTGGCGGGAATGTCAGGCACTGCCTGCAGCCGGTGCGGGCCTTGTCATCACCGAGGCTGCGGTACCGGGTGCGACCGTGGCTTCGCCACTCACGGCGGCACTTTCCGGGCTGCCCGCGCCCGGCGTAGGGGTGGCAGCCGCGGCTGCGCTCGGCGGGCGCGTGATCCGCTTGCGGAACACCCAATAGGTCCAACCCTGGTAGGCGAGCACAAATGGCGTGAAGATCGCCGCCACGATGGTCATGACCACGAGCGTGTTGTGCTGCGAAGCCGCGGCACCGATCAGTAACCCGCCCTTGGCGGCGGCATTCGAGGCTGGGATCACAGCTGGGAACATCCTGGCGAACACTGCCCCCATGGCCGCCATGATGGCCGTCCCCGTTGCGGCAAAAGCGAGGCCGTAGTGTGCTCGCTCGGACAAACCAAAGGCTGCAACGAGGCCAACAAGGGCCACGAGGCCGATCACTACCGGCAGCGCGAGAGGGAGCTGCCCTGGCACGGGGGGGCGGCCTGCGGTAGCTACCCACGCGACGAGGCCGGCGAAGAGAGCCACGGAGACGGCAGCGGAGAGCCGCACCGCTTTGTGTGCCCGCTCGGCTAGGTCTCCGTCGGTCTTAAGCGATAGGAACAACGACCCGTGGAGCACGAAAATCGCCAGGCTTGCCAGGCCACCAAAGATCGCAATGGGGTGGATAGCGCCCAGAAGGCCTCCCGTATAGCCAACGCCACCTGAGTACTTGGCGGGCCCGAGCGGGACGCCATGGATAAAATCGGTGAACGCAGCGCCCCAGACGATCGCGGGGACGAGGCTGCCGACAAAGTTGGCTATGTCCCAAGTGCGCCTCCAGGACGCGGTGTCGACCTTGTTGCGGAACTCGAAGGAGACGCCCCGCACGATGAGCGCTAAGAGGATGAGGAACAGCACAAGGTAAAAACCGTTGAAGAGGAGGCCGTACCACAATGGGAAGGCGGCGAAGGTGGCGCCCCCGGCCGTCAGTAGCCAAACCTCGTTGCCGTCCCATACGGGGCCGATCGCGTTCAGGCAGATCCGCTTGTCGGTTTCATCGCGCGACACGAACGGCGCCACAATTGCAACCCCGAAGTCAAAACCCTCGAGGAAAAGGTACCCAGCCCAAAGGAGCCCTATCAGGGCGAACCACGTGGTGTTGAGATAAGCGAAATTTGCCACTTGCCAGCTCCTCTTAGTAAACCAGGCTCCGCAGCTCGGAGACTTCGGGCCCGTGCTCGGGCTCGTCGAAGCTCTTGTGGGCTGCGCGGACAATGAGCCACACGTCTACGGCGCCAATCACCCCGTACACGAGCACGAACGCGACAAGCGTGAGGACGATGTCCGGGGCTGTGAGGGCCGACACACCCTTGGCGGTAGTCATCAAGCCGTAGACGATCCAGGGTTGGCGCCCGGCTTCGGTGAAGATCCAGCCAGTGGTATTGGCGAGGAATGGGAGAGCAATGCCCCAAAGCGCCGCCCGCTTGAACCAGATGTTGCTCGCCAGGCCCTCCAAGTGCCCGCCTCGGCCCGCCCAGGTGCCCCATGCGCCGAGGAGGATCATGAGGATCCCGGCGCCCACCATCGCCCGGAACGACCAGTAAGTCAGCGGGATGACAGGTATGTAGCTGCCTGCTCCGTACTTCGCTACTTCGGCAGCCTGAATATTGTTTATCCCCTTAACTTGCCCGTTCCATGAAAGGTCGGCGATGAGCGAGAGCACGTGCGGGACGCGGATTTGAAAAATTGCCTTCCCCTTCAAGTTCCCGATTGTCAAGAGCGAAAAGCTCGCTCCCGATTTGGTCGTATAGAGAGCCTCGGCAGCGGCCATCTTCATCGGCTGGTAAACGTCCATTAGGCGAGCCTGTGCGTCACCCGCGATCGCGGTAACCACAGTCGCCACCAGCGTGAAGACGGCTGAAAAATGGGTCGCCTGCAAGAACGCGGCCCGGGTCTGGGCCCCCGCTGCCTCGCGCCTCGCCCGCCAGATGCTTATGCCGAGGACGAAAGCCCCAGCCGTAGCGAGAGCCCCGAACACTGTGTGGGCAAAAGACCCCCACAGCATCGGGTTCCCTAGGACGGCCCAAAAATTCGTGAGCACAGCTTGGCCGTGGACCACCTTGTACCCAACCGGGTGCTGCATCCAGGAGTTGGCAGCGAGGATGAACAACGCCGAGAGCATGGTCCCGAGGCTCACGAGCCAAATGGTTGCGAGGTGTAGCCGAGGCGAGAGCCGGTCGCGGCCGAACACCCAAAGGCCGATGAACGTCGACTCCATAAAGAACGCTAGGAGCGCTTCGATCGCCAATGGGGCGCCGAAGATGTTGCCCACGAATATTGAATAAGCAGACCAGTTGAGGCCGAACTGGAACTCGAGGACGATCCCGGTAACTATCCCGACCGCGATCTCTATCAAGAAAAGGCGGCCAAAAAACCGGCTCAGGCGGTCCCAGCCAGCATCATGGCGCCGGTAAGCACGCGTCTGCATGAGCGCCACTATGAACCCGAGCCCGATCGTGAGCGGAACAAAGAGGAAATGGAACACCGTGACTATTGAAAACTCCCAGCGGGCGAGGATGAGCTGCATCAGCGTTCCCGCGACCTAACTGTCGACATCGACTACCTCCCTAGGCACAAGTGCTCAAACTCAAAAAGTAAGGGCCGCCGACCGCGCCTAGTAGGGACCAAGGTCCGCGCCAGACCGAGCAGGACGTCACACCGCTGGAGGCCCCAGGCCGCCCGCCTGCTCACGTAGACAAGGGAGCGCCATCGCGCCCAGGTCGCCGGGCCGGGCAGAGGGGAGCCCTCGGCTCGTGGGCTCCCCTCCTCCCGGCGACCTGGGCAAGGCTCGTCATGGCAGCGGCGCGCAGAGTGTTCCCGCAAAAGTAGTAGCTCAGCTGCTCGGTGAACCTACGCTTACAGGGTGGAGGATTTGCCAGGCATGACGAGCGCGCTCAGGCCCGGCTCACCCGGACGGATCTCGTGAGGAAAAGAGCCTCCGGCAATACGTCCGTTAAGCACGTCCCTTTTGCCGCGCTCACCCTCCAGCGGGGCCCCAACGTCGTGCCCGAGGCGAGGCACTTTGCGCGTTCGGTCCTTTTGCACGAGGCGCCCGAGCTCCTCTCCAACGCCGAGCTCGTCGTGAGCGAGCTGGTGACAAATGCCTTCCTCCACGGCGAGCCTCCCATAACTCTCCGCCTGGGAGTGCTCCCCGCCCAGCTGCGCCTAGAAGTCGAAGACGCCGGCGTTGCCATGCCAGTACCGTTGCTGCGCGAAGGTGAGAGCATGACAGGGCGGGGCCTTTCCCTGGTCAATACCCTATGCTCGGCGTGGGGCATTGACCGCCGCCCATCGGGAGGCAAGCTCGTGTGGGCCGAACTCGAGCGTGGGCGTCAGAACCAAACCGCTGCCGCCAAAGCAGAAATGGATGTCGCCGCGCTTTTGGGCTCTTGGGACGACGTCGAACTGGCCACCTCATGGTACACCGTGTCGCTCGGGCCGGTGCCGACCGAGCTCTTACTTTCGGCGAAGGCCCAAATGGACAATGTAGTGAGGGAGCTCACCCTCATCGAAGAGGGTGAGCTATCGCGTGGTTCGTCAGTTCCCGCAGAGCTCGCAGTATTAGTCCAAACGGTGACACAGGAATTTGCCGAGGTGCGTGCTGCGGTCAAGGTACAGGCGGCTGCCGCGGCGGCCCGTGGGCAACCTGTCACCAACCTCGAGCTCAACGTGCCTGTCTCTGTCGCCGAGGCCGGCGAACGGTACCTGGCCGCGCTCGACCTTGCGGACCGCTACGCGCGCTCGGGCCATTTGCTCACGCTCGCACCGCCTGCGGTGCACGGGATATTCAGGCGTTGGTACGTGCGCACCCTCGTAGACCAGGTGAGGGCTCTTTCGAAGGGCGACACTCCACCGGCTTTGCGCCCCTTCGGGCTCGTGCTCGCGGACGAGGTGGCCCGCCTCGGGCACCTCCAGGACACTGCGGCGCGCCTCGCACTGCTTCAGGGCGTCACGAGTGCCCTCGCTCAAGCAAAAACTCCCGAGGAGATGGGCGAAGCTGTCGTGACGAGCCTCGTGCGTAGCGCGGGCGTAAGGGGTGCCCGCGTGCGCGTGATCACAGAGGAAGGGATGCTCAGGTCCGTTGCCTGGCGCGGTGAAGGCGACGATGGGGGCGATGCGCTCGCCGAACTGCCGCTCAGCTCGGACCTTCCGGGTGCCGAAGCGGTCCGCACCCGCAGGACGATCCTTTACCCCTCCATGGCCGCGATCTTGAACCGCTTTCCCCAGCTGACGAGCTTCTACCCAGACGACCGCAGCGTGCAACTCGTCCCGCTCGCGGTAGGCGGCACGGTGTTGGGCCTTTTGTCGGTGACTTTCGAAGGTGGCGAGCTGAGCGACGAGGCGCGTACCAGTCTCATGGGGTCAGTAGCCGGTGTCCTCTCCCAGGCGCTGCAGCGCGCGCAGCTCGCCTCCCGGGACGAAGAAGTCCGTGAGACGCTCAGTTTTCTTGCCGATGTCACTTCGATCCTTGTCTCGGCCAGGGAACCGAGAGATGTGGTCGAACGCTTGGTGCGCCAGGCAGTCCCTCGCTTGGGAGACTGGTGCACCGTCTATTTGGCCGAAAGCGGCGGCCTCCGGCGCGTAGCGATGGCCATCGACGGGTTCCCCGAGGTAGGCGAGCGGCTCAAAGCCCGTACTCTCAGCCTGGACCTCGATATCCCCCAGGTCCGCGCTTACAAATCTGGTCGCGCCGAGCTCATCCCCGAGGGCGCAGGCACGCTCCTGGAGTCCCTTTACCCCGGCCTGGATTTTGCCGCGCTAGGTGGAGACAGAGAGCGCGCCTCGGGAGCCTGCGTCCCGATCGTGCTGCGCGGCGAGCGGATCGGTGTCATCGCGCTCACTTTTCTCGGTTCTGGGCGAAGGATTTCTCCGGGCGTCCTCGAGAGCATCAGGGGCCTGGCCGAGCGATCTGCCCTCGCGCTCGACAATGCCCGCCACTGGAGCCACCAACATCAGGCGCTCCAGGCCCTTGTAGCAGCTTTGCTCCCTGCCGAGCCGCCGTCGCTCCCGGGGATCGAGTTTGCCGCACGTTACCTGCCCGCCGCCGCGGACGTTGCAGGCGATTGGTGGGAAGCAGAGCTGTTGCCCGATGGGACCGTGCTCCTCGGGCTAGGGGACGCGGCGGGCCATGGCGTCGGTGCTGTTTCGCAAATGTGCGAGCTGCGGCATGGGGCGCGCGCTCTCGCCGCAGTGGACCCGAGCCCCGCCGCCCTCCTCGCCGACCTCAACCGGAGGCTCTCGGGCCCTGATGCCGGCTTTGCAACAGCTTTTTACGGCCGCCTCAACCCCCTCAGCGGTGAGCTCCGCTGGGCGAGCGCCGGGCACGTGCCGCCTTTGTACGTGGGCGCCGGTGGCATCGTCACGCCCTTGGTCTACCCCGAGGGTGTGCCCCTTGGTGCTCCGAGGGCCACGGCCCGCGTGGACAACCGTTTGGTACTGGCCCCCGGCGAGGTGCTTGTTCTTTATAGTGACGGCGTTGTCGAAAGAAGGGACGAAGCTCTCGACGACGGGATAGACAGGCTCGTTCGCACGGTGGTCAGGCACAGCCACGCTGAGCTCAACGAACTGGCCGAGCTGATCATCGCCGAGCACTGCGCGCAGCCTCTGGACGACGCCTGCCTGCTCCTGGTCCGCCGTCGCCCCTGAACCGCCCGGCCCGCCGGCCTGCCGCGGCCGACCAGCGCACCAGCCCGGCCGGCCCGGGCCCGGCAGGCCGAGTTGGGAGTAAGGGAACATATGTACGATAGGATCGACCGATGGCACAGGGGAGGCCGCCCGAGGGCTTTCGGTGGCCGCTCGACGACGGTGGGCCTGAGGATGCCCTGTTCTCGGGCCCGTGGCCGGAGCGGCACGTGGGCCACGGCAAGTACGAGGGGCTCGAGTTCCTCCACGTCAATGCGCGCACGATCATCAACAAGGTCCCGGCCGCCTCACGCATGCCCTTTCGCTACACGGTCAACGCTTATCGAGGTTGCAGCCACGCTTGCACCTATTGCTTCGCTAGGCCGACCCATGAGTTCTTGGGACTGAGCATGGGAGAAGATTTCGAGCGGCGGATAGTGGTAAAAGTCAACGCTGTCGAGCGGGCGCGAGCCGAGCTCTCCTCGCCCAGGTGGGCTGGCGACCTGATAGCCATGGGCACCAATACCGACCCGTACCAGCACGCAGAGGGCAAGTACCACCTCACCCAGGGGATCGTCCACGCCCTTTCCGAAAGACGCAACCCGTTCAGCATCCTCACGAAATCCACGCTGGTGCTGCGCGACTTGGGGCTGCTGGGCGAGGCAGCTCGACGGACGAGCGTGCGTGTCAACGTTTCGATCGGCACTCTCGACCGCGAGGTCTGGCGGGCAACCGAGCCTGGGACACCTCCACCCGACAAGCGCATCGAGGTGGTCCGGCGCCTCAACGACGCCGGCGTGCCGTGCGGGGTACTAATTGCCCCTGTTCTACCTGGCCTTTCGGACGCCGAAGAGAAGGTGGTCGAAGTTGCGCAGGCCTGCAAGATGGCGGGCGCACGCGGCGTCACCGCCATCGCGCTCCACCTCCGCCCGGGTGTGCGCGAGCACTACCTCGGTTGGCTGAGCGCGACACGGCCCGATTTGACCGACCTCTACCTGAAGCGTTTCGAGCGGGGCTCTTACCAGCCGAAGAAGGAGCAGGAACGTCTTTCCAAGATTGTCGCAAGGGTTTTCGGCATGCACAGCTCGCGGCGGCGCTTGCCTCCGAACGCTCTCGAAGAGGGAGCGAGCATCATGGCACCCGCGCAGCTTCAAGGTGAGCGGGCGAAGGACGTCCGCCCGCCAACCCAGGCGTTCGAACAGCTCGTCCTATTTAATCCCTGACCGCGCACCGCGAGTCTCTCAATCCTTGGGTTTGCGAGCTCGGCTCGGCGCGACCCTCGGCGGTTCGCCGGGCATCTTCGGGTAAACGGGAGGCCAGGGGGCGTCCGGGATGCCCTCCCTCCGGTCGCGCTCGTGGAGGGCGAGCACCGGCTCGAGAGACTGCGGCTCGTGCGCGAGCGCAGCCCAAGGGTCGCCTTTTTCCTTTAGGCGAGGTGGGACTGTCGCAACAGTGAGCTCGTCGGGTACCACGCGTTCGAGCTCGTCCCAAGAAAATGGCGTGGACACTTGCGCTCCTGGCCGAGCACGCACCGACCAAGCGCCGAAAATCGTCTTGTGCGGCGCATTTTGGTTGAAGTCGACGAAAACCCTCTTCCCCCGCTCCTCTTTCCACCATGCTGCCGTTATCAGGTCGGGCCTGCGCTTCTCCAGTTCGCGGGCGATCGCGACCGCGCACGCGCGTACCTGCACAGAGCCCCACCGCGCCTCGAGCGTTGCGAACACGTGGATGCCCCTGTTGCCGGTGGTCTTCGGCAGGGCGCGCACACCGAGCTCATTAAAGAGCGCCCTTGTTTCCTCGGCTGCTTCTTGCACCATCGAGAAAGTGACGCCCGGCGTCGGGTCGAGGTCGATCCGCAACTGGTCGGCGTGCTCGGGGTCGGCAGCAAGATAAGGCCACACGTGGAACCCGAGGCAAGCGAGGTTGACCGCCCACAGCACGTGAGCGAGGTCGGCAGCTACCAGTGCCTGTGAAGTCGTGCCATTAGGTGTTGAGACGATCGCTGTTTGAAGCCATTCTGGGTGGTTTTCAGGCACCCTCTTTTGGAAGAACGACGGCCCACCGGCGCCGTGCGGGAAGCGCTGGAGCAGTACGGGCCGCCCACCCATTGCCCGCATCAACGGCTCTTCGACGGCTTGGTAATAGCTAACTAGGTCGAGCTTGGTCTCGCCACGTTCAGGAAAAAGCACTTTGCCGGGGTTACTGACCCGGATCTCGTGCCCGTTGGCCTCAATAAGGGCGTCGTCCTGTCCCGCCGAGCTCACCATTGCACCAACCGTTGCACCAACGATTGCAGCGCTGGCTCTCCGCGCGCCCATGCCGCCGGCTGAGGCAACATCATGAGCGGCCCTTCAGCCGGTAGTCCCAGGCGCAGAGCAACGGACGCGAGCCCGGCCCAAGGGTCGAGGGAAGCAAGCGCAGCCTGCGGGTCCTCGCTCGAGCGCGGTGGGCGCAGGCGCGCCGGGACAGGGATCTGCGGGTAGCGCACGAGCTCAGCGTCTGGACGGAGGCCTCCGCGTTGTCGTGCGACGGCGGCTGCTCTTTCCAACCCGCCCAGCTCGTCGACAAGCCCGCGCTCACGAGCGTCAGCACCAGTCCAGACGCGACCTTTCGCAACCTCGTGCACGGCGTCAGCGGGCATGGACCGCCCGGCGGCCACCTTTGCCACAAAATCGTCGTAAACGCTGTCGAGCCAGCGTGAAAGGACCTGCAGTTCCTCTTCGGTGAACTCGTCGAAGGCTGACATCATCCGGGCGTGGAGGCCCTCCCGCACGGAAGCGTGGCCGATCCCGAGGCGCGCGAACAAAGGGCCGGCGGACAGCTTTCCACCAAAAACGCCGATAGAACCAGTGATAGTGCCGGGCTGGGCAACGATCAGGTCGGCGGGCGCCGAGACGAAGTAGCCGCCCGATGCGGCAACGTCGCCCATTGAGACGATCACCGGCTTGCCCGCCTCGCGCAGGCGCACGACTTCGCGCCAGATCGCGTCGGAGGCGACGTAGGACCCGCCGGGGCTGTTGACGCGGAAAACAACCGCTCTTACGCGGGCATCCTTGCCAGCAGCACGGAGGGCGGCGCAGACCGTGTCGGAGCCCATGGCAGCGCTTGGCCCTCGCCCGCTCCGGCCAAGCCTTATCGTGCCGACGCCATTGACGAGCGCGACGACCGGTCTGTGGCGGTCGACCACCCTCACCAGTCTTTTGGGCACCGGCTCGTGCCGGTGGTAGCGCTGAAGGAACAAAAGCTGCGGCGTCGCCCCTTTTCGTGGCTCTAGTGCCGACGCATAGACCTGGTCCCGGTAGCCAAGCTTGTCAATTAGCTTGCCTTGCCGCGCGTCCTCTGCTGCCAGGGGCGCCCTGTCGACCAAATCGCGGACGGCTTCCACGGGCAGCCGGCGCCCTTCAGCAACCCCGTTGACAACTTGTCCAGCAAGCGAGGCGACCACTTTTTCAAGTGCTTCGCGGTGCGCCGCAGTAAAGCCGCGCTCTGTGAACATGTTGGGAGCGTTCTTGTACTCGTGGCGTGCCCCGACCTGGGCACGGGCACCTATCTTTTCGAGCGACTCTGCGACAAAGACACTGCTCACGCTCACCCCGACGAAACCAACTTCTCCGGAAGGTTGTACCCAGATCTCGTCGAACGCGCTCGCCAAGTAATAGGGCAGGGTCGCCGCCGCCATCTCTCCGAAAGTCTCGCACCAGGCGACCGCAGGCTTGCCCGAGTTGCGGAAAGCTGTTATGGCACCGCGCAGTTCTTGTGCTTGGGCAAAGCCCATGCGACGAGCCCCAACTTTGGCGAGGACCCCACAGACCCTCGGGTCGCCAGCGGCTTGCCGCAAACCCTCGACGACCGTGGGCAGCACCAGCCGCCGCCGGGCCTGGTAACGAGCCTGCGCGGTGGCGGGCCGCTCTTCGAGGAGGGGTTGAGCCAGGTCGAGCTCGAGCAGTAACGGCGCCGCTTGGCGGCGAAAAAGCTGAGACAGCAAAGCGCCCATACGCCAGTCCTCCCTTGCGCCCAGGAGACCACAGGCTACCAAGCCAGGAGCCGGGTTCAGGGAGCTCGAGCCGCCGGTGAAGACAAGCGGTTGGGCAAGCGCGAAAAGAGGCGGGTGCGTCAGCGAGCAAAGGAAAGGCCTGGCCCCCGAGGCGGAACGGAGGCCAGGCCCACCGGCTCGACCTGCGGAGGGGTGCCTTAGGCCAAACCGGTTGTTAGCGGTCCCCACGAACCGGGGACAGCTAGTGCACCCGTAATTTCAGTTGTTTTCCTCAAGCGAAGGCCGGAGGACCTGTCGCAATGAGAACGCTAACATGACTTGCCAACAAAATGCAAGAGGCGGAGGCGGCGCGCCGGTCCTCAGATCGCGATTTCCCCGAGAGCCTCTTGGCCGGCTTGCAACTGACGCCGGAACGCGCTCACCATGAGCTCGGTGAGCTCCTCGACCGAGGTGTCCGCCACGCGGGCGTCCACAGTCACCTTGCCCTGCTGGATCACGTTGAGGCGGTCGCAGAGGGCGAAAAGGTGCGCGTAGTTGTGGTCGATCACGACCATCGAGACACCTTGCGCCGAGAGGTCCTTGACCAGCTCCATTATCAGAGCGGACTCCTTGGCGCCCATAGCGGCAAGCGGCTCGTCCAGGAGGAGGATTTTAGCGTTTAGGCGGGTGGCGCGAGCTACTGCCACCGCTTGGCGCTGGCCGCCCGAGAGCATCTCGACTTCCTGGTCGAGGTCGGGCATGTTGACCTTGATGTTGTCGAGGTACTGCCGGGCCAGGTTGCGCATCCGCCGCCGGGAAAGGAGGCCCAACTTGCCAAGTGAGGTCAGCTCCCGGTTGAGGAAGAGGTTTTCGTACACCGTCAACTGCGGCACAAGCGCCAGGTCCTGGTACACAGTCTCGATGCCCACGGCGCGGGCATCTTTCACGGAGTGGAACTCGACCGGCTGGCCTTCGACGAAGATGCGGCCTTCGTCGGGCCTCTGGAACCCGCACAGGATCTTCACGAAAGTGCTCTTCCCGGCCCCGTTGTCACCCACCAGGCCGAGCACTTCGCCCCGCTTGAGCCGCATGTCGATCCCTTGCAAGGCGACGACAGCGCCGAAGCGTTTGGTTATCCCTTCGGTACGGAGGATCACGTCAGGGCTCGCGCCGGGTGCAGCCACAGCGCCCGGTAGGCCCGGCTCGTGGCCATCTGACAAATCCGGTGCCGTGCTCACCGCCGGAACCTCAATGCAAATCGGCCCAATCGGACGTTGATGATCATGAGGACGAGGATGATGATCCCCTCGAGCAAGTAGAACCAGTTCGCGCTGACGCCGGTGAGGTTGAGCCCGTCGTCGACGATGCTCAGGAAGAGGGCTCCTATGAAGGTCCCCAGCACCGTAGCCCGCCCACCAGTGAGAGCTGTGCCGCCGATGACAGCTGCCACGATCGGTGCGAGCACGATATTGAGGCCGTAGGAGCCCGGGTCCATGCTCACCTGCCTGATCAGGTCGAGGATCCCGATGTAGCCGGAGACCACCGAGACGATCATGAAGCACCAGACCTTCACCCGTTTCACGGGGATGCCGGCCTCGGCGGCGGCAAGCGTGTTGCCACCGGTGGCCGTCACGTGCACACCGAAGCGGGTGCGCTTGAGGAGGAACCAGATGCCTGCCGCGATGGCGACGCCCCAACCCAGGTCAGCCCAGGCGCCCGCGCCGAAGATCGTTGCGTAGGTGGTACCCAGGACGGGCAGTTGCTCCTGGGTGTAGCTCGAGACGACCAGCACCACGCCATAGAGGAGGAACTGCATGCCCAGCGTGACGACCAGTGACGGCACGCCGAGGAGGACCGTGATGAGCCCGTTGGTCAAACCAATGGCGGCACATAGAGCCAAGCTGATGACGATCGCCAAGCCGATGGGCACGCCCATGTTGTGCCAGAACCAGTAGACGAACCAGGGCGCGGTCAGGTACACCTGGCCGGCCGAGAGGTCGATCTCGGCCAGCACCAGCATGAGGACTTCGCCCACCCCAATAACCAGGATTGGCCCCATGTACTGGGTGGTGACGCTGATGTTGGCGACTTGGAATATGGACGAAGTTCGTACCGCGAAGTAAATGATGGCCAGGACCGTGACGGTTATCACCGTCGCTTCCCGGCGCTGGACGAGGTACTTCAGCACTGAAGCAGGGCTAACCCCCCGCCCCACCTCGAGGGGAGGGGCGGGGGGGACAGGCGTGCGGTCGCTCGTAGTGACTGCAGCCTGCGCCACGAACTAACCGATCTTGGAAGGAGGCGGGAAGGCCGTTTCAGCCGAGCCGCTGCCCTCGAAGCGAGTGGCATGGGACAGGTAGGCGCCCGCTGTCGCCGGGGTCACGTAGCCGAGACCGGTATCGGTGTTGCAGGGCTTCATCAAGCCAGCCGAGATGTTGTAGAGGAACAGCTGGACGGCGGGGACGAAGCCTTGCAGGTACGCCTGCTGGTCGATCGAGAAGAGCAGTGCTCCGGCCTGGACCTGCTGGAGGACGGGGATGCCGACGTCCCACCCGGAGCCACCAACCTTGCCCTTCAGGTTGTACTTAGCGATGATGTCGGCGGCGGCGATCGAGTCACCGGAGTCGACGCAGTAGAAGGCCTTCACGTCCTTGTTGCCCAGGTACCACTGCTCGAGCAGCGGCTCCTCTTGGGCCTGGGTGGCGCTGGTGCCGACTTCCTTGAAGTCGTACCCTGCTGCCACGAAGATGGGCTTCGCACCGTCGATCCGAGGCTGGATGTTGCCGGTGCCCGGGGTTGCGATGACGCCGGCCACCAGGTCACCCTTGCTGACCAACCCGGAAGCAACGATCCGGTCTGCGGCAGCGGCACCAGCGGTGAGGTTATTTTGCCCGACATAAGCCATCCGGTTGTTGCCCGGTTCGTCGGCGTTGTAGGAGATCACCGGGATGCCCTTGTCGAGGGCTGCGTCGACGGGCGCGTTGAAAGCGACCGGTGCGATCAGGGTCGTGGCTATGCCGTTGACTCCTGCGGCAACAGCATCGCTTATTGCGGTTGTCATGTCGGTCGTGATCGAGTCCGTTGAACCCGTCCATGCAGGCGTAGGTATGCCAAGGATCGTCGCCGCGTCTTGGATGCCGTAGATCGTAGCGGTGAAGAACGTGTTCGTAGTGACGTGGTTGACGAACGTGAACTTGTACTTCGGGTGGCTTGCGAACAACGGGTGGCTTTCATCAGCGAAAGTCTGTGCGGACGCCCCTCTTTCGGTGAGGACGTCGACTAAACCCCCCAAGAACGGCACAGAGGCCGCAGCGGCGCCGGCATTGCGGAGGAACCGCCTACGGGACTGTTCGTATTTTTTTGGGTCCACTTCAATTGGTCTTTGTGCCATATATCCATTTACCTTTCGCCAAGGCTGCCCCCCTCATCAACGGCAGCGATTGTTTTGTTGATCCGGGCTACTGGGCTGGTCAGCGACTTCGAAGTGACTTCCAGTAGTGTGCGTCGAACGATAGCGGATGGGGTTGCTCTGTCTATAGCACGCACGTTCGTCGACATTAGCCCCCGACGTTAGCGCCCACATTCGCAGGTAGCAAGGCACTCATGGCGGCCCTGCGAGCGAGTTGGCGCTGGGGAAAACGACCGTCTTCAACCCCTCCCTCTGGGCAGCGACCGCGAAAATTTTCGGGCCGTCCGAGAGCGTAAAAAAGTGCGTCGCGAGCGGGCCAAGCTCAATAGCGTTGCGCGCGACAAGGGTGATGGCGCGCGGGTAAGCCGCTTTCATCCTCCGCGACATGAGGATCGTCAAACCTTTTCGCCTCGCCACCGACGCCGGGAAGCTTGTCGCGTCTTGGTCAGGTATCCCGACCAGCACGACCCTCCCCCCTGGCCGGACGAGCGCCATTGACTCGGCGACAGCTTCGTCGGTGCCTGCCACCTCGAAAACGACGTCATCATTACCGGAGGCGCCTCCCAACTGCTCGGGGCTGAGGACCTCGTCTGCGCCGCAGCGCGCGGCCGCCTCGCGGCGGTGCGCCAAGGGCTCGACCGCGGTGATGTGTGAAACGCCGGCGGCCCGCGCCACCATGATCGTCATCAGCCCGATCGGGCCGCAACCGACAATGGCTACGGTGCCGGCGAAACGAACGTGACCCAGGTCGAACGCGTGCAAGGCCACCCCGAGCGGCTCGAGGAGGGCGACCGTTGTGTCGGTAAAGCCGTCCGGTACAGGGTTCAAGAGCTCCGTCCGCCACGCGACGTACTCGCGAAGGCCTCCGTCGGTTGCGCCGTGCCCGGCGAAGCGGACGGTGGGGCACAAATTGATGTTGCCTTCCTTGCACCTTGGACAGGCCCCGCAAGGTATCGCTGGGTCGACCGCGACGCGACGGCCGTCGAGGGGGCCTCCCTCGACAGTGCCACCGAACTCGTGGCCAAGCACTAACGGGCGGTTCAAATGTGCATCGCCGATGCCGCCCTGGGCGAACCAATGGAGGTCCGAGCCGCAGAGGCCGACAGCTCCCACCCGAACAAGGCTTTCCCCCGGCCCGACTTCGGGGAGCGGTTCGTCGTAAAGCTCGACTTCACCTGGGCGCTTGATCCTGAGGACCTTCATCGTCTAACTCTGCCCGTAGTAGGCACCGGGGCCATGCTTCCTGGTGAAGTGGCGTTCTATCAGGTGTTCAGGTAAGGGACGGGCACTTGGCCCCAAACCTACGGTGAGCCAGGCGATCTCCGCCACAGCTTCGAGGATCTCGGCTTCCTCGACCGCTTTTGCGGCGCTCGTCCCCCAACAAAACGGGCCGTGCCCTCGGACGAGCACGGCAGGGACTTCATCAGGGCTGCGCCCTGCCACGGCCTCCAGCACAACGGTACCGGTCTCTCTTTCGTAGGCGGTACTTACTTCTTCTGGTGTGAGCTGGCGCGTCAGAGGGACTGGCCCTGGGCAAAAATCGGCGTGGGTCGTGCCGAACAATGGGATCTCCTTACCTGCTTGCGCCCAGGCGGTCGCCCACTTGGAGTGCGTGTGCACGACCCCCCCGATGCCGGGTAAGCCCTTGTAGAGCACTATGTGCGTGGGGGTGTCGGTCGAAGGCCGCCGAGCGCCCTCCACTACCTTGCCGTCCCCGTCAACCACCACCATGTCTTGCGCGCTCATCGAACTGTAGGGCATTCCCGAAGGCTTTATGACGACAAGGCCTGTAGCTGGGTCGCGCCCGGAAACGTTACCCCAGGTGAGGCGCACCAAGCCGGCACGAGGAAGCCCGAGGTTGGCTTCAAGAACGGCCTCTTTTAGCTCCTCGAGCACGTCGCCCTCCTTAGCGCCGCGCCATCCAGGCCTTGCGGCAGCACGGTCGGGCCCGAGGAGCCAAGCGGCTCCTTAGAGCTCGACGAAATCGACGTCCAACAGTTCGGCCAAGTACCTCCAACGCTCGACATGGTCCCCCAAGTTTGTGCAGAAGTGGTGTGTGCCGCCGTTGCGGAGCCACTCGTTCATGAAGTCACGAAGGCCACTGTTCGGGCGGAAATGGAAGTAGGGCATCTCGACCTTGGGTAGCTCGGGCGTGTCAAGCACCTCTCCCAACCCGGCGAGCAAGCGGAACTCCTCGCCTTCCAGTGGTACAAGCGAAGCGGTCGTCGCTGGGCCGGGCTGGGCCGAGAACACAGCCGTTGGCGGGTTGCCGAGCCCCCCGATACCGAGCGGGCGGTCGATCAGGTGGACCGGGCGGTCCTTGCGGGCGACTTTCCAGTTACCTTCCCCCATATGGCTGATGAAGATCGAGCCCATCCCGAAGTCCATCGCGTACATTTCCGAAAAATGGGCGTCACCGATGAGGAGGTGGCCAGCATAGACGAGCGCAGCATTGTTGGTGTCACCTTCGGCTCCGTAGCCGTAGCCGTCCGCCATGAGGTCGGAGGCCGCCAAGAGAGGGAGCTGCTTGAAACGCCCGTCCTTGCCCACAGGTTCGAAGTGAGCGGAAAAGCCAGCATAATTGCCCGCCTCGAGCATGGAGCGGATGGCAATCTCCATGCGGGCCGCGTAAGCGTGGTTTTCGGCTGGGAGGTCCTCGTGCACCTTGAAGCGCTGGTGGTGCAGAGCGATGAGCGCGCTCACCTCGGAGTCGCTCACGTCCTGCATCTTCAGGTACAGCTCGCCGAGGTTCTCGTTTATTACCTGGGGACCAACCCGCCGCATCATCGCTGGGGGGTCGTAGAGGATGTCGCCCATCCCGTTCATGGGGTAGCCAAAGAGGGCGATCCTGGCACGCTTCAGTTCCGTGACGGTCATCGCGGCGCGCGCCCAGGAAGCAAAAGAGCGGCGGAAAGAGGCTGAGCGCCAGTCGTCGGTGATGATCGAGTAAGAGACGCCAGAGCGCAACATGATGTTGGACTGGTCCTGGGAGCCATGGATCCCTTGGTTGTAAGTGAGGTCGGCCATGTCCCAGTGCTCGGTGACGGCACCCTCGGGTTGCACGTTCGCGAGCAGCACGGGAAGGGGGTTCTCGAGGAGAGCACGAACGGTCCGCATCGCCGGGCCGTAGGTGAGCATGACGATCATTATCCCGTCGACCCCCTCGGCGTTGAGGTCCCGGGTGACGGCCTCTACGTCGCTACGGTTGCGTGCGGGCCGAAGGAACACGACGTCCGCTTCCCCCGCCAGTGAAGCTGCGAGCTCCCTGGCATAGGCGGCTTGATGGTCGGTGATGCCTGGGATCATGTCGTCGTAGAGCTCCTGCATTATCCCAAGCAGGCCTATCTTTGGGCGCTGGCGCGCGGTCAATTTTCCTCCCTTGGTTACAACTAGTTAGCTGCGGCGTGGTCTTGGCGGGCCTCGGCAAGGCGCTTTTGGTGCTTGAGCTCGTGGAGCCAACCAGCCTCGTCACGCCCGAACATGTTGTGGAGGTCCTTCCAGATCTTGTAAATGGCCGCATAGACAGGTGCCACATCTGCGTCCGGCGAATAGCGCCGTGCCACCTCTGGGCGCAATGCCCTGGCTGCCTTGGCTATGTCGCCGAACCCCCCTCGTCCCGCGCCCGCTGCGACCGCGCCGAAAAGCGCCGATCCCCTTGCGGGCACTTGGGAAGATGCCGGCACGGTCACCGGCAAACCTGAAACATCGGAGATCAGCTGCATTATGAACGGGCTCTTCTCGGCGATCCCGCCACAAGCGACGACCTCGTCCACGTTGAGCCCCACGCTTGCGAAATTGTCGAGAATAGCCTTTGTGCTGTAGGCGATCGATTCGAGCAGCGCCCGGTAGAGCTCCACTTGCGTCGTCTGGAGAGTAAAACCTGCGACCACGCCCGAGAGGTCCGCATCGGCGAGGATGCTCCTGTTGCCGTTCCACCAGTCAAGAGCGAGGAGGCCGGTCTCCCCCGGGAGGAGGCGCGATGCCTCCCGCTCGAGGGAAGGGAGCACTTTGTCAGGCGAGCCTTGCAGGATCTTTTCGGCGAACCACCCGAGCATGTCGCCAACCGCCGGCTGGCCAGCCTCGTAACCGTAGAGGCCCGGCAGTATGCCGTCTTTTGCCACACCTGTGACCCCGGTCAAAAGGATCTCGTTCGAGTTGACAACCATGTCGCAAATGGAAGTCCCAATCACCATGACGAACTTCCCCGGGTTTTCCGCCCCGACCCCGGGGAAGGAAACAAAAGAATCGACATTTCCGACAGCAACTGCCACGCCCGGCGCGAGACCGAGACGGCTCGCCCACTCGGGGGTGAGGGGCCCAGCGCTCGTGCCGAGCGCGTGAAAGTCCTTGCCCAACTTCGCCCATGGATCCGCAAAGCCCGGGTACGCCGCCTCGAAGTACTCTCTGCTCGGCAAGCCTACGTCGGGGGACCACAACGCTTTGTACGCTGCGGGGCAGGCAGAGCGGCGCTCGTTGCCAGACAGCTGCCAGACCACCCAGTCGGCGACTTCCACGAAACTGTCGGTGGCATCGTAAAGCTCGCGGTCGTCCAGCCAGATCTCGATCAGTTTGGGGAAGTACCACTCCGAGGAGATCCGACCGCCGTAACGCGCGAGAAATGGCTCCTTGCGCTCGAGCGCGACTTCGTTGAGCCTGGTGGCAACGGGCTGAGCTGCGTGGTGCTTCCACAATTTCACCCACGAATGCGGCCTGGGGCGCCAGCGCTCATGGCGGCAGAGCGGCTCGCCGTCCGTCGTGGCCGGCAGGACCGTGCAGCACGTGGCGTCGAGGCCGATACCGATCACTTCCCGGGCGGCACCAGGCACTTCCGAAAGGACGGTGGAGATACCTTTTTCCAGCACCGTCAGGTAATCGTCGGGGTCGTGAAGCGCCCAGTCAAGTGGGAGGCGTTGACCCGTCTCAGGTACCATATCGTCGATGACGCCATGGGGATAAGCGAGCTCACAGACAGCACGCTCCTGGCCGGAGACGAGGTCGAGCAGCAGGGTACGGGCGGACGCCGTGCCGAAATCGACCCCTATCCCGTACGCCACGGCAGCAATGTTAGCGCTCTCATGGCTTTGGCGCCAGTACGTGTGTTGGCGCCGCCACGAACCGTATGAGTAACCTAAACCGCAACGCCCCGGCTGGGCGCGGCAAACCTGAACGCTCTTCGTCGGCCGCGGGGCCGGGGACGCGGTTGCGCCCCTCGATCGCCAATGTCGCGAGCCTGGCGGGCGTTTCCCATCAGACTGTTTCGAGGGTCCTCAACGATCACCCAAGCGTGAGCGAGCTCACGCGCGCCCGGGTGCTGGCAGCCATCGAGCAGCTCGGCTACCGCCCCAACAGCGCAGCGCGGGCGCTGGCGAGCGGCCGGTCGATGACGCTCGGCGTCGTCGCGCTCGACACGAGCCTCTACGGGCCTGTTTCAACACTTCTTGGCATCCAGCAAGCGGCGCAGCGGCTCGGGTACTTCGTCTCTGTGGTGGCGGTCCACTCGATCGACAGTTATTCGGTGCGCGAAGCCGTCCGCCGTTTGACGAGCCAATCGGTGGAGGGCTTGGCCGTGATCGCGCCGTTCAGTTCTGCGCGGGAAGCTCTCACTTACCTTCCGATCGGCACGCCCGTAGTGGCAGTCGAAGGAGACCCCGAGGCGGGCACCTCCGTCGTAACCGTCGACCAGGTCGCCGGCGCACGAGCGGCGACTCAGCACCTGATCGCAGGAGGCTGCAAGACGGTCCACCACGTGGCCGGGCCATGGGAATGGCTGGAAGCCCGGGGCCGTGTCGCTGGGTGGCGCCAGGCGTTGGAGGAAGCGGGCGCCGAGATCACGCCGCCCCTGTCAGGCGACTGGTCGGCTCGCTCCGGTTACCAGGTTGGCCATGTACTGGCTCAGGTCCCCGACGCCCACGGCATTTTCGTTGCCAATGACCAGATGGCACTTGGCGTCCTGCGGGCCTTGCACGAGCGGGGGCGAAGGGTGCCCGGCGATGTTGCAGTGGTTGGCTTCGACGACATCCCCGAGTCGGCCTATTTCACCCCACCGCTAACGACGGTGCGCCAGGATTTCCAGCGAGTGGGCGAAGCTGCAGTGCAAATCCTCGTCGACCAGTTGACAAAGGGCGAGCGCGAACAGACGAGAGTGGTAATCGACCCAATGCTGGTCTGCCGTGGGTCCACGCCTCAACCCAGCTCGCTCGGCGCCCATGCTGTTGGAGCTTAGGCGCCCTGCCCCTTTGCGGCTCTTGCTCCGAGGGGCCCCTTACAAGAACTCGAGCGGGCGCCAAGAGCTGCCGAGCACTGAAGCCGGCGTCTCCATGGCGAGGCAGCGCTCGAGGACCGTCGCGTAAACCTTACGGAAGTCGGTCGTGTAGATCAGGTTCCCAAATGGGTCGAGGCGCGTGAAGCTCGGCATAGCGCCATAAAACCCGCCTTTTACGGACGGCCCGACAGCTATCACGACGCTCGCCGAAGAGTGGTCGGTGCCTCCGCTGGCGTTGGCCCGTGTGGTCCGCCCGAACTCGCTATAGATCATGATGACCGGGCTCTTTCCCGGGAGCGGCGTTGGGAACACGCTCATGAAACTGCTGACGGCCCCGTCGAGGGCAGACAACAGGCCGGGCTGAGTGTTCGCTTGGTCGGAATGAGTGTCGAAACTTGACCAGCTCACGCTATAGACGCTCGTGGGGAGCCCGTAACTGATCAGCTCCGCGACGATCGCCAACTGGTTGCCGATGTCCTGGTCGTTCTCGCTGCCCTCGGGCGGGTGCTCCTTGTTGAGCGCGGCCGCCGCCTCGTCCCCGATCTGGAGGAAGGCTGCGCCGCAACTGGCTTGCGCCGCTTGGAGCGCAGGCTCGCCTGGGAAAGTTGACATCATTTGGCGGTAGGCGCCCGTGAACTGAGAGCTCGGGCCAGGCACCTGGGCGCCCGCTGAAGTCGAGTCGACCACGGAACCCGCGCGCTGCTTCGCCCCGACGAGGGCCATCGGGAGCGTCGGGCCAACCGACAGGGCACGCATCGGGTCGGTGCCCGTGACGTCGAGCCAGCGGCCGAGCCAACCAGTCCCCGGGTCGCCCGAGAGCTGGCCAGTTTGCCAGATCGCCTGCGATGCGAAGTGGCTGAAGTTTGGGTGCGGGTACTCGACGCCTTGGATGATTGCTACCTTGCCGGCCTTCCAGAGGCTGTAGAGCCCGGGCAGGGAGGGATGGAAGCCGAGGTGCTCGTCCCCGTCGTGCCCGAGGGGGAGCACTTGGTCCCCCGGGACCGCCAAGTCGCCGCGCCAGTCGCGGTAGATCGCGCTCTCGTAGGGGACCACCGTGTTGAGCCCGTCGTTGCCGCCGTAGAGGGTGCAAAGGACAAAGGGGCCGTTGCGGGGCACCGTCGCGGCCGAAGCCTCGGCCATGTTGAGGAGAGAAGAGAGGCCCGTAAAACGCACGAGCCCGGCTGCGGCGCCGCCTCCGAGCACCCCGGTCAAGAACTGCCGCCGGTCGATTGTCACCAAGCCTCCTATCGTTCCTGCAAAGAGTGGCGCGTCAGTTGAGGGCGAACTCGGGCGATACCAGTGCCAGGGTCACCAGCTGCTGAGCGGGCCAGGAGCCGGTGCTGTCCCGCATCGAAAGCCCGAGCGACGTGAGTGCCGCCCGCGTACGAGCGGAGATCCGGGAGAAACCGACGAGCGACAGCACGGCGCTCACCTGCGCTGCGGGGTGGCCATCGTTGTCCTCTATGGCCGTCAAGTCCGCGACCCCCGCGATGGCCGATGCCAGCTGGATGTAGCCGGCGGACGCACCCGTGGAGAGCCAGTACTCGTTGGAGCCCCAGCCCCCGACCGAGGGAGGCGTGAAGGGGATCTGGCCGATGTTCCCCAGCATCCCCTGGACATCGCCGGAGTCAAAGGGAGCGGTCGTCAGCCCGAGCGTCCTCAACGCTCCGACAAGGAACTCGATCGGCTGCTTGACAAGGCCCTCCATGGCAGCGGCCGAGACGAACGCCGGGTGGTGGAACATCGCCTCGAGGAGGTTGGTCATGTTGAGGTCCTTGGCATAGCCGTGGACGAAGTCTTGGACGAGGGGGTCGTTGGGCAGGACGGGGTACCCGATCCAGGACCAGATCCGGGAGATGACCCAACGGTGAGAAGCCGGCTCGTGGGTGACGATGTTGATGACGTCCTCACCGGTCAGGCGCCCGGCCCGGCCGAGGAACACCTTCACCCCGTCGTCGTTGTCGTAGGGGTTGAAGAAAAACTCCCCGCTCGTGTTGTCGAGCTCCCAACCGGTAAAGCAGCGAGCCGCCTGGATGACGTCTTCCTGGGTGTAGTTGCCGACACCCATGGTGAAGCGCTCCATGAGCTCGCGGGGGAAGTTCTGGTTGGGCGCGTCCTTGTGGGACGTGTCGGTGTCCAGCCAGATCAGCATCGCGGGGTCTTTGGCCACCGCCTGCACGAGCGTCTCGAAGCTCCCGGGCCCGAGGCTGCGGAAGATCTGGTTCTGGGCGTACATCATGTACGCCCAGCCGACCTTCTGGTAAGAGGTCGGGAACTGGCAGTGGAGGAGCCACGTCAGCTTCTCCCGCAGCGGTGTGGAGGTGACGACCATGCGGGCGAGCCACCAGCTGATGAGGTTGGCGTACTCCACCCAGCCGTTTAACTGGTACCCCGGGACATTGGACTCGGGGATGCTGGTGAGGTGCGGCAGCGTCACCGCGTCGCCGGCCGGGTCAGGCGCGCTCAAACCGGCGATGAGCTCACCCACGAGCTCGTCCCAGCTCTTGTCCGAGAGAGCCTGCAGCTCGCCCGGGGTCGCTCCGAACCCGGCCCGACGGTACAGATGTGCTACCAGTGCCGGGTTGGTGCCCACCCCGGACATCTTACAACCTCACAACGTGGCTTTGTAAACTCTTATAGCGGTTGTGAGGGAAAACCAAGAACCTGGCCAGCCTCGGGCACGGGCCGGGAGGTCCCGCATGGCCCGCACGGGTAAGGGCCCGGACGGGTAAGGGGCCGGGCGGGTAAGGGCCCGGCAGGTCGGGCCGCTCACGGTTGCCCCCTGCCAGCTACCTAGCATCTATCAGCGATGCCAGGTGAGAACCCCTTCTTCAACGTCATCGACTTCGGTGCCAAGGGTGACGGGCGCTCCGACGACGCCCCCGCAATAACAGCAGCGATCGCGGCGGCTGCGCCCGCCAGCGCGCCCACGGGCAACACCGTTTACTTTCCTGCCGGGCGGTACTTCGTCGGCTCGGGAGTGAGCTTGCCGCCGGCAGTGACGTTGCTCGGCTGCGGTTGGAACACTCCCGGTTCACAGGTCAACACCTTCGCCGGGAGCTGGATCTTCACCCCGGCGGGGGCGAACTTCAGCCCGGTCACGGTCGCCGGCAGCGGCGCGGCTGTGCGCAGCCTGGCCTTCAACGTCCCGGACCAGAGCACCTCGGCACCGCCGGTACAGGCGCAACCAATGCTCCATGTCGTTGCCAACAACGCCCTCATCGAAGACATTTTCCTCTACAACCCCTACGGCGGCATCTTCCTCGACGGCGCCGCGCAAGCCACCATAAGGCGGATCTGGGGCCAACCAGTCCAGTACGGCATAGCCATCGACCGTTCGCAAGACACCAATTACATCGACGGCCTTCATTTCTGGCCCTACTGGCAGCCGGGGTCGCTCCCGCCTGCGGCTTACCAGCTCGCCAACGGGACCGCGATCTTGCTCTACCGCTGCGACAACCCGTTCATCAGCAACGTTTTTGCCTACAACTACAACAAAGGGATCACCCTCGGCAACTCTCAGGCAGGTACGCCTCACAAAGTGCACCTTTTCAATGCCGACTTCGACGGTTGCGTTACAGGCATCCACGTAGCGGCGCCGGGCCGAGCCGGCTATGGCGCGACGATGCAGATGGCTAACGTCACCATCCAATCGCCGGCCGGGCCGGGGACGCCGACCGGCCACGGGATGTGGGTCGAGCAAGTCTCCTCATACGCCATGGTGCAAGCGAGCAATATCCGGATCTCGAGCTCTGGCGGGAACGCCGTAAGGATCGACGCTGACAACGTCATGTTCTACGGGGAGAACATGTCCTTGGAAAACTGGCGTGGCAACGAGGGTTTCCGGATCGCGTCCGCCTCGTCGTTCGCACACCTCGGCATTGGCTGCAACTTCGCCGGCGGCGGGACGCCGTACGCGCCCGAAAAACAGTTCCGCCGGGTGCGCCTGGCCTGAGCGTTTGGTCTCGGTGCGGTTACCGCATAACTTGAGGTGCCCCGGGAGAGGTGAGCTTTTATGCAAGCTTGGGAAATCAGTGAACCTGGGCCAGTTGCTTCTCGCCCGCTGCACCTCGTCGAGCACCCGACCCCAGCCCCAGGGCCGGGGCAGGTCCTCGTCAAAGTCGTCGTTTGCGGCGTTTGCCGGACCGACTTGCACGTGGCCGAAGGGGACCTGCCACCACACAAGGCTCATGTCGTGCCCGGCCACGAGATCGTTGGCAGGGTCGGTGCGCTCGGGCCGGGCTGCAAAAGGCTCAGGGAGGGCCAACGGGTCGGCGTTGCGTGGCTCGCATCGACCTGCGGGCGTTGCAAGTTTTGTCGGAGTGGTCGAGAAAACCTTTGTATATCGCCAACTTTCACGGGTTGGGACATTGACGGTGGTTACCAGCAGTACATGGTCGCCTTCGAAGACTACGTCTACGAGCTACCAGATGCCTTTGAGGACCAGGAGGCTGCCCCGCTCCTTTGCGCCGGGATCATCGGTTACCGAGCGCTGCGCCAGGCCAATTTGCCTCCCGGAGGCCGCCTCGGCCTTTATGGCTTTGGCGGCTCGGCCCACTTGACGGCGCAGGTAGCCATCGCGCAGGGGGCATCCGTGCACGTGATGACCCGCTCCGCGAAGGACCAGGCCCTCGCCCGCGAGATCGGTGCCGCGTCAGTCGGAGGGGCTTACGATGCGCCGCCCGAACTATTGGATGCTGCCATCCTCTTTGCACCGGTGGGCACCTTGGTACCGACCGCCCTGGCGGCGCTCGACAGCGGCGGGACGCTTGCGATCGCCGGGATCCATTTGAGCGACGTCCCCGCCCTCAACTACGAGGAGCACCTGTTCCGGGAACGATCCGTGCGCTCGGTGACTGCGAACACCCGCAAGGACGGAGAAGAGTTCCTCGAGGTGGCGGCGCGGGTCGGGCTGCGCCCGACTACCACCCTCTACCCTTTCGAGTCTGCTAACGAAGCTCTCTGGGACCTGGCGAACGACGGTTTCAACGGTGCCGCCGTACTGTCCATCGGGGGAGGGAGCTGACGGCACCATAGGTCCGCAGCGGATGGGACCTTCGGCACTTACCTCCCCGCGCGAAGGGCCCTACCGTCATACCTGATGAGCTCGGACGTTGTTATCGGGCTCGACGGGCTGGACGCAATTATCAAAGCCGTGAAGGCTCGGGGGTACCGGGCGATGGGGCCCGTGGTCCGGGACGGCGCGATAGCGCTCGGCGAAGTCGAGGGCGTCGGCGAAATGCCAGCCGGCTGGCACGACGAACAAGGCCCCGGCAGTTACAACCTGGCTCACGACGGGAGCCCTCAACTCTTTGGGTGGGCGGTCGGCCCGCATTCCCCGAAAAGCGAAGTGTTCCCGCCGCGCAGCGTGATTTGGCGCGCCAAACCACCAACCTTTGATGTCGAGGAAGTCGCTGACGATGCTCTGCCATTGGCAGTCATCGGTGTTCGGCCATGCGACATCGCGGCGTTGAAAGTGCTCGACCAAGCCCTCGACAGCCCAAATGCGAGGGACCCCATTTACAGGGCGCGCCGGCGCAAGGCTTTTTTGGCAGTCGTCGAGTGCACTCGCCCTGCACGCACGTGCTTTTGCGTTTCGATGGGCACCGGCCCCGGGATCAGCAGGGGGTTTGACCTGGGCCTCACAGAACTGGCCGGCGACGGTGCGGCCTCCGCAGGCCCCAGGTACCTGGTGCGGACGGGCTCCCACCTAGGGCGCGACGTCCTGGCAGGGGTGCCACAGCAACCAGCAACCGAACCGGAGCGGGCTGAGCGTGTTGCCCTGCTCGCGCGTGCGGGGTCGCACATGGGCCGCAGCGTCGACACCAGTGGTTTGCCCGACCTCTTGGCGCACAACCTCGCCAACTCGAGGTGGGCCGAAGTCGCCAACCGTTGCCTGGCTTGCGGCAACTGCACGGCAGTCTGCCCGACCTGTTTCTGCTCCAACTTCGAGGACACGACAGACCTGAGCGGGACGGTCGAGCGCCACCGGAGCTGGGCTTCGTGTTCCGACCTCGCTTACTCCTATATACATGGCGGGCCAGTGCGGTCGAGCATCAAATCACGGTACAGGCAGTGGGCAACCCACAAGTTCTCGTGGTGGTGGGACCAATTTGGCACAAGCGGTTGCGTCGGCTGCGGGCGCTGCATCACCTGGTGCCCCGCCGGTATTGATATCACTGAGGAACTAGCGGCCCTTCGCGCGAGCGATGGCAATGGCGCGCCCCTGAAAGGGTGAGGGAAATGGGAGATACCATTTATTCTCGGCTTGTGCAGCACCCATTATTGGCCGGGCTGCCACTGGGAGCCATCGAGGGTTTTGTGCCAGGCGCGCGTGACGTCGAGTTCGGGCGCGGCGACCTGGTGCTCACCGAGGGAGCTCCCGCCGGCACTCTCTTCCTTTTGGAGCACGGAAAAGTTGCCCTCTCAACACACGCTCCCGGCAAGGGCCACCTCCTTGTCCAGACGCTCGGGCCCGGGGAGGTCCTCGGGCTGTCGTGGCTTTTCCCGCCCTTCCAATGGAAATTTGACGCCCGTGCAATCGAGCCGGTGACTACCATCGCGCTCGAGGGCGCGTATGTCCGCGCAAAGCTCGACGAGGACCCAGCCCTCGGTTACGAGATGCTCAAACGGGTAATGCCCGTAGTCCTGGAGCGCCTCCAGCAGACTCGGTTCCGCCTCCTCGACCTGTACGGGAAAGCGCCTGCGGATGTCAGTACCCACGCTTGAGGGCGCCGCCACGCGCGGGCCGTTCACGCCGAGCGTCTTCGCAGTGGCCGAGCGTTCCCTGGAGACGGCCGACGTGGTCACGCTCGGTCTCGATGGCCCCCCAGGGCTCGCTTTTGAGTTCGGGCCAGGCCAGTTCAATATGCTCACGGTCTTCGGGGTCGGCGAAGTGCCGATCTCGATAAGCAGCCCGCCTGGGCCCGGCTACCTCATGCACACCATCCGAGAAGTGGGGCCCGTAACGCGCGCCCTCTGCCAGGCGCCCATCGGGTCGCCCGTCGGGGTGCGCGGCCCGTTCGGGACGGACTGGGGCATCGATGACTTCGCTCAGTCGGACGCAGTTGTTGTGGCGGGCGGCATCGGGCTTGCTCCCCTGCGGGGGGCGGTCGCGATGCTCTTGGAACGGATGGGGCTGCCCACCGGGCCACGAAATGTCGTCGTTCTCGTGGGTGCCCGGACGCCGGACCAACTGATCTTCAAGGACGACCTCAAGACATGGGCTGCCGCAGGTGCGCAAGTGGAGAGCACTGTAGACGTGGCCGACGACCACTGGAGCGGCAACGTCGGGCTCGTCACACAGCTCGTACAGGGCGCAGCCTTTGACGCGACGCGGGCGATGGCCCTTGTCTGCGGCCCCGAAGTCATGATGCGTTTTGCAGTCCAGGCTTTGATCGAGCGCGGCGTGCTGCCCACGTCGATCCGCCTGCGCATATCGCTCGAGCGCAACATGCAGTGCGGCACTGGGCTTTGCGGGCACTGCCAGTTGGGGCCCTACATCCTCTGCCGGGGCGGGCCCATCCTGACTTACCCGGCGGCGAGCCGCCTGCTTGGAGAAGCCGAGCTATGAACCGCCGCCCGCGGCTAGCAGTTTGGAAATTCGCTTCCTGCGACGGCTGCCAGTTGAGCCTCCTCGACCTCGAGGACGAGCTTGTCGACCTAGTCAGCTCGGTCGAAATCTCCTACTTCTTGGAGATGACGAGCGCCCGTACAGATGGGCCCTACGACATCTCTCTTGTCGAAGGCTCGATTACGACCGCTTCTGATGCCGAGCGGGTCGAGCGCGCCCGGGCAGCGTCCAAGACCCTGATAACTATCGGCGCTTGTGCGACAGCAGGTGGCATCCAGAGCTTGCGCAACTTCGCCGATGTCGACGAGTACGTCTCGGCAGTTTATGCCGAGCCTGGTTACATTTCGACGCTGGCAAAGTCGACGCCCGTCTCCGCCCACGTCGCCGTCGACTTCGAGCTCCGCGGGTGCCCGATAGACAAGCGGCAGCTCCTGGAGGTGCTCACCGCCTACCTCGCCGGCCGTTCCCCCCGGATCCCCGGGTACCCGCTCTGCCACGACTGCAAGGCAGCTGGCAATATTTGTCTCCTGATCGCCAAAGGCGTCCCCTGCCTCGGCCCAGTCACCAAAGCGGGGTGCGGGGCGCTGTGCCCAGGGATAGGCCGGGGCTGCTTTGGCTGCTTCGGCCCGGCGGCAACAGTCAATACGGCCTCGCTCGCAGAACGCATCCTTGCCGATGGGGCGCGGCCGGCTGAGCTGCAAAGGCTTTTCCGCAGCTTTACAGCAGGTGCCCCCGAGTTCGCAAAGGAGAGCGCTGCCCATGGGGACTGAACGTTTGGTCGAACCAGGCGCGCTCTCCCGCGTCGAGGGGGAAGGAAAACTACGGGTAGTCGTGCGCGACGGCGCGGTAAGCGACGTGGAGCTCAACATCTTCGAGCCACCGAGGTTTTTCGAAGCCTTCGTCGTTGGCCGTCCTTACACAGAACTACCGGACATCACGGCCCGCATCTGCGGGATCTGCCCAGTCGCCTACCAACTGACCGCTTGTGAAGCAGTCGAGGACGCCTTTTGCGCCGCCCTCGACGACCCCTTCGTCGCCACCCCAGGCCCCGAGATCGAGCGGCTCCGCCGCCTCCTGTACTGCGGCGAGTGGTTGCAAAGTCACGCCTTGCACGTCTACTTCCTTCACGCTCCAGACTTTTTCGGCTGCAACGACGCCGTCGAACTGGGCGCCCTCCACCCCGAAGCGCTCCACCGGGGCCTCTTCCTGAAGAACACCGGCAACAAGATCATGACAGTGGTGGGCGGCCGCGCCGTCCACCCGGTCAATGTCAGGGTCGGCGGCTTTTACAAGGCTCCCTCGCGAGAAGCTATCACGGCACTGGAGGAACCGCTTCGCCGCGCGCTCGCCGAGTCTCTGCAAACGGTCGAATGGGTATCGGGCTTTGCTTTCCCAGAGGTCCAGACAGAGCACGTCCTGGTAGCCCTGCGCGGCGAGGGCCAGTACCCGATCGAAGCCGGCCAGGTCGCTTCTAGCGACGGCCTCAGGTGCGCCGCTCGGGAGTTCGCCGAAATTGCCGTAGAAGAACAAGTTGCACGCTCGAGCGCGCTCCACTCCAGGCTCTACGGCCGCCTGCCGTACCTGACGGGCCCCGCAGCTCGCTACGCCATCAACTCGTCCCTCCTCCCGCCCCTCGCGCGAGCGGCGGCTACCCACGCCGGGCTAGGCCCGGTATGCAGGAACCCGTTCCGCAGCATCGTGATCAGAGCCGTCGAGATGGTCGCTGCCTGCGAGGAGGCCCTGCGGGTCGTCTCCACCTACGAGCCCCCACGTGCCCCCGCGGTCGAAATGCCGTCCGTGCCGGCGAGCGAGCTGCTCGTTGGGGCGGCAGCAACTGAGGCCCCCCGCGGCCTCCTCATGCACCATTACGAACTTCAAGACGGGCTGGTCAGGAAGGCCCGGATAATGCCGCCGACTTCGCAGAACCAGCTTGCCATCGAGGCTGACCTAAGGGCCGTAGCCGAGTCGAGCCTCGAGTTGAGCGATGAACAACTTGCCCACCGGGCAGAGATGGCAGTGCGCAACCACGACCCCTGTATAAGCTGCGCGGCCCATTTTTTGGACGTTAGGGTCGAGAGGCAAACTAGCCCTTGAGCGCCGGCACAGCGCTGTTGGCAGGCATCGGCAACTCGTTCCGCCACGACGACGGGGCTGGCCCAGCCGTGGTTGCCAAGGCAATGGAGCTCGCTGCCGGGACGCCGCTCGCTCGCTGCCTCGTGGATGCCGGGCCTCTCGGGGCACCGTTCGACCTCGTTGACCTGCTCGTCAATTGGGAGGGCGCCGTCGTGGTCGCCGACGCGGTCTCATCGGGAGCAGGCCCGGGGACCTTGACCATCGATCACCTCGAGCCTGGCACGAGGACGCTCGGCTTTAGTGCCGGGCGGCAGCGGCGGCCGAGCACGCATGGCATCGGGATCTTCGACCTCTACCGCACCCTCTGCCAGCTGGGGCTCGCCCCCCGCCGGCTGGCCGTTATCGGCATCGAGGGCGCCGACTTTTCGCAGGGCGCGGGGTTGAGCGCGACGGTGGGCGCTGCAATAACCGAGGCGGCGGCGCTCGCTCTCGACGTTGCCGCAGGACAACTACGCAGTGGGGAGCACTAGCACCTTGCCCACGGCGTTGCCTTCGACAGCGTCTTGGGCGGCGGCCACTTCTTCGAGCCGGTACTTGTGGAGAGGGAGCTCGCTGAGCGCCTCTGCGGCGAGCGCCTCCGTCACCCAGGAGACCGCGGCGCGCATTTCTTCGTCCGGCACGCCAGAAAGCAGCGAAAAATGCACCGTGACATTTGCGTTCATGAAGCGGCGGGTTGGAAGGACCGGATCTCCAGGTTCGGCGGCATAGACCGCAATGACGGTACCCGGGCCGCTCACTGGCAAGTCGAGGTCCATGTTGGCCCCCAGCGCGAGCTCGACGATGCGGTCAAAGCGGGGAGCGAAGGCTTTTAGCTGGTCGACGGCACCTGGCCGGCGGTAGTTGACAACGAGGTCTGCGCCGGCCGCTTTCGCCATGCTGGCCTTTTCCTCCGAGCTCACGGTCGTCGCTACCCGGGCGCCGGCAAATTTCGCGAGCTCGATAGCAAAGTGCCCGACGGCGCCGGCGCCGCCGGCCACAAGGACTACTTTGCCCGCAAGCTCTTTAGAGCCTCCGCCCGCGCACGCGAGGTTGTGCGCGGCGGTGAGCGCGGGGACACCGAGGCTTGCGCCGAGGTCGTCGGAAGCACTGTCTGCCAGGTGGACCGCCTTCGCCGCCGGCACCACGCTGTACTCGGCTGCCGTGCCGTAGCGGTTGCCCGCCGCAGCGAGGAAAACCCACACCCTCTCCCCCACTCGCGCCTCGCTCACCCCCTCGCCAACCGCGTCGATAATGCCGGCACCATCCTGGTGCGGGACCTGGAAGTCGGCGGGGGGCGCCCCTGTCGCGCCAGAGCGGGCTTTCCAGTCTGTCGGGTTGACACCGGAGCGGCTGACCCGGACCCGTACCTGCCCGGGGGCGGGCAGAGGTGCCTCCACTTCCTCCACGCTGAGGACGCTCGAAGGCCCGGTCTTGCGGTAGATCGCTGCTCTCATGATTGCTCCTTCCTACGGTCGTTATTGCGCTTTGGCTGGTTACCCTTGCCCGCCGGCACATTTTTGCGCGCCCGCCGCTTGCCCCCACCGGCCGCCGCCCGAAGGAGCGGCACGAAGTCTCCTCGACCTTCTATCACGACTCGCTCGAGCCCGAGCCAGTCCCGCACCCGTTGCAGCTCGGCTAGCGTCGCCTCGGCGGTCGTGGCCCCAGCCCCTTCGTCTTCGGCGAAAGCCCCGGCGACGAGCAACGCTCTCGCATTTCGGTCGGCCTTGAGGTCGAGCCTGGCAACGAGCTCGTCGCCGAGCAGTAACGGCGTCACGTAATACCCGTGGGCGCGCAAATGGCCTGGGACATAGATTTCGACCCGGTAGTGGAAGCCGAAGAGCCGGTGCGTGCGCTGCCTCGTCCAAATGAGCGAATCAAAAGGAGAAATCAGGGTTGCCTCTTGCCTTTTCACGTCCTTGAGCTGTGAGAGGCGGAAGTTCCCGGGCGCGTAAGCCGCCTCGTTCCACCCTTCGACGCTCACCTCGACGAGGCGCCCCTCCTCGACGAGCTCACCGATGAGCCGCCGCGCCGTTGCCAAGCGGAGCCAGAAGTAGTCGGCAAGGTCGGCCGCTGTCCCAACTCCCAGCGAGCGCGCGCCAAGCACGAGGAGCTCACGCTTGGCTGCCTCCTCCCCCGGCGGGGGCGCTTGGTAGAACTTCGCCGGTATAACCCGCTCGGCGAGGTCGTAAATGCGCTCGAAATTGGTGCTCCGCCACGCCGCAAGCACGCCATCGCCCAAGAGGAGCTCGAGCGCCCTGCGCCCGGTGCTGCGCCGGTCCCACCACTGCCCGCTCTGGCGGCGCGGCTCGGAGAGCTGTGAAGCGGCCAGTGGGCCCCGGTCCCTTACCTCCGCCAGCACGGACTGGAGGTAACCCGAGTGCGCGGCCCTCCATTGCCTCCGGCGCTCCTGGTAAGCAGGGCTGTCAACAAGATCCTGGCTCCATTTTTCCATTCGCCAGCGCGAGAGGGGGTACAGCTCGACAGGCATCAGGGAAGCGGCGTGGCCCCATTGCTCGAACCAAGGCTGTCCGGGGCCACTGAGGCCTCGGAAGACGGCCGGGTCGTAGGCACCGATGCGGCTGAAAGGGACAAGGAACTGCGTCCTCGCCAGCACGTTGACAGCGTCGAGCTGGATGGCGCCGAGCTGCCTCATTACCCGGCGGAGCTGGGTGCGGCCCGGTGCCTCGCCATCCCCGCTCGCCCTCGGGACGGACAGGCCCTGAGCAGCGAGCACGAGGCGGCGGGCGTCGGCGGCAGAGAGCGTGGCCGCAGATCGCGTGCTCGGCGCCTTGAGGACAGCAACCACGGTTGGAAAGGCTAGGGCAACGCCAAGGGGAGGGGTGCCGGGCGGCCTAGCGCCAACGGCCCAGGTTGTGCCTCAGCGCTTCCTCGAGCGTCGGGTGGCGCCAAACATGCCCAGCCGCTTCCAGGACCGCTGGCCGCACGCGCTGGCTTGCCCCGGCGAGCTCTCGCCGTCCTTCCCGCCCGAGGGCAAGGTCGATCGCGAAGCTGGGCACCCTAAAGACCGACGGCCGGCGGAGGACGCGTGCAAGGACCGCCGAATATTCCTCGTTGGTCACTGGCGCCGGGGACACTGCGTTCACCGGCCCGCTCAACGAAGAGTCGGTGAGGGCCCGGTAGTAAATGTCAACCAGGTCGTCGACCCCGACCCAGGACATCCACTGCCGCCCCGTCCCCAGCCTCCCTCCGAGGCCAGCAAGGAACACCGGGTAGAGAAGGCCGAGCACGCCGCCCCGAGGTGACTGTACGATGCCCGTGCGGACATGCACAGTGCGGGTGCCCGCGACGGCGGCTGGGAGACAAGCAGCCTCCCACTGCTCGACGAGCTCGGCCAGGTAGCCCTCGCCGCGGATGGCCCGCTCAGTAACGACATCATCTCGCTCGGAGCCGTAAAACCCAATGGCCGAAGCGGTAACGAAGCACCGGAGCTGGCCGCCATTGCCCCCGGAGCGAGAAGCGACCTCGGCGAGCAGGCGGGTCGGCCCGACGCGAGTGCCCCAGATCTGTCTTTTGTGACTGGCCGAAAAGCGCCCAGCAATCGATGCTCCCGCCAGGTGTACTAACGCGTCCACGCCTTCGAGGAGCGCCGGGCTTGGCCGACCGGGGGCCCACAGCCTCTCGTCGCCACTGCGGGGCGCCCGCCGCACCAACCGTATTACGCGGTGGCCGCCACTAGTCAGGAACGCCGAAAGAGCGCTCCCGATAAGGCCCGACGCCCCTGTCATGGCAACCGTCATGGGCGTTCGGTCTGCCGGCCCCGGCCGGGCATGGGAAGCGAGGTCGTCGCCCAATTGCCGGTGCCGGTAGGCAAAGGACTGCAGCAAAACAGAGGCGGGGAGCGGGGTTTCCACCCGGTCCTCAACGACGGTGCCCTCCTCCCCCTCAGCGAGCACATGCGTATGCCGCCAGCGCGCCATCTCGTTGACGAAATAATGAGGCGCTTCATAGCCTCCCGGTTGGTAGCGGCTCACAAGGTGCTTCCCGCCAAGGAGCACGTACATGGCCCTCCCATTGCGCAACGAGGAGGGCTCTTCCACGACACGCAAGCCCAACCACGGCGGGGCGAGCCTCGCGAGGGCCCCGGGCCGCGAGTACCAGTTGAAAACGTCGTTCACCGGGTGGGGTACGACGCTGCGGTAGACGAGGCCCATCGCGCTGCTCGCGGTCCTGTCGTGCGCCCTAATGCGCGAGGCGACGGGCCAAGCGGCCGAGCCGCGCCCGCACCGCTGGCTCGTTAGCCCCGAAGGCCCGCCGCGCAAGCCGGCCCGCGAGCCGGCGTGCCCGCGTCTGCAGGCCCAGCTCGCCCGGCTCGAGGGGGCCGACGCCGCCAACGAGCCCAACCAGCTCAGCCAAGGCCGGCGTGGGAGGGGGCAGGGCACGTACGAGCGGGCCAGAGCGGCCAGGCCCGGCGAACATGCGGGCAGGCGGTCCTACCGACGCGACGGTGCGGGCAAGTTCGGCCATTTCTTCTGAGCTCGCTGTCACTACCGACACCACCGCCATGAGCGGGGCGAGGCTTGCGGCCGTGCCCGGCGGCCACTGGGCAACTTCTCCGCTTATCACGAGTTCTGCCCGCCGCGCCCCGAGGAGCGCGTTCGCGAGGCAACGGCCCGTTGCACGCTTCCCAGCCGCGCTCAGCGTGGCGACAAATGGCCAGCCTGGCTCGATGCAGAGCACCACCTCGCCACAGCTGTGCACTTGGCGCAGCCGGGAAAGTTCTGGCCCGAGCGCCTTTCCCAGCCGCAAGAGCACCTCGGGCGCCGCGCTCGGCCGAGGCGAGGCAACTACCACCTCGCAACCTGCCGCCCATGCCCGGCGTACCGCAGCGACTGTCGCCGCCGCCGGCTCCCCGGGCACAGGAGGGTAGCTGCCGGCGACCAGGCAGCGTGGAGCGCTCACGCGGCCACCATTTTCGGCGAGCAAAAAGCCGCCTCCAGGCTTGCTTCCATCCGGTCGAGCACAGCAGGCCATGTGTAGTTCTCGATCACGTAGCGCCTGCCCGCAGCCGCCAGTTCGGCGGCCCGCTCCTGCGAAGAGACGGCTCGGAGCGCTTCGACGAGCTCTTGGTGGCCCGAGTACGTCAAGCCTCCGCCAGAACGCCGGCAATGCCAGGAAACCACAGCGCTTGCCGCCACACTTACGACTGGAGTACCGGCCAACCAGGCCTCCATCACGGTCCGGGAGAAGCTCTCCATCACGCTCGGTTGGACGAGCGCAGTAGCTGCGGCAAGGGCGTCGTCGCGTTCTTCGTCGCTCACAAAGCCAAGGTCTATGACCCTGTTAGCCAGCTCGGTAGGGACCTCTCCTTTGCCGATCGTCACTACGTCCATCCCGAGCTGCTCGGCCGCCACGCAGGCGTCTTCCAGGCTCCCCTTGCCGCCTTCGCGCCGGCCGGCGAAAATGACGAACGGGCGGCGCAAATTGTTCTTCGCCACGAAGCGGGCGGGGTGATAGCGGTGCGGGACCACAACACCGGCACCGGTGACCGAATGGTGCGGCGCGATCGCGCCGAGCTGATGGGCGAGCTCGTGCTCTGGCCCAGAGAGGAACCATACGACCGCCGGCGCTGCCATTACGGGCCTGAGCACCCGGAGCCGCGCGTAGCTTTCGTCGTGAAGGCATGGGACCACGACGGCTCTTTCGGCCAGGAACGGCACGCACACCGCGGTCGTCCAGGACAGGTAGGGCGAGAAGACGACCGCGTCGTAGCTGTCCCCATGGCGCAGCAGGTATTGGAAGAGGCCTGGGGAAGAGAACTGGTACCCCAGCCAGCTGACTTGGTGGTCGAGGTCCGGGAGCCCCCCCGAGCCGATGGACAACTGAGCCTCGAGCGCGACCCGGCTTGGGTAGCGCAGGACGCGAAAACGGCGCACGGGTAGGCCATTTTCCTCCGAAACCCCTTCGGGCAGTTCGTTCTCCCAGGTGTAGTGGTCAACTGCGCAGGTGGATATCACCTCGACTTGGTGACCGCGCTCGGCCAACCCTCGAGCCGCCTCCTTGACAACGGCTTCGGCACCCCCGAGCACCCCCTCCCCGTAGCGGGGCGGGACGAAGGCGAGCCGCATAGCGCCTCAGGTGAGCGAGGCGATGCCCGCGAGAAATTGCTTAGAGGTGTTCTCCAGGGAGAAATCTCCCGCCCTTTGCCTCCCAGCTTCGATCAACCTCTCTCGAGCGGGCCCCGGCCGGCAAGCCTGGTCCACGGCCATTGCCACCGCGAGAGGGTCCTTGTCCTCGAGGACCAAGCCGGCTGGCCCGAGAGTTTCGGGTACCGCGGTGGCCGCGTAAGCGACGACGGGGACGCCGAGCTCCATCGCCTCGACGAGTGGCACGCAGAAGCCCTCGTGCTCGGAGAGGCACACGAACACGTCCGCCACGGCCCAGTGCGCGAGGAGCTCGGCATCGCGCAAGCCGCCCATGACGATCTCCACGCTCTCTGCCAGGCGGAGCTTGTGAACGAGCTGGTGGACGGCATGGTTGTAACCGGGGGAAGTCGCTCCCCCGATCAGCGTCAGGCGCGCCTCGGGGTCAAAGAGCCGCTTGTAGACGGCAAAAGCCCCGACGACCTCGTGCTGGCACTTGTTCGGTGCCATGCGCCCGACGAAGAGCCATTGGGATCCGGAGTGTTCTCGGCGGCTTTGCAGCGTGTCGAGCGTCCTCGGCTCGGGGGGCAGGTGATAGTCCTCCAGGTCGACCAGGATCGGGCAGACCAGGGTCGAGCGGTAACCGAGCTCGACGAGCTCGGTTTCGTTGTAGGCCGAATCGGCGAAGGACATCGACGTGGCGGGCGCGAGCATCGCCAGCTCCTCGCGGGCGCTGCGCATCGCTTCGGCAATGTTGACTTCCCAGCGTTCGAAGAACGTGGCCGGCGTGATGTTGTGGTAGTGGCCGAGCAGAGACTGCTTTTTCGCCCTTTCGTTGAGCCAGAGAGCCATCGGCGAGCTCGTCGAGGAATGGTAGAGGAGGACGCGGTCCTCACCCGGCTTGTAGGAGTCCTCTAAGTAAGGCCTGGCTTCTTGCTCTAGCGGCGCAATGATCTGCTCGGCCCAGATGTCAGATTCGTAACCCGCTTCCCGGAGCACCCGCCTGGCTTGGAGGGTGTGGTTCCCGATCGCGTCATGGGGGGCGAAGCCGGGCAGGTACTGGTCAATTCGCACTGGGCCTCCTCGGCTTAGCAGGCTTGGGGCGGGGGGCGGGACGGCTCGGCGCTGCAGTGGCTGTACCGGCCGCACCGTCTCTTTCCACCTCGGGCCCTGCCTCGAGCTTCGCCAAGCCCTGCTCCAGGACGGCCAAGCGCGCCTCGAGGTCGTCAGCCCGGTCATCCAGCCTGTCGGTCCGTGCCAGCACCGTTTCGCCCACGCGGACAACGCTCACCCCGAAGGCGTCCAGCTGTGCCGCCAGGAAACGGGTGTACCACTCCGAGAGGCGCTTCACGCCGACCTTTATGAGCTCCCACTCCCGCCGGGAGCTCTCAGTGGGCACCTCGACGTTGAAGTGCGATGTCTGCCTGAGAGACTGGAGAGCCGCCTGGAGGTCTTCAGCCGCGCGGTCGCCGAAGCGACGAAGGAGCTGGCGGACTTTTTCTACATAAGCGAGCTCTTGGGGCCCCAAAGACTGCATACGGGACCGCCAGGTTACTGCATGTACCCTCTCGCCAGCTGAGCCCGGGCATGTTGGCCCAAGGTGCGTCGAGGATGACCAAGCGTGGCCTAAGGCGCTGATATGCCGACGACGGCCCGCGCTGGGTGAGCCGCGTAGGCCGAGCCGAGCGCGGTGGCGGTACCGAAACAAAACAGGGCGCCCCCGCTGTCGACAAGGCGGTAGCCCGTCCCTCCGGGGGTGGCCTGGATGCCGCTGATCCCGCGCTCCTTGGCAACCGCCGGGACCGAGCCCAAGAACGGCGCGGCAAAGGAGTAGACCTCCCCCCGCTCGTTCACGAGCCAGTACCCCCCCGTGGCGCGGTCAGGCGCGAGGCCGACGATCGAGCTCAGGTGGGCCGGGCTGGGCACGGTGTGGGCAACTGCGTCGCCGAACGCTGCCACCTGGCCCGAAGCGGTCACGAGCCAGTACCCGTGGCCGTCAGGCGCTGGCGCCATCGACGTCACATGGGCAAGGCCGTGATAGCGGGCGCTCCCGTGGAGCGGGTAGAGCTTGGCGTCCCCAAACGCGTAGACCTGCCCGCTGCCGCCGGCCAGCCAATAGCCCCTGCCATCGGGGGTCGAGGCAATGCTCACGACCTGCGAGACCTGGCCGCCGGCGGCCTCGGCGAAAACCTTGGCGTCCCCAAAACCATGCACATGGCCGGCCCGGTCAACGACCCAGTAACCACCACCATCGGGGGTAGCGCTGATGCCGGCCACGGCCGGGGCCATGGGGGGGACGTTCAGGGACCCGCACCGCGCCAGGTTCCCGAATGCGTAGACCACCCCGGCGATGCCGACCTCGTAGTAGCCATTAGGGCCGCCGGCGGGGCGCCGGCAGCCCCTTGATGAGCCCGGGTTTTGCGCCGGGCCCGCCACCTGCGGGAGCGAGCCCTGGCCGCTCGCAGGCTCGGCGTCCCCGGTCAGCTGCGGGTCGTGGTGGAACTGTGGCCACGCCCCAGGGCCGGCGACATCAGCCCCGCTGGAGCCGGCGAGCTCGAAGTGCTCGACTTCACCCTGGTTGTAACCGTTGTAGCCGGCGACGGTGATGCCAATGGCCCCGTTCGGGTCGTCGGTGACGAGGGGCGAGCTCTGCAGGCCGACGCCTTGCTCGATCGTGGTGAGGGGCTGACCTGTTGCGCCGTCCAGGAGATCCGCCCCCTGAGTGGTCGGCACCACGACGTCTTGGTGCCCGCCGCCTAGGTCGACCGTGACGACCCCGCCGATCACCTCACCGACCTGCTGGCTCCAGATGACCGAGCCTGTCGCGCCGGCGAGCGCGTAGACAGACCCGACGCCGGGGCCGCCGTCGGTGCCCTCGACCACGTCGAGTGCGCCATTGCCCTCCAGGTCCGCTAGTGCAGGGCTCGACTCAGTGGCGCCCCCGAGCGCTGCCTGCCAGACGAGCTGGCACTGGGGGTTAAAAGCGAGCACTTTGTCGCTGTCGGACGCCCCTGCAAAGGCATGGCTCGTGCCGACCACGATCCCGGGGGCCCCTCCTGGGAGGAAACCCCCGACTGCGGGTGACGACTCGACTCCCTGGTCAGGGTTGTACTCGCAGTCGAGGCCTCCTGTGGGGCTCCCAGTGCCCTCGGTGCCCGTCGGCTCGATCACACGCAGGTGGCCACCCCGGCTGTACTGGACGCCGTAGGCGAGGCCCGCCGTCTGGTCGCCGCCCTCGACGATCTCGGTCTTGCCGTTGCCGTACAGGTCCGCGAGCGCAGGCGTCGAAAACCCGCTGTCCGAGGTGAACCAGGGGAACCCTGGCAGCGGTGCGCCCGTCGCCGCATCGAGCGCGTATTCTTCCTGGCCGACCGAAGGGGCCACGACGGCCAGCTGGCCGCCCTGAAGATCCCCGACGGCCAGCGAAGCTACGACCGCCGAAGTGGGCCCCGCTGAGGTATCTGTCGAAGGGTTCTTGACGGGGACGTACCAGCGCTCGGTCCCGTCGGCGTTGAAAGCTTCGTAGCCGCCCTCATGGGGGGTGGAAGCGTTCCCGACGCCCACAAAGACCGTGTCGTCCGGAGAGCCGCCGCCGAGGGCGGCGACCGAGGGCGTCGAGTCGACCGGGATCCCCTGGGTGCTGGCTGGCCAACCGGGCACGGGCCGCCCGTCGGCGAGGGAAAAGGCGTAGATGTACCCCGCCCGGTCTCCGACGACTACGGCTGGTGCACCGTCGAGGGTCGCGACGTTGGGCGAGCTGAGCCCGACCGGGTGGCCTCCGTCGGGTAACACCTGCACCCATGTCCGCACGAACTGGAGGCCCTCCGCCCCGGCGCTGCGGGGCGCGACCACAATGGCAGGCAAGGCCAGGCTCGTACAAGCGGCAACCAGAAGACAGGGCGCCTTCGAGCGCGCACTGCCCCGCCGGGCCGCCCGGCCTGTCGCTGCGCAACGACTAACCATCCACCGTGTTTTTCGGCGGCAACGTTGCGCGCCCTGATGGCCCCCACGCGCTCAAGAGCGCGAAAACCCTCTCCGGGATGCCTCTGAGGTGCGGTTCTTCTCCTCACCGGGTCAACAGAGCAAGGCCCAGGCCGGTGCGCAGCCTCGGCAGAACCGTGGTAAACGCGCAACCCGTAGACATCGTCCACCTGAGACGGCAATTGCGGGCCGGTTAGCTTTTCGGGAGTGGCACTTACCCGAGCCCGCCCGCGCGCACCAGCCGCGCACATGCGTCGACCAGGTGAGCAGGTCGCCGGGGCCGGCAGGCACTACCGGCGGCGCTACTGGCAGCCAGGGGCCCCGGCCTTGGCGATCGTGAGTGGCCTAGCGGCTCTCTTCAGCTGGCGCGACGTTGCCTGGCGGCCTGCGCTCGCAGGCCTCAGCTCGTGGCAGGCGGGCATCACCCTCGCTTTCACCCATCATCTGCAATGGGGGCCACAGCTCCTTTTCACATTTGGCCCTTACGGGTTTGTGGAGGACATCCTGCCGTTCTCACGGCTGACCGCGGGGCTCGGGCTCATTTATGCGCTCGGCGTCACCTGGGGCCTCGCGGCAATTATCGTTTCCCGCCTTCGCGATAGTTGGGGGCTCCTGCCCGCGGCACTCTGCGCATGGGTCGCCTTGGCGATCGCCGCCAACACAGTCGAGGCGCCCGAGCTTGGAGCAGCGCTCTCGCTCGGGCTGGCGCTCGCGGTCATGGACGGCAAAGACGGGGAGGGCCCTCAGCAGGTCTTGCTCGCCGGCCTCGGCGCCTTTAGCGCCTTTCAGTTGTTGGTTGAGGTGAATGTCGGCCTCGTAAGCATTTTTCTCACTGTCGTCGCCGTAGCCAGCCAAGGCCCGCGCCTGCGCCGAGCCATTGTCACGGCCTTACCGTTCATCGGGTGCCTCGTCCTGGCCTTGGTGGCCGCAAACCAGAGCCTGTCAAATTTCCCCAGCTATATAAGGGGCTCTCTCTCTGTGCTCACGGGGTACGCACCGGCAATGGCTACCGGTGGCGAGCGCGGTACCGAGAACTGGTACGCCGTGGTGGACCTCGCCCTCGTTGCGGCAGTCTTCGCTTTCGCGCTCCGAAGACGGTCGGCGGCGAAAAAAGCCGCCATTTCCCTTGCACTTGTTGGTTGGGCGTGGGAAGCCCTGAAAGAAGGGTTCGTCCGCCATGACAAGCACGACCTTGTTTTCTTCGCCGTGGTCCTTCTCGCGCTCTGCCTCGCACGCCTCCCAGCCTTGGCGCCCCTCCAGGCCGTCGCGGTCGTCGTCGCGGCAGTGCTCGCCTGCCTGGCAGGCGGTGGCGCACCTAGCCCCATGCGCTCCCCTGTGGAAGATGTCCGCGCAATTGCCTCCGAAGTGGGCGACCTGGTGCTCCCGGGCAAGTGGGCGGGGGTGGAGCGCTACGGCCGCCTGCAAGTGCGCGTCACCGGGGGCCAATTGTCAAACGGCACGCTCGCGTTGTTGAAAGGGCGTACGTTCGCCGCTGAGCCATTTGAAGATGCCCTGTCCTTTGCGTACCCCACCTTGAGGTGGCGGCCCGAACCCGTACTGCAGGCCTACAGCGCCTATACGAGCTACCTCGACCAACTGGACGCGTCCTTCCTCTCGGGCCCCAGGGCGCCAGACGTGCTCCTCTGGCAGCCCGAGACCATCGACGGCCGCGACCCCACCTGGGACCCACCGGCCACGGTCGTCGCCATGTACTGCCACTACTCGTCCCTTGGCACCGAGGGCAGCTGGCTCGTGCTCGCGCACAGCCGAGATCGCTGCGGGGCACCACAGCTCCTCGGGCGGGTGAGCGCCCGCTTTGGGCAGCTGGTCACCTCCCCGCCTGCGCCGCACGCCGGGGACATCGTCGTTGCGTCCTTTTCGGTTCCCAGCCCCTTATCAGCCGCCGTTGAAGGGTTCCTCTTGAAGCCGCCGGCGGTCTGGGTCCTGGCAGATGGCCACCGCTACAGGTTCGTAACGGGCACCGCAAGTGACGAGCACGTGATCTCGGCACCGTCCTCGCTCGGGTTCCCGCCGGGCTGGTCCGGGAGCACGATCAGCGCCTTTTCGTTTGAGGGAGGGGGGTGGCCGGCGGGTGAGGGAAAGGTGGAAGTCAGCTTTTACGCCTTGGGGCTCGAGCACGCCTGAGCTACTGCAGGCGGGCCCGATAGGAGGCCCCGGCCAGCCCTAGAGCTGCCAATAGACTAAGTCCATGACTAAGTCCGTTGGGGTCCACGAGGCCAAGACCCACCTCTCGCGCCTCCTCGATGCCGTCGCCTCGGGGGAGGAGGTCGTCATCACGCGGCGGGGGGAACCCGCGGCGCGCTTGGTGGCGGTGCCTCGGGCACGCCGGGCCATCGGCATCGACCGGGGCCGGCTCGTCGTGCCGGAGGACTTTGACGCCCCGCTCGACCCGGAGGTACTCGCGGCGTTCGAGCCCTGACGGTGCGGCTGCTGCTCGACACCCACGTCTTCCTCTGGTTGCTAGCGGAGCCCGAGCGGCTCGGCCGGCACCTCGCCTCGGTTGAGGGCGCGGGCAACGACCTCCTCGTCTCAGCGGCAAGTTCGTGGGAGATCGCCATCAAGGTCCGCCTCGGGCGGCTCTCACTTCCCGATGACCCCAAGCGGTACGTCCCCGACCGGATGCGCGCTCTCGGAGCCGAGCCACTTCCCGTCGAGCACGCCCACGCCCTCGCGGTGGCGGATCTCCCGATGCTCCACCGTGACCCGTTCGACCGGGTGCTCGTGGCGCAGGCGCGTCACCTGGAGCTCACGATCGTGACAGCTGACGCCGACATCGCCCGCTACGACGTCCGCACGATCCTTGTCTGACGTCGCACGAGCGTTCCCGGCTACCGTTGTTGTAAATGGCCCGGTTAGCCCGGATGTTATAGATGGCGCTCTTTTCCCAGAAGGGCCCGCGTGGCGGCGAGGTCCGGTACACCAACGAAGGACGGCCGGCGCTGCAAGACGTGGCTGTCGCCGCTGGGCCCGGCAACGGTGCCATGAGCGAGGCCCCCGGCGGTGGTCGACCAGATGACAAGACCTCTGCTCCCCAAGTGACACCCATCACCGTGGTACGTCACTCAAGTGGGCCAAATAAGGAGGAGGACCCGGGCACTGGAGCGCCGCCGCTCGACGACGCGAGAGTCGAGGCAGCCAAGCGCGGAGACCCTAGCTCATGGGAAGCCGCGTACTTGGCCTACGGCAGAGCGCTGATGGGGTACTTGATGGTGAGGCTGGAAAACCGAGACGACGCAACTGACGCTCTCTCAGAGACCTTCACGCGCGCGATCGGCCGGGCAAGCTCTTTCCGGGGAGACGCGTACGCGTTCCGCTCCTGGCTTTTTACGATCGCTCGCAACGTCTCCACTGACCAGCACCGCAGGCGCGCCCGCGTTGTACCCGTGCCCGACTACCCCGAGCTCGAGGACCGTGGGCAACCCTCCGGCGAGGACATCACCGTCCTCAACGACGACGTCGTAGCGCTCCGAAAAGGCTTCTCCTGCCTTTCCAAACAGGACCAGGAGCTCCTCTGGCTCCGGGTCTGTTCGGGGCTTTCGGCCGCCGAGGTGGGAGAGGTAATTGGAAAACGCCCAGGCGCCGTCCGGATGCAGCAAATGCGAGCACTAGAAACGCTGCGCGAACAGGTCCCGCTGTGACGCACGACCTTCCAAGTGGGGACGAACGCACCCGAGCTGATGCGCTTGACAAAGCGCTCGACAGCATCGGTGCTCGCCAGTCGCCCGCAGGGAACCCCGCGGCCTCCGAGCTCGGCGCGCTCGCAGCCCGTCTGAAAACCGCGATCCCGCCCCCTGAGCTCCCCGCGCGGGGGGTTGACGAGGTGCGCGCCACGGCAATCGCCCTCCGGGCGGTGCGCCGGCCCAAGAGGGCGAGGCTGCTCGTGGCGGCCGCCATGACCCTTCTCGTCGGCGCAGTCGCCGGCGGTACTCTCAGCACCCTGATCGAGCAGCCGGGGCCCGCTTCGACCAACCTCGACCAGCTTTCGGCGGCCGTCAAGGAGTACGGCGGAGCGGCACAAAATGCCCTCGCTCATCACGAGGTGGGTGCTGCCCAACGCGACGTCGAAAAGCTCTACACCGTTGTCCTAAAGGCTGGTGGCAACCCGTCACCGCCCCCCAGCACAGCCGGCCTGAAAAGCGAAAAGGCGGAGGTCGCCTCCCTCGAGCGAACTATCAGCGCGCTCGAGTCGCAGGTGCGCCATCTCGAAGCGCTCGCAGTAGTCACGACTGTCACACATCTCTCGGCGCGAGGGCCGCTCGCGCCGTCCAATATCAGGCCCAACAGCCCCGGCCAGAGCGGGGGCGGGGGGACGACGTCGACGACCGCGCTGCGCTCGGGGGCGGCGCCGTCCACCAACGGGATAGCTCCTGGCACGCCCACTAGTACCGCAACGTCTGCGACCACGACCGTGCGCTCTGCGACCGCAACCTCTGCGACCACGACCGCAACCTCTGCGACGACGAAGGCAACCTCTGCCACCGCAACGTCTGGGACGACGACCTCTGTGACATCGGCACCGAGGACCACGGCCACGACAGCCCGGCAAGTGCAGCGGGCTACCACGACCGCTGCACCGACGACGACGACAACTGCCAGCAAGACGTCGGTACCGCTGCCGATCACGACGTCGACTACAACGCCTCCACCTTCCACGACCGTGACCACCTCGACGCCTCCCACCAACGGCATTGGCCTCACTGTCCCAGTGCGCCTGCCGACAACGACCTCATCAACTACCACGACCACCACGGTCGCTCAGTCAACAACCGCCACGTCGACCTTGACAGTGACGGCGGGCCCGACGACCACTACGGCCACGCCCAGCCCTACGAGCACGACCACGACGACGACCACCACGACTGCAACGACGGTGGACTCTCCCCCGGTGTCCTAGTCGATCACAAGCAGTTCCAAGCGCTCGAACTGACGATAGGTACGGTCGGTCGTCGCCAGTGCGTAGCGTCGCCAAGAGCGCAGAGGTAGCGCCCTAATCCTGCGCATCATGCTGTCAAGATCGATGATGCTATGATGCGAGCGTGCGCACCACCGTGACCCTGGACAGCGACGTCGAAGCTCTCCTGCGCAAGAGGATGGAGGAGCGGCACGTTTCGTTCAAGGACGCGCTCAACAGCGCCCTTCGTGAGGGCTTGGCTGGCAAAAGGCGCTCGGGGCAGTTCCAGACGCCAACCGCGGAGCTCGGTTTGGCCGTGGTCAACCTCGACCGGGCTTTGCAGCTGGCCGCCGAGCTAGAGGACGAGGAGCTGCTCCGCAAGATGCGCGTCGGCAAATGAACCTCGTGGACGCGAATGTCCTCCTCTACGCAGTAAACAGCTCCGACCCCAGGCACCAAGAAGCGCATGGGTGGCTCGACGCAGCCCTCAGCGGGAGCGAAACTGTCGGCTTTGCATGGGCGGCCCTGCTCGCTTTTGCCCGCCTTTCCACCAAGATCGGGCTCTTCCCCTCCCCGCTCTCGGTGGCGCAAGCTATCTCGGTGGCACGGCTGTGGACGGACCAGCCCTCGAGCACGATCGTTGAGCCCACCGGGCGCCACCTCGATGTCCTCGCCGGTCTCTTGGAGGAGACCGGCACCGGCGGCAACCTTGTGGCCGACGCTCACCTGGCCGCGTTGGCCATCGAGCACCACGCGACGGTGATCACCTACGACAGCGACTTCGGCCGCTTCAAAGGGGTCAGGTGGCGCCCGCCTGAGGACCCCGCCGCCACGTGAGCACCCGGGCGGGCCCGGCAGCTGGGACGGCGGCGGCTACCCCAACCGAGGGCTTAGCGCTGTCGGTGCCACCTGGGGATGATCAGGAAGGGGCGCCGAGGAGCCCGCGGCACCTCGCTCGGGCCACCCGCGGCCGAGCCCGCGGCGAAGGGTCGTCAGGGTCGCCACTTTTGCGCACTTGGCTCCTCAGCTTCGTGGTGATATGGCTGGCATCGGCGGCCTGGAGCCTCGCAAGCCCGATGGGCTCAGCTCCCGACGAGCCGGCCCATCTCATCCGGGCGGCTTCCTTGGTGCGTGGCCAATTGCTCGGCACGCCGGTCCGGGACGGGTCGCCTGCTTCGAAGAGCAGCGTGGTCGTGAAAGTCCCGCAAGTCTTCGCCCGCCTCGCCAACGACGTCCAGTGCTTCCAGTTCAAGCCGGCGGTGCCTGCGAGTTGTCAGGGCTCGCTCGCCGGTTCGCGAAAGGACGTGGCGATCTATACATATGTCGGCCGTTACCCACCGCTTTACTACGCGCTCGTCGGCTTGCCCACCCTCGTCGCCGTCTCACCGACCGGGATGTACTTGGCGAGGCTTGTCAGCGCCGCGCTCTCGGCAGGGATGCTCGCCCTCGCCGTAGTCAGCCTGCGCCGTTGCCGGGGGATGCCCCTCCTCGGTGCCGGCCTCGCGCTCGCGGTCACGCCGATGGCGTTTTACCTGGGGGGGGTGATCAACCCGAGCGGGCTCGAAATTTCCAGCGCGATCAGCGCGTGGGCCGCTGGTATGGCACTCGTCTCGCGGCGAGGCGAAAAAGCGCCCCCACCGGCGATGGTTGCAGCTCTCGGCATCTCCCTCATCGTGCTCATGCTCGTACGGGGGATCACGCCGCTTTGGGCCCTTCTCATAGGGCTCGCGCTTGCCGCCCTCTTCGGGCATGACATGCGGTCCCTGGCCCGCGTCCGGTCCGTGCAAGGGTGGTCCGCAGGCTGCGTCGCCGCCGGGCTGGCCGCTCTTGCCTGGGACCTCTACGCGAACCCGTTCCTCACCGAGCCAGGTTCGCCGGTCCCAAAAGGTGCCAGCACATCTCAGGTTTTCATGCTCGCCCTGGAACGTCTGGACCTGCTTGTCACCTCGTCGATCGGCCAGTTTGGCTGGCTCGACACCCCCTCCCCATTCGGCGTCATCGTCACCTGGCTCGGGGCTCTCGGCGCAGTGTTCCTGGTCGGGTTGTGCTTCGCGCGCCGGCGAGACGCCTTGGTGGCGGTGGCCACGCTTGCGGCGTGGGTGGTTGTCTCCTTCGCCCTCATCTTTAGCCAGGCCCGCTCCGAAGGGATCCTTGGGCAAGGCCGGGACTTTATGGCTTTGGGCGTGGGGATCCCGATCGTGGCGGCCTCGGTTGCCGGTGAGCGC
>DATJSU010000055.1:0-41540 GCA_035503915.1 Acidimicrobiales bacterium | reverse complement strand
CCGAGATTAGGACTAGTACCCGAAGGGCCGGCCTCTGCGGGGGGGGTCGCTCAGCTCCGGCGCCTGTGCCTCGGGCATCGCGCCCACAAGCTGGCCGATGCGCAGGGTCAGCAGGTTGACCTCGGTCGCGAGGTACGATAGCTGCCCTCGGGGCAACGAACTTGCAGGGTCGCAGAACCTCTCTGACCGCCAATTGGGTCGCCAAACCCCACCCGGTGAAGGGAGCCAAAAATGAGGAAATGGGCCGCCCGCCTTTCCTCGACAATTGCCGGGGTATGCGCCGGCACCGTCGTGCCGTTCGCGGTTGCCAGCCCGCCGGCGGAGGCCTCCGGGGCGGTAGCGAAAAACCTCCCCTTGACCAGCGCGGTGCGCGCCCAGCTCATCGCCGCTGGTGCCGCCTACCACAGGCTGGCCGCCTCGGACTTCACCGGGCTTGGGCCCGGCACCGCTTATTACGCCCTGGACGTCACGACCTCGACGTACTGGGCCGGCGCGAGCCTGCTACCCAACCCGCGTTCGTACGAGGCCGGGGTCGCTGTCCAAGACGACGGCGGCTACCTGATCTTCCACCGCCCGGCCAACGGTGCCTGGCGGGCCGTCCAAGATGGGGGCTTGACGACAGCCGCCGCCTGCGCCCGTGCCCATGTCAGTCTGCCGGCCGCCGTGCTCGCCGTGTGGCACTGGTCCCCCGGGACCTGCACCCCGCCGATGCCCCCCGCTCCCAAACAGTCGGAGTTTGCCCTGGCAAAGCTGCAGTGGCAGTTCGGCGCCCAGGCCAGTCCCACCGCGAACGCCAACGAGTATGGCCCTGGAGGCACCGTCGTCCCCTTTTGGGTCAGCGCCGCCAAGGACCTGACCAAGGCCATCACCGCCGGCGTGACTGACCCGGCCGCTTACCGGCGCGCCGTCGCCGAGCTCTCGCAGCTGGCCCACCTGCCCTTTGTCGTGAACACTCCTCTCCAGGACCAACCCGTAGCAGTAGCTGATCTCCGCGCCCTCAATGCCTTCTTCTCGACCGATGGTCTCTATGACGTCAATACCCCCTCTGCCACGCCAGCCGCCTTTGTGGCCACCCTCCAGTTCGAAGCCCGCATAGGGACCATCCAGGTCTACCCCGACAGCGTGCTCAACTCCCATCCCAACGCCATCCCGCCCTGGTTCCCGGGTGCGGTTGTGACCTGCCCGGTGCTGTCGGCCCAGGCCTTGGCCGACCCGGACCTTTCCCCCTTAGATGCCGACGCCGCCTTCGGTTGCCGGATGGCGGTGCCCACCGAAGGGACGTACTACCTGATCGGCACCATCTCGCAGCCCCACGCCACCGTGTACTTTGCCGACATAACCCACGCCGAGGGCGGACCGCCCCAGTTCCTCTGCAGCGCCCTGCAGGCCGACCAGGTGGCGATAGTCACTGAGATCGGCGCCATCTGCAGCCCCTGAGCTAGGAAGATGGTGTTGCCCGGGACGCTCAAACCGGTTGCCTTCGACCAGACTGTCTGCATGGAGCCTGAAAGTCTGCCGCGATGATGCGTCAGTGGCCCCGGGTCGTCACGCCGTTACTCGTCGCTGTGGCGCTGACTTTGACGCTGCTCCCCTCGGGCGCTGGCGCTACAACTGCCCGTGCGCCGATGCGTACTACGCCGGGCCTGTTGCCTGACCGTTCGTGCCAGGGTCTATTATCGGCCGCCGATTTCCCGGGCACCCACTACACCGGGGAACTCAACATCCACGGTCAGAAAGTTTGCGCCTTTGCGGGCGGGACCTCCAAGGCGCCGACCGGCGCGGAGGTTACCCTTAAAGTCCTTGCCAGCGCGCCGGCTGCTCATGCGTTCTTTAAGGCAATCTCGACTGCCTCGTTGCCGGGCGGGGCAGTTAATGACCAGTTCACCAAGCTCAAAGGCTATGGCAACGAAGCAGTGTACGGGACGGTCTGCTCAGCCAGCGGGACGGTCTGTGGGCTCGACGTCGAAGCACGCGTGGTCAACGACGTCTTCACCGTCGCCGAGTTCGGCGTCCGCGCCCCTCTGGTCAAACTGGCCGGCGAGGTCGTGTCAGAACTCTGCCCGAACTGCAAGTTCACGACAGCGTCGCACGCAAGCCCAGCGTGATGGTGCCCAGCGCGAACGGTGCGAACCCAGGAACCACTCTCTAAGTAACTGTTTTCCCCAACGTGAGACAACCGTGGACTTGCGCTTGAAGGGTGAAGGGGTAGGGTTCGGTCCCTGAGCAGCCCGACCCATTTCGCGCCGCTTTGACCAGTCGGCCAGCGAGGCGCAGTCGCTACCCGCACCGGTGTGGCGTCAGGCGGCGGCGGTAAGGTGTGCGGCTCCAAGTAGGTCGACCCCTTCCCCGCCAGCGTCAAATCTTTTGACTCAGAGGAAAGTCTCCACTCCGTAACGGGAATTCTGGCGCTAACCTCGACGAGAACTAAGGGAGCGGTAACGTTCAGCCCACTCCTGGTTGACCTCATCGGCTTGTCGACGAGCGGCAGGTGTTGTTACATATTCGGCTGGCAGCTCCATGCCAAGGAACCCCAGGACAGCGGCGGTGGTACCTGTCATGTCCGACACCAAGTCCTCGTAGAGGACCCCGAGCGGCGCGATAGCGGATGTTTGGAACCACTCACGCCAGGCGGTATGTGTCGTCACACGGGAGGCGGTTGAGCGTGTTCACTAGGCGGCCAATCGTCAGTTTCGTTTGAGCGAGAGCGCCCGGCTGGGAATGACGAGGGACGAGAGAAAGATCGGCAAGATTCTCTTCCCGCCGCAGCGGAAGCTGGCGATCCCGCCCTTGGCGACGTCGAAGGTCTTGGTTCGGCTGGAGTTTCGGCCGTTGCGGACTTGCACGGTGTGACATCCGGGTTCGAGCGGTATGTCGACGGCCTCGTTCATTTCGAGGGACCCGGCACGCTTGCCGTCGACCACGACGTCGTACGTGCCGCGGCGGACTGTCGACGCTACCTCGTGGCCCTGGGCAAGCGGCTGACCCTTCAGCTCAGTCCATGGCGAGCCAGGGCGGCCGTGTCGGGGGGAGACCGGTGAGGGCGTCATGCTGGTCCATCGCCGGCGTTGACGCGCGATGCTCGCGGGGTGGTGCGCACCGCTGCTCCACCTGAACGCATTGACTCGTCTGAGCCTGCGGGGACCTTGCTGTCTGTCAACATTGGCCTGCCGAAGGAGGTGCCGTGGCAGGGGCGGAGGGTCGTTACCGGGGTCTTCAAGGACTCCGTTCCCGGTTCGCGCCGGGTCGGCCGGCTCAACGTCGAGGGGGATGGCCAAGGCGATCTGGCGGGGCACGGTGGCGAGCAGCGTGCGGTGTTCGTGTACCAGATCGACTCGTACCATTACTGGGAGCGGGAGCTGAGCCGGGACGACTTCGTATACGGACAGTTCGGCGAGAACTTCACGGTGGAGGGGCTCGGCGACGACAAAGTGTGCATCGGCGATCGCTACCAGATTGGCAGCGCCACCTTCGAAGTGAGCCAACCGAGGGTCACCTGCTATCGCGTCGGGATTCGCATGAACGATCCCCGGATGCCGGCCTTGCTTGTCTCCCACCACCGTCCCGGCTTCTACTTCCGGGTGCTCGAAGAGGGTGAGGTCCAGGCGGGCGACGAGATCATCAAGGTCATGTCGGGACCTGAGCAGATGACCGTGTCCCAGGTCGACGCCCTGCTCTATCTTCCTGGGCACACCCGCCAAGGGCTGCTTCGAGCGCTGCGGGTTCCCGCCCTCAGCCGGGGCTGGCAGGGATCGTTCCGCGCCCTGCTGGACGACGAACCCGGCGGCGGCAATGCCGGCCTGGCGGTGAGCAGTCCGCCTCCGGCCTGGCCCGGCTTCCGTCAGGTGACCGTCAAAGCCGTCACCGCCGAGAGCGGCTCCGCGGTGTCGATGCGCCTCGAGGACCCCGCTGGCGCTGCACTCCCCGCGGCTCGCGCCGGTCAATACATCACGGTGCGAGTCCAGCCCGACCGGGAGCCACGGGCGCTGCTGCGCAACTATTCGCTCTCGGGGCCACCCGGGGCGGGCTACTACCGGATCACCGTCAAGCAGGAACCGGGTGGCGTGGTCAGCAGCTATCTCGGTACTGGTGTCTCGGTGGGCGACCAACTCGACGTGGCCGCACCACGCGGCGCGTTCATCCTCGACCACAAAGAGGTGCCGGTGCTGCTGATCAGCGCCGGGATCGGGGCGACGCCAGTTCTGGCCATGCTGCAGGCGCTGGCGCAGGGGCACTCCAAGCGGGAGATCTGGTGGCTTTTTGGCGCACGCAACGGTCGCGAGCATCCCTTCGCGGCCGAGGCGGGCGCCCTCCTCGCCTCGCTCGCGAACGCCCGGGCCCACGTGTACTACAGCCGGCCAGGCCCGGAGGACCTGGAGGGCCGGGACTTCGACCGCACGGGACGGCTGACCGCGTCGGTCCTCGCCGACCTGCAGCCGCCCTCCGACGCCGAGGCCTATCTGTGTGGGCCGACACCGTTCATGGACGAGGTCAGCGCGGGGCTAACCGCCCTGGGGTTCGATCCGGGCCGCGTCCATACCGAGGTGTTCGGGCCGGCACCGGGCCAGACGCCGGGCATCGCGGCCACGCCGGGGCGGGCCCCCCATCCACCATCCGGTGACCCCGGAACCGGCCCGATGGTCGGTTTCGCCCGCAGCGACCTCACCATCCCGTGGAGCCCCGACTACGGCACCCTCCTCGAGCTGGCCGAGTCCTGCGACGTACCGGTCCGTTGGTCATGTCGCACCGGGGTCTGCCAGACCTGCGAGACGACGCTCATTGCCGGGGATGTCAACTACAGCCCGGACCCCGTTGAACCTCCCACTCAGGGCAGCGTGTTCATCTGCTGCTCGTCACCGTGTAACGACATTGTGCTCGACCTGTGACCGACGCCCTCTGCCTCAGGACAGCAGATCCTCGCCTCCGGGCTGGTGCCGATCATCGAGCCCGAGATCGACATCCACACGCCGGCAGCCTTGAACATCGAGTACAGCAAAGGGGAGGCGTGGGCCTTGGAGAAGATCAGGTGGTCGTTGGCCGGCTTGTCGGGGTGCTCCCAGTCGTAGCGGAAATGGCGGGCCAGTAGCACGGCCATCACGTCGGCCGCGGACATGCTCGACGTGGGCTGACCGGAGCCGGCGACGGTGCTGCAGCGGATCGAGTCCACCCGCAGCTGCCGGGCCAGCTCCCGAACGTCGGTCAGGGAATGATCGGTCATGGCGGTCTCCTTCCCGGAACCCTCCGAGGCGAGAATGGGGACACTGACGATACGAGGCTCGGCTCATGGCCGGGTCGGGGAGGGTTAGGACTATGAGTATCCACCAACCAGACCAGGACTCGTTCCGGCACGTCCTACCCGAGGGGATCGACTGGGAGCCGTTCCCGTCGTTCCCGCCCTCGGCCCGCCTCGCGGTCGTGGTGGGGGACACCTCGAAGGCCGCTCCGTATGTCGTCCGGGTCAAGGTCCCGGCGGACGTCAAGCTGATGCCCCACCGCCATCACGAGGACCGGGTCTACACGGTCATGTCCGGCGTGTTCTACATCGGGGTGGGCGAACACTTCGACGACGGGAAATTGGAGGCCTACGCTCCGGGGGCCGTCATCGTGCTACCCGGGGGTACCCCTCACTTCCACTGGGCGAAGTCCGGTGAGTACGTGACCCAAGTGACGGCGATCGGCCCCATCAGCCTCGACTACGTGGACCCAGCAGACGACCCCCGGGCCAGCAGGCCACTGGAGAAGCCAGCATGACCAGCGTCGACGAGAAGCGCCAGGCCATCGGGCAGCAATGGGCCGCCACCGAATCAGGAGCCTGGGTTTTGTCCCAAATAGGGACAGAACGGACGCGATGTCATCGTGGCTGACCCCAGGGACGGCGCCCGCAGGAGGTCTAGACGAGACCCGAGCCGGTCGATGCGGCTGGGTCGACGAGGCAGTTCGGTTCGGACCAGGCCCTGCGCACCGTGGCGCTTCCCGATGGCTGCACCCTAAGGCTGGGGGTAGGCTGCGATGGGATGTCATGGTTCGCGGTAAAGAGCTCGCCGATCTATGGGTGCTGGATCCGGTTGAGTTGTGGCGGCCAGTCGAACCGACACTGAGATCTCCGTAGGCGATCTCCGTAGGCATCGTCGAGTGAAAGGCAGTCCCCTCATGCGATCCGACATCACTCCAGGCGCCGTATTCCCCGACTATTCGTTGCCCGATCACACCAACGTCGTTCGCACACTCAGTGAGCTCCAAGGTGACGACCCGATGATCCTCACGCTAGCGCGAGGCAATTACTGTCCGAAGGAACACCAGCAGCACCTGGAGCTCGCAGCGAACTATCCGAAAATTGCCGTCGCCTATACCCAGGTCGTCACTATCGCCACCGATGACCACCACACCCTGCAGGAGTTCCGGGGCTCAGTCGGCGCCCAGTGGACCTTTCTCTCGGACCCAGCTCGGACGATCCAAAAGGACCTCGACATCCAGGAGTACACCGACCCCGAGCACGATCCGATGATCCCCCACACGCTGGTGCTCAAGCCTGGGCTCATCATTCACAGCATCTACAACGGGTACTGGTTCTGGGGACGCCCGTCGTTTTACGACCTGTGGTCCGACTTGTGCGCCGCGTCGAGCGAGATCCGCCCCGACTGGGACCTGAGCAAACCGGGGCTGCGCGAGGCCTGGGATGCAGGCGACTACTCGAGCTTTCACGGTTGGAACAAACGGGCCGCCAAGTCGATGCCCACATCGTACGAGTCCTAGAAGATTGGACCTGCCCGTGTTGGGTGGAGGCCGGCCTGGATCGAAGGGTAGGTGACAGTAGTGAGAACGCCGGTGTGCGAGCTGCTCGGGATTGAACAACCGATCGTCTTGGCGGCGATGGTGGCGGTGCCCGAACTGGCGGCGTCTCGAACGCGGGTGGGCTCGGCATGGTGACCCTGACGTGGTCCGATCCGGCAGGAGACGTGGTCCGCGAGACGGCGGCGCTCACCGATCGTCACTTCTGCGGCAACATCCTGCTCACGCACTTCATCGTGTCGGACGACGTCGAGCGCTCTCGCCGCTTCTACACCGATGTGCTCGGGGGCAGGGACGCGTTCTCCGGGCCCGGAGGGCTCACGTATGTCCAGCTGTCGAACAGTTGGATCATCATCAACGTCGGCGGAGGGCCGACCGACGACAAGCCGGAGGTCACCCTCGAGACGCCCGCCGATCCCAGCCGGGTCAGCAGCTTCCTCAATATACGAGTGACCGACATGCACGCGGCGTACACCGAATGGAACGCACGCGGTGCGGAATTCCTGACGGCTCCTACCGGACGGGCAAACATCTGGCGAGACTGTTTCCCGGTGGTTGCCGACAGGGGCATGCTTAGCCATGGCGTTTGGCACGATGTCGGCCGATCTCTTCCAGTCCTCGAGCCACCGGGCACCCGAACCAGCAGTTCTGTTCTACGTCACCGACGACGACCGCGGTGGCGACGAGGTCGAACGGCTGATCCGAACGGCTGGGTTCGAGCCAATGAAAGTCGGCGGGATCAGACAGTCGAGCCGACTCGAGGTGGGTGGCGACCTTCACGATCTCGTGGCCAGCCCCGCAGAGGCGCGGTCCCTGATCGTTGGGGCCTGACCGCTTTGCCCCCTCGGCCGGCCTCCCTTTCGGCCAAGCTTCCACCCAGATGGTCTAAGACAACGCTGAGAACCGTCGGCTCGGGGGCACCGACACCTACTCCGCCGCTCGATGCTGGAATCAACCGAGACCAGACCCGGGAGTGAAGCCGTGAAAAGTCGTCTTCCCGATCCACGCTTGAACCTGATCTACCGTTTGGAAGCGACTGTCGGCGACCCCCAGGACGTCGGCGAGATCTCCGCTGGTCATCGGCGCATCGTGCCACTGACCGGCGGGACGTTCAACGGACCTGAGCTACGCGGGACACTGGTACCGGGAGCCAGCGCCGATTGGCAGATCGTCCTCCCGGACGGCACCGCGCTCGGCGACGTCCGTTACACGCTGGAAACAGAACGCGGCGATCTCCTCTACGTCCAGTCACAAGGTGTACGCCACGGAAGCCCGGAGATCCTCGAACGCCTAGCGCGCGGGGAAGATGTCGACGCAGCTGAATACACTTTCCGCACTTCAGCCAAAATCGAGACCGGAGCCGCCAACCTCGATTGGTTGAATAAAGGCATCTTCATCAGTGTCGCAGGCCGCCAACCTGGAGGTGTGATCTACGACGTCTATCTCGTCAGATGAGCCCTCCATCCGACTCCGCAGAACCATCGGCGACACCTCGCGCAGGCGAAGCCGGAGCCTCGCGAAAAGTCGCTATCGTGACTGGAGCCTCTCAAGGTATCGGCGCCGGCGTTGCAGACAGCTTCCGTCGCTCCGGGTATGGGGTGGTGGGCACGTCGCGCGCGATCAGCCCCTCCGACGCCTCCGACTTCCTCACGGTGAGAGGTGACATTGCAGAAGTCGAGACCGCCCAGATGATCGTGGAACAGGCGGTCAATCGGTTTGGGCGTATCGACACCCTGATCAACAACGCGGGAATTTTCATCAGTAAACCATTCACCGACTACACGCTCGACGACTACCTAGCGATCACCGCCGTGAACCTGACCGGGTTCTTCCATATCACCCAGGCCGTCATCCGACAGATCCTCACCCAAGGTACCGGTGGCCACATAGTCAACATCACGACGAGTCTCGTTGACCACCCCGAGAGCAAGAACCCCTCCGCTCTTGTAGCGCTTACCAAGGGTGGGCTTGCGGCCGTGACACGGTCGCTGGCCATCGAGTACGCAACGCGTCGTCTGCGGTTCAACGCAGTCGCCCTCGGAGTTATACAGAACCCCGTCTACGACCCCGCGTCGTACGAGGGCCTGGCTCAGCTCCATCCGCTTGGCCGGGTCGGCCAGATCGGCGACGTTGTCGAAGGGATCCTCTACCTCGAGGAGGCCTCATTCGTCACGGGAGTTGTCCTACACATCGATGGCGGTCAGTCCGCTGGGGACTGATTGAACTCAGCTTCGAGGGGCGGGCCTCTCGTCCTCAAGCTGCCGGGCCTCCATATGCGATTGACCCGTAATGTCGGGACCGAGGGCCGGGTGCGAATGGCCCGGAACGCGCTACTTATGCGCTGCCTGAGAACTGCGGACTTTTCAAGAAAAAGCCGGGCATATCGAAGCCTCTTTGTGTCAAGAGGCTTTTTGAGATTTCTTTCGTTCTGTGAGGCGGGCTCTTGGGCGCCTTGAAGTGGCAGGGGGGCATATGGTGGGGACGGGCTCGGGAGTGGCTTGTCCGAAGTGCCGGTGTTGGGGGTTTGAGCCGGCCGCGCTGGACACAGAGCCGTTCCCCCTTTGCCCTCCCGGGCCCATCTTGGCGGAAACTGCCGCCCGCTCTTCGGCCAGCGGTTGGCGGGAGAGCTCCGCCACCTCGGCGATCTCTTGCGCCGCCCGCGCCGGCTCGGCCGCGCCTGAGGCAGTTGGGAAGGTCGGCCTTGAGCGTGATGGTCGTCACCGAGTGGCCGGAGCAAGTCGTGCAAGTCGCGAGCAGTTCGGGGAACGCGCGGTCGCACACCCGAAGTGCACCAGCGAGAACCCCTACGAGGCGCTCCTAGCCGAAAGGGCTGTAAGAGCCGTGAAACCCACTCACCTCAGGCCCCGGAAACGAGCGACGACAGGCTTCTCGATGGCAGTCAGGAGATTGTAGATGATGACCGAAGTAATGGTGATAACGGCCACCGCGGCCCACAGCTCCGACCAGCCCGAGGATGACGAAGCAACGAACATCTGGTAGCCGAGGCCGTTCCCGGTCGCGAGCCATTCAGCCAAGGTTGCGCCAATGATGGCTCCGGGGGCCGCGATCTTGGCGGAGGCAAAGAGGGCGGCGAGGCTACAGGGCATCTGCACCTTACGGAGGATCGTCCCGTCCGAGGCTCCGTACGCCCGCATCAGGTCGAAGGCCGAGGTGGGCGCGGAGCGGAGGCCAAAGACCATGTTGACTAGGGTGGGGAAAAAGCACACCATCCCGGCTATGACGGTCACGGCCAACAGCCCCTGCCCGAAGATCAATATGAGCACCGGCGTCATGGCAACCAGAGGCACCGCTCGCAGGGCAATGGCCACGGGCATGACCGTCTGCTCAACGGCCCTGCTCAGCACTATCGCCATTGCCAAAGCCGAAGCAGCTGCGGTCCCGGCGAGGTAGCCGAAGAAGGCGTCGAAGAGCGTCGTGCCAAGGTTGGAAAAAATCAGCTGGCGGTTGGCGCGCGCCGCAGGGCCTACGAACAAGTAGTCGAAAACATCCTTTGGCCCCTTGGCAAAATACGGGCTTAGGTGCAAGGCCCACAGCAGGCCCTGCCACACGACGACGGTGACGGCGATGGTAAGCAACGCAGATAACGCCGCCCTGCCGACGCGTAGGGCGGCCCGGGCGACTAGGGGCCGAGGCCTGGCTGAGGTGGCGGGCAGGACCAGGCTGATGCTCATGCCCGCTGCGCCCGAATGGCCCAAGGAGCAAGCAGCCTGCCTACAAGCGTGGTCAACAAGAAAGCAGCACCGGCCAGGGCCGTGGACACCGTCGCGATCGCCCAGACTCGTTGGACGTCCATGTCTTGTTGAGCCAAGACCATTGTGGCCCCCAAACCGGTCGCACCGCCCAGGTACTCGCCGATGATGGCGCCCAGCACTGAGGCCGGGCCGGCGATGGCGAGACCTGCGAACGTAGCCGGGAGCGCTGACTTGAACCGAACTTTGACGAGTTGGGCCCACTTGCCTCCTCCATAGGCGCGGACAAGGTCGAGGCTGGCAGGGTCGGCCGAACGCAGGCCCATCATGGCTCCCACCAAAGTGGTGAAGATCACGGACAAGGCGCTTACGGCGATGCGTGGGTCGGCGCCCGTCGGGAGCACAACGTACAGGATTGCCCCGATAGCAGTGATGGGCAGGCAGTAACTCGCGAGCGCCAACTTCATCAACGGCCCCTCTACGGCAGGCAGCAAGATGAACAGCCCTGCCAAGGCTAGGGCGGCAAGGTTACCAGCCAGCCAACCGAGCCCAGCCTCGGGAGCAGTCACCCCCAGGTTGGCCCACACCGAATAACCGGGGTCGTGAAAAATTGTGACCAGGACCGACTGCGGGGTCGGGATCACATGGCGGCCGCCGAAAGTGAGGGTGGCCATGCCCTCCCAAAAAGCGATGACCAGGCAGGCCCCCAGGAGGCCTCCCAACCAACGGGGAAGCCGCTTGGGCTCCCCAACAGCGCGACCACGTCCAAGGACCATCGAAATCATCGGGCTCGACGACCCTCGTACGTGAGGTGAAGGATGGACAACCACGCTAGCCTGCGGCGATTTCAGACGTTTTACCCGCATGTTAACAGGATGTTTCCCCGGGCGCTCCGAGACGCCACTGAGGGGCGCCGGCCCTGCTCGGGCGGCTCCAAAAGCGAAGGCCCCCTGGCTGAAACCTCATATTAATAACCGGGACATGGACGAGAAATACAAGGGGCCTACCTTCGGCGCCCATGAACCTTTCTCGTTCGTTTGCCACCCCCTCCATGTCCAGGCGCGACTTCCTGCAGGGCAGTGCCAAGATGGCGGGGGTCTTCGCTGGTGCCGCTGCTTTGGGGGGCTTCGGCTCATCCCTCCTGGCGGAGCCGGCCTCTGGCGCCTCGCTCATGTCTATGAAGTACCAGCTTTCATGGGTGGCGGACGCCGAGTTTGCCGGCAGTTTCCTGGCAGAAAAAAACGGCTACTACAGCAAGAACGGCCTCTCGGTGACCGTCCTCCCGGGCGGCGCCGCCGTCACTCCTGAACCGGTGGTCGTCTCCGGCAAGGCCCTCGTTGCTTCTAGTTCCGCGGACAGCTGCGCTGAGGCGATCAACAACGGCGCCCCGCTCAAGATAATAGGCGTCCGTTACCAAAAGAACCCGTTCTGCATCATCAGCCTAGCGAGCAAACCGATAAAGACCCCAGAGGAACTGTACGGCAAAAAACTCGGTGTTTCGGCGGCCAACGAGGTACCCTGGCAGACCTTCGTCAAAGTGGCCAAGTTGGACGCGTCCAAGATAAAGGTGGTCCCGGTACAGTTCGACCCCACCCCCCTCGCGGTGGGTGAGGTAGACGCCTGGATGGGCTTCATCACCGACGAGCCGGGAGAGCTGGCGGTTAAGGGGGTCAAAACATACGCGTTCCTCTTTGCCGACTTCGGTTATGCCATCTATTCGGACCTCTACGAGGTGACTGAGGGTACCCTTGACACCAAAGAGGAGGAGCTCGTGGCCTTCCTGAAGGCTGAGAAGGAAGGCTGGACTTACAATTTCGCTCATCTCCAAATAGGTACGGATGTCGCTATGACGTTCGCCAAGTCCTCGGGCTTGCAAGAGTCGCAGCAGCTGTTGGAGAACGAGGCTCAAAAGCAGCTCTTCTACACGCCATACACGGAAAAGCACGGGATGTTCACCATGGCCCCGGCCGATATCGAAGCCAACATCAAGACTCTCGCCGAGGGCGGGATCAAGGCTAGCTCCTCGATGTTCTCCGACAAGATCGTTTCGCAGATCTGACATTGGCAGAGCGCGTCACCGGGGGGTTGCCTTCTTTCCCGCACGATAACTGGCTCGTCTCATTACCCAAAGCCGAAGTGCACGTGCACCTCGAGGGCACTCTCGGTGCTCGTGAGCTGGTGGTCTTGGCCGAACAGGAAGGCCAGGCGCTGCCACGCCCAGAGACGGAGCTCTTTGAGGTCGGGAACTTGGCCGACTTCTTAGAGCTCCTCGACTGGGGGTGCGCGTTGGTTCGCACCCAGGAGCAGCTCTCGGACGCCGCCTACCGGCTGTCCCAGCGCGAGGCCGGTTCGGGTGTCCTCTACGCCGACGTCATTGTCAACCCGACCCATTGGCGGTCTTGGCGCGGGCGCCTAGGGGACATGGTCGAGGCGCTGGACGTGGGCTTTACCCGGGCCGAACGGGACGGCTACCCGCCGGTGGGCCTCTGCCTTAGCTTGCTGCGCCAGCAAAGCGCCCAAGAAGCGATGAACCTCGTGCGGTGGATGGCGTCCTCCGCCCCTCCCAGAGTGGTGGCGTTGTCCATCGATGGCAACGAGGCAGCTGCCGGCCCCACGGCTCAACGTTTCGCCCCTGCATTTGCCGCTGCCCGAGCCGCCGGCTTCCACTGCGCCGCCCATGCTGGCGAGTCGAGCGGCCCTGAAGGGGTTTGGGACGCCATCGACGTGCTTGGCGTGGAGAGGGTTGACCACGGTGTGAGGGCTGTAGAGGACGCCGCTCTGGTCGGCGCGTTAGCCGAGAGGGGTCTACCGCTCGGCATGTGCCCCACATCAAACCTCAAGCTTGGGGTGTGCGTGTCCTACGAGGCTCACCCTCTCGAGCGGTTGCGCCGTGCCGGGGTGAAGGTTTCCGTGAACAGCGACGACCCCGCTCTTCTCGGCACTTCTCTGGAGCTCGAGTACCAGCGAGTGGGTGAGCCGGCATGCTGGGGTATCGCAGAATACTTGCAAGTCGCCGGTTTTTCCATCGACGCTGCTTTCTGTCCGGAGCGGGCGAAGGCTTCCATGCGTAGGCAGCTGGCCGCTTTTGCGGCGGCTAGCAGGGGCAAGGAACGGACATGAGCGAAGCAGAAGCGGCCCATCACAGCGTCGACGAGTGGACCAGAGTGATCACCACCAATGGGTTCCCGGCGGACGAAGTCCGCAGCATGCTGCAGAAGTCAATACGCCGCGGTTGGCTCGAGCAGGCCGTTCTCGCTGCTTACGAGCTGTACGCCACCAGCGTGGAGGCGGAGGAGCTCCTCTGGGCGCGCCTCAGCATCATCGCGGCCGAGGACGTCGGTTTTGGTTTGAAGGAAGCCCCGGCCATCGTGGAAGCCCTCAACGCCCAACGGAGCCACTTCCCGCGCTCAGGTGACCGCTGGCTCTTCGCCGCTCACGCCGTCCGTCTCCTCGCCACTGCCGAAAAGGACCGGACCAGTGGAGAACTCGGGCAATGGGCGATGGAGGTGGTCGCCTCTGGCGAACGCGTGGTAGAAATCGACGATCTGGCCGTGGACATGCACACCAAACGAGGCGTGGCCATGGGCCGGGACGAAGCCCACTTCTATGCCAAAGGCGCTCTTGTGAACCCCGAACTGCAGCCGCGTGATTCCACGTGGGGCGACTATTTGAGACGCAAGTACGTCCCCGGCTGGGAGCCGGGGCCGACGTCAGTGGACGACGGCCGGCCCACCAAGGGAGGGGTGCCACCGCCCGGCAAGTAGTTCAGCGAAGAGCCTGCGGAGCTCGATCGAGCTTCTGTCGCATTTTATGTGGACGTTGTCGCTCAGGTTAAGTGGGTAATCGGCTGGGACCGTGGCCAGGATGGCTTGGTCCTCAGCCTCCACTCGGTTGTCAAAGTCAAGGATGTCGGCAGCGGGGGCGTCTTCCTCGCGGTCGTTGCGCACCACGAACTGGAGCAAGCGGGTCCTGCGGTCGTCCTCGGGGCAACAGCCTTTGAACATGATGTGCATGAGACCGTCCGGGTACCCGATCCGGATCACGCCGTGGAAGGGCAGGTGCAGCTCAGATGTCGTTATACGCTCGGTGTTCTCGTCGCTCCCGTGCCGGTTCTCTACTGGCACCAGGCTGTCCATCTGGAACCCATAACTGGTGCGTACCAGATCCAGTGCCGGTACCTCAGGCCGGGCAGGGTTGCCAAATGTGTTGCGGTGGACGAAGGCGATGTGGGCGAGGTCGAAGTTGTTTTCGATGAGGTGGGCGGCGGAACAGTCGAAGATCCACTCGTACTCCGGGATCACCCGCCATCCCTCCCGGTCGTACTCCGGGATTTGAGGCACCTGCCCCAAAGGCTCCTCTTCCAGGCAAACCCAGACTATGCCGTAACGGACTGCAGACTGCACCTGCCGCAGAGCCGCCCGAGGCGGTAGGGGCGTACCGGGCAGGAGCTGGGGGATGCGCAACGCGCGCCCGTCGGGCCCATATTCCCAGCCGTGGTAAGGGCAAACCAGGCGGCAGTCGGCACCCAGCCAGCCTGCTGACAACTTGGCGTCGCGGTGAGGGCACCGGTCGATCGCGACCGAGACGCCCTCGCCAGTCTGCCATAGGACGAGGTCCTCCCCCAGGAGGCGCCTGGCCACCGGTCCCGTAGTCACTACTGAAGCAAAAGCTACCGGGTACCAGAACTTGCGCAGCACCGGCTCTCTGGTGAGCAACATCAGACGTCGTCCCCGCTCATGGGCACACCCTGGGCACTGAACAGCTCGTCCGAGAGCCGGTCACACAGGGCATGGAACTCGGGCGTCCTAAGCACCTGGGGCGCCCGGGGCCGGGGCAGGTCGACAGTCACCACGGCTTTCACCCGGCCAGGCCGGGCGGACATGACGAAGACGGTGTCGGCCAGGAACACGGCCTCGCTGATGGAGTGCGTGACCAAGACGGTGGTAGTCGCCTTGGCCGTCCAAATACGTTGCAACTCAAGGTTCAGTCGCTGCCGGGTCATTTCGTCCAAGGCGCCGAATGGTTCGTCCAAGAGGAGGATTTCTGGGTCGACAACGAGCGCCCGAGCGATAGCGACGCGCTGGCGCATACCGCCGGAGAGCTGTGATGGCCTCGCGTTTTCGAAGCCCGCCAAACCCACCAACTTGACCAGATCTTGAACAAGGCCAGGCCCTTCCCGGATGCGGCCGATCTCCAAGGGGAGACATATGTTGGAGGTCACCGATCGCCAAGGAAGCAAAGCTGGGTCCTGAAAGGCGATCCCCAGACGGTGCTCGGTGCAGATGTTCTTCGGCGACGCGCCGTGCACCAGCACCTGGCCGGCGCTGGGTACCTCGAGGTTGGCGAGGATGCGTAAGATAGTCGACTTGCCACACCCCGATGGGCCCAACAACGCCACGAAACTGCCTTTGGGGGCGAAGATATTCACGTCCTGAAGGGCATGGACCGTCTTCCGAGCGATCCGGAAAGTCTTGGACAAACCTTCTACGTAGATGCCTGACAGGCCCGCGTGCTCGGAGGGTGCCATCAGCACCTCGGGGGTAGGCGGCGTAGCGGCCGCTAAACACCGGACGAGGCTGTCCACCATCACGGACCGCCCCGCCTCCTGGCCTTGAAGGACGTCCGGCGGGCGCGCCAGGAGGTCGGTCCGCGCTCGCAGGTTCACGTGAACACGCTAGGCAGGGTAGATTTCCCTAGCGTTTCTCTTTTGTGAACGGGCGTCTACCCGAATGTGAACGCCATGTTTCCGGCTCCGGCGCTGAAGCACGGAGGCTGTTGCGGGCGGTCGGCTGGTGACCGCGCTCCTGCAGAGCTTAAGTCGGGCACCGTGGGCCACAGGGTCTGGTGACCCTGGGACCTCCGGCTGCACCAGGCGTCGGTGAAAGCAATGGGAGAGGGGCCTTACCGGCATGGTTGGCAGGACACCGCGCGATGGACCACTCCTAGAACTGCTTTAGTTCGGCAATTTCGGGCTGCTGAGCGGCGTTCATCCGGCCGTAAGGTCCGCTCAGTAGCGTCTCCAACGTGGACGGAGGGCTCGGCATGCGCGACGGGTCCCAAGGCGTCTCCACCTACCAGGCCAGCAGCGCCGGCTTCGCGCTGCACGCCCCGGCATTGCGAGACGACCCCCTCACCCTGGTCCAGCCGCTCCTCGTAATTGGCGTGGTGTTCGCCTTACCCCTGGCGCCAACTTCTCGAGCGCAGGCGTCCCAGGGGCGACGAGATCGGGCTGGCCGCTTTCGACACCAATCACCAATGACCGACCCCGCTGCCTCCAAGGCCCTATGACCCTCACCACCAAGCCCCGAGGCCAGCAGGCCGACGAGCAGCCAGGGAGCAGGAACCTGCTCAAGCGGGCTGCATCGCTGGCGCAGCTGGACTTCGCGCCCGGGCACCGCCAACCCCTCCTCGGGCGCGTGGTCCTAGCGACGGTCGCCTCGGTCGTCGCGTCTCTTGTTGCCGACGCCATCTTGGTGGTCATCGGCGAGGCCGTCTTCCCCGGCACCAAAGGGTACGTGCACTTCCGGTTTTCCGACTACGCCAAGCTGACGGTCATCGGCGTGGTCATCGCGTGTGCAGCATGGCCGGTAGTGACGAGGGTGACCTCGGCGCCCCGGTGGCTGTTCTCCCGTTTGGCAGTTCTTGTGACCCTGTTCCTCTGGCTCCCGGACCTCTACATCCTCTACCAGGGCCAGCCCGGCGACGCTGTCACGGTCCTTATGGCCATGCACCTGGCTATCGCATTGGTGACCTATAACCTCCTCGTGCGAGCAGCGCCTTTCGGGCCGGCGCCAACTGCCGCGCACCACCATCGCTCCTCGGAACGCCTGGCCCGGTGACCCCAACTGCCTCCTCGGAGCGTGGGTCGATAACAGCCGGTGCCCTTGTCAGCGCGCCGCTTGTGCCTCGGTCAGTGCGAAGGGGAAATCTCTTGTAGAGCGCCACGAAGCGTCGCGGCCGATGACGAAGCCCTCGTAGCCCGCGACCGCCTCGATGACTTCGAGGCCTTCGTGCCCGGCTATAGCCAGCGCCGTAGCCAAGGCGTCGGCGAGGCCAAGGTCCGGTCCGGTCACGGTCGCCGAAGCAACACGGGAAACCGGCCGCCCCGTGCGCGGGTCGATGAGGTGCCCGCCCCGCTCGTAGGTCCCCGACGTGGCGACGGCCCCTGACAGCGCTACCACGCAAGCCAAGCGCCGTCGGCGGGCCGGGTCTACGATCCCGACCCTGAGAGGCCTGTTGGCGCCAAGGCTGCCGAAGGAGGCGATGTCGCCGGCTCCGTTCACGAGGGCGCCGGCGACGCCGGGCATGACTAGCACCTCGAGGGCGCGTTGTGCCGCCCAACCCTTGACATAGCCCGTAGGGTCGACGCCTCCGGGCATGGCCCAGGGGTCGAACCACCCCCCGGAAAGAGAGCGCGCCTCCGCGCAGGCTCCCAGCACCGCTGCCACCTCGGGGGGCGCCTGCGCGACTGTGATCTCACCTCTGCGCAGTTGGCTCATCGGGCTATGGGCTTTCCAGGTGCTGAAAACGGCGTCGGCGCGCTGGAGCAGCGCTCGAGCACGGGCAACCCGTACATAAAGCTCGCGCCGTTCGACGTCTTCCTGGCAGTAAAGATCGAAAGTCACCACGCTGCCCATCACGCCTTCACGGTGGTGGCAGCGCCAGAGGGCTTCAGGCTCTCCGACCACAGCATATGGAGCGCGTATCATTTGAAACCCAGTTGGCTGAGCGCCGACTGCAGCGACTGCTCGAACCCGGCGCTGGTGTAACTGGCCCCCGAGACGCCTTGGATGTTGGCGCTCTGGGCCGCAAGTGCCTCTTGTTCGAGGACCGGGAGAGCCTGCTGGTCGATCGACTGCGAGCGGAAGTTCCCGCCGTCGTCGATCGAGGCGATGCTCACGTTGGTGAGCTTGGTCCCCGACACGGTCGCCGCCACCGAGAGGACGCCGTAGTTGTAGTTGACCGCTGCCCCCGTGGCGGTCCTGGGCACCGGCGCCGGTGCGGCAGAGGTGGGCGAGCTTGCGGGCCGGGTCCGTGCCGTCGTCGCGGGGCGCGCCCTCGGCTGGGGAGCCAGCGGTTTCCCGAGCCTGAGGGTCGCCGGTTTGGTATGGAAGCTCAGCACCCCCGCTAGCCCGGCAACTGTGGCCGCGGCCACTACCACTGCACGTTTCATCCTTTCTCTTCCCTTGCAGCCGACATCTTCATAACCTCAGAAAGCGAACGCCTCGCGGTGGATACGCTCCTTCGGTACCCCGAGCCGCCGCGCCGCCGAGGCGACACAGTCGCCAAAATCTGCCGGGCCACAGACATAGACATCGCGGAGGGCGAGGTCGGGCACGAGGCGCGTGAGGGCACGCTCGTCGAAGCGGACCTTGTGGCGGGGCCCGACGACGGCATATGCCCTCCCTCCCCGGCCCTCCACGAGCGCGGCGACCTCGTTGCGGTGCACGAGGTCCTCGCACCTCGACGCACGTAGCACCACGGTAACGTCAACCCCCGCAGGCAGGTCCTCGAGCATCGCCCGCACCGGGGTGACCCCGACCCCGGCGGCGATGAGCGCCACCCGGCCTGCCGAGCGGGCATAGTGAGTAAAGGCCCCGTAGGGGCCCTCGACCAGCACCCTGGTGCCCGGCCTGAGCCCCGCGATGGCCCGGCTGTGGTCGCCAAGGGCCTTCACGGTCACCCGCATCATCGGTGGGCGGGGGACAGCGGAGAGGGAGTAGGGGTGCGCCTGCCACCACAGCCCAGGGGCGAGAAAGCGCCACTGGAAGAACTGGCCGCCCGACACCGCCAGGCGGTCGAGGCGCCGGCCCCTAAGGACGATCGAATAGACGCCGGGCACCTCCTCCCGCACCCGTTCGATGCGTAGCTGGTACCGGAGGTTGCGCGCCACGGGCAGGCCAACGCGGTAGACGATGACGAGCCCGGCTGTCGACGCCCAGGCCAGCCCCCATATGGCCCGGGCCAGGGGGTGGCCGACGAACGAGGCCCCGGTGGCGACCTGGTGGGCGACGGCGAGCGACAGCGCGATGTAGGTGTAGAGGTGCACGACCCACCATGTCTCGTACTTGAGCCGCCGCCGGGCGATGCGGACCGAGGTGACCGCCACCATCACGAGAAGGCCGAAGCCGGCCGCGGCCGCCACCATGTCGGGGTACGACGACAGGAAGACCCAGGCCTGGCGCAGCGCCCCGGTCCGGGACGACTGCGCGTAACCGAGGGTGATGAGCACCACGTGGGCGCAGATGAGCAAGAGCGCCCACGGCGCCGTGCGGCGGTGCCAACGCACGAGATGGTCCTGGCCGACCGCTCGTTCGAGCCACGGCACGCGGGCGATCAGTAGCACCATCACAAGCATCAGGTAGGCGCCCGTGAGCCCGGCCAACCGGCCCCCGGCAATCAGGAGACCGCCGGGCGCGGTGAGCGCGCCACGGCTCTCGGCTGTCACCACGGCGCCCAGTACGGCGCCGAGCCCAAGGCCCACGATGACCAGGAAGACGTCGGGGGCCCAGCGGAGCGGCGGGCTGCCGGGGCGGTGCCGGCTCCGGGGCTGCGCGGGCGCCCGCCGGGCGGCGTGCGAAGGCAGAGGGGGGAGCCGCCCGGGCAAGGTCAGGTCCTCCACTGGGAGCTGGCGGGTCTCAACAATTGTCACGTCGCCCTCTGCGGTCGGTCGGTCACTGGTACCAGACCGTAAGGGGCGGACCTTACGGCCCCGTGAACCCCGGTCCCACGCCGGCAGGCATTTACCTTTCTCCTCTCCTCCTCTTACCTTCGCTACAGTCACCTTCCCCGAGGAGAACGGTTGGCGCGCCGCTCGACCGCAGAACTCGAGGCCGTTCGTCAGACGTGCCGGCCGACTTCATGGTCGTTGGCCTAAGCCTCGCGGGGACGGTGGCGGGGCCAGGACACGGCAAAGCGGGCCCCTCCGATGGGGGCTCTCTCCACCATGTAGGTAGCTCCCGTGTCACGCAGTACGGCCTCGGCGATCGCAAGGCCGAGCCCAGCGCCGCCGGGCACTGCGCTTGCGCGGTGGAAGCGCTGGAAGATGCGCTCGCGGTCCCCGTCGGGGACGCCCGGGCCGTTGTCGTCGACGACAAGGCCTACGCCGCCGTTGGCAGCGGACACGGTGACCTCGACACAGCCTCCGTCCTTGGCGTACCGGCAGGCGTTGTCGACTAGGACCGAGACGAGCCGGTCGAGCCATTCGGCGGGGGCGAAGACGATGGGGGGACAGGAGCCGACCTTGCTGACCGAGATGGTGACCCCCTTCCGAGCGGCGATGGGGCTGAAACGGCTCGCACATACTTCGGCGAGGCCTGCGACGTCGACCGCTTCGGTGGGCGGGGGCGCCGGCAACGAATCGAGGCGTGCCAACCAAAGCAGGTCCTCGACTATGGAACGCAACCTCCCGGTTTCCCCAGAGACACGCTCGAGGGCGTCGCGATAGCCTGCCGCCGGCCGTTCCATGTGGAGCGCAAGGCCCACCTCGGCTTCGATGACACTGAGAGGTGTCCTCAGCTCGTGCGATGCGTCTGCTGTGAACTCAAGCTGTCGGCGCCGGGCACGCTCGACCGGGGCCGCCGCGCTCCGAGCGATGACCCAGGCGGCCCCGTACAGGATGACAAGGGCCAGAGGGCCCAGTATGGCCTCGATGACGAGCAGGGTGGACAGAGCGGTGTGGACCCCTTGGGCAGTCGTGCCGGCGATCAGGCGGCCGTCAGGTAGGACGGTGGCGGCCAGGCGCAAGTCCCGGCCAGCGATGGTGACGCCGGTCGGCCCACCCACGTGCAGTGCGTCCAGGGGGAGGGCGGGAGCGCCCGTCTCGAGGTTCACCGCCCTGGTGGCTTTGGCCGGCACCCACCACAGCACGATAGGGGCGTCGTCGAAGTCGCCCGAGACCTGCGGGCCGTATGAGCCGATCGTGCCCGACGGCCCACCTGGGGGCAGCGTGGCAACCACCTGCGACAGGCGGGTGGCCAGCCGGGCGTCGATGGCCCCGTCCAGGTGGTCGACCGCTACGAAGTCGACAACAAAACAGGCCAGCAGGTACAGGACAAGGGCGAGCGCCGTTGCCGTCAGCGCCACGCGGTGGACGTGGGAGCGGACCAGGTGGACAGAGGTGTCGGCCTGGCGCCCAGAGGTCTTCACCCAGGCGTCACTTGGACGAGGGGACTAGCCGGTAACCGGTCGCCCGGAGAGTCTCGATCCTGGCGTCGGAGCGGGCGATCTTCGCCCGTAAGCGAGCGATGTGCACGTCGATGGTGTTGGACCCGACGGCGTCGGCCTCCTCGGGCCACGCGTGCAGTGCGATCGAGCGGCGCAGCACAACTGCCGGGCTCTTTCGGGCGAGGAGCTCGATGATGGAGAACTCGCGTGGCGTGAGGTCCGCCGGCTCGCCCGCCACTAGCGTCTCGTGAGTGGCTGGGTCGATGGTGAGCGACCCACAACGCAAGAGCGGGGCGCGCTCACCGCTCGGTCGCCGCAACAATGCCCTCAGCCGGGCCAGGAGCTCACCGTAGTCGAATGGCTTGACGAGGTAGTCGTCTGCGCCCTCGTCGAGAGCCTGGACGCGGTCGGGAGCGGCGTCCCTCGCCGTCAGCATCAGGAACGGGATCTGGGCCCCGAGCCTCCTGGCAGCGACGATGACCTCGAGACCCGAGGCCCCCGGCAGACGCCAGTCCAGCACGCCGATGGCGTACTCGTACATGCGCAGGTAGTCGAGCGCCTCGTTGCCGTTGGTGACGGCATCCACTACGTAGCCCGCTTCTTTGAGCCCACGCTCGAGGACGCCCCTGAGGTTGTCGTCGTCCTCGGCCAGCAGTAGGCGCATGCCTTCAATCTCCCAGACCAGGCCGCTGGTGGCGAGGACCAGTCCGGCCGCCCGGGCGGGACCTGATAGCGGACTGCTCCTCTCGGGCCTGGCGGCCCGTGCTAGCCATGGCGAGCATTGTCTCCTTCTCGCCTTACGACGACGTGAACGCTGTGCTTGCCATAATGATGGCCCTCGTCTCGTTTGGGCCCGCGGTACCGAGCGCATCGCCGCCACCTCTCGAGCGAGGGGCTACCTCGTCGCCTGGCCCGAGGTCGCCCCCCGGGCTCGCCTATCCCTCTCTCGTGCGGTTTTCCCAGTTGCGCCAGACGAGGCGGTGGAGAGGGACGACCTCGGGTATGTCCCGCAGGCCGGGGATGAACGGGAGCGCCAGGAGGAGCAAGGTTGCTGCCCCCGTCAGGTAAATGGCGATCATGTCCACGTTGGCGGAGTGGTCAAAGCCGGGCAGCTGGTACCACATAGTGTACAGCCATAGCCAGGGCTGGCCGGGGTAACTGCCTGTCTCGTTCATCACGCCCCACTGGCTGCCGGTCAGGTGCTGGGCGCTCGCCTGTTGCGCGAAGTACTGCCCGTCTTCCAGGAACAACAAGGGCTTGGTGAAGTTCGTCCCATAAAATTCCTGGTTGGCGAGGAGGTCGGCGTCGAGGGCGCCGCTGCGGGCGAGAGTGAGCTCGGTCGTGATCATCGCCGGCACGGGGCCGTCCTTGGCGAGAGGTGTCACGGGGTTGCCGCTGCGGAAGCTCACATGGTCAAGGACGTTGGCGTAGGCACTGTCCCAAGCACTGCGTACTGCGCTGGGCGCTGCGCGGTAGCGGACGAGAGCGCTCGCAAGGGTGGCGTCCGTCGGCGCGATCTTGGACAGTGGGCCGAGGACGAAGGTCTGAGCTGCCTCGATGGGAGTCCTCACACCGGCAAGTTTTTGCCAGGAGATCCCAAGCGTTTGGAGGTTCGCGGTCCCGTTGTTGTAGGGAGGCCCGTAAGTGGCGGTCTCGCTGGTGCCTGCCAGCTCGCTCGTAGCTGCGGCCATAAAGTCTGCCGGCGCCAGCTTCGCCCATGTTGCGATCGTGAGCGACGGCTCGTCGGGGGACGAAAGCACACCAGCGAGAAGGAGCACGAGCACGGTTGCCACCACGGTTGCGGCCGCCGCTTCCTTGACGATGTCGTAAACCCGGGTCGGGCCGCTCCATTCGGCGCCGTCGGCGGCCCGCAGTTCCGCCCTGGCAGCCCGCCCGCGCGCTCTGCGGGCGGGGAGAGGATGGGCCACGCCACGGACGCGCACCATGAGGACATGAGCCCCAACAACGGCAACGAGCACTATGGGGATCAGGACGACGTGCCAGAGCAACATCTGGCCGAAGTTCATGAGGTCGAAGAAGCCGCCGAGGCCAGTCGAATTGATGGCGTCCTTGCCGTTGGTGGCAATCCATTGGGAGTCGAAGTTCTGCTGGGACAGGTAGCCGGTGAAGCACTCGACGACCGAGGCCAGGAACGCGAGCATGCCCGTCACCCATGTGAGGCCCCGCCGTCCTCGCCACGCCGCCATCCAGAACTTCCCCCAAAGGTGGATGACCATGAACGCCATGAACATTTCCACCGACCACAGGTGCATGCTGTTGAAGAAATGGCCGACGGCGTTGGTATGCCACCAGTCGGTCCCCCCGAGCGCGATCGCCATCCCCGACACGACGGCGAGACCGAACGCGGCGAGCGTTGCCACTCCGAAGACATAAATCCACGAAGCCACGTAAGCGGGCTGGCGGTCAGGGAGGAGCTTGCCCGGTGGGAGCCACCTGAGCCAAAAACGCCTGAGGCCACCGGCCCAGGTGCGGTCCGCGTCGTCTTCACCCGCGTCGCCCCCGTCGAAGTGGGCTGGGCCGCCGGTGTGGGCCGTGGTGTGGGATCCCCATTGCGCGTCGTCCTCGGGGCCCTCCGGGCCACGGTTCGAAACCTTGCCCCTCGAGTGGTCCGGGAAGCGCACTAGGAGCGCGGCGCCGAAGATCACAACCATCACGGCGATGAGGACCAGGTTCGCCATCGAGACGGTAAATATCGACCAGTGCAGGTAGTGCCCGGGGCCGTTGAGGTCTACCGATGAAACCACGACGTGTGAGCTCAACTCGGTCTCCCGCGGCCGACAAGGTCGGGCGTGGCCGTTTGGGCATAGTTGCGAACGCTGAACCCATCTCCTTTGGGCGCTCGAACACTCAGCATCCGCCAAACCGTAGCCCCGGCGTGAGCCGCCCGAATAGGGCCGGAATCCCCTACCCGCTCCGACTGGGGCCCGCAGGCGGGAGCCTCATCGGGCTCCAGCCGCGGTACCCAAGGGCCGCCCCTTAGGCGCTTGTCTGTGGTCTCGCTCGCTAGAAGATCCCGAAGCGGACCAGGGAGGCGAGGCCGAACAGCAGCGAGTACACAGCGAACGGCTTCAGCGTCCTCGTCTTCATCCACCGCGTCATGAACGCCAGTGCAACGATCGACATGGCCACCGCCGCGACGCTCCCAGCGACGACCTGGCCCCGGACGCCGTCGCCCAGGGCACCGGTCAGGTCGGGGACTTTCAGGGCGCCGGCAGCGAAGATGACAGGCGTCGACAGCAAGAAGGCGAAGCGCATGGCGTTCTCGTTGGAAAGGCCTCGGGAAAGGCCGCCCACCATGGCCACACCCTCCCGGCTGATGCCAGCCAGCAAGGCGAGGGCTTGGGAGGCACCGATCCAAAGCGCGCTGGCCAAGCCGATCCCGGCCAGCTGATGCTCGGCGGCCTCATCGATAGCCACCATGTGCTCGCCGCGGAAGCTGGCGACGGCCCCCCGAGCACCCGAGGAAGCGAAGGGCACGCCCTCCGTCCGCTGCCGCGGCCCCTCCGTCACGCTAACTGCCGTGCCTTGTCGGGGGCCTACGCCGCCCCGCCGGCGCCACCACTCACCCAGCAAAAGGATGGCCCCGTTGCAGACGAGGAACGCGGCCGCGGCGACAGGCTTGGCGAACAGGACCCGGAACTCGTGCTCGAAGGCCAAGCCCAAGATGCCGACAGGCACGGTAGCCACCACGATCAACCAGGCCAGGCGCTCGCGGTCGCTCTCGATGCGCCTCGTCCACAGGGTATGGAAGAACGCTGAGATGACCCTGGCCCACTCTCGCAGGTAAAAGACCAGCAGCGCGACGGCATTAGCCAGGTGGAGGCCGACGACAAAGGCCAGGTAGGGGCTTTCGGGCTCGGACTCCTGGCGCACCAGGGTCGCCCAAGTCCCCCCGATCCAGGAAGGGACAAGGACGGTGTGGCCGAGGCTGGAGAGGGGGAACAGCTCGAAGAGGCCCTGGACGAGCCCTATGACGACCGCTTGCAGGTAGTTCATGTGGTAGATGGCGGCGGAGGTGAGATGGGTGTGCACCGCGGGCGGTCCTCCTCGGTCGAGAAGCGGTGTCAGTTGCTGGTCGGTGGGCCGCAGTTGCGGCCTTGCCCGGCAGTATCCCAGATGAGCGAACGACAACGTGGCCGAGCGGCGGCGGCCCGGCCAAGGTCACCCGGCCCGCCTTCATGATCGGCGGGCTACCGGCCACCGTGCCGCATCCAACCAAGACTGTCACGTGCCCCTCAGAAACGCCCTCCGCCGTTCACGGCTTGCCTCTCGTATTTCTCGAAGGCCTTGCCAATGCCAGGAGCGTTCTGGATTATCGTCTGGATGTCGCCGGGCTGGAACTCCGACAGCTCGGCCGAGATCGCATTGAGGTAGGTACGGGTCGGGCTCACGTACCATTCCCCGTTCTCTTCTACGGTGACGAACCCTGTGTCGGGCTTCATCGCTGTCAGCCGTTCCAATATCGGCTGGACGGCGGGAGGCAGAAGGTCCAGCAATTTGGCTTCGTACTGGTCCCCGCCTGAAATGCACTCGTGCTCGGTGGCGCCCGTCCCGGTGACCGTGTAGCAGCCGTTGGCGTACTCGAGGTCCATCCCGTGGGCATTTACGCCCACAGTGAGGCCGTTCCCGACCTTCACCAGGGCTCCGCTGCCCAACGGCTCAGTGGTGAAACTTAGGTTCCCGAACTGGACGCTCACCTGCCCCCGGACTTTGTCCAGAGCCGTCTGGGCGCCGGGCAACCAGTCCGCAGCGTAGGCGTCGGCAGCGGCAAGTTCTTCGGGGTCCAAGGCCGCCAGCAACGCGGTCAGGTCCAGTCGGGAAACAGAGCTGAACAGCGCTTGCACTGCCCCTTGCGGGGAAGATGCCCCAACCGGCTGCAACTGGCCGGTGGCCGGTGGCGCCCCGCTCTGGCCGGATGAACGAAGCACGTTGATAGCGATGCTGTAGCCGAGGCTGACGTACCATCCGCCGTCCACTTTGAGGGTTCCCAGGGTGGCTTTCCCGCTGTTGGGCCCTGCAGTGCTCACCGAGCGGTTGTTCATGGCGTTGTCGACCAAGCCCTCGAAGTAGCTCCCGAGGGGGAGCTGGCCTGGGTCGATCGCCTCGGAATTGGTCCCGCCGGACAATGTGACTGCCGCCACGTCGGGAGTCAACTGGTCGGTCGAGGCGGCCAGCCCCTGTTCAGAAATATGTATGCCAGTGAGGTCCTTGATGGTGGCGGCAGATGAGAGCACGCCTAGGCGTTTCAGCTGCCCGAAGATGTCCTGGATGCCGGGTTCGAGCGCGTTGCGTTCACCGGGGGCGAGGTTGTCGAGGGCCCCGATCACGTCGCTTTTGTTGAGCGCGTCGATCATTTGTTGCACCGCTGCCGCTGGTGAGCTCGCACCGCTGCCGCCGGTCCCGCCAGCCAGCACAAGCGAAGCTCCGGTCCCTGCCCCGACGATTACTACGGCGGAGGCGATGGCCATCAGTGCCCGGCCCCGAGGGCCGTGCCAGGGAGGGACGTGCGGCTGGCCCTGTCCCCAACTCTCCGTTTGGCCCGCCTGCTGCTCAGGCGGCTGCTCCGCCGGCGGGCGTCCCCAATTTTGTCCGTCAGGCATTTGGGACCTCCCCTTCTTTACCCGCCAGACGCGCTCTCCCCGACCACAACTTGGCTGAATAGCGGGCTGACATAACGATTGCCGCAGCAGCGCTGACGACCCCGACCCACGGCCCGACCGCGGCATGAACGCCAAAAACGATAAACGTCTCGAGCGCGAACGCTCCTACGACCGCACCGGCGGCACCAGAAGAAATCGCGGACAAGAACGCGGTCCTCAAGACGGCCGCGGCGCAGGAAATGGCGGCCAATGCAGGCAGCGCTAAGACAAATGCCTCAAGTGCGCGCGCCCCGGGGCTGCCAAGGAGCCCCGCTGCGCCAGCGGCGCGGAGGAACGCGAAACCTGAACGTGTCGCGGTGCCCGTTGTCGCCCAAGGCGCGAAAAGTACGCCGCAACAGGCCGCCGCAGGCACAGCCGGCGGCGCCGCACGCACCCGTGCTTTCGTCACCCTCATGGTTTCGGCATTAGAACGCTTATCTGGAGCGCACGCCCGGGCTCGCTACCTCACGCAGCGAGCGACTACGGCCCACTCCCTCTCAGCGCTGGCTCAGGTGGGGCCCTCCTTGGCCTCGCCGTCTCCAGAGCTTCCACCAGTGCTTACCCTGGCTCTCGCGCTCGACCTCCTTCACAATGTCGGCCTCGTCTGCGGTCACGATCAGCTCCGCGGCCTCCAGGATGCTGGCCACTTCTCCTTCGGGGACCTCAGGCTCGCTCTCGACCTGCGGGCGAACTAGGGAGCCGACGACCAAGGTGCCGTCTGTCAGGCCCTTTTCGTAGCGCGGGCAGTTTGCGGGGCAGCGCCAAGGAGCCTCCGGTGCCAGGTCAAGGACGCAAAACCGCGCCACTTCCCCGCTCGAGTAGGTCCTGCTCTGAAAATGCCGGCAATCTTCGCGCATCGCCACGGGCGTCAGTTTGGCAGGCTTCCAGGGTTCATGGGCCCGCGGCCACTGCCTTAGCGCGCAGCGCCGGCCGATCGCGGCCCGCGGCTAAGTGCCAGGATCTCTCGCGGTTGTGCTCGGGCCCGGGTGGGGCTGAAAAGTAGGCTGATGGCAAAGCCTGGACACCCGGACAAATACATGAAGAAGCCGAACATCGTCCTCATAGGGAGCGTGGTGATCGACCACAACCAAGTCGAGAAGATTGCCTACGTCCGCTGGGGTTCGCCGGCCATGTTTATGAGCCAGTACCTCAAGGCTCACCACGCCTTAGCCCCTACAGTTATCGCTAGTTACGGGCTCGACTTTGTGCCGTACCTTGATGGCATCACGATCATCCCACGCCAGCCGAACGTCCCTGCTACAGTGAAATTCGAGAACATAATTGTCTCCGGCCACCGGACGCAGTACTGTCACTTCGGCCAGACCGCACTGCCACCTATCGAGCGAGAGGCTGAAGCAGCGATCTCGAGGGCCGATATTTTGTTTTTGGCACCTCTAACACCGTTTTACCCCGCAAGCTTCGTCGACCTCTTGATGAAGCACGCTCCCGCCTCATGCTTGAAGGTCTTGCTCCCTCAGGGCTACTTACGCGCTATTGGTGGGAACGGGTTGGTAGAGCCACGAGAGTTTGTTGAGGTTGCGGACATACTGCCGTATTTCGACATCACAGTCCTGTCTGATGAAGATCATCCTGCTGCCAAAGAAGTCGTGCACGAGTGGAAGTACCTCAGTCCAATGACAGCAATAGTGCTGACCGAAAATGCCCTCGGTGCCGACATTGTTCAGGCTCAAGGCGTTGAGCACGTGCCGACTATCCCGGTACCGGGAGAGCAAATCATTGATTCGGTCGGCCTCGGGGATGTTTTCAGCGTTGCCCTTGCCTACCACTTCTATCGAACTAGCGACTTGGTTAGTGCCGTGCAGGCGGGCCACCGCGCCGCCCGCGAAAAATTGCTCGCGTTCAGCTAGGACAACGCTGGCCCAGCGGTACCCCGGAGATCCCCCGCCCGGGATGTCCCGCGACATGACACAGAGAGCCGGGAAGGGGGTGAGTCGGGAAGGGGGGATTTGAACCCCCGACCTCAGCGTCCCGAACGCTGCGCGCTAACCAAGCTGCGCTACTTCCCGGTGCGGCATTCGCCGCTCGACCCATGCTACCCAAGCCAACAGAGTGGCCCAGGCGACGGAGCATCAGGTTGTCAGCACGTCCGCGGGCGCCGGCACGTAAGTCGGGTCGTAGTACCTCTCCCCGGCCAACAATGCTCCCACGGCCTCTTGGGCTCGCAGCGGGTCGAGCGGCTTGAGGAGCCATCCTGCCACGCCTGTTCGCTTGGCCAAGAAAACATCGGCCCTGCGGTCGAGCAGCAAGAGCACCGGCGTCGGGTCGAGGCGGCCGGCAGCGGCCTCCAAAGCGATGTCCATCGCGATCGCGTAGCCGCCCATCGTCCCGATCTGGAGATCGGCGATCACCAGGTCAGCGCGCCGCTCCTGGAGCGCAGGAACGACCAACCGCCCTGACCGCGCCCAGCGGATGGTGGTCCCCGGCTCCTCGACGGCCGAGCGGACCTGTTCAAAAACTAGGGGCGAATCTGCAGCTATCACCAGGTCTGGCACTCCCCGAGGGTACCTCTGACGGGAACGGGGTAGCATCTTCGAGAACCCGTCGTGGCCTACGGCGCGTCTGGGCGGGCTATGGGAGGTGGCGTGCTCAACATCGAGCAGGAACGCACTGAGGACGGTTACACGATCTGCCGGCCTGTCGGCGAGCTCGATGCCTTCACCGTAAGCCAGTTCCGCCAAGCTCTAGCCGAGATCGCCTCTCACCCTCGGCTGATCATTGACATGAGCGGCGTACCGTTCGTCGACTCGGCCGGGCTTGGTGCTCTCATTGGCGGCATCCGTCGGGCTAGGGAGCTTGGCGGTGACGTCGTGGTCGTGTGTAACCGTCCCAGCCTGGTGCGGACGCTACGCACAACTGGTTTCGACCGGATCGTCACGCTGACTGACAACATCGAAGACGCGAAGGCAGCCTTCGAGAAGCAACCCGACAGTGGGAGCCCTGCCGAGCGCTGAGCAGCAACATCGGCCTCAGCTAGCGTCCTCGACCCATTTGCTCCTCAAGGTGCCCGGCAACCTCAGCGAGCGCTTCGAGGTCTGACACGTCCCTGGTCAAAAGGGGCACCCGGACCATGAGGGCCCCAGTCAACTCGACAGAGACGCGGGCCAACTGGTCCTCCTCTCTCAGCGCGACCATCGAGAGCTGCTCGAGGTTGGCGACAAGAGGCTCCAGGCTCGTCCCCTCCAGGCCCTGCTTGGCGCCCGGGCTCAGCGGGTAGTAGTTGGCGTGGCAGCGGTTGACGACGACGAAAGCTGCCTCGAGGCCGGCGTGAGAGAGCTGGCTAGCGAGAAAGAGCGCCTCGTCGACAGTGTCACGCCTCGGAGAGCAAACGAGGCAAAAGGAAGTCCGCTCGGAGTGGAGCAGTTCGTCCGCTCGCCTCGCTCGCGTCCTGAACCCCTCCTCCATCCCCTCGAAGGACGTAAAAAACTGCACCGTGTCAGCGACTACCTGGCCCCCGGCGACTTTCGCGATCGTACGCAGCATGAGCTGAGTGCCCAGCTCGATGGCCCGTAGGCCGGCCCGCGTCGGGGTCATGAGGATCCGGAAGACGCGGTTGTCGAGCAGTCGCGCGAGGTGCTTGGGAGCTTCCATGAAATCGAGGGCGTGCTGGGCAGGCGGGGTGTCGACGACGATCAAGTCGAAGCTGCCGCTCTCCTGCAGTTCGTAGAGCTTTTCCACGGCCATGTACTCCTGCGTCCCGGAGAGCGCGCTCGCGATATTGCGGTACACAGGGTTGCCAAGGATCGCCTCCGCTTGGCTGCGGCTAGTGGCGTAACGCCCCACCAGGTCGTCGAAGGTGCTCTGAGCGTCGAGCATGACGGCCCAGAGCCCCCCCGACCAGGTGTGCCGACCCGTAGGCAGCACGAGGTGCGGCTCGTTGCCCACATCGCTTATCCCGAGGGCATCCGCCAGCCGGCGAGCGGGGTCGATCGTAACCACGCACGCCCGGCGGCCTTGTCGAGCAGCGAGCAGGGCCAAGGCGGCCGCGGTCGTGGTCTTGCCTGCTCCACCTGGGCCTACGCAGACGACTACCTCGCTCTCTGTCTCCCCAGGGGTGCCCTCGCACGCTTCGGTGCTCACGACCCAACCGGTACCCATTGCTCGACGCTTTCACCAAGGGCATCGGTGAGAGCCTCGAGCTGCTCCAGACCCAGCTCGGCACTGAAACAGAACGGCAGCTCCAACTGCGGCAGGGGCAGCTCCGTCGCAAGCCGGGCCAGTTGGGCCGCCTGGGAACTCTGCCGCTGCAGCCTGACAGATGCGGCGTTGACGAGGCTGTCCTGCTCGCCCGGCGAGAGCCGGGCACCGGCGACCTCGGCGAGAGCGGACAGCTCCGCCACGGTCATCCCAGCAGGCAGCGAAAGGACTGGGAAGCGAGCGTTCACGAGCACACCACAAAGTTTTACGCCGGTCCGGTCCTCCAGGACCGCCGCCGTCTCGATGGTCTCGCTGACAGGCGTGTCCTCTGGCGTGGTCACGAGGAGCACTTGGCAGCGGGTCGGCTCAGAAAGCATTTGAACGACTTCTTCTGCTTGTTGGCGGACAGGCCCTCCCGCGGCGGCCTCGAGCAGGCCGTAGGGGCTTTGGAGAAACCTCACGGCATGACCTGCTGCGGGCGCGTCCAGCACGATCACGTCGGCGGCCCCCGGTGAGCCCACAGCGGCAGCCCTTTCCATTTGTTTGACCTTGCCGAGCACGAGTATGTCGGGCATCCCAGGAACGGCGGTCGCGACTACGTCGATCGCACCAGTGGTGACCAGCCTGCGGGACAAGCGCCGCATCCCGTGTAGGTGCAGGTACTCGACCAGGACCGTGTCCGGTCGCAAAGCACGCGCTTCCACTCCACCGTCGCCCGGTCCCGAGCGCAGCGGCACCTGCTCGTAGTCCAAGCCGAGCTCATGACCAAAAAGCCTTGCCAAATGAGCCACTTCTGGCTGACGACGCACGCCGGGAGTGCCGAGCTCCACGACCAATGCCCGCAGGCCCTCACGAGCCGCCAGGTTCGCCAAGACCCCACTCACCGTGGTCTTACCGACCCCGCCTTTGCCTGTGATGATGAACACCCGTACTTGGGCAAAGAAGTTCAGCGGGCCCATCCGGGCTCCTTGTGAACGGCGCTCATGTGACAGCCGCAGGCTAGCCGGGCGGAGCGCCAGGACGCATTACCGCGCCGCTCTCTGGGCACCGCGGTTCATTTTGCCTATTGTCAAAGCCCCTAGTCAGGAGTACCTTCGGGGTAGAGGAAACCGGGAATGACAGCGCTTCACGTACCCGAAGACTGGCAGGCCAGAGCGGCTTGCCGCGGCCAGTCTGCGGCCATCTTTTTTGCCCCCACCCATTTTGAACGCAAAGAGGCGCGTGCGTCGCGGGAAAGGCAAGCAAAAGCGGTTTGCGCAGCTTGTCCTGTTCGCAAAGATTGCCTCGACTACGCTCTCCGCATACGGGAGCCGCACGGCATCTGGGGCGGGCTGAGCGAGCTCGAGCGCCGGGCTATCAACGGCTAGTCGCGCCGGCACTGTTCGCACCCTTACCCGCAGCGTTGAGCGACGATCGCTGAGCGTGGTCGTCTCGCTCGTTGCTTTCGGCCCCCTGGGGCGGGGGTTAGGATGCCTCGCCAGCGGCGGAGGAACCGTCTGGGCGTTCAGCCGTGCGAACTGCAGTCGTCCTGATCGATGCCGCTGTCGTCGTAGGAGCGGGCGCCTCGGCGGGGGGCGCGTGGCGCGCAGCTTCGGTTGCCAGGCGCAAGGCGTCCATCGCCTTGGCCGTCGGCAGTTTCGTCGCCGATCCGTGCAGCAGCAGCGGGCGTGATGGCCTCTTGGCAACACGCGAGACGGCGAGCCAGCCGAACGGGCCGGCGGCGATGCTTTCGATGACCGGTGCTAAGAGCCAGGAGCCGAGAGGCCAAAGGACTAATGCCACAACGGCCCCGAACCCGGCGCCCGCAGCGACGTCCGAAGGGTAGTTGGACCCGACATAGACCCCGCTGAAGAGCAGCAGCAAAGTAGCTACGAACGCGACCAGCGCAAGCCGCCAGCGCCAAGCAAGCAAAAGCCCGCAAACAACTGCGCCCGCAATGACTGCGTGGCTGTTGGGCATCGCGTACGACCTTGCCGAGCCCCTCGGGACCAGCACTTCCACATGGCTGAGCACTTGGTACGGTCGAGGCCGTGCGAGGACCTGGAGGAGGATCTGAGCGAGCCCGAAGGACACGACGGCCGCGAGAGCCGACCACACCACGGCGGCCAAGCGTTGCGGCTGGCGCCGAGCGCTCCACCACGCGAGCGCGATGAGGCCCGCGAGAACGAGCAGGCCCGCACCTACCGGGGAAACAGCCCGCTGGTAGTAGGCGGTCATGAAACCATGTGCCCAGGACGTGTTGCGGGCGAACCGGTTCACATCCATGTACCACTGCTTGTCCACGGTGACCACCTCCCCCGTTGCCCAAAAATGCTAATGGGCCCTGTGCTGCCTGCCGGAACTAAGCCCCCCGAGCGCCTGCCTTCTCCTGCATGAGGTGCCAGAGCTGCTCCACGTGGGGCCATTCCGTTGGCTCAGCTCCGATTGACACGCGTACCATCCACCGCCCGTCGAGGAGCGCAGGTGTGAGGTGGGCGGCGCCCGATTGGTTGACGGCTTCGCACCAGGCAAGGGTGTGGTCGTCGAGGCGGTCGCCGGCGATGCCGGGGGGCCCGTGCCGCACGCAGAGCGTCTGCAGTTTTACGGGTGCCAACAGTGCCCAGTTGGGCGCCTCCTGGACCAACCCGGCCAAGCGCTGAGCGTTGGCGAGGTCGCGCCGCAAGCGGGCGCGGAGCGCCTCGGCCCCTTCGAGCCTCAGCAATGCCCATAGCCGCAACGCCCGGAAGCGCCGTCCGAGCGGAAGCCCCCAGTCCCGGTACTGGACGACGCTGCCGTCGCGCGAGGAGCGGAGGTAGCTAGGGTCCGTCGCCATAACAGACACCAGCGCGTCGGGGTCTTTCACGTAGAGGAGGGAAGTCTCCAGGACAGAGCCGAGCCACTTGTGCGGGTTCCAACAGAGCGAGCTCGCCGCCTCGATACCGGCGAAAAGGTGCCGGCACTCGGGCAGCAGCATCGCTGAGCCTGCCATTGCGGCGTCCACGTGCACGTAAGCATCGTGACGCCCGGCGAGCTCGCAGATCTCTGAAAGAGGGTCGAACGCAGTTGTCGCGGTCGTGCCCGCAGTAGCGACAACCGCAGCAGGCCGGCGCCCTTCCGAAACGTCCTGTTCCATGAGCACCTCGAGCACGCCGACGTCAAGCTCGCGCCCCGGCGCCCGCGTTGGGACCAGGCGCAGGTTGTCGGCGCCAAACCCCGCGAGAAGGGCGGCCTTGGTAACCGAGGAATGGGCTTCAGCAGAGCAATAGACGGTGAGAGGCTCATCTTGCGCCTGAAGGCCGCCCCGGCGCTGGGATCCTCCGCTCGCTTTCTCGCGGGCCACCAAGAGAGCGACCAAGGTGGCAGTCGAGGCGCCGTCCCCGATAGTGCCGCGCCACGCGGGGGAGAGCCCGCAGAGCTGGCGGGCCCAGTCACAGACGACCTCTTCCAGCTCCGTCAGTGCCGGCGCCGATTGCCAACTGATCCCGAGCGCGCCGAGGCCACCAGCCACGATGTCTCCAAGGACGGAGGAGAGCGAAGCGTTCGAAGGGAACCACGCGAAATTGCTGGGGTGTTGGATCTGCGTCAAGCCTGGCACGATGACCCGGTCGAGGTCCTGGACCAGGTCCTCCACGCTTCCTGCGGTTTCCGGCGCAACCTTTGGGAAGCCACTCGCGACTTCGCCAGGTGCGGCTCGGGAACGCACGGGCAGTTCGCCGACGCGCAGGCGGTAGTCGGCAACCCAGTCCACGAGCTCGTGCGCAGCCCGCCGAAATTGTTCCGGTCCCATGCAGCAAGTGTCACCTGGCGCAACTGGAGCCGACAAGTCGCCCGCGTCCGCCCAGGTGGGCCACGCACTCTCGCCACCGGGCCGCAAAGTGGCTAAGAATTCTTCCATGGCCCTCGCTCCAGCCGCGCGTGGCTGACTACGACCTCCTCGTCATCGGGTGCGGGCCCGGTGGTCAAAAGGCTGCCATCGCTGCGGCAAAATTGGGTTACAACGCGGCCGTCGTAGAAAAACGCGACGTCGTTGGAGGCGTGTGCGTCAACACCGGGACCATCCCCTCCAAATCTCTGAGAGAAGCCGTGCTCTACCTGACGGGCCTTTCCCAACGCGACCTCTACGGCCAGAGCTATCGCGTCAAGCAGGACATCACGATGGAGGACCTGTCGCGCCGGACTCATCACGTCGTAGCGCGCGAGATCGAGGTTGTGCGCGACCAGCTTGCGCGCAACCGGGTATCGCTCGTGCAAGGAAGTGCGCAGTTCGTGGACAGCCACACGCTCGCCGTCTCTTCGGCCCGCGGAGAACAGCGGGTGAGCGCAGACCGCGTGATCATTGCCACCGGGACCCGGCCGGCCCGCCCGCCAAGGGTTGCCTTTGACGAAGAGCACATCTTTGACTCTGACGGGATCCTCGCCCTTCACCAGATCCCAAGGAGCATGGCAATTGTTGGCGCCGGTGTGATCGGCATCGAGTACGCCTCGATTTTTGCTGCGCTCGGCACCAAGGTCACTGTTATCGAGCAGCGCGACAGGATGCTCGAATTTTGCGACGACGAGGTGGTGGAGGCCCTCCAGTTCCACTTGCGCAGCCTTGCCGTGACGTTCCGCTTCCGGGAAGTGGTAGAGGCGGTGGAACCACACGAGGGCGGCACCATCTCACAGCTCGCGAGCGGAAAGGTCGTGGCTGCCGACGTAGTCATGTACTCGGCAGGCCGCCAGGGCGCCACCGACGGCCTCGGCCTCGAGGCGGTTGGGATCACCCCCGACAAGCGCGGCCGGGTAAACGTAGACGAGTACTTCAGGACCCACGTCGAGCACATATATGCGGTGGGCGACGTGATCGGCTTCCCCGCTCTCGCTTCGACGTCCATGGAGCAGGGGCGTCTGGCTGCCCTTCATGCCTTTGGGGAACCAACGGGTCCCATCGGCAAGACGATGCCGATCGGGATTTACACGATCCCCGAGATCAGCTACGTCGGCCGGACCGAAACTGAGCTCACCGGGGCCTCAGTGCCTTACGAGGTCGGCATATCCCGCTACAAGGAACTCGCGCGGGGCCAGATCTGTGGAGATTCGTACGGGATGCTGAAACTGCTGGTTTCGCAGCTCGACCGCAAACTGCTCGGGGTCCACCTGTTCGGCACCGGGGCAACCGAGATCGTCCACATCGGGCAGGCAGTAATGGGGTGCGGGGGTACGGTTGACTACCTGATGGAGGCGGTCTTCAATTACCCGACCCTGGCTGAAGCCTACAAAGTGGCGGCCCTCGATGTCACGAACAAGCTTCGCACCGTAGAGCGCCTGCGCAGCTGAGCCCGCGCTCGGCAACGCACGCTGGGCCGCGCGCGCTGCCGGCATGGCCACATCGCCCTGAGCGAGCTGCTCAAGCCCCGTTGGCGGAGGACCTCACAAATATCGGTTCGACGATCCCCGTCGTACGCCTCCAGCTCGCCATGTGGTCCGTCAGCGCCGCTGTGACGGCGGTACCTCTTGCCACGAGAAGGCGCCCGGCAGGGTCGGACACGTCGCTCGCGATGACCATTCCCGGCTGAAGGTCCTCAGAGCGCCGCGACGTTGCCGTCGACGCGTCCCCGTGCTCGCCCAGGCTGCTCAGGGCCTCGAGCAAGAGGGGGTCGTAGGCTCCTTTGCGCGTCTGCATCACCCTCACTGCCGCGTCACGGGTAAGGCCACTCGCCTCAAGGCTGTCCAGGTCCAGGGCAAGCCGCAGCAGGCGTGCCCCGATCGGGATCCGGCTCCCCGGCCCGCCGGGGCCACCAAGCGTGTCGCCGAAGTCGGTGTCGGCAAGGCGGATGACCTGACGGACCGCCTCGAGGCGGGGGATGCCAGACAGGACTCGGTCTGCGATGCCGGGCAAGTCGTCCACCAGCTCCTGCTCGAGCGGGCTGAGCGGAGCGCCATCGTGGAGCTTGGAGACGACCGCGGGCGGGAGGACGACGCTGCCCAACTGGGACAGCACCACGGCAACCTCGACGCACCACCGGTCCGGCACGTCGATAAGCCCCATGAGGTCGACGACGAGGCGGCGGACACGAGTGGCGCGGGCAAACGCAGGTGGGTTTGCGAGCGAAAGAGTCTCGCAGAGCGCGTTGACCGCGCCGCGCAGGGTTTGCTCGAAGAACTGCCGCTCCGCTGTGACGAGGCGGTACTGCTCACTGGCCGCGTCGAGAGCCGCGACCATGTCCTCCTTGCTGCAGGGTTTGACGAGGAACCGGAAGATGTTGCCGCGGTTTACGGCCTCCAAGGCAAGCTCGAGCGCCGCATAGCCGGTGAGGAGGATCCGCGACGTGTCGGGCGCGATATGGCGCGCTCGGCTCAGTACCTGCACACCGTCCATCCCGGGCATGTTCATGTCGGAAATGATTACGGCAAAGGGCCCGTCCTCCCGGAGCGCCTGCAACGCAAGCTCGCCTGTCGTGCGTCCTGTTATGTCAAATTCCTTGTGCAGTTGGCGCTTCAACCCCGCGAGGAGGAGCTCGTCGTCGTCAACGCAAAGCACTCGTGGGCGCTCTACGTGCTCCGGCACTATCGAGCGGCCCCACCGCTCGTACCTGACCTCAGTTGATGTCACGGGCGCAATCTCCTACGAGGACGCAATGGCCCCCAAAGCAGCGTCGGCTCAGAACGCACTGAGATTGAGCCCTTCCGTGACGGGCCGTGGGCGAGGGGGGACTTGAACCCCCACGAGGTTGCCCTCACAGGAACCTGAAAGGTGTCGACATGGGTGCAAGGGGGCTCAGGTCGTCGCCCGCGGTCGCTCCTCGACGCCCTGACCCGGGCCCTTATCGGGAAACGCCGATGCAGTGCAACAAGGAGCAACCAGACGAACGGGTGAATGTTGGGATGGTTGTTGGGATCGACTCGGGGTCAACCACGGGAGATAAGACAGCCTTCAGCACCCTGGTGGCCACAGCCAACAGCGGCTGTCCGATCACAGCGGAGCTGGTGCCGTAGACACGGGCACGCCGAAGATGCCCGGCGGGTTTTGGGCCAGCGCCCGCGCGTCGTGTCCTCCATCACCGTCACAGAGCTGGCGTTACGGAGCTCGCCGAGGCGGTTAGGGCGAGCTATGCCTGAGGGGGCCCGAAAGGTCCCTGGCGAACTTCGAGGTGATGCGCAGGTGACAGCAGGCGACGCAGGTCAGGCGGCCTAGAGGCCACCTCTGAAGCAGTGTTGGCGGAGCTGGACGAACAACAAGACACAGTCACCAAGCAGCGTGAACGTTGCGAGCGACGCTTAAAGGCGCTGGAGGCAGTAGGGTCCTTCTGCTGGCAACCAAGGGACTGACCGCCCTACTCAGCCAGCTCGTTGGGCCGAGAGGCTGAGGGCGATGGCCCCCCGACTGGCACCCGGGCAACGTGACCGTTACCATCGTCATCTTTTGCTGCCCGAGGTCGGTGTGGCGGGCCAGGCGAAGCTGCTTGCTTCCAGGGTGCTCGTTGTCGGCGCTGGTGGCCTCGGCTCGCCGATTGCTCTCTACCTGGCAGCCGCCGGAGTGGGGACGCTAGGGATAGTGGACATGGACGTCGTGGAGACCTCCAACCTCCAGCGTCAGGTCCTGCACAGCACCGACCGGGTCGGCGAGCCCAAGGTCATGTCGGCCAAGAAGGCGCTGGCCGGCTTGAACCCCGACGTCGAAGTGGTCCCCTACCAAGCCCGTTTGAGCGCCGGCAACGTCCTTGAGATCGTCTCCGGTTACGAGGTCGTCGTGGTGGGCGTCGACAACTTCTCGGCTCGCTATTTGATCAACGACGCTTCTTTGAAGCTCGCAGTGCCGGTCGTGCACGGCGGGGTCTACCGCTTCGAGGGCCAGGTGAGCGTCTGCGTTCCCTACCGAGGTCCTTGCTACCGGTGCCTCGTGCCCGAGCCCCCACCGCCCGCGGCCCAGCCCGTGGCCGGGCCTTTAGGAGTCCTGCCTGGGGTGATCGGTTGCGTCCAGGCCACGGAGGCACTCAAAGTGCTGCTGGGCATCGGTCGGCCCATGGTAGGACGTCTCCTCGCGTACAACGCGCTCGACGGGGACTTCGCCACCTTCCGTGTCAGGCGCAACCCCGACTGCCCAGCCTGCTCGGTCTCGCCCGAGGAACTGGTGATCGCTGAGTACGACCAGCTGGGCTGTCCAGTCGGCAGCAGCGTTTGTGGCTGAGCAGACGGCAACGACAGGTCGGTCCCGTCAGGTTCCGCAGCGCCTCAGCCTGGCGCCGGCCGGCACCGGTCGAGCCGCCAGGGAAGAGGGACCGGGCCGCCCTCGAGGAGCCGTCGAAAGGCGAGCCGCTGGGAAACCGGGGCTGGAGAGCTGCGGACCTGTCCCCCTCCCTGCCTGGACAGCTGTCGCTGTCTCTGGGCTGGGCTGGGTTTGTCCCCCTTGTTGCCCCCCTTTCCCTATCCTTCTCTTCTCTCCCTTATCCAGGCAGCGGGGAGAGAGAGGGAGAACGGTAGGGACGGCGCAAAAGCGCAACGCGCAAGCCCACGACCAGCCACGACGCGAGGGAGCGCCAGCCGAGAAGCCGGACCGGGTGGACGGCCGCCCGAGGCAGACGGACGGACGGACGGGACGGCGGGGAGAGGTTGAGGGGGAGGGGCCTCGTGCCCTTCTTATACGATCCAATTCAGTGGCCGATAAAGGCGACCGCCTCTTGGCTGGAGCGCCCAGGTTCGCAGAGGGCTGCCTACAAGGAATTTCTGTCACTGCTAGTCGGCGAGTTCGGCAGCATCTGGTACGTCAAGACGATCTACGTTGGCTCTGAAGTCGGTGGTCAGATGGTAGCTTCTGCCTACCCGCATCCGAACCGACTTGAGGTTGCATTACCACTTCCTGTGGAGCATCCGGCCGTTGCCCTGATCGAGCCGGCACCGACCATCGAGCTGAGGCGTGGTCACGGGGGTCGAATGCCGGCGCAACGCCATGTGACCTAACTTGCTCGATGCGACGACTGCTGGTCCAAGAACGAAGTCGCTTTTAGGCGGCCTGCGCCGCGGCGCGGACGTGATCCAGAACCGCCAGAAGTCGGTCTCCACCTCGTCCGACGTAAACAGGTCGTCCGGGCCATGTGGGGCGATATCCGTGAACGGTGACTCGTACAGCAGCGCAGCACCCATCACACCGTGTTCGGTGAGGTGGTTGATGATCAGGTCGATGAACTCGATCTGATTTCCGGTGAGCGTCCGTGCTTCGAGGAAGTCGGCGAACCCCTCCTTTGCTGCTCCTCGGTCCAATCCGATCAGGGATCGGACGAACAGCCCGAGCCCCTGGCTCTCCTCCTTCGCCCTGGCGATGGTGGCCGCATCGACGATGCCGTTCTCCGCCAGCATGCTCTCGAGGGCCCCCAAGTCGCGCGGCGTCAACGGCTTGCTCATCCGGAGCCGGTGAATGGCGATGTGGTCCTGGTGATTGATGGTGGCCTCCCCCTGGGCCGCCTCCCAGGCATGCCAGCCGAAGAGCTGGAGGTAGTAGGGATGGCCCGCTGAGCGGCGCACGAGGAGCTCCAGGGCCTCGTCTTCCCAGGCGACGTGGCGGCGGGCCGCCGGTCCGACAAGGGCCAGGCGCGCAGCGGTCGCGTCCAAGCTGCCCACCTCTTCTACCGGCAGGCGGCTCGCGTAGGTGCCGGCTCCGGCGAGGCGTTCCCTGAAGGTCGGGAGCGCGCTGAAAACGACCGCGACCGGTTGGAGCCGGCGTGCCACGACGGTCTGGAGGGCGCGGGCAAGCGCCGAGAGGTCCCGCTCGGGGGCGGCTCGTGCCTCGTCGACGCCGGACAGCTCGGGTCGGTTCGCGCCCCATGTCAATGGCCGGCCGCCCCGAGCGTCCTTGGGCCCTCATACCCATCCGAAAGTGGCGGGCACCATGTAGAGCCCGAAGCCGATCACGAGCACGCACAAGCCGGTGGCAACCAGGCGCCTGGCCCCGTGCATACGCTGCGCCCAGGGGAGCGCCCTTGCTTCGAGGACTAGCAGCAGGCCGAGCACGATCGGAAGGAGGAGCGCGTTCATCACCATCACGTCCACGGCCACGTTGACGAGGTTGAGGCCCGACAGGACGATGGCGCCCCCCAGCACGTGGGCGAGC
>DATJSU010000054.1:0-213578 GCA_035503915.1 Acidimicrobiales bacterium | reverse complement strand
TTTCAACTTCGTTAGGGCGCCTACAACTTCTGCGTTGCCCACGGCGAACGCTACCCGCCAACCTGCCATCGAAAAGCTCTTGGTGAGGGTGTAGAGCTCGACAGCGACCTCTTTGCCCCCCGGGACCTGGAGGACAGAAGGCGGCTCGTACCCGTCGAAGTAGGTGTCCGAGTAGGCGAAATCATGGACGAGGACGATCTCACGTTCTCGTGCAAAATTGACTATTTTTTGCATCCATGTGAAGTCGACGCACTCAGTGGTCGGGTTGTGAGGGAAGGAGAACACGATCACCTTTGGCTTGGGTGACGCGCCCTGGTACGCGTTGACCAAGTTCGAAAAAAAATCCTCTCCGGGGCCAACCCGTACATGGTGAACTTGCGCGCCTGCGAACAGCGGCGCATAGATGTGGATCGGGTAGGAAGGAGAGGGCACGAGCGCACTGTCCCCCGGGCCGACGAGCACCCACATGAGATGGCTGAGGCCCTCTTTGGCTCCAATCGTAAAGATGACTTCGGTCTCGGGGTCAAGCTCGACATTGAAGCGCCTGCGGTACAAGTTCGCGACGGCGAGCCGGAGGTTGGGGATCCCCCTCGAGGACGAGTAACGGTGGTTCCTCGGGTTGCGAGCCGCCTCGGCGAGCTTCTCGACGGCGATGGGAGGGCTCGGGATGTCAGGGTTGCCAAACCCGAGGTCAATCACGTCCTCGCCCGCATGGCGCGCCTGGTCGCGCAGCTGGTTGATAGCCGCGAAGACATAAGGCGGCAAACCGGTAATACGGCGGAACTCCACTAAGCCCTCCTCGGCCATGCCGGCGAGCAGCAGGTTTGCCCTTCAGGTTAGCGGCCAGCCGGTGCCCCGTGGTTTCAATTGCCATCCAAAGCCGCCGCCGAGAAGCGGTGAAGCGCTACCGCGCTGGCAGCGGCGACGTTGAGCGAGCCTGCCCGAGGCGACATGGGTATGCGTACTCGGCGGCATATCGCCATGACCTCGGGGCTCAGGCCCGGTCCTTCCCCGCCGAGCACAAGAGCAACCCCGCACCCATGGAGCTCAGCCGCCACAGGCCCTATCGCCTCGGCACCGGGCGAAGGCGTGAGCGCTATCAGGGAAAACCCTTCATTTCTCAACAACTTCAGCAATGCAGGCCAGGGCTCGAGCCTCGTGAACGGCAGCCTGAGGACCGAGCCGAGGGAGACCCGCACCGTCCTGCGATATAGCGGGTCCGTACACGTGGGGCTCAGGAAGAGAGCGCCTGCGCCGAAGCAGAAAGCGTTGCGGAAGATCGAGCCCAAGTTTTCTTGGTCGTTGACACCTTCGACCACCACGACCGGCGAGGCAGGCCTCCCGGCGAGGACCTCCTCAGCACCTGGGAGGGGACGGCGGCACGCGGCAGCAAGCAAGCCGCGGTGGACGTCAAAACCTGTGACGGAACGCATCACTTCTTCCTCTGCAACGAGTACTGGGACCGTCTCAGGTAGCTGGAGCGCCCCCAGTGCTGCCAGGCGGCGCGGTAAGACGAGGACCGAAATGAGAGCGTAAGGGGACCGCAGCAGAGCTTCCAGCGCAAGGCTGCCTTCGACGATGAAGAGGCGTTGTTCCTCCTCCACCCTCCGCCGCATCGCTGAGTCCTTCAGGCCTCGGTACGGTGCGAGGCGCGGGTCATTTGGCGATGTGAGCTCTTGCAGTTGTGCCTTCAGGGCCACCACCTCGCTCTCGCCTCGCGGGCTTAGGCCTACCAGGAGACGTCAGTTTTCGACTCTTGCGCGCAGTTCCTTCAGCGCCGTGTAAGTGATACGGCCTTCGGCCCTGCGCTTTACGAAAACAGGCAACGGGACCTTCAAGTCCACGACCAGGTGATAGGTGATATCAGCTGAGCCGTCATCGCCGGGGTAAATGTCATAACTGCCGTCAAGGCGGCGGGTGACATCTCCTTTTACTTGCTCCCAAGAGAGCCTCGAGGGGGCACCGCTGTAGTCGTAGCGCAAGGTGTAGGACGTGCTTCGCCCGAATGCCGCTGCACGGAAGGTCACTTCGAGTGGCCTTCCCTGGCCGTCGCGCTGCTCGATCGCGACCGCCTTGATGTCGGCTGCCCATTCGGGGTACCGCTCGAAATCCGTAAGCACCTGATAGCAATAGTCAGGGCTCGCCCGGATGACCATCCTCTCGGTCACCTGCTCTTCCAATTGCCGGACCTCCATCCCCGACCCAGGGGTCGGACAAGGGTTCCTCTGGCTAAGGAGCCCCTACCACTCGGGAACTTCAACCAAGACCTTACCTGTCATGCGCAACAGGCAGGTGCTCGAGAGCCGAGGCGAGCTTTGCCGCGAGGATGCCATAAGAAAGTTGCTCCTCTGCCCTCCTCCGCCCCTCCTCCCCCATGCGCCGGGCCTTCGCCGGCTCGGACAAGAGGTCCCAGAGCGCACCAGCGACCGCGCCGACTTGGGCTTGGCGCTCCTTGCCTGACCTTTTCCCCTCATGGCCTGGCTCACCGGCGCCCGGCAAGACGATCCCGGTTTCCCCGTTAGCGACAGCCTCCCCCGCGCCCCCACTGTCGATCGTTATGCAGGGCACGCCAGAAGCTGCCGCTTCGATAAGTACTATGCCAAAGCCCTCCTGTTCGAGGCCCCACCACCGAGACCGGCAGCACAAGGCAAAGACGTCGGCACAGGCATAGAAATCAGGCAGGTCGGCGTCGGGCAGCTTCCCAACGAACTTGACCGGCACCACGGCGTTCTCGGCCAAGCGCCCCAACCGCCTCCGGTCCCGCCCGGCCCCAGCGATGGCGACCGAAAGAGATCCCGTTGGGAAGCGCTTTGAAACCGCCGAGGCAGCCTCTACCAAGGTGTCCATTCCTTTTCGGGGGACGAGCCGGCTGACGCTGACGACCAGCCGACCAGTTGTCGGGAGCCCGAGCCGGGCTCTGGCTGCGAGCTGGTCGATGTGCGAAAGGGGACGAAAGCGCTCAACGTCCACCCCGGGCGGGACAAGCACAGCAGGAGGCCCGGGAGGGCGCTCCCCGCGCGAGGCCTGCATCGCTCTCCGAGCCTCGGCCTCCGGGTAGCTGCCAGCCGCGATCAGCAGCGACGAGCCTCGAAGAGAGCGCCCGAGCAGCTGCCTGCTCACGGGAAGCCTCCCCGGCACCGTTACCTCTGCACCATGCAGGACCAAGGCGTAGGGCAGGCCGAGGTGCGGCCCGACCAGGCCTAGCGGCAAGGCAGGGTCGATCACCACTGCTTGGGCACCGGTCTCCCCCGCAAGCTGCTTGATGCGCTTGACCAACCAGGGCTGGGGGAGCAGTACCGGTTCTCGTGCCCGCACGATGCGGAACTTCTGCTGGCGGTCCCAGCGGGCAGCGCCTGGGTAGGAAGGGGTGAAAACCGTTACCTGGTCGGGTGGGAGGCGCCGCCAGAGCTCCCACAGGTAGGACTGGATGCCCCCGACTTTGGGCGGGAAGTCGTTGGTCAGCAGGATGTGCCGGGCCACGCGCCAAGTCTTACCGCGTGCGTGGCTCGACCTCGTCCACGCGCCTCAGCTCCTCGAGCACCACGGCAGAACCCTCCTCCTCGAGACCTTTGCCCCGCGACAGCAGGTCTCGCCGGCCTAAGCGCGCCGCGGCCCAAACAGCGTGCGCCCGCAGCATCTCGTCCGGATGGGACAGGTAGCCCTCGAGCACCTCCTCGACCTCCGGCGACCGTCCGTCCGCGCAATTCGCAAGGACGATCAGAGCGTTCCGCCTCAGGTAACGCGGGTCTCTCCTCGCTATGTACCACAGGCCAAATTGCTCGAGGAGAGCACGGTCTGGCGCCCGGAGCATCTCCAAGAGGTCAACTTGCGCTCTGCGACTGCCCGTCTGGGAGACCTCCGCCGGCACCGGGCCGTCTTGGCGGTTGACGGGGCAGGTCTCCTGACAGTCGTCGCACCCGTAGATACGGTCGCCGAGCGGGGCCCTGTACTCGAACGGGAAAGTTCCCTCCGCTTGCAGGAGCCACGCGAGGCAGCGACGGGCGTCGAGCACCCCGGGCGAGACAAGCGCGCCCGTCGGGCACGCCCGCAAGCAGCGCCTGCACGCCCCGCACCCATCCGCCACCTCGCGGCCCGTGGGCAGCGGCGCATCCGTGACAACCGCGCCCAGCACGCACCAGGACCCGAGCCCCGGGAGCAAGATATTGGCGTTTTTGCCGAACCAACCAACGCCTGCTCGGTGCGCCGCGGCTCGGTCTACGAGGGCGTTGTCGTCGACCAGGACACGGGTTGCCCATCCCCCTTGCTCCAAGACATCCGCCAAAGCACCAAGTGCTGCTCGGAGCCGAGAGTAGTAGTCCTGGGAGGCATAGCGCGCGACAGTTCCACGAGGGCGCGTTGGCATCAGAGCGTCGCTGTCAGAGCCGACATGCGCCTTGTCTCCGGCACCGCCGTTGGGAGCTGCCTCGCCGTCGCCGTACCACAGCGCCCCAACAACTAGCGACCGAGCGCCGAGGAGCGCACGTCCGGGATCTGTCGAGCGAGCCGGGTTGCGATAGGTGAACTGCATCGTTGCGGCGTAGCCAGCTGCTTTGCGGTCCTCGAGAGCTTGCCTCACGCTCTCCATCGGGCTGGCCGGTGCGATGCCCACCGCTGCCAGGCCGGCAGCCTCACCGCGGCGGCGCAGCTCAGCTCCAAGTGCCGCCATGTCCCAGGATCCAGCTTGCCGATCAGAGCGGAACACCGCTCCACCATCTTTGTCGCCCTCAGAGCATGGCGGCGCTCTGATGCCGAAGCGGTGGCACGAGCCCATTCCGGCCGAGCACCCGGAGCGCTCTCTCCTCCGCGACGTCGAAAACGACCGCTTCTTGGGGGCTACGGTCGCAAATGAATGTCACCACGCAGTCGGTACAAGCATCGGTCCCGTGCATGAAACAGCTTGCGCAATCGATGGTCAGCGTTGACATACCGAAAGGCTCTCACGGCAGTGTGACCAAAACGCCAAGACGAAGTGAACCTCGCATGAACTTCGGCCAAAACCCTGCTGGCGGGCATGAGCTCGGGGCCAAGAGCGCCCGCCAGCTCTCGCCGCCGACGTGTGCGCAGGTGTGACCGGCCCGCTACGGTGGGAGCGCGATGGTGACAGCCTTTGTACTGATCGACGCAGAACCAGCTCGAGTCGCCGATCTCGCCGAAGAGGTAGCCGCCGTCAAAGGCGTCGCTGAGGCCTACTCAGTTGCGGGTCAGGCCGACGTCGTCGCAGTAGTCCGGGTGCGCGAGATTGACGAGCTTGCCGAGGTCGTGACGGTCCGGCTTCATGCGCTCAAGGGCGTGACAGATACACGGACGCTGGTCGCCTTCCAGTCCTACAGCCGACGGGACCTCGAGACCATGTGGGAACTTGGCGAGCCTCCAACCGAGGGGCCCTTGCCTGGTTAGGCCCTGCGCGCCAGACCAGGGGGCGTGAGCCCGGCCCGCTCTGCCCGGGAGCCTGGGAAGGAAGACCGAGGTACGATCCTCGTAGTGGAGTGGTTCCTGGTCCTGCTTTTTGTGGTCCTCTTGGCCCCTGTCACTCTGTTCTTCGGAGCCGCGTTCGTTGCAGCGTCGTCCATGCGGCGGGCCAACAGGCTCCTCCCCGGCCGCCCCCAGGTCTCCCCGCCCCTTCGCTGGCTGTGGAGCCCAAGTTCTCCCGCGATGTTGCACCGCCGGCTTCGCAACGCCTGCCAGCTGGTCGCTTCGCTCGCAATGCCGCCTCCGTCGAGGAAGAGGTGGCGCCGGCCAAGGCACGAGCCTGGCGACGGCATTGCGGAACTCGCAACAGAAGTCCTCCAAGAGGCATTGGTGCTCGACGGCCAGGTCGTCACTGCCAGCCGTTTCGCGCACGGCTTGCCTCGCACCCAGGCGATGACCGCGCTCGACTACCAGGTGAGAGCGGTCGAGGACGCTGCGCGCAGAGTGCACCAACTCGCGGCCCGGCGTGCCCAGCTCGCGCGCCTCCAGGAGCCGGGCGTACTCAGCTTGGACCAGCGCATTGCCGCCATGGAGGCGGCGTTAGCCGAGCTCGCTCCTCCGGCCTCGGTCCCCCTCGGCCGCCCGCCATTTTCCTCGCCCTAAGGCCTAGGGCCGAGCCCCTCCCTCGGCGGCTTCGGCTTGTGACAGTTCGACGAGCCGCCCGAGCGCCTCTAGAGCCCGGCCGCTGTCAACCGATTCCCGGGCTCGCACAAGCCCTTCTTGGAGGTCAGCGGCTTCGCCGACGACGGCCAAGGCCGCCGCCGCATTGAGCACAGCTATGTCACGAGGCGGGCCAGGCTCGCCACTGAGGACAGACTTCACTACCTCGGCGTTGCGCTCGGGACCGGCCCCCCTGAGCTCTTCGGCTCGAGCCAAGGGCAAACCGAGGGCCACAGGGTCTACAGAAAAGGTGCTCAGCTCGCCCGCCTGAGCTCCCTCCGGAGCCTTTCCCGTTTTTCGCCACTCGACGACACTCGACGTCGCCGCCGTCGAGATTTCGTCGAGCCCGTCGTCGCCATGCACGACCCACGCCCGGTGGGCTCCGGCTGCCCCTAGGACTGCAGCGATGCGCTGAGCGGTGCGCCCGTCGCCGACGCCCACCAACTGGTAACGCGCCCTCCCGGGATTTGCCAGCGGGCCCAGGAGGTTGAAGGCCGTGGGCACCCCCAGCTCTCGCCGAGTGGGCCCAACATGGCGCATCGCAGGGTGGTACCTCGGGGCAAAGCAGAACCCGATACCAGCTCCCTCGATGCAGCGGGCGACCGAAGCTGGTGGGAGCGCAATTTCAACTCCAAGGGCTTCGAGCACGTCGGCAGAGCCAGTGCGAGAAGACGCCGCCCGGCCTCCGTGCTTGCAAACGGGCACGTCCGCTCCCGCGACGATGAGCGCAGCAATTGTCGAAACGTTGATCGTCCCGGCACGGTCCCCGCCGGTGCCGCACGTGTCTACGAGACGCCCAGCCAGGTGTGCAGGGACAGGCACTATCTCGGCGACCTCGAGCATTGCCTCCAACATCCCCGAAAGCTCCTCGGCCGTTTCTCCTTTGCAGCGGAGACCGAAAATGAAAGCCGCCATTTGGGACGGCGTGGCAACCCCTCCGAGGATCTCGCGTAGCGCAGTGGCAGCCTCGGTCGCGCTCAGGTCTTCGCGCGCGGCGAGGCGAGCAAGAACCGAGGGCCACCCGCCGATGCTCGCCATCGTGGGCTCGCTACCCCCCTCCGAGCCGTGGGCAAGGTCTTGAGCGGTCGGGCTCTCGAGTGGCTGAGGCACGCAACAAAGGTACAGAGCGCGACAGCTCCTTGAGGTGCCATACAGCGAGTAGCTAACGTCCTCCCAGCGCTGCCGAGCTGGAAAAGGGGCCTACGTGGCAGTCCTGGTGATCGACATAGGTAGCAGCGCCGTGCGTACGGCGTTGGTGGAGCCCGGTGCAACCCTGCGCGGGCGTCGAGTGGTCCCGACGCCCCCGGACCAACCGTTCCCAGGCCTCGTCGAGGTCGACGCGGCCGCAGTTGCCCGCGCCGCCTTGAGCGCAGCGCGGGCGACTTTGGAGGAGGCGGGGCCGGCGGACGCTGTCGGGGTCACCAACCAGCGCGGCACTTCGGTCGTCTGGGACGCAGAGACCTCTGAGCCGGTCGGCCCTGCGCTCAGCTGGCAGGACCTGCGGACTGCGGGCACTTGCCTGGAGCTCCAGGCCGAGGGCTTGCGCCTCGCGCCCAACGAGTCGGCTACGAAACTGGCGTGGTTGCTCGATACCTACGACAAGGAGCGCTCTCGCAACCTGCGCTTCGGGACACTCGACTCTTGGGTCATCTGGAACCTGACCAGGGGCGCCGCCCACGTGACGGACCGAAGCAACGCAGGGATCACGGGCCTTTTACCTACCGAGGACGTGCTGGCGGCAAAGGCGGCCCTCGAATGGAGCCCGGAGCGGCTGCAGAGGTTCTCCGTCCCCGTCGAGTACATGCCCAAATTGGTACCTTCCTCCGGTCCCATCGCACCAGCTACCGCTCTTCCAGGGGCGCCGCCGGTCTGCGGGATCGTCGGCGACCAGCAGGCATCGCTCATGGGCCAAGGCTGCATAAAGCCCGGGGATGCCAAGGTCACTTTTGGGACTGGTGCCTTCCTCGACATCAACATCGGCAGCGCGCCGCCCTGCTTCGGCGACAAAAGTGGGCCGCGCGGCTCGTTGCCCATTGTCGCCTGGGAGCGCGCAGAGGGCATCACTTGGGGCGTCGAAGGCTTGGTGATCTCGGCGGGCTCAGCGGTGTCTTGGCTTGTCGATGACGTCGGGATGCTCTCAAATGTGGCCGAGTCTGCCGAAGTCGCCGCACAATGCGAGGACACCGGCGACGTGTACTACGTGCCGGCGCAGATCGGTCTCGGCACACCGTATTGGGACTTCGGTGCGCGTTCGCTCTTCGTCGGGATGAGTGCCGGGACCGGTCGACCGCAGCTCGTGCGAGCCGTCCTCCGCGGCGTCGCGCAAAGAGGCGCTGACCTGCTGGAAGCCGCCGAAGCTGATTCGGGTCACTCCGTCGCGCGACTTCGCGCTGATGGTGGGATGACCATGAACCCTGTGTTCGTAAAGGAGCTCGCTGACGCCTGCCAAAGACCGGTCGAGATTTCGGCCGAAGTCGAAACAACCTCCCTTGGCGCGGCCTTCTTGGCGGGCTTGGCAGCGGGGACATGGTCCAGCGAGCAAGAAGTGGCGTCCTTGGCCATACCACGTCAAATCGTGGAGCCGGGGCCCGACTCCCACCGGGAGCGCTGGAAAGAAGCGGTTTCACGTGCGGAGCGCTGGATCCCTGACCTCTCAGCTCTGAAGTTCTAGGTTCTCCGCTAGATGTTCAGCTCGTCACCTCCGCGGGCCGCCTTCTCGGGCCCGTTCTTTCCGGGGACGCCCTCGGCGAGCGCGACGTCGTCGACGATCCCTCTCGCTGCCGCCATGGCCGCGTCGAGCTGGCGGTCCGCCAAGATCGCCCGCCGTTCCTCGTCTCGCGCCCAGTCCACGAAGAGCAAAGCCAACGCGCCGACGATGAAAAGCTCCGCCAGAGCCCAGAGCACATTGCCGCCCGCCCTCGTATCGGAAAGTGTATTGCCAATCGCGTACAAGGGTTTGCTTACGCTCCCCACTTCCAAACCCAGGTAAGCGTCAAAAGGCACGCAGAGCAGGACGAGCGCGAACCGCACACCTGTAGGTGGCGTCGCCGGCAGCACGTCACGTGCCACGACCACCCACCAAAGCAGGCAGCCACACAACAGGAACTGGAGGTCCACGCAGACAAGGAAAGCAGGGTGCCGCTCGGTGAGCGAGTACAGGGGCGTCATGAAATAGACGTAGAGAGCGGCCGTGTTGAGAGCGAAGGCGACAAAGGGCTTGGTGAGCAGCTGCAGTACCGGGCTATGAAAAACCGCCAAAGCAAACGATCTTCTCCCACTGCCGCTTGCGAGCAGGCTCAGGCGCACCGGGGCACCAGCGGTGAGGAGCACCGGAGCGAGGTCGGCAAGGAGCAGTACCTGGACCACGTGCACCGTGAAATTGTCCCGCTCGTAATATGAGATACCACCTTCTGTCCCGTAGGCAACAACGAGCATCCCGACCAGGAAGCTCGCTGTCAGCCAGATCGGCCAGGGCCTGCCTCGGGCGCGAGCTCTACCCAGGGCGCGCAGGTACCACGTGACAGCAAACACTTGCGCGGCGAGAGCCGGAAGTGAAGTCCAGAGGTGCTGCCAACTGAGGAACAGTGTGCTCACCTGGGGGTTTGGCGACTGTAATGGCATTTCGGGACCAGTCTAAATAGATCCCGCGGGCCAAAGGGCCCCGGCAGGCCGCGCCGCTACTTCCAGGTCGAGGCACGCTTGGGTCAGGTCGTCTGCGGGCTCGATGCCGACGGCTCGTGCAAAAAAAGCCAGCTCGGCTTCCTGGGCACGCACGATCGTCTCAGCTCGCCTGAACCCATGCCCTTCTCCCTCGATCTCAATGAGCAGCGCTCGCTTGCCAGCCTCGCGCATTGCGGAGACCATGAGACGGCTTTGGGACCGAGGCGCCACATTGTCGTCCGCGCCATGCATAAACAGCACAGGCGCTTCAATTTCACCCGCCATCGTCAAAGGCGAACGCGCCTCGAACTGGTCCTTTGGCACGAGGCTGTCCAGGTAGCGGCTCTCAAACTTGTGGGTCGTGACAGCGAGCGCTCCCAGTTCGGTAACCGGGAAACGGACCGCTCCTGCTGCGAACTCTCGGTACCTGGCGAGCGACACGAGCACAGTGAGGCCGGCCGAGCTGGCTCCCTTGATGACCATCCTTTTGCCGTCGGCACGCCCTTGGCGGGCCAGCCACCGCGCCGCGAGGGCACAGTCTTCAACATCTGCCAGCCCCCACCGTCCATCGAGCGCACGGCGGTAAGCGCGCCCGTAACCGGCGCTCCCTCGGTAGTCGACGTCAGCGACTGCAAAGCCCCTCGACGTCCAGAACTGGACCGCCAAGTTGAAGTTGCGGTTTGCACTACCCGTTGGGCCACCGTGGGTGGTCACGACAAGAGGTGGCCCCTCCCCAGCAGGAGCCGAGTACTCAGGGTTTCGAGGAGGGTAATAAATGCCATGCGCCCTCTCGCCTTCCCCTGTTGGGAAAGTGAACGGTTCTCCCACCGACACCGAGCCGGGCGGCAGCTCTCCCTGCCTTGACCTGCGGAGCACTTCCACGACGCCATCGTCGCTCGCCATTACGATCTCCGCAGCCTTTTTGGGGCTCCCGGCGACAGTGAGGACCGCGCCCGTTGTCCCCTTCCGGGACGGCCCGGGAGCAATGTGCCAAAAAGACGTGTATGGGAGGGGCCAATTGTCGGCTCGCCCGTCTCGCACCACTCCTATGCGGCCGGTACCGTCTGAGCGCCAGCCAGCAACTAGGTCCCCGCTTGCTAAAAAGGCGTAGTCGGCGTCCCCGAACGCCCATGCCGGCCCAGCGAACTCCGCCTCCAGTGGCGCAAGGTTGTGCTCGCCGTCGTAGAGGTTCCACCAGCCGCTCCTGTCCGAAACGTAGTGCAGGAGGCCGTTTGGGGACCAACGCGGCTGGGCCGCAGATTCTTCAGTGCCTTGGCCAACAACAGCGACGAGGTCGGCAAGCGCGCCCTCCCGGAAAGTCCCCCTCCAGATCTGTGCACGGTCCCAGGGCATGTCCGGGTGGTCCCAACAGACAAATGCCAGTTGCCTGCCATCAGCCGAAAATGACGGCGAGGAATAGAAATCATGCCCAGTGGCGATCACCCTCGGCTCGTTTGGGTGGCCGTCGAGGAGGACGGCAACCAGGTCGTTCACGACCTGGTTGCCGGGCGCGTGGACCTCTCGCACTGCTACCACCCAAGTGCCGTCGGGGCTGATCGCGGGGTTGGCGAAGCGGGCCGCTACCCCATCGGGGGCGGGGGGGGTAAGAGGGCGAGGTGAAGAGCCCGGCGACACGTCCCAAAGGCATTGGTCAACGAAATTGGAGGTCACCAACCTCTCTAGCCCCGGGCCGCCAACGGACCAAGCCCGTCCGCCATACTCGTGGACAGTTGTACGGGCAGACATCTCGGGCGGGAGGAGCTCGCGCACTTCACCCCCGGCGTCGAGCACGACCAGCGCGACGCGACCTCTCTCTCTCGGTCGCCACTCTTCCCAGACAATGCCGAAGCCCGCGAGCGTGGGAAAGGCAAGGCCCACCGTCCCCTCTGCGAGAGCAGGTGCGCCTATCGGCGAGCGCCATGTGCCGTACGGCGCGACCGAAGGTTGGACCACTCCCGGCTTTCAGCTCCCCGGTGGAGCGGGTTCGACCGCCACCTCAGCGCCCTGTTGCCCCCTAGCGTCGGGGGTACCTCGGTAGGCGGCACTCGCGTCGGCGCCCGCCGCGGTGGACCGGTTCGAGGCAGGGCGCCGCGCCAGTGCCGCCCAGACAGTCGCCGCTGGGCCCGGTGGGGCGGCGTCGCCGAGAGCGATCTGCGCTTTTACCCTCTGGGTGACCTTGTGCTCCATATAGAAGGCGAGCCCTGGGAGCAGGCCCGCGCCCACCATGCCCAAGAGCTGGACGGTCCGGAACCTGGCCCGAGCGGCAAGGTCGAGCGACGTTATCAGGTAAATGATGTACAAGAACCCGTGCAGGGTGCCAACGATCTCGACAACGATCGAGTTGCCTGCTACCTGGAGGGGAATGCCGACGAAGCAGAGGATCGCGAGGCCCGTGCCGACGGTCATCGCCATGATGCGGTAGCGGACCAAAGCTGACTCCGTGGTCCAGAACCGGCTGAGGCCCTGGTGAGCGCTCAAGGTAGAGCCGTCCTCGGGGGAAGCTCGTCCCTGCCGTCGGCCGCATCAGGGACTTCGAGCGGCAGGCCCCTCGGGTTGCGCCACGTTTTGCGCCCACGCCCAGCCGACAACGCGCTCAAGTACTGGTTGTAGGCGAGAAGTTCTGGTGTCTCCAGGGCCTTGTCCCAAACGAGTGGCTTGGAGGGGACTTCTTCGTCGCGGTGGAGGAAGGAGGCTTTCTCCTTGCTCGGCTGCTCGAACTCGCCTTCGACGCGCTCGTCGTGGAGCAACTGCCACCAGGCGACGACTGCGAGCAGAGAGAAGATCGGCCACTCGACAGAGTAGAAATAGCTCAACAAATTGCCGCTGAGGGCCCTGTGGACCTGCCACCAACCGGCGATCAGGCAGCCGGGCGCAACCGTTACGACAAGGAAGTGGAGCACCAGAGCGCGCCTCGACAGCCACCGTTTGCGCATCGCCGAGCAGTTTACAAAGCGCGCCGCCAAAGCCCGTCCGCGCGGGCGCGCGGGCGCCGGTGTGCCCTCTCGACCAGGCGTGGAGTGCTCAAGCAGCTTTGACGGCTGCCAGGAGCTTGGTCAAAGAGTCCTTGGCGTCCCCAAAGAGGAGGATCGTCCTGGGGTCGTACAACAGGGCATTGTCAACCCCCGAGAAGCCCGGCCGCAGGCTGCGCTTCAAGAACACGACATTGGAGGCCGAGTCGACGTTCAGGATCGGCATGCCGTAGATGGGGCTCCCGGGGTTGTCCCGTGCGGCAGGGTTGACCACGTCGTTTGCGCCGACGACGAGCGCCACGTCTGTGCTCGGGAACTCGTCGTTAGCCTGCTCCATCTCCTTTAGGTCCTCGTAGGGAGCGTCGGCCTCCGCCAGGAGGACGTTCATGTGGCCGGGCATCCGCCCAGCGACAGGGTGGATGGCGTACGCAACCTCGACGCCGCGGCCTTCCAGTGCACGCGCGAGCTCAACTGCGACGTGCTGGGCCTGGGCGACCGCGAGGCCGTAGCCAGGCACGATCATCACCTTGCGCGAGTAAGCGAGCAGCGTCCCGATGTCTGTCGCGTCGCCGCTCCGCACGCTTCGGCCCTCCCCAGCGGGGCCAGTGTCAGCTGCACCGGCCGGTGCTGCCCCGAAGCCGCCGAGGACGATGTTGGGCAAGGACCGTCCCATCGCATCGCTCATCATCTTTGTCAGCAGGCCACCGGATGCCCCCACGAGGGTGCCCGCCACCACCAGGATGACGTTGTCGAGCACGAAGCCATCTGCCGCAACGGCCAGGCCCGTAAAACTGTTGAGCAGTGAGATGAGCACGGGCGTGTCGGCGCCGCCGACGGGGAGGACGACCCCGGCCCCCAGAGCCAGCGCGACGAAGGCGAGCAGGACGATGGCGAGCAGGTGCGGCGTCACCACAATGATCACGCCGAGGGCGACTACACCCGCGGCTAGGACGGCATTGACCACTTGCTGGCCGGGGTAGAGTACTGGCCTCCCAGTCATGATCTCCTGGAGCTTCGCGAAAGCGAGCGCGCTCCCCGAAAAAGAGATGCAGCCAACTGCGAGCGCAAAAAGTACTTCGACACCCTTTTGCGTGGGGACCCCGGTGGGTAGGTCATGGAGATATTCAGTGAGCGAGATGACAGCAGCAGCGCCGCCGCCGACGCCATTGAATATCGCCACGAGCTGAGGCATGCCCGTCATCGGCACAAGGCGAGCGGTGGGCACGGCGACAATGGCGCCTAGTCCCATGCCCGCGCCAATGACCCAGTCGTGGCCTGGGTCCTGGACCAGGAACGTCAATGCGACCGCGACCACCATGCCGGCGACTCCGACCAAGTTCCCGTAGCGAGCGTTCTTGGGTGAGCTCAGGGCTTTGAGAGCCAGGATAAAACACGCTGCCGATAAGAGATAAACGGCAGTGAGGCCGTCGGGGCTGATGTGGACGGCCGCTATCACGGTCGCGCCCCGTCTCGAGGTTGGCCGGCGGGGTTGTCTTCGTCGGAGCTTTGTTGACCTGGCCGAGGGGCGCCGGGCCGGCGCCCTTTGAACATGTCGAGCATCCGGTCGGTCACGACGACGCCACCGACGATGTTGAGCGTCGCCAGGAACACCGCTACGAACGCGAGCGACATCTGCAGAGCACCGTGCGCCTCCGAGGCGATCACCATCGCCCCGACGAGGATGACCCCGTGGATCGCATTGCTACCCGACATCAGGGGCGTATGGAGGATGCTCGGGACCTTGGAGATGACCTCGAACCCAAGGAACGCGGCGAGCGCGAAAACCACTAACAGGTCGATGGCATCGACGATCACGCTTGCCCCTCCTCAAGTGCCGCGCGAGCCGGCTCGTGGTGCACTGAACCGGCAATGACCACGGCGCTCTTATCGAGGACTTCGTCGCCGAAGTCTGGTGCCAGCTCGCCATCCTTTAGCAGCAGCTTCACAAACGAGCTCACATTGCGCGAGTACAGGCTGCTCGCATGTGTCGGCATCGTCGCTGGCAGGTCCGAGGCACCAATAATGTGGACGCCATTTACCGTCACTTCCTCGCCGTCGTGTGTGAGCTCGCAGTTGCCGCCGCTGGCCGCCGCAAGGTCAACTATGACCGAGCCGGGCCGCATGCCCGAGACCATCGGGGCCGTAATCAGCACTGGCGCCTTCCGACCGGGGATAGCAGCAGTCGTGATCACTACATCAGAGGCCCCGACGTGGGTGCCGATGAGCTGCTGCTGCCTGGCGACAAAATCCTCTGACTGTTCAGCCGCGTAGCCGCCTGCTCCCTCCTGCGCCTCGAGGGACAGCTCCAAGAAGGTGGCACCGAGGCTCTTAACTTCTTCTTTCGCGGCTGCCCGCACGTCGTAGGCACTGACGACGGCCCCGAGGCGCCGCGCCGTTGCGACCGCTTGCAAGCCAGCGACGCCCGCCCCCATCACGAGCACCCGAGCCGGTGGCACCGTCCCAGCTGCCGTCATGAACAGCGGAAAAAACTTGCCGAGCCTATTTGCGGCAACGAGCACGGCTTTGTACCCAGCGACAGTCGCTTGTGAGGAGAGCGCGTCCATAACCTGCGCCCGGCTGATCCTCGGGACCAGTTCAAAGCTGAACGCCGTGACCTTGCGCTGCGCCAAACGACGAACGACCTCAAGGTGGGCGCTCGGCGCCAAGAAACTTAGGATGCTTACCCCCTCCGGGAAGAGGTCCACTTCCTCGAGGCTCGGGGGGTTGACCTTAACTATTAGGTCTGCGGCCTCGTAAAGAGCGGCCGCATCGTCGACGAGCTTGGCGCCCGCCGCCTCGTAATCAGGGTCGGGGAATAGTGCAAATTGCCCAGCGCCCCGTTCGACCAGCACCTCAGCGCCCGAAAGGCGCGCCAGTTCGGAGGGGATTAGGGCTACCCGCTGTTCCCCGCGCTTTGTTTCTTTAGGTACTGCTAATTTCACCATGGCCTCCGGCTCGGAGGCCCTCACCAGCTACTCATAGCCCCGTCGATGAGGACTTAGGGGAGGGCCGCTGCCTGGGTTAAAGGCAAGCTCGCCCCCGGACATTGCTAGAACAATACGCTTGTGGCCCCTGCCCCGCCAGGCAAAGCGTCAGCGCCTACGTCCCTTCGCCTGTGCCGACTCGTAGGCCGCTCGGACTTCACCAGGGATCCGGCCGCGGTCTCCGACAGCGTAGCCTTGCGCTCGAGCCCATTCCCTGATTGCAGCTTGTGACTCTCCCCGGGGGGCCGCCGTGGGGCGTGGGGAACGAGAGGTACGGCCAGTAATTGTGGCCCGCCTCCTGCTACGACCTCCACGACCCGCGGAATGTCCGGCAGTCGCGAAGCGCTCCAGCTCGCCCTTCACTTCGTCGAGGTGCTTGCGGCAAAGGTCGAGAGTATAGGTCTTGCCTGCGTAAGTGAACGACAGCGAATCCGAGGCGTTGACGTCCCCGTCCTCGAGGTCGCAAGTAACCACGACTTGCGTTATACGAGCCACAGAAATCCCCTTTCAGCGCAACCGAGCGGTGGCACACGGCTTCATTAGGGGAACAGAGTACCTGGTCTTCGCGTGAATTGACAATTCACCAGGCGAGTTAGATGACCGCCATTGATCATCGCCAGACAATTGCTGAGACAAACTCGGCAATTGTTTGCGCAAGACGCAAGCAGCAAAACGGCAGGGTAGCCCGGAGCGGTGGTGGGCGCTGCGGGCCTCGATCCCGCGACCTTCGCCTTGTAAGGGCGGCGCTCTTCCAACTGAGCTAAGCGCCCGGACCACCTTAGCAAGAGGGGCTTGGGCCCCCTCAATGCTTCAACCTGCTGGCGCCAGAGCACGGCTATGCGCTCTTTAGCCGTTGCTGCAGTAGTTCGAGGTAATGCGAAGCTTGAACCTTGACCTCCTCGGCTGGCACCTTGGGGGCGCCCTTGGGTGGGCGACCGCGTTTTCGCTTGAACGCAATCACCTGCCCGTCCATGAACAACTGCCCACCCCAAACTCCAGCCGGCTCGCGGCGCTCGAGCGCGCCCTTCAGGCACGGTTCGATCAGGCTACAGGTGCTGCAGATGGCCTTGGCAACCTCGATGTCTGCAATTTCGTCCGAAAAGAAAAGTTCGGTGAGCGAGCCGGAGCCATCGCGGCACGCGGCCTCTTGCCACGTAAGCGCCTGCTCGATGACGGTTTCGTACTCGTTGTCGTCCCAGCTGTAGGCGAACATTCCCGTGTCCTTTCGCTCAACCAGTCACATACGTCACATCGCTTATTGCCGGAAAACAAAGAGGCCGCCGGGGTAACCCGGCGGCCTCTGGGCCAATCCTGCGAGTGTCCCGATCAACTCGGTGGTCGCTCGCTTTGGCTCGTCAGCCGCTCGAGGTGGCGGTACCACATCCACGTGAATGCAGCCCCCCGAATAGCCTTCTTGGCGCCATTAGCCCCGCACGCCGACGGGGAGGAGGCGGCTTGGAAAGAGGCTCCGCCCGCGCGCGAAAGGTCCGGCAAGGTCACTTTCATGTTGCTCATGCCAGCTGACCTCCTTCTGAGCGCGCGGAGCCCCATCGAGAGTGGTACTCCACTATCGCAGCACGCCCGAGCTTAAAAGTCAACTCATTTTATGACTGTCGTCGCCGGGCGGCCACCAGGTCTTGTAAGAGAGCATGGGTGCAGGCAGCGACAACGGCCCGGCGTTGCCCCGGCCCACGCACGACGAGGTCGCGCCCGAACGCGTCCTCCACAACCGCGCCGGCCTCCTCACAAACGAGGAGCGCGCCCAGGTAGTCCCACGGAGCTAGGGCATGTGGGCTGAAGTCTACGAACCCGTCAAGCACGCCGCAGGCGACCGCGCAGAGGTCGAGGGAAGCCGCCCCGAAAGCCCTGAACTGAGCCCAACCGAAATGAGAGCGCGGGTACCCGTTGAAACCGACAACGGAGAGGCTGACAGCCCCGACATCATTGGGAGCGATGGTGCAGCCATTGAGGGTCGCGCCCTCCCCCCGCACCGCCTCGAACCGTTGGCCCGTCCTCGGGCTGTCGACGACGGCAGCGGCGGGCCCCCCGCTGTCGAGGGCGCAGAGGCTGGTCGCCCACCATGGGATACCCCTCGAGGCGTTCGTCGACCCGTCTACGGGGTCCAAGACAACAAGGACTGACCTCTCGGGATGGTGCAGGCCTGACTCCTCGGAGAACACGCCGAGCCCCGCCTCCTCGAGGACTGCGCTTGCCGCCGAGTCCGCAACAATGTCGTGCTGATAGGTGCCCCCGCCGGGCTCGGTGAGGCCCCAGTCCTCCTGGCCGGCAAGCGCCGCTTGCACCGCGTCGGCTGCAGCGTTGAGCGTCGCGAGCGTGTCCGCTGTCACGAGCCCAAGCTGGCACAACTACGCCCCGGGGCACAATCGCGCCGGTGGTACCTGGTCGAGCGGCCTCCCCGCGGCAGAGGGATGGCGAGTCTCCGTGCGCCGCTAGCGTTGTTGCGATGGCCGTGATCGACGTCGCCGGGTATGTTGCCGAGCTCAAGGACCACGCCGTCGACCATGGGTTCCATGTCCACGACGAAAGGCACTTCGTCGAGACGTACTCCCTCCGCCAGGCGTGGGAGGTAGACCTTCACCCCGAGGAAGCCTGCAACGGCCCCCTTGACCTACACCTGGCGCTCGAAGTTGACCCCCGCGTGCTCCTGTCCTTTGAAGACGCCGTGGTCGACCTTCCCGAAGGGTCAGACCCCCCGGACGAGTACCACTTCCCGCTCACCTTCACCTGGGCACTACCGCCGCTCCCCCATGGGCCCGACCTCCTGCACTTGGCGATAGACCTCGCAGGGATCGGGGGCATGGACTTCCCCGTCGAGGCGTCTGCAATAGACAGCTACCCCTCGGCTACTGACCCGGCGGAAAGACGCTTGACCGTGATAGCCCGCCAAAAGGTTTCTCTCGCGCGAGTACTAGCCGGTGAAGAGCTCTTGTGTGAAATATTCGACCGCGCTCTTGCCGTGAGCCAGTTCTTGTTGGAGTCGGCTCCGGCTTGGATGAGCCAAGACTGACTCACGCACCAGTCGGCAATGCGCAACGCAAGAACGAAACAATTGTTCACTTATGACTGCTTGAAACCCTTGCTCCTGGCTCGCAACTCGGGCCGGGACGCGCCCGCCACATTTGGCGTGAAGGTGACCGAACTACCTGTATAGTGGCAGGTCAGCGGCATAAGGGGCTCGTAGCTCAGAGGTCAGAGCAGGGGACTCATAATCCCTCGGTCGTGGGTTCGATCCCCACCGAGCCCACCGACCGAGCCCCCAGGCACGCATCATCGCCCGCCGCGCGGGCCGTCCCGGCGCGCTGCTCTCGTGCAAGTACCCGTCCAGGGTTCATTTACACCCCATTCCCGGCCAACAATTTCTTCTGGAAATTGATGACCTTCGGCCTGGCTGTGGCGAGATGAGATGAGCGGAGCGGGCAAGGCTGTGGGCCACCTAAGATCGCCCGAGTTTACGCGGTCCTTCGACGTGAGTGCGCAGGGAAATTAGCCGCGTTCAGGAAAATCTGACCCCTCCCGGGCACTCTTTAAGCTCACCTCCTCTTCAGCCGACGGTAAACGGTGCCGAGGAAAAACCACATGGCAGTTCGTGGGCTTGCCGTCGGGCCGCGCGGTTCGTTGTTCAAGCGGTCGGCTCTGCTGGTGGGGCTCGGAACGCTCGTCGTGAGCGCCGGCGCTGTAGCAGCGTCAGCGAGCGGTAGCCCGTCCTCTGGCCTCCAGTTCGGCGACCTGGTGACACAAGCCGCCACCGCGGCACAAGAGTCAGCCGCTGGCGTGAAAATGGCCATGATGGAGCTCAATTGGGCCGATTACGAACCCCAGCAAGGAGTTTTCTCGACCTCGTACGCTCAGTCGATGCAAACATGGTTGCAACAGCTCCAGCAGGCGGGGATGAAGGTGACCCTTGGGCTCGGGCTGCAGGACACTCCGGCTTGGATTTACCAGATCCCGGGTTCGACCTATGTTGACCAAAACGGCGACTCCTCGAGCGAGGCGAACTTCATTTTCAACGAGGCGGTGCGCCAGCAGGCGGCTCTCTACCTGCAACGCGTTGCTTCTGACCTCAACCTTTCAAATTTCTGGGCGATCCGGCTGACATCCGGCGGGGACCAAGAAATGCTTTACCCGCCGGGCGGGACCTATTGGGCCTTCGACCAAGCTGCTCTCACGGGCAACGGTTTACCTTCGACGATGACGCCCAACCCGTTCCCTTCGTGGCACCCGGGACAGGGTGGGCTGAGCACCAGCCAGATAGACCAGTGGGTCAATTGGTACATCGGTGGTCTGGCCGACGTCACAACCTGGCAAATGAGCACTCTCGATGGGCTTGGCTTCTCGGGCTACTTCGAGCTCGTGACCCCGGGCTCGGGGACCCGCCCGGACGAGCTTGCCTCAGAAGAGGCCCAGGACCTCCCCGACGGGACCACGGGTGTCGGTGCCGTTTGGGACCGCTATTACGCTCATTTCGCGAACAATCCAAATGTAATGGTCTATGTTTCCTCGGTCGCAGACGGTTCGGGCAGCAATGACACCTGTCAGCCCGGCGACGACAGCATTGCCATCACGTCGAGCGCCATGGGCCCCTGGTCAGCGACCCGCTGGCTAGCACGGATAGCAGTACAGAATGGATTGCCAATTGGAGGAGAAAACCCGGGATGGGGATCCTCGCCGACGCTCGACCAGCAGTACCAGGACACCGGCCCCGGCGGGATGATGGCAACCGCGATCGCGCAGGCGGAGAGTTGTAATTTCACTGTGTTCTACTGGGCGCACGACATCCATCTCTGGGACGGCACAGTGCCATTTTCAGCATATGCCGACATGGTTGCCGCCGCCCTCGGCACCGACGCCGCTCAAGCGCCCACGTCGAGCACCCCCCCGACAACCTCAGCGCCTGTCACGACAGCTCCCCCGACAACCTCAGCACCTGTCACGACAGCTCCCCCGACAAAGAACGCGGCTCGCCCTCCGACCATGACGACGACCACTGTTACCCCAACCGCTCGGGCCGCGAGCGCGACGACCACTACGGTTGCTCAGCGCTCGACGACTACCACTAGTGGTCCGGCCACCAAGCTCAAGAGGCAACGGAAAGCAGGCTCCAAAGCCAGGGGTGCTGCCCATAAGGCCGCTAGGGTGCACGCCCGCGTCAAAACTCTCCCCACCAAGCCCCGCTCTCAATCGAAGGTGCTCCACAAGGCGAAGCGCAAGGCTCAGAAGGCTCACCGCTCGAAGCCAAGGCACTGATCTCGCTTACCCGCAGTGGCTCGTCGCCGCCTCAGTCCACAATGGCGCCCGGCTGCGATGGCCTACCGGCGCCACCCAACGCCTTGTCGATGATGCCCAAGTAGCGTTGCCCGACCACATCCCAAGAGACCGTTTGCGCGAACAATCGCCCGGCGTGACCGAGCTTGGCCCGTAGTTCAGCGTCTTCGCAGAGCTCACGCATGGCGCGGCCGAGAGCCTCCACGTCGTAGGCAGGCGCCGAGAGGGCCGCGTCATGTCCGATCCAGGAAAGTCGAGCCAGGTCAAAATGCACGACGGGCTTGCCAAAAGCCATGCCCTCCAGGGCGGAGAGCCCGAAGGTCTCATACCTCGAAGGCATTACGACGAACGCCGCGTTGTGAAGGAGCTCTCTCTTACCTTCGCCGGACATGTAGCCAACCCTCGCAACCGGCCCTTTGGTGCGCCGGACCAAGCGGGTCAATTCACGCTCCTCCGAGGGCAGCCCGGCTCCCGCGATCACGAGGGGCAGGGTCGGCTGAGCAAAGTCGAACGCTTCGAGGAGCAGGTCCAAGCCCTTTTGTCCAATGTCGATGCGCCCGAGGAAAAGGATGTAGTCGCCGCTGCCGTACGGGCGCACCACATCGGGAGGGTCGACGCCATTTGGCACCAAATCGCACTGCGCCAGTGGCTGGACGCTTTTGATCTTCGCCGCGTCGATCTCGTTCAGCACGATAAAGTGCCGGTAGTACTGGAGCCCCCTCTCTTGCACTGCTCCGAACGGAAGCTTGTAACGCTTGGTCATGTCCTCCCCGCTCAGCATTTGGACTAAGCCGATCACGGTTCGAGGCGTGAACTTCGGTACAAAACTCGTTGAAAACGGAGGCGTAAAGTTTTCAACCCACAGGTCATGGGGGATCCGCCGAGCGGCCAGGGGCAGCACGAGGTGGTAGAGGACCTGGGACCCTCGTGGGCCGGCCCACCCTATGGGCAACATCACTTGCCGGTACGGTGTGCGACCGATCGGGCGCCCTCGTCTGAAGGATGCCGAAACGACGGTCACGTCGTGGCGCTGAGAGAGCCGTTTCGCAATTTCTGCGACTACAAGTGCTCCTCCACCCCCGTAACAAGGGTGTGCGGGGTGGTCGAAACAGCTGATGACGATCCGGCTCACGCGGGCCTTCGGCTGTTGCAGTGACCGCAGACGACCCGCCTGCCGAGAGCGCGTCCGCCTGGCTCGCCCGCACTGGGTACATAGCTGCTGGTCAGGGTTGTGCCAGAGCCTGGCTGTTCGTCTCTCCTCACCTCGATGACGCTGTGCTTTCGTGCGGGGCGCTGATGGAGGCACTTGCCTTCGAAGGCCGGGTTTGCGTGGCAACAGTCTTTACGGAGGGTGGGCAAATGCCTTGGTCGGTCCCCTCTCTTCGCGCAACCGCTCGCAGCGGTCGCTCGCTTGCCGACCTCTTCGAGCTGCGCCGTAACGAGGACCGTGCCGTGCTCCAAGCGATGTCGGTGGAACCCTTTCACCTTGGCTTTGCTGACGGCCAGTTCCGGGCCCTGTCGACCCTCGGCCAAGGCCAGCCATCGCTGCTTCGCAAGTTGCTTGCGCGCGTGCCTCTCTACCCCACCTTCCGCTGGGACCTTGCACGAGGCCGCGTAGCTCCCCCAGACCGCGCCCTCGTCGAGTTTATAAGAGCCGAGTTGTTGCAACTGGTTGACCGCCTAAGCCCATCGCCGTCTCTCGTTTTTGCTCCCCTTGGCGTGGGGAGCCACGTGGACCACCTCTTGGCTCGAGACGCCGCTGCGAGGCTTGGCTTGCCCACCATCTATTACAGTGACTTTCCCTATTCTGAGCAATCAGTGCCGCGGCGCGACTTCGTCGAGGGCCGCAACCTCGTGCCGCACTTGTGGTTGGCAGGACGCCTGGCCAATGCCGAGCGAGTCCGCGAATATGGCTCCCAGCTCGCAGGCATCTTCCCGGACGGGCGAGTGCCGTACCGTCCCGAAGTTTATTGGGCTCCGGCAACTGCCTCAGCTACTCCGGCATAGCAAGGACCAGCCCGTTCGGGGCCAAAGCGCCGCGGCTGTTCCCTCGCCCCGACATGCGCTCGGGCAGCTCACGGTTCGGCGCCGAGCGGCCGGTCACCATCGCACCGAGCGCAATGGAGCGTACGGGCCTGCGAGTTTTGCCTCCCCTGTGACAGCCGCCTGCACCTGGTCGAACGCCTTTCGCTGCGTGGCGCTCAACTGGTGCCACTGTCGTTGGCTCAAGGCGCCATGGGCTCCTTGCGAGCTCGGGGCCCGCAACACCACAAGCATCGCGCTCGTCACGAGCGCCCTGCCCCCACCGGTGTCGTCGTACAAGTACACGTTCTTGTCTTTCAGGGCATAGCGGCTGACAAATGCCACCATCGCTCGCAGCTGCGCAACTGTCGGGGCTCGCCCTGGGTCGACACTTTCCAAAAGGAAGCCCTGGTGCAGGAAGCCGGAGCTCGCTTCGACCGCTATCGATGCCCCCGTCACGTCGATGACGCCGTCTACGTCCAGGTTGTTAGCCAGCACCAGAGAACCGGCGTCCGTCGGCGGGCCGCCTACGAATAAGTTTGGGGCCATCCTGCTCGCGTGGGGAAGGTTCGCGAGCGAGTCGTTTTGCTCTAAATGCCCGACGACAACTTTGGCGAGCAATAGCAGGACGACCACAAGCGGCACCACCGCAAGGCGTCGGAGCACCGACGCTCGGGGGAGCCATGTCCCCCCACCCAGGCCCGGGAGAGATGCCGTTTCGTCGGGCGGTAGTTGCAAATCAACCAATGGGTTCCTCAACCTTCCGGCGGGAGGCAGCCGCGGAGAGCAACCGCAGCGTTCGGTCGGCTGAACCGGCCCAACTGTGCTTTTCCGCAACCGCGACGCCAAAGCGCCTCAGCGGGTCCGAGACCTCGGCGTCATAGACGACTTGCGTGATCGCGTCCGCCCATTTGTCAGGCCCTTCTGGGGATAGCGTCATGACGGCTCCCTCGCTCGCTTCCTGCACCGCCTCGGCGTCGCTCGCGACGACCGGGATGCCCGCTGCCATCGCCTCGAGCAACGGGAGCCCGAACCCCTCGGCGACCGATGGGTAAGCGAAGACAGAAGCGTTCCCATACAGGGCAAGCAACTGCTGTTCGCTCACGTGCTCAAAACGGCGCACCTGCGATTGAAGCCCGCGGTCCTCGACGAGCCGGCCAACCGTATCTGGGTAGCGAGGATCTTGGGCACCGACCATTACCAGGCCAAGCTCGGGGTGGGCCCCTGACCAGTGCTGCAACGCGCGGACCAGCAGTTGCTGGTTCTTGTGAGGCCGGCGAACGCCGACATGGAGAGCGTAGCGCTCGGGGAGCTCGAGCTCGGCAGGCCTTGGCAAGCGGCGAGCCCTGAAGAACTCCTTCCCGACGCCGTGCGGCAGCACCGCCTCGGACGGGAGCTCCACCCCGTAAAAGTGCCTCAGATCTTTCCGAGTTGCCTCCGAAACCGTCGCCACAACCGACGATGAGCGCAGCGCCAGCCGCGTAGATGCCCGGTAGGCAAACAGGAACGCCGAACGCTCCCCCGACTGCTCGGCTCGCCGTTCGAAGATGCAGTCGTGCACCACGCTGAGCACTGGCGTGCGCCCGTGGAGCAAGGGGGTGCTCAAGTGGTATGGCACAAACAGGATGTCGGGCCGCTCGCGAGCCACCAGGCGAGCCAGCTCCCACTGCGAACGTAGTGAGACCACCGGCACGTCTGAGCCTACAAACCTCACGCTTTCGTACCGCAACAACGACGTCAGATCCAAGCGGCCGCTCGTGGTAGGAGTGACGACGGTGATCTCCAGGTCTCGGGGCCCGAGCTCGTGCAGAAGCGCAAAAATATGCCTACCGATGCCATGATAAGCATCACACATCACGCGGCCATCGACGAGCACGCGCAGGGGCCGCGTCACCGCGCCGTCGCTCCTTCTATGCCCTCGTGCTGCGCCCCTCGCTGCTCCGCGTGCGCACCCTGGCCACCCGGGCCATCGGCCCGGTCGCGCTTGAACCTCAGGACGGCAACGGTTATCAAACCGAACAGAGCGAGAGCGCCTCCGAGGGTGATGGCGAACGGCACGACGGTCGAAGACTTTGTCGCGCCCAGGCCGATTGCGGGCGCAAGCGGCGGGTCTGGGCTAAGCCGCTGCGCGGCGGCCGGGGCCCTGACTATGCCCGAAACTTCCAGCAGCGGCGCAATATCCACGCTGTGCACAGCACGGCTGCCCCGAGAGTGCTCGAGGACGGTCCCTTGGAAAGCCTGCGCAACCATGCCGCCCGAGATCACGGCCGGTGGCCCGAGCGGAAGCCCATAGAGCTGTGCCCCCTTGGAGAAAGACCGCCCCGTGAGCTTCCCGCCAGCGAGGTAGGCAGCTCGTATGGCTGGGTCGGTCAACCAGGCGGCCCGGCCAGCCACCGGTACCGAAGCCCCCAGCCTTGGCAGGCCCGCCCCCTCGTACATCCTCGGTGCCCGAGCTGCCAGTTCGGCTACAACTGGCAGCGCCAGACCTACGTTGCCAGGAGCGCCTGCGGGCGACGTGGCAAGCACAGCGCCTTGGAACACCTGCTCGGGGCCCCCTCGGCCTGCCCGGAAGCTGGCGGAAAGCGGCGGCCCCAGCACGGCTTTGCCCCCGCGGGCGGCAAACGCTGCGTACATATTGCTCCCAGCGGAGTTTGTGACGGTGAAACCGCCGCAGCGAGATCCCGACGTATTTATAAATGCACCGCCCGGGATGGCTACGGTACCGACCTGCGCGTCGAAGGGCAGCGACGGCACTTGCCACAACTGGACCGAGCCGTACACCTTGCTAGGGTAAGAAACGACCAGCTGCGCGTGGCTCCTTATCCAGTCCGCTAGCGAAGCGCTCATGTTCCCGTAGTTCGCGACAGCGTCGTTTGGCGCGAGCACGAAATAGTGCACCCCGTCAGCAAGCGCCGCCGGGCCGATGGAGAAGAAGGAGAAGGTCCGGTCAGGTAGGAGGTAAGAGTACTTCTCGACGTCACCGCTGGCATTTACAACCGAACATGCCGGGAGGTGCTGGGCGATGAACTGGTCCATCCGCTCGACGCCATTGCCTGGGGACGCGTAGTCAGCCGCCCATGCAGCGCCCGAGATCCCTATCACCGCGAGCGCGAGGACGCCGGCAGCGACTGACGCGAAGGTGGCTCGAGACAGCCTAAGAACTATCGAGAGCATGGAGTCGACGAGCAAAACGCCGCCCACCACGGCAGCCGGCATGATGTACACGAAGAACTGCTCGTTGAAAGTGCCCGCCGCCGCAATGTAGGCCCCAAAGGCATAGCTTGCGGTCAACCAAGCGGTCAGGAACCTCGCTTCAGCTGTGCCCTTTCGCAACCATCCGACGCAGAGCGCGACAGCACCCGTCCCGAGCACTATGTAGCTGCTCAGGTACTCGGCAAGTGAGCGCGAGACCGAACCCGCCAACGAGGTGCCGGGGACGTTGAGCCCAGTGGTCTGGACAAGCCCGACGAGCCGCTGCAAGGTCGCTGACTGAACGTTTAGGAATGTCGAGGCCTGGCCGAGTTCGGCCCCCCAGGCGAGGAACAAGAACAAGAACACGACTCCTACGGCGAGAGCGGTAACTGAGCGGCGCAGCAGCGCTCGGTCTCGTTCCAACAAAGCGAAAATGACCGGCGTAACGATTGGGAAGATTGTGATCTCGTTTGTGAGCAGCGCCAAACCGGAAAGGGCCCCCACAACCGGCACGTACGCCCGCCCCTTGCCGCGCAACCAAAGGGCGACGTTCAAGCAGACCAGGGTTACCAGCAAAGCGAACGGCTCGAGGACGTCTTGACGGTCGTAGCGCAGGAGGACCGGGTCCAAAGCGGCCACGACAGCGACCGTGACAGTGATAATGCGGCGGCGGCGGCGACTGGCCCAGCGAGCCAACCGGTAGGCCAGGCTCGCAGTCAGCAGGACGTTTGCCGCGCCGGCCGTTGCTGCCAACAAACGCGCGGCGCGCACCGCTGAAGTCAGAGCGACGTGCGCATGGCCAGTCGCGAGCAGCCAAGCTGCCTGCACCAGGAACATGAGCGGCGGGTGGACAAAGAGGGGGACGTTGGTCCACGTGAGGTCCCCGTGCAGCGCTACGTTTTGGGACGCCTTGGTATAGACAACCTCGTCGTAAAAAGTGTCGGGGCTGACGAAGAGATTGTAAAAGAGCGCAAAAATAGTGACTCCTGCGCAGCCGAGGACAAGGGCTGCGTCGGTGAGCAACGGCGCGCGGGAGGCGACCCTGGCTGCCTCGCCCCGTTGGCCCCCCTGGGCGCGAGCGCGGACCAGCGCCGGGCGCGTCAATGTCTTCACGATGCGCCCCGATTGTCATTGGGGACACAACCAGGCATCTTCACGGCAATGCCCTCCAGAACCGAGGAGCTGCTCGATCGGGGTTACCGTGGGTCCCACCGGGGCGTGCCACAAGCGCCCGAGGCAAGCTGGTGGTGAGAGCCCCGGCGGCGGCGAGGAGGAAGCCATTGGAGCGCATCGTACGGTCGACGCCAACCAGAGGCTTATCTGAGTACCAAATCACCGTGCCAGCGCCCCGGGAGGTTTGGGCGCGCCTGCTCGTGTCCGACGTCGGCGCGGTCCTCACGCAGGGCCCTGCTTGGTTCGACATGCTCCTCAGCACGACAGGAGGCGAAGACGCGAGCACCTTGTACGAGCTGGCGTCGGGCGAACAGCTGGTCGTCCCCGTGCTCCAGGTACGCAAAACCGGTCCCACTTCAGGCCTTTCCCTGCCTTATGGTTGGGGGTACGGAGGCGCGGTGGGCGCGCAGGGCCAGCTCGCACAGTCGCTCATCTGGCAGGACCTGGCCAGCCGTTTCGCATGGCGCCTCAGGTTGCAACCGCCACCGGTGCAAGCCCAAGACTGGGCAGCGGCGGCACCTGCAGCCGCTTCCGGCGAGCAGTGCCGCGCTCAGCTGCTCGACTTGTCCCACGGCTTCAGCTCGGTTTGGAGCGGCTCTTTTCGGGCCCAGACCCGTAACTCCGTCCGCCGAGCCGAAGGGATGAACCTCGATATCAGCTGCGGGAGCGGCGAGCCGCAACAGAGCGCTTTTGCACAGCTCTACTCGCTGTCGGTGGACCGCTGGGCGGTACAGCGCGGCCAGCCGCTCTTCGCGGCACGAGCCCTCGCCCGTCGACGCGACCGCGCCGGCATGGTCGCAGCCGCCTGTGCAGTCACCGGCACGAAAATATGGACGGCTTCCCTCAACGGCGAACCGGTGGCGGCACTGGTGGTGCTCAACCAAGGCGGCACCGCGTTCGCGTGGCTTTCGGCAATGGACAGCGACCTTGCCAGGCGCACCAGGGCAGGGCACTACCTCCATCACCTCGCCATCAAGGAGGCCTGCGCGAAGGGGGCATTGACGTACCACTTCGGCGAATCGGACCCGGGAGGTCCAGTCGAGGTGTTCAAGAGCCGCTTCGGCGCGCGCATTGTGGACTACCACGTCCTGGTCCAGCAGCGCTTGCCGACCCAAGCCGTGGCTAAGAGGTTTCGAGAGGGAGCGGAGGCTCTGCTCAAGCTTCGCCGTTCAAGTCCTTCGCCGCGAGCGGTGCGCCGCGACGAGCCGCCTCCAGTAGTTTGACTGTCCGGTTGAGGTGTTCGCGGCGCAGCACGACGCCGCTGTCGTCATCCGCACGAAGCCCAACAACCGCAACGCTTCCGCGGTCGACCCGGAACGGTACCATCACCGAACTGCTGAGGCCCTCGTCTTGCATGAGCTTGGCGAGCTCGGGGTCGTCCACCTCCGGCCCGGCGAGAACAGGCTTGAACTTTTTCGCAACGTAAGCCGCAAGCGGGACCTCGTTGATGGGCGCTTCTTCGCGGTCGTCCTGCCAGACGCGTGCAAGGCCGGGGGCCGTTAGGTCGATGAGCGCGATGCTCGCCTTGGTGCCAGGTGCGACGGCCTTGGTCAAGTCCAAGAGGAAGCTGCGGGGATCGCTGTACTGCCCAGGTGTGACGGCGCGGCTTTGGCGTGCCCGCACGTGAGCGGCCGCTTGCCTGAACACGTGGTCATAACGCTCGGCCATGTGGGGGATGCGGTAAAGGCTTGCCCGCTCCATGGAAGCACCCGAGAGCTGCCGCAGACGTTCTGGGTCGGCGGCTAAACCGGTAAGGGCCGCCCGCAAGCTTTCGACGTCACCCGGATCCACGAGCACGCCAGTGGGCGCCGCGACGTGGCGAACCCCCGGTAGGTCACTCGCAACGGGCACGCAGCCCAACTGCATACCCTCCATGAGCACGAGCCCAAAGGCTTCCGCGGTTGTCGTAGAGGGCAGTACAACCACGTCAGCGTTTGCGTAAGCCTCCCAGAGAGCGTCCTCTTCCAAGCGCCCGAGGAAACGGACGTTGTCGATACCTTCGCGCTTGACTCGCAACTCGAGCTCCGGGCGCATCGGCCCATCGCCGACGACGCTCACTTCGAGCTCGTCCGCCCCGTTGACCGCGCTCAAGAGTTGAGGGAGCCCCTTGTAAGGCCTCAGCTGCCCGACAAACAAGACACGAGCGCGCCCCGGCACGTGTGGCGCCCTCGCTCGAGGGGCGGGGGCGCGCACCGCCCAAGGAACTACGTAGACGGGCGCTCCTTGTGCCCTGGCAAGCTTGTCCCGGTAGTCGCCCGAAGTGACAACGATCGCGTCCGCCGTGTGAGCGAGCGATTCGACCAACTTGTTGTAGAGGAGGCAGAGGGTAGAAATGCCCGAGATCGCGACATCGGAGTGGTGGGTGTAGACAACCCCGGGACGCCGGTGGCGAGGCAATGTGAGCGCCAACATCAGGAACACTTCGGTAAGGGTTGGTACCGGGCCGTGCACATTTATCACGTCGTAGCGCGGGAGCTGTCTTCGAAAGCGCGGCCAGAAGAGCCCGAAGCTCGACAACCGGACCTCCCGGAACAGCAAGCGAGGGAACTCCGCGCGGCTCACCACGTCAACATCGTGACCCCGCGCCACGAGGCCTTCCTTCAACATTTCGACTGTCCTGGATATGCCGCTTACGACCGGAGGGGCCTCCGAGGTAAGGATGAGCGCGCGCAGTGGCTCACCTTCAAGGACGTGGTCATGCCAGGCACCCTGGCCCCCCGCCCAGCGCAACAGCCACAGGTGCCGCAGGAAGCGGAGGCCCTCACTAAATGATGCCTTGGACCGGCCCTCGTTGCGGGGTTGAAACTCGTACGCGACCTCCTCAGCCCGCGACCAACGCCCTCTCTCGAGGATTTCCAAGAGGATCTTGTAGCCATTCGGACGGAGCTGGACATCCTGCAAGACTTCTCGTCGGACCGCAAAAAACCCGCTCAGTGGGTCCGTTACAGGACGCGAGCGCGGGAGCCAGATGTGCGCGCACGTCCGGCACGCCCTCGAAAGCAGGTGCCTGGTCGCGCCACCGAGCCCGCTCGCGCTCCCGGCTCCCCGATAGCGGCTCGCTACTGCTAAATCGGCGCCACCGGTCGCCAAAACGTCCAACAACCCCAGCACAACGGGAGGCGGGTGTTGCAGATCCCCGTCCATCACGACAACCACGTCAGCGGCGCTGCCCACGAAGTCAATGCCAAATTTCACGGCGCTCCCGAGACCGCCATGGCGCTGCTCAGCTGCTCGGTGAAGCACGGTTACGCGTTCATCTAGGGCCGCCATTGTCTCCAGGACGTCCGTCGTCTCGTCATCCGAGTCGTCCACGAAGACTATCCGCCAATGCCTCCCGGTCAGCACAGCTGATAATTGTTCATGTAGCTGCTGTACATTTCTTGCCTCATGCCGTGTCGGTACGACAATCGCGACCCTCTGTTCGCTTATGGGCATGCGTCATATCCTTCCAATGGATGAGCAACTGTGCCAGAGATATGCGAAATTATCCGCTGCTGTACTCGACTTACGACGGGACGACCTTGGCGCTTTCCTACCTGGCGCCACCCAGGCATTCAAAACTCTACCCGCCATTCGCGCCGGGGTCGCGGAGCGCCTTGGAAAACACAATTACGTAACAATTGCTTCATCCCGGGTTCACGCTTCCTGGGCCCAGTGTGGATCAGCAACCACGAGGCGTGGCGGCGACGTGCTGGGCCAAAAACCCGTTTGAAGTTCCCGGAATTCGGGTAGAGTCGCTGCGACTATTTCTGGGAGCCCCGAGAGAGTGAACGCTGGCGCTGGCAAAGATCAAGAGAACTGTGCTCGACTCAGCGGAGCTTGATGAGTTTGCAAGAGACGGGTATGTCTTTATAGACCGCGTCGTCCTCGACCAAGGCCAACTGCTCGAGGCGCGCGGTCTCATTGACTCCCTCTTCGAAGCTCGTCAAGGGTTTTCTTCGCGGCTCGCGACAACCATCGGGGAAGACGAAAAGGTGCTCGAGGTCATGTACCCGATGAACCTCGAACCCCAGTTGCGCAAGCTCAACGTGGTGCAGCACTGCCGTTCGATCGCATGCGAGCTACTTGGCAGCAGGCAAACTTGGTGCCACTTCGACCACGTAATTTACAAGCAGCCGGGTGGGGGGCCTGTGGCTTGGCATCAAGATCTTGCGGCTTCGCGCACCGGCTGGTTCCAGCGAGCCGCGCACTTCTGGATCCCTCTCCACGACCTGGCGCCCGAAAGCGGCTGCATGATGTTCGTGCCTGGCAGTCATAGGGGTGACCTCTACGAGCACGTGCACCACCCTGGCGCTGGGGGTGTACAAATCAAGATGACCGATAAGTCACGCGAGGCGACCATTGCCACTGAGGAAAAGAGCGGTGGCTTCGACTATGTTACGAAGGTCCTCCCACTGGGCGGTTTCTCCGTGCATACACCGCGCACGCTCCACGCTTCGGCCCCAAACCAAGGCGACGAGTTGCGCAAAGCTTGGATCCTCCAGTTTGGGACAGGCCCTGCGTCGGCAGCAAGGGAGCTCGGGCGTCGCACGCTCGCAATTTCGGCTCGCCGCAAGGCCCACTGACTGCCGGCAGTTCCGCCGTCTTGAGCGCAGCTTGAACGCACCCATGAGCGGTGAGGCCGGGGATAGTGCCGCCACCTCGGAGCGTTCCGGTCCTGTCAAAGGTGAGTGCGCACAAGGACCTGTGATTGCGGAGGTGCGGTACCGTGAGCGGCGGTGGGTGCCGGAGCTAAGAAAGCCGATGAGAAGCGTTCCCCCGGGCGTTCACGGACAGGCAAGCTCCCCCTCGGTCGCACTGCTGGAGCTGTCGCGCTCAGCATGCTGGTTTCGGGGTGCGGGGTGATGTCGCCTCGCGCAGACCCCCTCCTGTTCGGAACCCTGGTCACTTCGGCTTCCAGGGCGGCACAAGAAGCGGCGAGCGGGGTGAGCGTCGGGATGATCGAGCTCAGCTGGGCCGAATGGGAACCTCAACAAGGGCTCTTTGACGAGCCCTACATCTCCTCCGTGCAGGCTTGGCTGCGTAAGCTGCAGCAGGCAGGGATGAAGGTCACGCTCGGTTTAGGGACTCAGAGCACCCCCTCTTGGATCTTCTCACTGCCGGGTTCGACTTATGTCAACCAAGTCGGCACGGCATCGACCGAGGCCAACTTCGTGTTCAACCAAGCTGTTCGCCAGTTGGCTGCCCAGTACTTGGCGTCGGTGGCAGCCAAGTTGGGCCTCTCCAGCTTTTGGGCGATCCGGCTCACTTCGGGAGGCGACCCTGAGATGCTGTACCCCCCTGGAGGCAGTTATTGGGCCTTCGACCAAGCAGCGCTGACCGGGAGGGGGCTCCCACCCACAATGACCCCCAACCCCTTCCCGTCGTGGCGACCGGGGAACGCTGGCTTGACACTGGCCCAGGTGAACAAGTGGGTCGACTGGTACGTCGGTGGCCTCGACGACGTGACGAACTGGCAGATGAGGACCTTGTCGGGGCTCGGCTTCTCGGGCATCTACGAGCTCGTAACACCGGGTTCGGGCACTCGCCCCGACAGGCTCGCCCAAGAAGAGCGGGAGGGCCTGCCCGACGGGACCACGGGCGTAGGGGCAGTCTGGGACCGCTACTACGCAGGTATTTCCGACAAGCACAACGTGATGGCATACGTGTCGTCGGTGGCCGACGGGTCGGGCAACAACGACTCCTGCCAGCCCGGTGACGACGGCATCCCTATCAGCTCCCCGTTGATGGGGCCTTGGTCCGCCACAAGGTGGATCAGCCGCATTGCCGATCAGTACCGGCTCTTGAAGGGCGGCGAGAACCCGGGATGGGGCGCGTCCGACGCGCTTGACGCACAGTACGCCGACTTGGCGCCCGACGGGATGATGGCGACCGCTATCCGGCAGGCCACGAGCTGCGGTTTCATCGTGTTTTATTGGGCTCATGACGACAACTTGTGGGAAGGTACATTGCCCTTCTCCGCATACGCGGCCGCGATTGCCGAGGGGAAGGACCGCTCCTCGGGATCCTCCCCCTGAAGTGACCTGGCGTTGCATGCCTGTTGACCAAGACCTGGTAGGACAACCTGGAGCTCGTGTTCATCGCTGTGCCTATATAGCTGGTCTTTCTCGCTGGTCCTGGGGACGATCACCGTGGCGCGGCCGCCCGAGGTGAGCCACGTTAATTGAACGACCTAGGCGTCAACGACGAACGTGCCGTTCGCGGGCGTAACACTGACCGAAAACTAGGTAGCCTCCACGGCAACTCGCTGAGGCTCCTGGTGAGCTCAGCGGTTGTCGGGCTGGGGAATTATGGTTTCAGCCTCGCACTGGTTTGGCTGCTCCCCAGCAAACAGTTCTCGCACGTAGCAAGCGCCACCGCTCTGCTCTTGGTGGTCGGGACGGCAAGTGCGTCAATGCTGCCGTGGGTCGTGGCACGCGCTGTCGCCCGCTATCCTTTCGGGAGCCTTGCGCGCCGCCAAGCCATCGAGTTCTCTCTTATGGCCGCACTCGTCCTCGGCGGGTCGGCCGGAGCCCTCATGGCAGCGCTGGCAGCGCCCTACGCTCCCGTAGGGGTCTGCGCCCTGTTGGTAATAACAAGCGTGGCGCTGTTCATATCAGGCGCCGCATCAGGTTTCCAGATGGGTGAAGGCCGTTACACCCTCATGGCGACGTTGAGCGTGATCGAAGTGGTCATCAAGCTCGGCGCCGGAATTGGCCTTGTCCTTGTCGGGGGAGGTGCAACCGGGGCTTTCGCTGGTTCTGCGCTCGGCGCCTTCATGTGGGCTGGTTCGGGCCTCTGGTTCATGCGCCGCGAGGCAAGGTTCAGGTGGAGGCGCCCGCCCCTCGACCTGCTACGCCAGCTCGGAGGCGTCGGCAGCACTCAGGTCCTCGCCACCATCATCACCACTATGGACGTAATTGTCGGGTCCATCGTCATAGGGAGTGCCGGCGGGTTTGCCACGTACCAAACAATGCTGGTCTTCGCTCGTATACCGACCTTCGTCGCTACGTCTCTCAGCGGCGTCGTCTACCCCAAACTGGCCGGTACCCAAAATGGCCAGTCTCGGGCGATCAGTGAAGCTTCCTCTCTCTACCTGGTCCTCGCGATCGCTATCGCGGCGGTGGTTGCAACAACGCCGACGAGCCTGTTCGGCCTCTTCTTGCCTGACCGGTACCTGCACAGTCTCGGCCTGCTCCTGCCCATGGCATTGGCCGGCGTCGCAGGTGGCCAGCTCAACTTGTCAACGACATTTCTGCAAGCGCACCTCGCTTTCAGGGCTATGCTCAACGTGCTCCTCACTTCATTGCCCCTCATAGTCGTCGAGTACATACTGTTCGGGACGACCATCCGTGGGCTCGCGTGGTCGGCGGCCGCAGGCGTGGGAGCAGTGGCGCTCGTGATCTACCTCCAGACGGCCCACAGGTATGGTCCAGCACACCTGAGGTCCAAAGCATTGGGCTATGCCATCAGCTTCGTGGTCGTTGAGTACGTTCTGAGGTTCGCAGAGCAGAGCGTACCCATGTGGCTGACCTGCGCCGCAATATTGGGCCTGCTGGTTATGTGCTGGGCCCGCCCGCGTAAGCGAAAGCCTGGGCCGCTGCGCGTATTGTTCCTCGAGAGCCCCGAGCAGTTGCCCGGTGTTGTCCGAGATGCCGTCAGTGCGTTCCAGGAGGCCCTGGTCAGTAGAGATGCCGACGTAACGGTGGCGTTTTCTGACGGTAGGAGCTCGCTTTGTCATGACGACAGCAAGAGCGCCTGTGTTCGGTTCGACAAACGCTTCGACCACCTCACGCGTGGGCACTGGTACAGCGCAGCTCTGCGCCTTCCGCTAACTCTCGGCTTGCTGTTCCGCTACAAGCCCGACCTCATCGTGAACGAGGTCGGTTCTTCGTCGTCTTCGGTCATCCCTTGGGTGCACCGAGCCACCGCGATCGCGTTCGCTCCGAACAACCTGGTACGAGGGCACCATTACCTCAGCGCACGAGAGTTCCGCAGTTACGCGCAGGTGCTCTTGTGGTCGCCGAACGGCAAGCTCAGGTCACACCATTCAAAACAGGCCGCCGCAAAGCCTTCCGATAAGGTCGTGAGCAATGAACGTGACGAGGTACTTGGCTTGTGCCTTTCGGCCTGCACCGAAGCTCTTGCCGAGCAAGGGGTCGACCTAAACGAGCTCTCTGCGTCGCGAAACGCTGCCATCTAATTGGGCAGTTCACCGCCCATAGCTACTTCTGGAGCGCCGGCGCGCTCAACCGCAGCCTCTCGCTCTTGCCGAAACAGCGGCCAAACCGGCCTTCCAGGCGGCCAACGGTTGCGCTCAGGCAGTCCCGGGGAGGCATCCTCGCCCCCCCGGGAGGAGACCAGACGAGGCGGTACCACGGAGAGACGATCTGGAACGCAGATCCCAAGGGCCCATAGCGGTGAAGCCGCAGGACGTAACCGCAGCCACGAGCATAAGAGCGAAGCTTCAGGCTCCACTCGTCGTTGGTGAGCGACCGTACCTGCCCAGCTCCGACCACGACTACATCGGGCGCGGCAACGACCTTGTGGCCGGATGCCATGATGCGCAAAAGAAGATCCGTCCCCTCACCAGCTTGCCAGGGGCCCGGGCTCCCAGTGCCAATGCTTTCACGAAAGCCGAGCTCTTCGGCGAGATCGGACATTACGAACATCGATGGCTCAATGGCACGCCAAACCGTATGACGCGAGAGCTCGGCCCCCGACCGCGGCACCACCATACGAGGTCCGGTCGGCTCGAGCAAAGTGCCCGTTATTGCCCCGGGAGGGCCCGGGCACGCAAAGTACCGGTTTGCGCGGCTGAAAGTGTCTGGCTGGAACGACGAATGATCATTTGGGAACGCCATGATGTCGGTCGTGCCCCTAAGGAGCCGTATGGCGTCGTTACGTCCTTTACTGGCTCCCCCGGTGCTGGTGACAATTTCGGCGCCGAGAAGACGGGCAAACGACCTTGGGGGCGGCCCACCACTTTGGTTGGCGATGGCGACAGCGACGTCTGGCCAAGACGAAGCCTGCACCGACTCTAGTAGGCCTTCCAGCGCCGACCAACGTCCCACGGTGGTGACGACAACCCCTATGCGAAGGCAGCCGGCGCCCGAAGTGCCCTGAGGGCCCGAAGAGATGGGTCGCAAAGGCATTCTTGGGCACCGTACCATGTACGTGCGTTTATGCAGTTGTTACCCCGACAGTTGGGGTCGGGCCTCCCCCGCCGGGTCGGGAAATTGCGCCCCACGAGCACGCGTATGCTCCGAGAACTTGATAGCTTGCGCCTAAAAACCCCGTACCCTCCTACGACGACCTTTGCCCTCGACAAGTACGTCTCCGAGGCATGCGCCCTCTTCATTGCCCCGCGCGAGGAGGCCCGGCCCGCGTCGCGGTGACCACAAGAGCGGTGTAGCCCATGGTGAAGCTGCCTCCTGCCGCGTCGACCACATATCCGATCCAGGCGAGCAACTCCGCGAGCTTCTCCGGGGTTATCTGGGTGTGCCCCCCGAAGGTCGGCACCTGCTCGAGCCATTCGTGCCTCGTGTAGGCCCGTTCCCAACCGAACTGCCACTGCTCGGTCTCGCCGAACGCCCCGGTCTTTTCGATGCCGTCAATCGCTCTCTTGGACAGCGGCGTGTAGGGCTCGACACCACCGGCCGCTCCGCTTTGGAAGAAGGGGAACTCGGGGACCACGCTCCGGTAGACGGCGGAGAAGGCCTCGGCCAAGTCCGGTGGGAACGACATGGCGTTCCAGAACAGGGCGATGCGACCGCCCGGTCGAAGCACCTCGGCCGCCTTGGCCGCACCGAGGACGGGGTCGACCCAGTGCCAGCTCTGCCCGGCGATGACGATATCGAAGGTCCGTCCAGCGGAGCCCCATTCCTCGAACTTCGCGACCTCAACTTCGAGACCACTGCGGCGGGCGAGCTCGGCCATCCGCTCGTCCGGCTCGACGCCGAGCACTCGGCACCCCTCCCGCTGGAACGGCCGGGCAGAGATGCCGGTGCCCGTCCCGACGTCGAGGACGTCGAGCCCTGGGCTCGCGGCGAGGACCGCATCGACCATGGCTTTGGGGTAGGTCGGGCGGGCCCGGTCGTAGCGCTCGGCTTCGCTGCCGAACGACTCGGCGACCTGTCGGGCGTGATGCGGTTCGCTCGAAGAGAACAGGCCGTGCAACGGCGGTATAGTGGCCACGTGCCCACTATAGTGGGCTGATGCCCACTTAGCTCATGCTCGGACGAGAAGACGGCAGTGCCCACCGGAGTCCACCTCCCCAACGCTCGAGAGCTGCTCTTCAATGCTGCCGAACAGGTGCTGCTCCGAAACGGCGTGAGCGGGCTCACCAGCCGTGCTGTAACTGCGGAGGCAGGGGTTGCGAAGGGCGTCGTGCACCGCCACTTCGTCGACTTCGATGCCTTCCTTGCCGAGCTCGTCCTTGATCGCGTCGCCCAGCTCGATGGCCCCATGACCGCGCTTCGCGAAGCCGCCGGCGCAGGCTCCGTTGCCACCAACCTCGTCGAGGCATTGACCGTGGTGTTCAGCCCGCTCGCGGTGGCGGTCCCGGCATTGGTCATCACCCGCGACAGCCTGCGCGCACGCTTGCGCGAGGTGGGGGCCGCCCGCTTCCCGCTGATCGCGGAAGGGGCTGTGGCGATCACTGCCTACCTGGCCGCGGAGCAGGAGCTCGGCCGCGTAGCCGGCTCTGCCGACGTCCCGACGCTCTCCCACACCCTCGTCGGGGCGGCCCACCTGCTCTACACCGACCGCGGGAGTGTCCCGCCGGGTTCGGACGCGCTCCAAAAACTCGTCGTAGGCATCCTGCACGGCGCCACGTAGCCCGAGCTTTCGCAGTCGACGGCCCCCTCCAGCCCGTAACATGCCCGGGACAGGCCTGGTGACATGAAAACTGAAGCGGCGGCGCCGTCAATTTACGCAGCGAGGCCGCGCCAACGTGGTCCTGTAACCCCTAAAAACAAGCATTCGAGGGTGAGGTTACGGTCCTCGACGGCCCCGAGTGCCCCGGCGGTGAACTACGGTCATGTGCTGCCGCGGCTCAGGCCCACTTTCCGCACCTTGAGCAGGCCAGCCAAAAAGCTCCGGGGGAGAGACTCGAACTCTCAACCTAGTGGTTAACAGCCACCCGCTCTGCCGGTTGAGCTACCCCGGAAAACCTCGCTTAGGCTATCACTTGGCGCCCGGGGCGCCGGCGGCCCACTGGCTCAGGCCGCTCGGGCAATCCCTCAACTTAGGTGCCCAGGTAGTCGCGCAACTGGCCGCTGCGGACGGGCTGGCGGAGCTTGGCGAGGGTTTTTGACTCGATCTGGCGCACTCGCTCCCTGGTGACCCCGAACTCCCTGGCAACCTCTTCCAGGGTACGGACCTGCCCGTCGTCCAAACCGAAACGCAGCCGCACCACCATTTGCTCGCGGTCGCTCAAGTGGGAAAGGACATTGCGGACGGCTTCGGCAAGCATTGCCTGCGCAGCTGCCTCTCCCGGAGCTAGCACGCCTTCATCCTCCACCGTGTCAGAAAGGTTGAAGTCGTCGTCCCCGAGCGGCTGTTCGAGCGAAACAGTGTCCTGGTTGATCCTCAAGAACTCGCGGACCCGGGTAGGGGTCATCTCTGCTCGCGCGGCAATTTCTTCGATCGTGGGCTCTCGCCCCCATTCCTGGAGCAGGCTCCGTTCGGCAGCGATAACAGTGTTGATGCTGTCGACAACGTGGACCGGGATGCGTATGGTGCGCGCCTGGTCGGCAATTGCCCGGCTTATTGCCTGACGGATCCACCAAGTCGCGTACGTGGAAAACTTGAAACCTTTTTCCCAGTCGAATTTCTCGACCGCCCGCATGAGGCCGATATTGCCCTCTTGGATGAGGTCAAGGAACGAAAGGCCCCTATTTCGGTAGTACTTCGCCACTGAAACCACGAGCCGGAGGTTGGCCTCGACCAGTACCTGGCGCGCGACCGCCCCCTCGGCCCGGGCCCGTTCATCGGTTTCCCTTTGCTTTTCTAACGCCTTATTGCGGGATGTTTTAGCCGGGCCCAGCTCGTCGAGCCGGCCGGCCGCCGCCATCCCTCTTTCGACGCAACGGGCCAAGGCAACCTCTTGCTCCGCGGTGAGCAGCCTCACGCGCCCGATCTCTTTTAGGTACGCCCGCACCGAGTCTGACGAACCAGTTGCAGCTACCCCGATGTCGAGCTTGAGGCCGGCGACAGAAAGCCGCCCCGCGCTCCGGAAGGGGTCCTTCGCCCTCCTCCGCAGACCGCTCCGCAACGCGGGGGCGTCGAGGTCGGCAAGGCTCTCTTGGCTCGGTGCCGCGTTCACCTGCAACGGGCGCCCGCTGACCTCGGCCGCCAGCTTGACCAAGCCCTCGTCCGAAAGCAGCTCACCGGGTTCGCGCCATTCGATGCCCTCCGCCGTGATCCTCCCGACGACGGCGGCTATCAGCTCAGGGCGCAGCTCCACGCCCTCCACGACGGTCATCACGTCGTCAGGTGTGAGATAGCCCCTCTCGCGCCCGTGGGCGAGGAGCGCCATGAAGTCCGGAGTCGGCTCACCCGAGGTCTCAAATGGCGCTTTCACGGGATTTGAAAAGCCTCCCCACTGCCGCGGGCGCTCATCTGGCTTCGCCCGGCGAAACCTTGGGAGCCCCCAAGAGCAAGGCTAGCAACGACGCTTCCGCAGTGGCCAAGCTGTTTTCGTAACCAGGGCCCGCTTCAACCGCCCGCAGAGCGTGGAGCGCGAGCTGTAGCCCCTGGGCTTGCTGCGCGAGCTCGAGGTCGCCAGTCGCCTGAGCGTGGCGCCGGATTTCGGCGAGCGAGCGCATCGCCGCCCTGTCCAACACCCTACGCAGCACGTCGTCGGGGTCCTCAGCAGTGTCGTCCATGGCCAGCTGGCCGAGCAGGTCAGCCACTTCAGGGCCCGAGGCTTCGATCGCGTCGTGAAGAGTGAGCGCCGATGCGAGCTCCTCATAGGCCGCTCGTGCGGTGCCGGAGCCAAAGAGAGCAGCGTCCAGGCGTCCCGCCACCTTTTCCGGGTGGTGCACGGCGAGGCGCAGCGCCTCGAGCTCCGGCGGGGGGACTGTGGCGGGACGGGGCTTCGAAGGCACCCGCTCCCCGGGCCGGTTGCGCGTCCGCCCCGGCTGGGCCGGGCCGGCCGCAGCCGGTGGGGTTAGGGCCCGCAGCTGGCTCGGGCTGAGGCGCGTACGGTCCGCCACCTGCATCAAGTACTGGTCCCTGACAAGCGGGTCGGGGTGCTCAGCGACCATGGCAAGAGCTGTTTCAGCCGCCTTGGCCCGGCCCTCGGGGTTGCGCAGGTCGGCCGCCGCGAACATCCGGCGCAGCCGGAAACCGAGGTAGGGCGTTGCGTCTACGACTGCTTTGTGGAGGCTCTCGGGCTCGCGCTTGGCGACGTCGGCAGGGTCGGCCCCGGCCGGCAAGGCGACCACCGAGATGTCTGCATCGAAGTGGCGCTCCCAGTCGTAAAAGTGCTCGGCCGCGCCCTGCCCGGCCGTGTCGGCGTCGTAGGCGAGCACGATGCGTCGCGAAAAGCCGACGAGCAACTTGACGTGGCCCTCTGCTAAGGCCGTCCCGCACGTCGCGACGGCCTCACGGATGCCTGCGAGGTGGAGGCCGATGACGTCGGTGTAGCCCTCGCATACGACCACTCGCCCGCGCTCGACAATCGGCCCCTTCGCCCAGTTGAGGCCGTAAAGCACGCGGCTCTTGTCATAAAGCGGCGTGGCCTGTGTGTTTTTGTACTTGGGGCCGGGGCCTCCCGGCAATACTCGGCCTCCGAAGCCGACAGCGCGGCCCGCCGGGTCAAAGATGGGAAATAAGACGCGCTCACGAAAAGAGTCTGTCGGCCTCCCACCTTGGTTCCTGAACGCAAGGCCGGTTTCTACCAGCAAGTCCACGGGAGCCCCCAGCTCCCGCACCAGGGTGTCCCAACCTGCCGGCGCCCAACCGAGGCGAAAATGCTTCACCGTGTCTCCGTCGTACCCGCGCTCGGACCGCAAGTACGCACGTGCTCGCTTGGCGTCAGGAGACAGCGCATGCAAGAGCCTTTCGTGGTACCACGCCACCGCGCCCTCCATCACTTCTGCCAGCTCCTGAGAGCGTTTGTGGGCGGCCCCCCCACGTTCGGCACTGTCGTACCGCAGCGTTATGCCCGCCCGTGCCGCGAGTGCCTCGACTGCTGTAGGGAAATCCAGGTGCTCGGTCTCCCGCAACCACGAAATCGCGTCGCCTCTGGTCTGGCACCCGAAGCAGTAATATCGCCCGAGCTCACCGTTGACAGAGAAAGACGCTGTGTTTTCGTTGTGGAACGGGCACAGCCCCACCCAGCGTGTCCCTACCCTGCGGAGCGCGACCTTTTCGGAGACCAGGTCGACGAGGTTGACCGCTGAACGTGCCCGCTCGACGTCCTCGGCGACTATCCCCACAGCCCTTTAGCCTAGGGGCCTTTCTCTACCAGGCGAGCCGGGAAGCCACAGCCTCGGCGAGGTGCTCGATGGGGACTCGCTCCTGTTCGGTCGTGTCCCGGTCCCGCACTGTTACCGCTTTGTCCTCGAGAGATCCGAAGTCGATGGTGACGCACAAGGGAGTGCCGACCTCGTCTTGGCGGCGGTAGCGTCGCCCTATCGAGCGCGTGTCGTCATAATCGCACATCGCCACCGTTTGGAGGAGCTGGAGTACCTCCTGGGAAAGGGGCAGCAGCGTGTCTTTCTTGGAGAGCGGAAGCACCGCGACCTGGAACGGTGCGATCCGCGGGTGCAACCGCAGCACGGTCCTCGTCTCACCACCGATCTCATCGGTCTCATAACCGGCGATGAGAAAAGCCATCATCGTCCGCGCAACGCCTGCTGCAGGCTCGATCACATAAGGCACGTAGCGCTCGCCCGTGGAAGGGTCGAAGTACTCCAAGGTGGCACCACTGGCTTTGGAATGGGCTCTCAGGTCGTAATCGGTCCGGTTCGCTATGCCCTCGAGCTCGCCCCAGCCCCAGGGGAACTCGAACTCCACATCGGCAGTTTCGACTGAATAGTGCGAAAGCTCCTCGGGCGTGTGGTGGCGCAGCCGGAGCATCTCGCGCGGTATACCGAAGCGCACGTACCACTCGAGCCGCTCGTTGCACCAGTACTGGAACCAGGTGCCTGCATCTGCCGGCGGCACGAAGTACTCGAGCTCCATTTGCTCGAATTCCCTCGTGCGGAAAACGAAGTTGCCCGGCGTTATCTCGTTTCGGAAGGACTTACCTACCTGAGCTGTCCCAAAGGGAGGCTTCAAGTGCTCTGACTGGAGGACATTGGCAAAGTTGACGAAATGGCCCTGGGCGGTCTCAGGGCGCAGGTAAGCGACTGCGCTCTCGTCTTCCACCGGCCCGACAAAAGTCTTGAACATGAGGTTGAACGGGCGCGCTTCGGTGAAGTCGTGCCCGCCGCAGTTTGGGCAAGTCGGTTTGCCCTCCTCGCCGCGCTCGAGGTGATCGGCGCGGAAGCGCTGCTTGCACGTCCGGCAGTCCACGAGCGGGTCGGTGAAGTTTGCCAGGTGCCCGGAGGCCTCCCAGATACGGGGGCTCGAAAGGACCGCCGCGTCGAGGCCCACGACCTCCCGCCGCAACTGCACCATGGAGCGCCACCACGCGTCCTTGACGTTGCGCGACATGAGCACACCCAGAGGTCCGTAGTCGTACGTGGAGCGGAAGCCGCCGTAGATCTCAGCCGAGGGGAAGACGAAGCCGCGTGTCTTGCACAGGCGCACCATTTCGTCCATCGTCACGGGCATTGGGGGAAGGCTAGTGGGCCCATCGTCACCTCGGGCCCGCTGGGCTACGACGTCTCTAGTGCGTGCAAGGCCCGCAGTCGCCGTTCGAGGTGCGCCTCGAGCGAGATGGTCGCCAGGTGCGTGACTTCGCCCGTCATCGAGCTCGCTGGCAGCTGGAGCGCCTTCACGAGGCGCCCACCGAGGATCCACCCGATCAGCTCGAGGGCTGCCGGGCTGACCGCGCTACCGCGCCGGCAGTTGCGGCACAGTGCGCCTCCTTCGGCGATATCAAAAGCCACGAGCTCGAGCTCCGGGGCATCGCTCCCGCAGTGCGCGCAAGAGGTCAGTACCGGCCCAGCACCGTCGAGGAAGAGCAGCTTCCAGTAGAACGAGGCGACGACCAGCGGGCCGGGCCGCTCGACAAGGGTGCGGAGAGCGCCCACGAGCAGCTGGTAGAGGGGCGCAGAGGGCTCCCGCTCTTGCGCCACCTGCTCAGCTGCCTCAGCCATGGCCATACCTTGTGCCAGGCGGCTCAGGTCCTCGTGGAACGGGCGCCACGGCTCGACGACGTCGGCCTGGCTGACGATGTCAAGCTCTCTGCCCTCGTATAAGAGCAGTTCGACGTGGCTGAGCGGCTCCAACCGGCCCCCGATCCGGCTCTTCGTGCGCCTGATCCCCTTGGCAACAGCCCTCACTTTGCCGTGCCCTGCTGTGAGCAAGACCACGATCCGGTCGGCTTCGCCGAGCTTGTAGGTGCGGAGGACGACCCCTCGGTCACGGTAAAGCGACATGCGTGTAGTTATCTTCTCACGCCACAGCCGTGCACCACGGCTACGCGGGTAGGCCCCCCTCGTCCCTCTGCTCGGCAGTGAGCCCGAAGCGCCGTTCGCGCTGCTGGTACTCCCAGACCGCCTGGCGAAGGTGCTCGCGGCGGAAATCTGGCCAGAGCACGTCCATGAAAACGAGCTCGCTGTAGGCGATCTCCCAGAGGAGGAAATTCGAAATTCGGTACTCGCCCGAGGTCCGTATGAAGAGGTCCGGGTCGGGCATCTCAGGCAGGTAAAGGTGCCTGTGCAGGGCCCGCTCGTCGACCTGGGAAGGGCGCACGCCCTCAGCCACTATCCCCCGGACGGCATCGACGATCTCAGCCCGGCCCCCGTAATTGAAGGCGACCGTAAGGGTCATCGCGCGGTTGTGCCTTGTCAGCTCCGTCGTGTCGTCCATGCGCCGGAGCACCGATTTTGGGACCCGCCAATCGCGCCGGCCAGCGAAACGGATGCGCGCCCCGAGAGCATGGAGCTCGTCGCGCCGGCGCGTGAGGAGGTCGTCGGCGATCACGCTGAGCAGGAAACGCACCTCCTCGTGCGGCCGCCTCCAGTTCTCGGTCGAAAAGGCGTAGACGGTGAACCACTCGATCCCGAGCTCGAGAGCCCCTTTGGCGGCATCGAGCAGGGCCTCCTCACCGGCCTTGTGGCCCTCGGTCCTCGGCAACCCGCGCTTTGTTGCCCAGCGCCCGTTCCCGTCCATCACGCAGGCGACATGGCGAGGAATACGTTTGGGGTCGAGGTCCGCTACGTCCATTGTTGAAAGCTACTGCCGGCCCGCGCACAGCTCCGCAACGCCAGCTCGGCCGCGGCTATCGCTGAGCGGGCCAGGTCACCTCGTGTCACCCCTTGCCAAGGCGGCCGTTCCAGGCTGCGCACGAAGGCTCGCTTTGCGCCGAGCTCGACAAGTACCGGGCTCGAAGAAAGATCCCTAGCTTCCCGAGCCCTCGGCCACGCTCGTGCCCCCGCCAGGCGCTTGCGCGCCTCGCTCTGCGTGGCCGCCGGCCTCCCCGCTGTCAGCTTCGGCGGCGGCCGAAGGCTGCCGTGGCGCGATGACGACATTGGCTATCCGGCGGCCAATGACCTTCTGCGCTGTGATGACATGGCCGTCCAAAACTGCCGACTCCCCTTCCACGGGCACGTGCCCGAGCAGGTTGTAGAGGAGCCCGCCCACGGTGTCCCAGTCGCCCTCGGGCAGGTCGAACCCCGTGAGCTCGTTGACCTCATCTATCGAAAGCGACGCGTCCACCTTCAATTGGCCGCCGTCGAGGTACTCCACACGGGGCCTGTCGACGTCGTACTCGTCCGAGATCTCCCCGACCAGCTCTTCGAGGACGTCTTCGAGAGTAATGAGCCCAGCGGTCCCCCCGTACTCGTCTACGACTATCGCCATATGGTTCTTTCCCGCCTGCATTTCCCGCATAACTTCTGCGACCCGCTTGCTGTCGGGGACGAACTGGGCTTGGCGCATGACTTGTGTCACCGGGTCGTCTGCGTGCCCCTCCCGCTCGGCCCGCATCAAGTCTTTTACGTAGGCAATCCCGACGATGTCGTCGATGCCCTGCCCGTAAACAGGTATGCGGCTGAAGCCCGCGCCCGATGCCACGTCTGCAGCTTCGTGGGCGGCAGCCGTTGCCGCGATGGTGACCATATCGGGCCTCGGGACCATGACCTCCCGGGCGACGGTGTCCCCGAAGTCGATGATCGAATGTATGAGCTTTCTCTCCTCACGCTCGATGACCTCTTCTTCCGCCGCGGTGTCCGCCATCGCGAGGAGCTCACCTTCTGTCACGTAGGGGCCTTCCTTGAGGCCCTTGCCGGGGAGGATAAGGTTGGCCACCGCGATCAGGGCGTGCGTCGACCAGCGCAGCGGCGGGAACGAGACGAGCCCCACCAAGAAAGGCGCCATAAAAAGCGCGGCGCGCTCAGAATGCTGGACGGCCCAGATCTTGGGCGCAAGTTCAGCAAAAACAAAAATGACGACAATCTCAAACACCGTCGCTATGACGACACCCCAGGGGCCGAAGACCCGGTCAGCCACCACTCCGACCATCGTCGCGGCAACAAGTGTGCAGATTTGCAGGGCAAAAAGCACGACTGGGAGGTTGCGCTCGGGATGCGCGACCAATTTGAGGAGCGATGCCGCTCCCCGGCGGCGGCTTTCGACCAAAGCAATGGCCTTGACTTTGGACATCCGCGTAAGGGCAGTCTCGGAGAGGGCGAACAAAGCAGAGAAGATGATGAGGATGACCACAGCTACTATGAGCGCGGAGTCGACCCCGCTAAAATGATGAGTGGGCCCGCCTGGAAGGCGGCTGGCGGCAAGCATTTGTCCTAGAAGGAGAGAGTCGGGCCTTCCTCGGCGGGCGCTTGCGCCGGGCGCGGCTCGAGCGCTCCCCCGGCGCCATCTCCTCGCTCGTCGGGAACAAGCTCTGGTGACAACCGGGACGGCCACGCCTCGGCGCGAAGAGGCGCATAGTGGCGGGCCAACAGCTCTCTTTCTTTCGCCTCCATTTCCTCGGCCTCGTCGTCTTCTTCGTGGTCCATGCCCATTAGGTGGAGCAGGCCATGGACTACAAGGAGCGCGAGCTCGTCGTCATAGGCTCCGGCGTGCTCGGGCGCGTTGCGAAAAGCGACTGCCGGGCAGATCACGATGTCCCCAAGGAGCACGGGCACGTCTTCGGGCTCCGAAGGCATGCCAGGGCCGGTGCCGCCGGAGTCAGGAGAGCGGCCGCTCTCGATTGGTTCTTCGTCGATCGGGAAAGCAAGCACATCTGTCGGGCCGTCCCTGCCGAGGAACCTCGAATTGAGCTCCGCGATCGAGCGCTCGTCCACAAAGAGCACGGACAGTTCCGCGTCGCCGCCAAGTTCTTCCTCCTCCAGGACCGCCTCAGCGAGGCGCGCCCAACGTAACGTGTCGACGGGGTGGTCGCTCTGCTCGTCGGCAGCAAACACTTCCACACCCATGGCTGCCTCAGCGGCCCAACGTCGCCGGAGCCGCCTGGTCTGGGAGGTCACGTCCGATAGAGCGCCGGCCGCCATTGGCGGCTGCTGTCTCGTAAGCGTCGTAAGCGGACACGATCTCGGCGACGATCCGGTGGCGCACGACGTCGCGGCTGCCCAAGCGTACGAACTCGATCCCCGCTATGCCAGTTAGCACGCGGTCGAGGTCAGCGAGGGCAGAGCGCCCCCCAGGCAGGTCTACCTGGGTGACGTCGCCATTGACGACCACCTTCGAGCCAAACCCGATCCGCGTCAAGAACATCTTCAACTGTTCAGGCGTAGCGTTTTGTGCTTCGTCCAGGATGATGAAGCTCCGGTTCAACGTCCTCCCCCGCATATAGGCGAGCGGTGCGACCTCTATCGTCCCGTTCTCGAGCAGGCGTCGTGCCCCCTCAGTGCCGAGCATGTCATAGAGCGCGTCGTAAAGCGGGCGCAGGTAGGGGTCGATCTTGGCCATTAGGTCGCCGGGGAGGAACCCGAGGCGCTCCCCCGCCTCTACGGCGGGGCGGGTCATGATGATCCTTTCAACGGTCTTGGCCTGGAGCGCCTGCACGGCTAGGGCGACGGCCAGGTAGCTCTTGCCCGTACCAGCCGGCCCGATGCCAAAGGTGACGATGTTGTCCCGGATGGCGTCGACATAGCGTTTTTGGCCGCTCGATTTGGGCCGGACCGAACGCCCGCGCGCCGAGCGCAGGATCTCCGCGGTGAGGACCTCCGAGGGCTTTTCGTCCGCCCGGATGATGTCGATGGTCCGTGCGACAACGCCCGGGTCGACGACCTGGCCGCGCTCGAGGAGGACGCTCAGCTCCTCGACAAGGCGGGCGACGACTGCGGCTTCGTCCCCCTCGATATTGAACTCGTTGCCCCTGGCGATGATCCTCGCCCCCCCGAAGGCGTCCTGGAGGGACCGCAGGTTTTCATTGAGGGGGCCGACCAAACCAGCCATGAGGTGGTTGGGTACGGTAACAGTTACAGACACGGGTGCTCAACCAGAGTAGCGCCCGCAAACGTCGAGATGGGGGCTTGGTCGCGCGGGGGCGCCCCGCAGGTGGCCCTTCAATTAGGCAATTCAGCCGGGCGGCCAGGTCAGCTTGCGCCCTCCGATCACGTGCATGTGCAGGTGCGCGACCTCCGAGCCCGAATCGCGTCCCACGTTGAACACGAGCCGGTAACCCGTCTTGGCGACGCCTTCGCGCTCAGCGATCGCATGCGCCGCGCCAGCCATTTCGGCAAGGACCGGGCCGTGCTGGGGGCCCACCTCGGAAGCGTCCTCGAGGTGCTCTCGCGGTACGACGAGGACGTGCAGCGGTGCGACGGGGTGCAGGTCGTGGAAAGCGTACGTGAGCGGCCCCGAGTATGCCTCCCGTCTGGGGACCTCGCCCCTCACGATGCGGCAAAAGATGCACTGCCCGCCCTCGCTCATCCTGCGCCCTCGGTTTGGACATCGTCGTTTGGGTCACCCTGACGGGAGCTCTTCTGCCCGCGTGGGTCGGGGTAAAGGTGTTCTAGCGTGCCCGGGACGATCCGAGCATTTTGGATGAAAGCATCGACCTCGTGTGCCTGTAGCCGGATGACGCGCCCCATTTTGTAGGCAGGCAGCTGGCCCTCGTCGATGAAGCGGTACAGGGTGCGAAGCGTCACCCCCAGGCGGGCACAGGCCTCCGGCGTCCCGATCCACTCGATGGGCTCTGTCACGTTTGTGATCCTACCGCGCCGTGTGTCCGCGCAGGTTCTCGGTGTTTTTCATGTGATTTATTTCGCCAGGCGCCCCAGAGTCGCCGAGAGCAGCGCCGAGAGCCTCCTAGCCGTCGCCGCCTCGGGCAGAGCCTGCAGGTAGTGCAGGTTGTTATTGGGGGCGCTGTAGCAACCCGTCGCCTGCAGGTCCGTAACCCAGGCGAGGTAGTTCGAGCCTGCTCGCAACGAAGCGGCGAGGAGGCTCTCGAGAAGCCCTACGACTGCGGTCCCCTGGGGCATCGAAGACAGGCGCAGCGAGGCGCCGCGCACAAGGGCCAGGATCTCCTGTTGTGCTACCACGGCGGCCGAAAGCTGCCGCTGCGTCACCGACCGGGGCGCCGTGCCCGGAGGTTGAGTCGCGCACGCGTCCGCGACAGCCGCAAGCTGGTACTTCTCCGCCTGTGAGTACGCCCGGTCGAGCTCTTCAAAGGCGACTTGGGGCCTCTCGCTCTCGAGCCCGCGCAGGCTCGGCAGTGCCGCCAAGCCCGAACCCTCCTTCCTCGGCGCGCTAGCAGGGCTGGCGAGCAGGTAGGCACTTGTCCCCCCGCCGACCAGGAGCACCGCGAGGAGCCCGATCAGTGCCAACTTTTTGCGCCTGCCACCCCGCTTGGGGGCACCGGCCGGGCCGGGCCCGTACCCGGGACCTGCGCCTGGTAGCGGCTCTCCGACAAAGTGCTCGTCGCCTGCCTCGGTAACTGGTAGTTGCGCTGTCGGCAGCTGGGCAGCGGGCAGCGGTGCCGTCGCCCAACGCAAGGTGGGTGCGCCCGCGCGGGTAGGAGGGGGCATGGTAGGCATTTCTTCGGCCCAAGCCGGCCCAATCCCACTCGGAGGGGTCGGCTCGTCCCCCGGCCCATGGCCGCTCCCACCGGGCCCCGCGCGCTCTGGCAAAGTCAATTCTCCTCGAGGGACAAACATTACCGCCGCAGGCGGCTTGCAACTTCGTTTGCGAGAAGCCTCCCTTTCACGGTGAGCACGGCACGGGGGGAGCCCGCGCCATCGGGGGAGGCACCGGCCCTCAAGCTGACCAAGCCGTGCTCGAAGAGCTCTTCGGGCACAACTTCTGCGGGCACACCTTCAAACGTGCGAAGGCTCAGCGCCAGCGCCTCGAAGTGCCTTTGGTCTTCTTGCAGATCTTCTCCCCCTGCGATGGGGCTCGTGCCTTGTTCGACAGCCGCGCAAAAGCGCTCGGGGAGCGTCACGTTCCACCACCTGCGGGCCACTCCCCCCGGAGAGGAGCGGTGAGAATGAGCCGCGCAACCAATACCCGCGTACTCGCCCTGGGACCAGTAAAGAAGGTTGTGCGCGCAGCGCTTCCCCGGAAGCGCCCAGTTGGAGATCTCGTACCACTCATAGCCGTGCGCTGAGAGCAGCGCCTCTGCCCGCAAGTACTTTTCCGCTTGGTCCTCGTCGTCGGGGTGGCGCTGTGGGCTCCGGGCGAGCGGCGTCCCGCGTTCAACTGTCAAGGCGTACGCGCTCACATGGCTCGGCGCGGGCTCCAGCGCGAGGGCAGCACCCAAGGTCGCCTGCCAATCGTCCATCGTTTCGCCCGCCGCCCCGAAAATGAGGTCGACGTTGTAGGCGTCAGCGAAGCCTTCCTCGCCAGCCAGCTCGCTCGCGCGGCGCACGCTCGCGGGGTCGTGCTCGCGTCCCAAGGCCGCAAGGACCGAAGGCACCATCGATTGGACGCCAAAAGAGAGCCTTGTGACACCAGCTCGGCGGTATTCGGCGAGCTTTTGCGCCGTGACTGTCTCGGGGTTGCACTCGACCGTGACCTCGGCGCCTCCTGCAAAATCGACGTGCTCCCGGAGCGTTCCCAAGGTGCCCGCAAGCAGCTCTGCGGGTAACAGTGACGGGGTCCCCCCGCCGAAAAAAACAGACGTTACGGGGCCACGCCCCTCCCAGGTGCCACCACTGAGCGAGCCGGCTTCGTTCCTGCAAGCCGCTATGTAACGCTCCCAGAGGTGGTGGCGGTCAGCCCAAGTGGCAAAAGCGCAATAGTCGCACCGCCGGTTGCAAAAGGGAACGTGCACATAGACCCCGAACCCCGGCGCCGCAGTCTTCAAGGACGTAGCATACGTGACTCGTGCTGGTCCTCATGTTCCCAGGCCAGGGTTCGCAGCGCCCAAACATGGGAGCTGCCTGGGTGAGCCACCCCTCCTGGGAGCTCGTAGTGAGCCTGGGTGAAGCTCTCGGAGTTGACGTGGCCAGGCTCCTCGTAGGGGCGGGGCCCGAAGAGCTGCGGGCGACGGCAAACGCGCAGCTGGCCACGTACACCTTGAGCGCGATGATCCTCGATGCCGTCCGGAGGGACCTCTCTGCTGCCTCCCTCGAGGCGGCGCAGTTGACGGCGACCGCCGGCCACAGCCTCGGCGAGTACACCGCTCTCCACGCAGCCGGGGCCCTTGAGGCGATAGAGGGCGCCAGGCTCGTGCGCGCCCGTGGCGAGGCGATGCAGGCGGCCGCGAAGGCCCAGCCAGGGACCATGGCGGCCGTGATCGGCCTCGGCCTGGAAGAGGTGGCCTCAGCGTGCGCAAACAGTTCGTCTGCTTGGGTCGCCAACGACAACGCCCCCGGCCAGGTAGTGTTAGCAGGCAGCGCTCCGGGTGTGGAGCAGGCAGGACAGGCGGCCCTCGGGCTCGGGGCGAAACGAGTGATCGGGTTGCAGGTGGGCGGGGCATTTCATTCGCCTTTCATGGCCGCGGCCCAGGGCCCCTTGGACGAGGCACTGGCAAGCGCGCGGCTCGCGGCCAGTAAGTGCCCGGTCGTGGCCAACGTTGACGCCAGAGCGCACTTCGCGGGTTTCGCAGCCCCGCTGTCGGCCCAGCTCTGCTCGCGGGTGCGTTGGCGCGAGTCTCTGCTTACCCTCGAGGAGATGGGGGCCCAGATGTTCGTCGAGCTCGGACCGGGGACCGAGCTCACAGGGATGGTGCGCCGGACGCTCGGCAACGCTTCACGCGCCAACGTCGCCACCCCGGCCGACATCGAAGCCCTCGGCAAAGCCCTCGAAGCCAGCCAGCGGGGGCCAGACGGCTAGGCCGGAGCGCTTACCCAGTTGCGCCAGTTGGCGCCGAGCCCGGCTTGCACGTTGCCAGCCGGCACACGTACGGCTTCGGCTTGCACCAAGTCGACGATCTGCCTCTGACGTACATAATCGTGAGCGGCCCCTGCGAAAATAGGGCGCCGGTAGGCAACCAGCCCCTCTGGCGCCCCGGGGAACAACCCCCACAGGGCGAAGGCCCACTCCATGTCCCCAACGACTGGCGCACGATGGAAGTTCGATGCGCGCCGACAGCCAGTCGCGAAGCAGCCGGCCACGACGTCTTCGAGGTGCTCGCCCTTGGCGAGCGCGGCACGCTCGCTCACCCGCTTGGCCAGCTTGAGGCCATAACCGAGGTCCGGCCCGGTCGCCCCGAAGCGCTTGCCCTCGGGGGGCCGCAAGCTCAAGAGCTCCGCAGGGCGCTCTTGCTCCCAGCCCCGCGGCACGCTTAGCCGGCTGGAGGGCCGTACCCGGTCGCTAGAGGCCAGGGGGACATAGTCAGGCTGCGCCATCGCTAAGAAACTAATCGACCTACCGGCCGACGGCACCTGCATGGAGCAAGCCGTACACGATCGAGTCGGAAAGTGCCTCCCAGGACGCCTCGATAATGTTCTCCGAGACCCCGATCGTGGTCCACGTCCGGTCCCCGTCAGTAGAGTCGATGAGCACCCTCGTAATTGCTGCCGTGCCGGCGGCGCTTTCGAGGACGCGCACCTTGAAGTCCGTCAAGTGGATCCTCGACAGCTCAGGGTGCACAGGGCCGAGGGCCTTGCGGAGGGCCGCGTCGAGCGCGTGCACGGGACCATTGCCTTCTGCAACTTCCATGATCCGCTCATCGCCCACAAAGAGCTTTATGCGCGCCTCGGTCACGACGCCGCCGTCCTCGCGGAGGTCGGTGACGACCCGGTGCGATTCCAGGCGGAAAAAGGACTGTTTCCAGCCTGTCGCCGCGCGCATCAACAACTCCAGGGAGCCGTCGGCGACCTCGAAATGATAGCCCGCGTGCTCGAGCTCCTTCAGCCTGTCGACGACGTAGCCAATTTCTTCGTTGGTGAGCCGTAGGCCCATCTGCTCAGCCTTGAGCGCTACGCTTGCCCGTCCAGACATCTCCGAGAGCACGAAGCGGTTGGAATTGCCCACAGCCTCGGGGTCAACGTGCGAGTATGCGCGCGGCGCCCGGGCAATGGCGCTCGTGTGGATCCCGGCTTTGTGCGCGAAAGCCGAAGTCCCGACGAAGGGTTGGTGCGGGTCGGGCGCCCTGTTGACGATCTCGGCAATATGGCGTGACACCGCCGTCAAGAGCGCCATCCTCTCGGCGGGGATCGTCTCGATCCCGAGCTTGAGGCTCAAGTCGGCGATCACGGCGGTCAGGTCGGCATTGCCGGTGCGCTCGCCGTAGCCATTGACACACCCCTGGACGTGGTCCACACCTCGCAAGACAGCAGCTATCGAGTTCGCGACGGCGCACCCAGAATCGTTGTGAAAATGGGCCCCGAGCCCCCCCGGAACGACCTCGCGGGCCTCACCAACGGCACGCTCCACTTGTTGGGGGAGCATCCCGCCGTTGGTGTCGCAAAGGACCGGCATGGCACCGGACTCGGCGACGACTCGCAAAAAATCCCTCCAAAAGCTGCCGAGTTCGAAGAACCCGTCGAAATAGTGCTCTGCATCGACGATCACGACCTTGCCGTTGTTGCGGAGGAAAGTCACCGAATCGGCCACCATGTCGAGAGCTTCGGCGGTGGTCGTACGCAGGGTCTCGGTTATGTGCCAAGGAGAAGATTTTGCGACGAGGCAGACATACCCTGTGCCGGCGGCGAGCAGGTCCGCCATTACAGGGTCTGTCTCTGCCCGCCCACCAGCCTTGCGGGTCGCGCCGAAAGCTACCAACCTCGCGTCCGCGAGCAGGAGCTCACCCGCGGCTGCGCGCTCAAAAAACTCTTGGTCCTTGGGGTTGGCGCCCGGCCACCCGCCCTCGACATATAAGACCCCCAGGCGGTCGAGCTGCTCGGCAACGCGCAGCTTGTCCATCACGGTGAGCGAAAGGCCCTCCGCCTGGCTCCCGTCGCGCAGGGTGGTGTCGAATATCTCAACTCGCTTGGGGATTTCAGCCGGCATGTTCAACCCAGCGCGCGTAGCGCTCAACTCCCCCTCTGATGGCTTCCTTGTAGGTCTCTTGGATCTTGCGAGTCACCGGCCCCGGTGTGCCCTCCCCCACCAGCCGGTCGTCGACAGAGCGGATGGGGACGACCTCGGCCGCCGTGCCGGTGAGGAAAGCTTCGTCGGCGGTGTACAGGTCGCTCCGAAGGATGTTCGCGTGCTCCACTTCGATCCCGAGGTCACGTGCGATCGTGATCACCGAATCTTGGGTGATCCCTTCGAGGGCGCCGGCAGACACGGGAGGGGTGACGAGCCGGTCCTTGCGGAGGACGAAGATGTTTTCGCCCGTGCACTCGCTCACATATCCCTGAGGGGACAGCAGGACGGCCTCGTCGTAGCCGGCCTTCAACGCCTCGGCTTTGGCCATCGACGAATTTATGTACATCCCGATGCCTTTGGCTGCCGGCGGCATGGCATTTGGGTCATGGCGCTGCCAAGAGCTGATCTTCATGCGCACACCTTTTTCGATGCCCTCGTCGCCGAGGTAGGCACCCCAAGGCCAGACCGCGATGGCAACCTTCACGTCGCAGTTGAGGGTGAGGAGCCCCATCTCGCCATAACCAAGGTAGACGATCGGGCGTATGTAGCACTCTGTCATCCTGTTCGCGAGGACTGTTTGCTTCACGGCCTCGACTAGTTGTGCTCGGCTGAAAGGTATTTCGATCAGGAAGATCTTCGCCGAACTGAACAGCCTGTCGATGTGGTCGCTGAGACGGAAGACGCCCGCGCCCTTCGCCGTTGCGTACGCGCGGACACCCTCGAACACGCCACACCCATAGTGCAGAGTGTGCGTAAGGACATGGACATTGGCGTCGTCCCATTTGACGAGCTCGCCGTCCATCCAGATGTAGTCGGTCTTGGTAATGGGCACCGCTGCTCACACCCTTTCTGCTATTTGGTCGCCGAACTGGCTCGTTGACAATTGCCCTTGCGCCTGAAAACCCTGCACCGCCTTGCTGATGCGCGCCGACCGGTCCGCCTCGCCGAGGTAGTCGAGCATCATCGCCACTGAGATTATCGCCGCCGTCGGGTTCGCCTTCCCTGTCCCGGCGATGTCGGGCGCGCTGCCATGGACCGGTTCGAAAAGCGAAGGCCCGGTGCGCGCCGGGTTGAGGTTTGCAGAGGCTGCCCGCCCAATGCCGCCCGAGACCGCGCCTGCGAGGTCCGTCAATATGTCACCAAAAAGGTTGTCGGTAACTATCACGTCGAAGCGCCCTGGCGACTCGACCATGTAAATGCAGCAAGCATCCACGTGGTTGTAGGAAGTTGTCACCTCGGGGTGCTCGGTTGCGATTTCGTTGAACGTGCGCTGCCAGAGGTCCCCGGAATAAGTAAGGACGTTGGTCTTGTGGACAAGCGTGAGGCGGCGGCGCCTGCTCTCTGCGAGCTGAAAGGCAAACCGGACAGCGCGTTCGACGCCGAACCGGGTGTTCACCGACCCTTGCGTGGCCACCTCGGCGGGGGTGCCTTTCCGCAGGGCACCGCCTTCCCCCGTATAAGAACCCTCAGTGTTCTCTCTCACCACGACGAAGTCCACAGGCACCCCTGCCCCCACGCTTGTTTGTGCCTGGAACGGGCGAAGGTTGATGTAAAGGTCGAGCTCGAAGCGCATGCGCAGGAGCAGGCCGCGTTCGAGCACGCCCGGCGGCACCTCCGGCGAGCCGACGGCACCTAGGAGGATCGCGTCAAAGCCCCGCAGCTCCTCGAGGACACTGTCAGGGAGGACCTCCCCCGTCGCCAGGTACCGCCTCGCCCCGAGGTCGTAGTGGGCGGTCTCCAGTTCGGCGCCAGCGGCCGCCGCGACCTTCAAGGCCTCCCCTATCACTTCGGGGCCGATCCCGTCCCCGGGTAAGACGGCTATGCGGTAGGGGGGTTTAGCGCTCAAATCGGGCGCTCCTTCTTTGTCGATATTTGCCTACACATGAAAACGACCGTCCCTTGGGGACGGTCGCACGACGCACACCCGGCTCGGGTGGGCGTCAAGAGGTAATTACTACTGCAACGACAGGAGAGAGGGCGGGCACGTTCATTGGTCTTCCTAGTATTACAGCGTACCGCACAAGCCGTCAACTGGAGCTCGGACACGGACCGAGGCGTCAAGCTGCGGAGCGGCCTCCCTGCGGAAGCTCAACCACTCGTCCGCTGGTACCCTGCGGGCATGGCTACTACGAAGTTGTCGGCCTCGACCTATGAGCGCCTCCAGGCCGAGCTCGACGACCTGAAGACGCGGGGACGGGTCGAGATCGCCCGTCACATCGAGGCGGCGCGGGCGCTCGGCGACCTCTCGGAGAACGGCGACTACCACGCGGCCAAGGACGCCCAGGGCAAGATGGAAGCCCGGATCCGCCAGCTCGAGGCGATGCTGACGGACGCCGAAGTGGTCGCAGGTGGTGGCCCGGCAGAGGAAGTGGCAGCCGGTGTTACGGTACGGCTCCGCTATGTGGGGGATGACGAGGTCGAGCGCTTCCTCGTGGGGTCGATCGAGGAGCGGGACGCGGCGACGGCCGTGATTTCGCCGGGGTCCCCCCTCGGCCAAGCGCTGATGGGCAAGCGGGCCGGCGAGACCGTCACCTACGACGCCCCGAGCGGGCAGTTGGCGGTCGAAATCGTCTCGGTGGGGGACTGACTCGCGCCGGGTTATTGCATACTGGCAGCTCCTGGCTGCTCCTACCATTGACTGATGGCTCCCAGCTCCGACGGTTACCTGCAAGCCGTCCACGAGAGCATCGTCATCTTTGACGGCGCCATGGGGACGAGCCTGCAGGCGCTCGGGCTTGGCCCCGATGACTTCGGCGGGCACGCTCTGGAGGGCTGCAACGAGATCCTCTCTGCGAGCCGCCCTAACGTCATTGCTCAACTGCATGAGTCGTTCCTCGCAGTCGGCTGCCAAGTTGTCGAGACGAACAGCTTCGGCTGCTTGCCTTGGGTCCTCGCCGAGTACGGGATCGCTGAGCGCACCCGCGAGCTCGCCATCGCGTCGGCTCGAATAGCGCGCGACGTTGCCGAGGGCTACGGGCCAGGGCACTGGGTGGCCGGTTCTCTCGGGCCTGGGACGAAGCTGCCTTCACTGGGCCAGATCCCCTTTACCGAGATGCGCGACGGCTACGCACAGGCCGCCGCCGGGCTTCTCGAAGGTGGCGCCCACCTGCTCACCTTGGAGACCGTTCAAGACCTTCTCCAGGCAAAGGCGGCGATCATCGGGTGCCGCCGCGCGATGGCAGAGGTCGGGCGTGAAGTCCCCCTCCAGGTACAGGTCACCATGGAGACGACGGGACGGATGCTCATGGGGAGCGAGATTGGCGCCGCCCTGACAACCCTGGACGCCCTGCGCCCGGACATCATCGGGCTCAACTGCGCCACTGGCCCTACCGAAATGGGCGAGCACATCCGCTACCTGAGCGCGCGCAGCCGCCTCCCTATCTCGTGCCTGCCCAACGCCGGGTTGCCGCGAGTTGTCGATGGCAAGATGCACTACGATCTTTCACCGGCCGAATTGGCCGCCCACCAAAGGCGTTTTGCGACCGAGCTCGGCGCCAGTGTGGTCGGCGGCTGCTGCGGCACGACCCCTGCGCACATCGCTGCCCTGGTCGGAGCGCTCGCCGGCTCCTTGCCGGCAAAGCGTGAGCCGATAATTGAACCCGGGTGCGCCTCGCTCTATGTGCACGTCCCCTACGACCAGGCGCCATCAGTTCTCAACGTCGGGGAACGCACGAATGCCAACGGCTCGAAGCGCTTCCGCGATGCCATGCTCTCGAAAGACTGGGATGCGTGTGTCTCACAGGCCAAGGAGGCGGTGCGAGCTGGGAGCCATGTGCTCGACCTCTGCGTCGATTACACGGGCGCCGACGGTGTCGCAGACATGTCCGAGGTCTCGAGCCGCTTTGCGACCCAGTCGACCCTCCCCGTCATGCTCGATTCGACCGAAGCTCCCGTCATAGAGGCGGGCCTGCAACGCGTCGGAGGAAAACCGGTCATCAACTCGGTCAACCTCGAAGAAGGGGATGCTCCGGGGACGAGGCTCGACCGCTTCCTCGGCCTGGCCCGAGAGTACGGGGCGGCTGTCGTCTGCACTTGTATCGACACCGAAGGCCAAGCGCGCACAGCGCAATGGAAATTGCGCGCCGGGAAAGCAATTTATGACATCGCCGTCGGCAGGTACGGCATTGCCCCCGAAGACCTCTTCTTCGACGCTCTCGTACTGCCTGTAAGTACCGGCATGGAAGAAAGCCGCCGGGACGGCCTCGAAACCGTAGAGGGCGTTCGCCTGATCAAGGAACATTTGCCAGGAGCGAGGACTTTGCTCGGCATTTCGAACATTTCCTTTGGCCTCAGTGGCGCTGCGCGCCAGGCGCTCAACTCGGTGTTCCTGCACGAGTGCCAGCAGGCGGGCCTCGATGCGGCCATCGTGAACTCGGCACGGATCCTGCCCCTCAACAGGTTGTCGCCAGAGGTGGTCACCGTCTGCCAGGACCTCGTATACGACCGCCGCGACCAGTCGCGAGGTTACGACCCGCTCACCGAGCTTCTCAGGCTCTTTGAAGGAGTGGCCTCCGAGGAGTTGGCCAGCGAGGACCGCACTGGCTGGCCGCTCGCTCGCCGCCTCCAACAGCGCGTCGTCGATGGCTCCCGGGAAGGCCTCGAGGGCGAGCTGGACCAGGCCCTCGCCAGCGGGACGCCCGCCTTGGACGTTGTCAACGGGCCGTTGATGGCGGGAATGAAGACGGTAGGCGACCTCTTTGGGTCGGGCCGCATGCAGCTCCCCTTCGTTCTCCAGTCCGCCGAGGTGATGAAGGCGGCCGTGTCCTACCTCGAACCTCACATGGCGCGTTCTGCCGAGCACGGCAAAGGCAAAGTCGTGCTCGCTACAGTGCGCGGTGACGTCCACGACATCGGCAAGAACCTTGTCGACATAATCCTCACCAACAACGGCTATCAGGTCTACAACCTCGGCACCAAGGTCGCCCTCTCGGAAATGGTCGAAAGAGCCGAGCAAGTTGGCGCCGACGTCATCGGGATGTCAGGGCTGCTCGTCAAATCGACGCTGATCATGCGAGACAACCTTCTCGAGCTCAATGACCGGGGCCTCGAGCACTACCCCGTGATCCTTGGCGGGGCCGCCTTGACCCGGACCTATGTCGAGCGGGATCTGCGTTCGGAGTACAAAGGCCGTCTTTTCTACGGCAAAGATGCCTTCGAGGGCCTCCACACGCTCGACCGGCTCATGGAACTGCGCCGCCGCGGCCAGGACGACCCGGACTTTGGCAGAGCGCTCGGAGGTCGGCCGGGCTTGGCGCCGCGGGGCAAGACATCGGGTGGCAGCGCGGCGCACCCGGTCCTGCCTGGGCGGGCACCGTCGGGGCGGGCACGGTCGGGGCGGGCACCCTCGGTCGCGCTCGACAACCCGGTCTTGCGCCCGCCCTTCATCGGTTCCCGTGTCGAGCGCGGCATCCCGCTCGACGACATCGCCAAGTACCTCAACCTGACATCCCTTTTCCGCAACCAGTGGGGCTACCGCCCCCTTGGGGGTGAAAGCGACGCCGATTTCAAGCGACGGGTGCGAGAGGTCCTCCGAGAGCAGCTCGCCAAGGCTCGAGAGGCAGAAGTCCTGCGCCCAGCGGTTGCCTACGGTTATTTCCCTGCAAACTCCGAGGGCGATGACCTCGTCATCTGGGCCGACGACTCGCGCCAGGACGAACTGACGCGGTTCAATTTCCCTCGCCAGCCCACAGATCCATGGCTGTGCATCGCCGACTTCTTCCGCCCGGTGTCGTCAGGAGATCCCGATTATGCGGCCTTCCACGTCGTCACCATGGGCCAGGCGGCGTCGCAACGCACTGCCGAGCTCTTCGGGGGCGACCGCTACAGCGACTACCTCCATTTGCACGGGCTCTCGGTCGAGATGACCGAAGCGCTCGCCGAGCACTGGCACCGGCGGATCCGCGAGGACTGGGGTTTCGCTGACGAAGATGGGCCCACGTTGCAGGGGCTTTTTCGCCAGCAGTACCGCGGGGGTCGCTATTCGTGGGGCTACCCCGCGTGCCCAGACCTCGAGGACAATGCCCGCTGTGCCTGGCTCGTCGGGGCCGAGCGAGCTGGCGTCCGCTGCAGCGAGGAGACGTCGTGGCAGTTCCACCCCGAGCAGACCACCGCTGCCATAATTTGCCACCACCCGCAGGCGAAGTACTTCATTGTCCGCCGCACGAGCCCAGCCGAGAGCGACGCTCAGGAGTAGAGCGCTATTTCACCTTGCAGACCGAGACCTGGCTCGCCGAACCTTCCAACCCGAGAAGCGCGCAGAAGCTCGCCGCACCCACTTTCCAGACGCCGCCTTGGTAAACCGCGGTGCCCGTTTGGTTCTTGAGAGCCGGCGAGCCCCCGAGGTCGATCGTGTACACGACAGCGGCCTCGGTCATCGACTTGTTGAGGGTGACCTTTGACACTGTTGCCGTTACGGACTGGGCCATCCCGCCGCCAGCCTGTGCCTTGATTACTTTGGAGAAGGCAGAGCCATCTTCCACCAGCTGTACCTTCCGGCTGGCCGGCGTCTTACCCGAGAAAAAGGCCTCCCAGTCGGCGATTATCTTCGATTTAGCAGTTACCGCCGACATTTGGGACCGCGTCGTGGAAGCCGATGCAGCGGCGCCCAAGGGCGCCATGGTCATCCCAAGAGCCGCCACCAAAGCTGTCAAACCTCGGCCGCTCATGGCAAACAGTGTGCTCCGGCTACGGTCGCACGTCATAACGTTTCCCTCCTTGATGACCCGCCACTTGAATGGGCAGCCATGGCCAGCAGTGTAGGAGCCTCTTGGTCCCGGCTCAGGTATAGCGGCACAAACCTACTTCCCCCGTGAGCTTAGGCCCTGCTCAGGCTCGGCCCTCCTGCGAGGGGTCGTGGCCCCGAAGTGTCGCCGCCCCGACGATGGCAACTGCCAACAGCGCGATCCCCGAGGTGATGAGCGCCACTTCGAGCCCATCTCGGAACGCCCCGTAAGCCGCTTCTATCACCTTGTCGTAGGTGGACCCACCTCCCGTCACACCGGTGGGAGCCTCACCTTTTTCGACGCCGTTGATCACGATCGAGATGAAGTTCGCAGGGATCTTGAGCGCTTGGAGCCGGTGCGTGAGGTCGGTGGTGAGATGGGCATTGACCAGGGCACCGAGGACCGCGACGCCGAAAACTGCGCCGAGCTCACGGCTCGTGTTGGTCGCAGAAGCCGCCATGCCGGAGCGCTCTGGGGGAACGGTGGCGAGCGCGACCGAGGTCACCGGCACGACGCTCGTGCCGAACCCAAAACCCGCCAGTGCCAGGGTCGCCATCAGCCACAACGATGGAGCCGAGGTACCGAGCAGCACTTCGGTAAGGAGGATGCCGGCACCGGCCAGCACGCAGCCCTCGGCCATGGGGAGCCGGGCCCCGTAGAGAGCCACACGACGACCCGCTAATCCAGCTGCCATGATCATGGCAACCGTCATCGGCACGAACTCGAGGGCGACGCGGTACGGCGAGTAGCCGACCACGGCCGAGAGGTAAAGCGCCGTGAAGAAAAATATCGAGAAGATCCCAAAGAACAACACGAAAACGACCGCGATCGCGCCTGCGAAAGGAGCCTCACGGAAGTAGGCGAGGTCAAGGACTGGGGCGCGGCTCACACGCTCGACGCGGATGAACACGACGAGCCCGACAACCCCAAGCGCAAAGAGCACGACCACCTCACCAGCGCGGTACCCCTCCGTCTCGCCAAGGATGATGGCAAATGTGAGCGCCCCAAGCCCTCCCGCCGCCGCCACGAACCCGGGCAAGTCAAGGCGGGCTGCTTGGGGGTCTGCGCTTTCGGGGAGGGCGAAGGCGGCAACCACGATCACCACGGCGACGGCGGCAACGTTGAACCAGAACACGGCTCGGAACGTGCCAACGCCGACAAGTGCCCCGCCGATCACAGGCCCGAGAGCGAGCGCCAGGCCCGAGACGGCGGCCCATGCCCCCAGCGCTCGGGCCCGGTCACCGCTGTCGGGGTACATGTGGCGGATAACCGAGAGGGTCCCTGGTTCGGAAGCGGCCGCGCCGACACCCATGATCACGCGCGCCCCGATCAGTGTCGCTGGGCCCGGCGCGAGCGCCCCGAGCAGCGACCCGGTGCCGAAGACCGAAAGGCCGACCAGCATCACGCGCTTGCGCCCGAAGCGGTCTGAGAGGCTGCCGGCTATCAGCATGAGGCTCGCGAAGGGGAGAGCGTACCCGTTCACAACCCATTGGAGCTGCGTCACGCCGGCATGTAGACGGCTCTGCACGTCCGAAAGCGCGACGCTCACGATCGTCGTGTCGATGAAAGTGAGGAACAGCACTGCGCAGACCACCCCGAGCGCCCAAAGGTCGTGGGAAACGCCGGGCCGAGCTTCCCTGGCAGGCCGGCCGGGCCCCTCGGGGCCGGCTGTCATAGTTGGGTCAGCCTGCCGTGCACCCCTGCATGTTAAGACTTGGGCGCGGCGCGGAGCCTCTTCAAGCCGGGGCTCGACCAGCCTCGCCCGGCGGCCCCCACCACCAGGCTGAAGTAACCCTCGCTCTCAAGCAGGCTCAGCCACCCAGGCGCGTCGGGGCCCATCGCAAGGGCCGCTGTGGCGTACGCGTCCGCGTGCGTCAGGTCCGGGCCGACAACGCTGACCGAGAGGATCTCAGAGCTCGGCAGCCCGGTAAACGGGTTGAGCACGTGCAGCCCTCGCTCGTAGGTCCCCGACGTAGCCACGGCGCCGGGCCCGGCGTCCAGCAAAGCGCAAAAAGCGTCCCTCCGCACCGGGTGGCGCACTGCCACGCGCCAGGGTGCGCCGGTCCCCCAGAGCGGGCTGCCAGCGAGCCGGACGTCACCCCCGCCCTCCAAGCAATGGTCGACCAGGCCATGCTCGCTCAGGGTTCGTGACGCTCGCTCCATCGACCAACCTTTCACCACTCCGCTCGGGTCGAACCTCCCAGCGGCCCATGCGTCGAAATAGCCGCCCGTAACCTTGTTCAACTCGTAGCAGAGGTCCACGACCGAGCGGAGCTCGGCGGAGCAATGGTCCACGGCCAGCTCGCCCCGCTCTAAACGGTTCACATCGCTTGCGTCCTTGTACGTGCTGAAGGTTTCGTCGACCCAGCGGAGCCATTCGCAGGCTCGTTCGACGGCTTCATCGACCAGCTCTTCCGGTAGCGGTGTGCGAATGTCAAAATTGAACACCGTCCCCATTGCGTACAGGCGCCGGCGCACGCCCTGGGCTGACCGGGTCGGCGCCATGGTCAACAGCCTCCCGTTACAGTCATGCTCTGCCCTCTTTTTGTAGCGCAGTCTGCAGCGACTGCGCGAAGGCATCACTGGTATAGGTGGCGCCCGAGACGACGTTGAAGTTGAGGCCCTGCGCGCTGAGCGCCTCCTGCTCGAGGACTGGCACGGCCTCTGAATTGATCAGCTGAGAGTGCGGGTCGACCGCGTCGTTGCGGGGGACGTCGACGTTGACGAGCCGGCGGCCCTCGATGGTTACCGAGACCTGGATATCGCCATAAAGGTAGGTGACCAACTGGCCTGGGTAAGTCTTTGCGGACGAGCCTGTTGGCGTGGGAGCAGCCGCCGTCCCGGCGGTGGACGAAGTGCTCCCCCCCAGGTGTACCTTTTGCGCTTTGTCAGGCGTCCCGGACTTGTAGCCGAGCAGGAGAACGAGCCCTGCGACTGTCCCTGCGGTTGCTATCACGGCGCGACGCATTCACCAGACCTCTCAGAACTCAAATGACTCGGCGTGGACCTGATGGCTGGGGACGCCCAATGACCGCAAGGACTCACGAACCATTCTCGTAAAGCTTCGCGGGCCGCAAATGAACACGTCCCTGCGGGTGACGTCGCCGGCAAGCTCAAGGATGTGCTTGGGTGACAGGTACTCGGGGTGATGCTCACGGGAGCCGAGGAGGTAGTGCACCATTGCGCCCCGCTGCCTCGCGATCTCTTCGAGCTCGCCTCGCAGCGCCAAGGAGGACTCGTCGGTCGCCCGGTAGACGAGCGTGAGGTCACCAGGCCTCGCGGGCAGCGCCTCGAGGAGCGAGCGCAACGGCGCCACCCCGATCCCCGCCCCGATCATCAAAACCTTGCGGCGCCGGCGCCGCCTCGCTGTGAAAGCCCCATACGGGCCTTCGAGGACCGCTCGGGTACCGGGGTGCAAATGCTCGAGCGCTGAGCTGTAGTCGCCAACCGCCTTCACCGTGACGCGGAGCCATTGGCCGTTTGGCGCAGCCGAGATGCTGAAAGGGTGTGCCTGCCACCACCCGTCCCTGGTGAGGAACCGCCACATGAAGAACTGCCCCGGCTCCACCCGGAGGTCATGAAGGCTGCGACCGGTGACATAGACCGAAACGACACCGGGCGCCTCGGCCACCGTCCCCACTACTACGAACTGGTGACGCGCCATGGTCGCAATCGGCCTAATTGCCCTGTAGTAGAGCAGCACGGCAGCGACAGAGCCGTAAAGCGATGCCCAGATCACCCGGTTGAGGGGGTGGGTGGCGAAGTCGGCACCGGTGTTGAACTGGTGCGCGAATGACAAGGCGAGCGCAACATAGGCATAGAGATGGACGAAGTACCACGTGTTGTAGCTGACGCGACGCCGGACGGCCCGCGCCGAGAACACGGCAATAACAACGAGTAACCCAAGGCCGACCGTGGCAGCCAGCATGTCGGGGTAATGGAGCACCACTTCCGCTGTCTCGCCCGCGAGCCCCTGGTGCGCAGTCAGCGAGTAACCCCAAATGGTGAGGAGGGCGTGCGCGATGAGGAGGGAAACTGCGTACTCGCCGTTGCGGCGGTGCCAAACGGCCAGGCGGTCCATCCCGATCATCCGGTCGAGCCAGGGAGCTCGCGCCATCAAGAGCACTTCGACAACCACGAGATAGGTCCCGAGCAGGCCTGTTACCCGTCCAGCAGAGGTCAGGAAAGGGCCAGCCCCCTGCACTGCAGCAGCCGAAGTGTCGTGCCACCACATGTACAAGACGCCCGCGGCACCTGCCGCCACGATGGTCCCTACGACCGCCTCGCGCGCTGGTTGGCTGAAGCGCCCGATAGCCCCGGGCCGCGCAACCTGCACTAGTCCTGAGGCGCTCACCAGGACATTGTGGGCGCATTTGCTGAGCACAAGCTGAAGTTCGGCCGTTCGCGGCGCCGGGCTTCCCCCGTTGGCAGCATTAAGGCGGGCGACGCCTGTCGCTAAACGTCTACAACCGTCAGAGCACGGCTTGCTTGATTAAGCACAGAAGGGCCGTCCTCGGTCGCAGCGACGATGTCCTCGATCCGGACGCCATAGTGGCCCGGTACATAAACGCCTGGTTCGACCGAGAAAACGTGCCCAGGTGACAATGGCAGCGAGTTGTTCGAGACGATGTAGGGGTCTTCGTGACCCTCGATGCCGATCCCGTGCCCTGTGCGATGTATGAAGTGCTCGCCGAAACCAGCGTCGGTGATGACGTCCCGGGCGGCGGCGTCCACGTCCGAGCAGGGCACGCCCGGGCGCACTGCGCGCACACCCGCAGCCTGGGCCTCCGCTACGACCGTGTAAATGCGCTCGAGCCGCCTGGGCGGCGGGCCGGTAAAGACCGTGCGCGTGATATCGGAGCAGTAACCATCGACCGAGCCCCCAAAATCGCAAACGACGGCTTCGCCCGGCCCGATCTTGCGAGCGCCAGGCTCATGGTGGGGGCTCGCCGAGTTGGGGCCGGACCCCACTATTGCGAACTCGACCCTCTCATGGCCTTCTGCATGCAGTCGCCGGGCCAGCTCAGCGGACACATCTTGCTCTGTTCGCCCAATCAATTTGACCTCGCCTGCAATCAGCGCCGCGGCAACTCGATCGGCGGCTGCGCTTGCCCGCGCGAGCGCCTCCAGCTCCCACGCGTCTTTGACAGCCCGCAGCGGTGCAGTCACACCCGAGGCAGCGACCCAGTCCGCTTGTGGCAAAGATGCCTGCAACTTCAACAATGCACTCGACCACGCCCTGTCGCTGATGCCCAAGACCGGAGCTGAGGGAGCCAATTTCCCGACAAGGCCCGAGACGATCTCGACCGGGTCCTCTGTTTCTCCCCATGGCTTGACTTCGAACACGTCAGGCACGGGAACGACCCGAGGCGCTTCTAGGGTGGGGACCACGAGCACGGCTCTCTCGCCATAGGCCGGGACGACGAGCATCGTGAGGCGTTCCAGCGGCATCGCGACATACCCGCTCAGCCAGGGAAGATCTGCCCCTAGGGACAAAAGGAGAGCGTCGACGTCGGCCGCACGCATCGCCTCGCGCACCCGGGCAAGCCTTGAAGGCAGTGCCGCTCGGTTCACGCCGCACCCCCAGCGGCCACACCACCCGCGCCGGTCCTGGCAGCACCCGCACCTGTCCTGGCAGTGCCAGCGCCGGCAGCCGCTGTCCCGGCAGCGGCCTGGCGTGCGTGGTAACTCGAGCGCGTAAGAGGCGACGCCACCACTTGCGGGATGCCAAGGGCTCGACCGCCCTCGGCAAGGCGGTCGAACTCTCCCGGCGCCCACCAACGTGCGACGGGCAGGTGGGCAGCAGTCGGGCGCAAGTACTGCCCGATCGTGACGATGCTCACCCCGATGCCGTGGAGGTCGGCGAGCACCCCGAGCACCTCGTCCTCAGTCTCGCCCAAGCCCACCATGAGCCCGGACTTGGCGACGAGGCGGGCGTCGACGGCCCGAGCGAGCACGGCGAGGCTCCGAGCGTAGGAGGCCGAAGGGCGGACGAGCCGCTGGAGCCGGGGCACTGTTTCGACGTTGTGGTTGAGGATGTCGGGCCGGCGCTCGAAGATCACAGCTAGCGAGGTGGGGTCGCCTTTGCAATCGGAGACCAGCACCTCGATCGCGGTTCCCGGAGAGCGCCGGCGCACCGCGTCGATCGTGGCGGCAAATCCCGAGGCCCCCCCGTCCGCCAAGTCGTCGCGGGCGACGCAAGTAATTACAGCATGCGCGAGGCCGAGGCGGGCCACCGCGTCGGCAACCCTCTCGGGCTCGTCTGGGCTCGGCGGGAGCGGTTTGGCCGTAGAAACTTGGCAAAAACCGCAGGCGCGTGTGCAGCGCTCGCCGTTGATCATGAAGGTCGCGGTGCCGTCGGCCCAGCACTCGAAGATGTTAGGGCAGCCCGCCTCTTGGCAAACGGTCACGAGGCCGAGCCCGCGCACGGTCTTGTGGAGGGAGCGGTAGTCGGGCCCCATGTGCGCGTTGGCCCTCATCCACACGGGTTTCCGCGTTCCCAACGGCACGAGCTCGACAGGCTTGGTGCGCCTTTCCTCTAACCTCGCTAACCCTGCGTCACCAGCGGCGCCGGCCGGAGCCAACTCAACTGGGCTCGACGAAGCCCGCGCTGCGACATCGTGTCGCTCGACTGGCCGGCCGCGGCCCCATCTCACGCCTACGACCTCAAAGACAGCGTCGGTCACCTCCTGGACTGATGCCGCAATGCCCTCGGCGGCGAGGGACGTGACAGTCTTGTCGGCGATCCCGCAGGGGACGATCCGCTCGAACATGGAAAGGTCCGGGTTGACGTTGAGGGCAAATCCGTGCATCGTGCGCCGCCTGCTGTGGCGGGCGCCGATCGCACAGATCTTGCGAGGTCTGGGGCTCCCGGGCTCGACCCACACTCCCGGGTAACCCTCAAGCCGGCCGACGTCGGCCAACCCGACCTCGGCGAGGCTGGCGATCATGACCTCTTCGATCTCGTGTACATATCCGGGCGTTGCCCCGGGGCCGCTCGGGACCGTGATCACCGGGTAGCCCACCAGCTGCCCGGGGCCGTGGTAGGTGATATCGCCCCCACGGTCGACCCAAAGGAGCTCGGCGCCGACGCTCGCCGGGTCGACCAGCATGTGCTCCGCTTTGGCGCGGATCCCTGCCGTGTAGACATGCGGGTGCTCGAGCAGTAGCAGCCAGTCGTCGGCGCCTGGGCCGGCCGCCCACAGTGCCCTCTGCAACGCGTGCGCGTCCCTGTACGCAACCCGTGAGCCGAGCCAGCGAAGGCGCAGTGTGCGCCCCGGCGCTATGGAAAAGCCGCTTGGCTCAGGTGTGCAGTTCGAGCTTTTCTGTCGCGTTTCGAGCATCAGCGTTACCTTTTCGTCGTTGAGCGCGCGTTTTGTAACGCGGTTATGGGAAACGCGCCCAGTTCGTACCTCAAAACTCTGCTGACCAGTCCCTCGTCTGGAGGAGGTCGCGAACTTTGGCAAGAAATGCCGCCGCGTAAGCACCGTCCACAGCCCGGTGGTCCCAGGACATCACGAGGTTGCCGACAGGGTGCACCACGATGCCATCGGGCCCATCCGGCATTTCGACCGCTACCGGGCGCTTGCGTACGCCGTCAGTGGACAAGATCGCCACCTGAGGCTGGTTGATCACCGGGACAGTGAGAAAGGTGCCGAAACCGCCGGCATTTGTGAGCGTAAAAGTGCCGCCCGAAATGTCGTCCATCGTGAGGCGCTTTGAGCGCGCCCGCGATGCCAGGTCGGCCATTTCGCGCGCAAGGGCGACGAGGCGCTTCTCCTCTGCCCTGTGCACGACGGGGACCAGGAGGCCCTCGAAGTCGAGGTCGACCGCGATACCAAGGTTGACGTCCCCGTGCACGATCAGTTCATCCTCGCCGACCGAGGAGTTGAGGTGCGGCCACTCCGCCAACGCGTCCACAACAGCGCGGGCGATAAAGGGCAGGTAAGTCAGGCTGAAGCCGTTGGCTGCCTTGAAGCGCTCGCGCTCGGGCAGGCGGGCCTTCTCGACGACCGAATAGTCGACCTCGACAGCCACCATCGTGTGAGCCGAGGTTTGCTTCGAGCGCACCATGTGCTCGGCTGTGCGGCGGCGAATGTTGGTAAATGGGAGGACGGTGTCGCGCTCTCCCGCCTGCGGCGTAGGCGTAGAGGAGGTCACCTTCGGCGCCTGCGCCCCCGCGGGAAGCTCAGCCAGATCAGCGCTCCCGGCCAGTCCGGTAGCACCAGCGGGGAGGGCGCCAGCCCCGTTGCCGTCAGGGCCTTGGCGCGAGATCGCAGCCAAGACGTCGTCACGAGTTACCCGGCCGCCGGCACCGGACCCGACGATCTGTGCAGGGTCGAGCCCGTGCTCTGCAATGAGCCGGCGCACTACGGGAGAAAGCAGCCTGCTTGGCCCTGCTTGCGAAGGCGCACTGGGTGGTCGTTGGTCAGCTGGTCGCGCACCCGGGCGGGCCGGCCCACCGAGCGGAGGCTTGGCGGCTCCAGGCGTGGGAGCTTGCGACGACGCCAGCCCCTGGCCACGCCGGCCGCCCACGGCACCGGCAGCACCAGCAGCCGGTTCTGGCAGGCCGGCGGTCCCGGCCGCTGCGCCAAGCGGCTCAGTCTTGGCCTCAGCTGCCGTCCCCTTCTCCTCTGATGCCTCTGATGCCAGGCGCTCCTCCGACGCCATTGCTCGGGCCTGCTCGGGCGACACGGCTTCGTTGGTCTCAGGCTCGCCTCCTTTGGCTGTAGGAGCGAGGTCCGCGCTCGCCTCTGCTGTTGTCGCGCCATTGGGTGAGGGAGCATCCCCCGGGGCGCCAATCACGGCCAATTTGGAGCCGACCGAGACCGTCTCGCCCTCTGGTACGAGGATTTCGGTCACTGTCCCGCTCACCGGCGATGGTACTTCCGAGTCCACCTTGTCAGTTGAGACCTCGAAGAGGACCTCATCTTCGGCAACGGTGTCCCCGACTTGCTTGTGCCATTTGGTGATCGTCCCTTCGGTGACGGTTTCACCGAGCTGGGGCATCGTGATCTCAGCCAACGTGTAGACCTCTTCCAGCCAGGGCGAGCATTGTCTCGCCGAAGACTTCGGACAGCGACGGGTGGGGTTGCACTAAGAGAGCCACTTCCTCGGCGGTCGCCTCCCAATTGACGGCAAGGTAGCCCTGGCCGAGTTGCTCGGTGACCCACGGGCCCGCCATGTGGACACCAAGCAACCTCCCCGCAGAACCATCGACTTGGCGCTCGGCGATCAATTTGACTACGCCTTCTGCGTCACCAAGTACCGCCGCCCGCCCGTTGCCGACAAAGGGATCCTTCTTGGTGACCACGTCATAACCCGCCTCCTTGGCGGCGTCCTCGGAATAGCCCGCGAAGGCAACCTCGGGGTGCGTGTAGACGCACCAAGGCACTTTGCCGTAGTCGATGGGAGTGGGCGCCCGGCCGAGCAGCTGGTCAATGACAACCATGGCCTCAGCGAAGCCGACGTGGGCAAGCCCGGGGGTGGCAACGAGGTCGCCGGCAGCCCAGACCCCCTCGGCGCTCGTCTGGAGGAGCTCGTCGACCTTGACGAACCCTCGCTCGTCGACCTCGACACCGCAGCCCGGGGCGATCAGCCGATCGCTGTAGGGGCGGCGGCCGACCGAGACCACAACGACTTCGACTTCCAAGTTGTCCTCGCCGAAACGCACGACAGTGCTCTTGCCATCCCCAGCCGGGGAGTGGCCTTTCACGCTGACCCCAGTCCGGATGTCTATCCCGCGTCGCGAAAACGACTTTGCCACAACAGCCGTCACGTCCTTGTCCACACCAGGGAGGATGCTCGGCAGGGCCTCGAGGACTGTGACCTTGCTCCCCATGTCGGCCAGCATCGAGGCAAACTCACAGCCGATCGCCCCACCCCCGATCACTGCAGCCGAGGCGGGGACGCGCTCGAGCTCGAGCACCTCGTCGCTGGTCAGGACGGTCCGCCCGTCGACGGCGAAGCCAGGGATCGTCCTTGGGACCGAGCCGGCCGCTAGGAGCACTGCGGGAGCGCTCAGGTCGGTCACCGACCCTTCGGCGCCTTCGACGCGCACCACGCGGCCCGGCTGGAGCGACCCGGTGCCGGCGAACGTGGTGACCTTGCAGCGCTTGAGGAGCCCTTGGAGGCCCTTGTGCTGTTGGTCGATGACCCTGCGCTTCCTCGTCTGCGTAGTGGAGAAATCCACCGTCCAGCCATCCACGTTGACCCCGTAGTCCCTCGCCCCTTGCACGGTCCTGTAGACGGCGGCCGTCTCCAGGAGCTCCTTAGCAGGGATGCAGCCGCGGTGAAGGCAGGTGCCGCCCACTTTGTCTTTTTCGACGAGGGCTACTCTCAGGCCTTGACGCCCCCCATAGAGCCCCGCAGCATAGCCCGCCGGGCCACCGCCTATGACGATGACGTCAAAAGTCTGTTCTGGGGAGGAGCCGGCCGTGGGGACCACCTACCTTTCTGTTGTCGCCCACACTATTCTCGCCCGCCGCGGTCCCGTTACACCAGGTGAGCGCCACCGACGGACGCTACCGGCAAATTAATGCCATGCTCCTCTAAATGCGCCGGCCCCGCAAGGACCTCCCGGATAAGCCGAACGAGGGGCAAAGCGGCGCCATGCCCCGCGGCGCCCGCGTGCCGGGCGCGGGGGCGTGGCCCTCGGGGTTGAGCGCCGCGCTGGTTTTGGCGTTGTCTGCCTTGGCCTTGTCCGGGTGCGGCGGAGCTGCCTCGGCCGCTACGGGTACAGCCGGGAAGAAGGCCCCTTTGGCGGGCGCGCACCCGATAACAGTCGTGGCATCGGTCTTCCCATTGGCCCAATTGATCAGTTATATCGGTGGCGACGATGTCCACGTCATCGACCTCGTTAGCCCTGGAGTGCAACCGCAGGACTTGGCCTTGAGAGCCTCCCAAGGCGAGCTCGTCCGCTCCGCCGCCCTCGTTGTCGACGTCGGCGACGGCTACCAACCACAGGTCGAGTCGGCCGCGCTGAGCGCGCACAACCACCTTGCGGTGCTCCCAGCAATTTCCCACCAAGCTCAGCCGTACGAGTTTTGGCTGGACCCCTACCTCATGGCCAAGGCCGCAGACGTGATCACCGCGAGCCTCGTGGCGGCGGACCCCTCGGCGCGCCGGCAGTTCCACAACGGCAACTTGGACTTCCAGTCGGTCGCGAGCTCCATCGAGTCGGACTTCGTCAACAGTCTTTCGCAGTGCCAAACCGCCTATTTCATCACCTCAGACGACGCCTTCGGCCGGATGGCGTCAAGCTTTGACCTTGTCGACGTACCGCTCAGCTCAGCGGGTGCAACCCAGGCGTTGTCGGCAATAACTATGCACAACCTGCCTTCGGTTTTCGGCGAAGATGGCGTCCCCTCGGGGGCCGTCGACGAGCTCGCACGTAGGGCGCACATCAGTGTCCAGACCCTCGACCCGCTCGAGCTCACGCCGGCGGGGGCGGGCGCCAACGAGAGCTATTTTTCATTGATGGAACAAGACTTGAGCGCAATGCAAAACCCTCTGCTCTGTCAAAACGACGATTCGTTCCAGTGAGGATCGTGGTCGACCAACCCATCGCCGCCAGCGCCGACGCCGTGCAAGCGGCTTTCCTAGACCCGAGCTTCTACGAGAGCTTGGGCGCCATCGAAAGCATTACTGCGCCGGCGGTGCGGTCCTTTTCCTCAAGTGGCAAACAGGCCTCCTTCGTCCTGGCTTACAGGTTCTCGGGCCAGTTGAACGGAGTGGCCAAAATGATGCTCGACCCTGCGAAGCTCACTTGGTCGCAGGAAACGGTGACCGACCTCGTCTCCGGGCGGAGCCAGGTGCGCATGGCGCCCGACAACTACGCCAACTTGCTGTCCTTTAGCGGTTGGTACGAGTTCCGCGAGGAAGGGGAAGAAAGCTGTTGCCAGCACATGGAGGCAGAGCTGCGAGTGCACGTCCCGCTCGTGGGCGGGCTCGCCGAACTTGCCATCGCGGGCTCAGTCCGCGAGAACGTCGCGCTGACAGCTCACCTCGTGGAGCAATATCTGCTAAGTAATGAGGGCCGCGCCAGGCCGCAATAAAGGCCTACCTACCTTCCCGCCTCCCTCCGTCCGATGCCCACGACCCCGACTGCGCCACGAGAAGTTGAAGGGATCCTGCTCTCGCACTTGAAAACGTGGCCTGGAGATGGAGCGGTCGCGTTGACCGGTGCTACGGCGGTCGCGGCCGGGGGCCGCGTCGAGCGGTGGGTAGCTTGCGCCGGGAGCTGCGAGCGCCCGTTCCCGTGGGCGTCGGTTACAAAGCTTTTGGTTTCCCTGGCCTGCCTGGTCGCTGTCGAAGAGGGGACGTTGGACCTCGACGAGCCCGCCGGGCCGCCAGGGTCGACTCTGGCTCACCTCTTGGCGCACGCCTCCGGGCTCCCCTTTGATGGCAGCGTGCCTCTTGTGCCGCCGGGACGCCGCCGCATCTATTCCAACACAGGCGCCGAAATTGCGGCCGAGCTGCTGGAAGAGAGGTCAGGGATGGCCTTTGCCGACTACTTGTACGCGGGAGCCCTCGAGCCGCTCGGGATGTCAGCAACAGCGCTTCGCGGCTCGCCTGCTCATGGCGCGCAAGGCCCGCTCGGCGACCTGGTCCGCCTTGCCGGGGAACTGCTCTCGCCTTCGCTCATCGGACAGCCGACCTGGCGCCGCGCTACCACGGTCGCCTGGCCCGGGCTCGCCGGCGTGGTGCCAGGCTTTGGGCGCCAGGACCCCTGCGACTGGGGCCTCGGACCAGAAATCCGCGGGAATAAGAGCCCTCACTGGACCGGCCTCACGAATTCGCCCTCGACTTACGGGCACTTTGGCCAGTCGGGCTCGTTCTTGTGGGTTGACCCGGCGGCGGGGGTCGCCATGGTAGGGCTCTCCAGTACGCCTTTTGGGCCGTGGGCGAAGGGCGCGTGGCCGTCGCTTTCAGACGCGGTCCTGGCCGCAATCACAACCTGAGCTCAAGCGCTCACCCGTTTGCGGGGCCGCCGGCCGCCTTCGGCCGCCGGCGCTGCCTCCCCGCCGCTGCGCTTGATGCCGTCCACAATGCCATCATTGCCGCCTTTGCGAGCGCGAGCGAGGCTCGCCTCCAGTGCAGCCATGAGGTCGACGACAGGGGCGGGGCGCTCGGGCGTCTCGGGGACCGCGATCTCATTGCCCTCTGCCTTCGCCTCGACCATCTCGAGGACCTTCTCCCTATAGTCGTCCTTGTACTTTTCGGGTTCCCACTCGGCTGAAAGGCTGCTTACCAGTTGGCGTGCCATGGTCACCTCGCGCTCGGAAGGCTTGGTCTCCTTGGTGGTCGGCACTTCGAGGTCGGATGTACCCAGGACCTCATCGGCAAAAAGCATCGTCGAAAGCACGAGAGCGCCGTCGCGCGGCCTGAGAGCGGCGAGGTACTGCTTGGTGCGAAGGACGAAGCGGCCGATCCCCACCTTGCCCGTACCTTCCATGGCCTCGACCAAGAGGGCGTAAGGACGTGCCGCCGGCCCATCGGGTACCAGGTAATAGCTGTGCTCGAAAAACAACGGGTCGATGTCGACCAGGTCCACGAACTCCTCGATGTCGATGCTCCGGCTCGCCTCGGGCGCCAGCGCTTCGAGCTCTTCGGGATCAATTACGACATACTGGCCGCGGTGGATCTCGTAGCCCTTCACGATCCCGGAGTAGTCGACCTCCTCCCCATCGATTGAGCAAACCCGCTTTTGGTTGATCCTTCCGCGATCAGTTGCATGCAGCTGGTGGAAACGCACGTCTTTGGGCGATGTCGCCGTCACCAGCTTTACCGGCACATTGACCAGGCCAAAACTGATCGAACCGCTCCATATGGCCCTAGGCATGTCCCCATTGTGCCTAAAGGGGGGCCTAACGCGACGAAAGACGACCTGGGGCAGCGCCAATGGGCACTTCGCACGTACCATTCCTCGCGTGCCCAACGTCGCCGACGCCGCGCAGCACCTTGCCCAGCTCCTGACGGGGGCTTCCCGTCAGCTCTCAGAGCCCGGAGGCGAGAACCTCGAGTTCCTCCCCCAAGCCGGCCTGAGGCCCCTCGAACGCCTCCTGGCGCCATCGGACTGCTGGGCCGTCGACGGCGGCCAAGCCCTGGTAGCAGACGGCCGTTGCCTGCAGGTTGTCGTCTCCCGGGCCGCACGTGCGCACTGGCAGTCGGGCCAATGCGTGCTGGAAGACGAAGGCGATCTAGCCGTCCACGTCCTTGCCGGGGAGAGCGGGGGCCAGCACGCACGCGAGTCCCTCCTCGAGCTCGGGGCCCCAGTGAGCCCAACCGCGCCCGTCGACCTCAACTTGCTCCGGGACTGGTCGGAGTGGAGCCTCATCGCGCGCTGTGTAGATGAAGCAGCACGAGGCGCAACGGTGCTCGTAGACGGCGACCTCCAGCCCGACTGGAGGATCTCTTCTTCCTGGCTCGAAGACTTGTTCCAGCGAGCACAACGGCACCAGGTGCACCTGATCGGGGTCACCAAGCACAGCTCCCTTGCTCTAGGTGGGGCGCCGCTCGTCGGACACCTCGAACGCGAGGCCGAGGTCCTCTTCGGCCCGCGCGCTTGCTGGTGGGTGCCCGTCGCGCGCCAAAGGCACGACGTCGGGCCGGGCTTGCTTGTGGTTGTGGCGAAGCTTGACCCCGACGCCCGCTTTGCTTTTCGGGTGGACCTACCAGGTGACGGGGGCCTACCGGGTGACGGGGGCTTACCAGGTGACGGGGGCCCCGAGCAACTGCTCGGGACCTTGTCAGCCCTCGCCGACGACGCGGCCTTTCCCGGCTACCCCTACCCGCTATCCGTAGCGGACCGCTTGGCCTCTTGCCCTAGTTGGCTCCGCGAGGAGCTGCGGGCAGATCTGGACGCCAGCCTGCGCGCCTTGGGAGTCCCGCCAGAGGTGAGCGAACGCGCCTTCGCCGATCGCCACCGCCTCATGGAACGCGCCTGAGCGGGACCGAAGGCCCGCCCGGGTAAAAGTTGCGCACCCAGCGGTACTTTCGGAGGATCTCCAATTGTCCCGGTGTAAGTGGGCCGAGCTCCACCGCGCGCACGTTGGCGTCGACGTACCCAAGCGTCCTCATGCCAGGGATCACCGTCGAAACTGCCGGGTGAGAAAGACAAAAACGGAGCGCGACCTCCGGCAGCTTGTCCAGGGTGACGCCCAGCTCGTCGACGATGGCCTGGCCCCTTTCCCAGACCTCTTGCTTGCGGTTGCCACTGAAATAGAGGTTCCTGAAATCTCCTATAGGGAACGTCGTCAGCGGGTTGACCTTCCCGGTCAGCCCGCCTTCGTCGAACGGGACGCGGGCGATCACGCCCACATGCTCGTTTTGTACCACAGGAAAGAGCTCGTCCTCTGGGCTCTGGTCAAAAATGTTGTATATGACCTGGACGGTGTCGACGAGGCCAGATTTTATGAGAGCCAATGCATTTGACGGCTGGTGGTCGTTTATGGAGATGCCGAAGTTGCGGATCTTGCCCTCGTCGCGGAGCTTGCCGATCGTGTCGGCCCAGTCGCCTTGGTCTGTCCACTCGTCGGACCAGACGTGGAACTGCTGCAGGTCTATGGTCTCCAAGCCCAAGTTGTCGAGGCTCCGCTCGGTGCACTCGACCACCCAGTCAGCTGGGTAGACCTCTTCCACCCCGACACCGCTGCGGGCAGGCCACTCTTCGTTTTTTGGTGGGATCTTCGACGCGACGCGGGCGCCGCTCTTTGTTTCCTTGATCGCCCGGCCCACCAGTCTTTCGCTGTGGCCATCACCATAGGCGAGAGCGGTGTCGAGGAAGTTGACGCCGAGCTCCATCGCGCGGCGTAGCGCCCGGAGCGACTCCGCGTCGTCGGCCCCAACCCAGCCTGAGCGACCGATCCCCCACGCTCCGTAGCCAATCCCAGAAACTTCGATCCCAGTTCTGCCAAGTGTTCGATAGTGCATGCCTTGTCGACCTCCTCGCGGAAATGTAGCCGAGCTGCGATGCTTATGAGATGGGCGACGAGCACCCCGGCGTGGACGGCAACGCCACGACGCCCGAAGCGCGCCCCCGTGGGCGCCTGTTTGGCCGCAATGTCGCCGAAGCGGTGTTCCGGGCGCCACCCGAGGAAGACCTCTTCCTCGGCGAGTTGCTGGTGGGAGAAGACGACGCCACGGGGCGGCGCTACCTCTTCAGGGTTGTCGATGTGAGCTATGGCACCGAGCACCGGGAGCCAGGGTGGGCCGAACGCGTGGCCGGGACGTTGCTCGCCGACGATGCACGCGGCCAGAGCGGGGCCCACAGCCTCTACGAGCAAGCCAAGCGGACCTACAGGCTGGCCGAGTGCCGCTGTCTCGGCTACCTGGCGCCCCCACAGGTCCCCGGCTCCGCGCGCACCGTGTTCCGGAAACCGAAAAGCCTCCCAACCCAGTTTTCCCGGGTCGTCTCACCTACCCCCGAGGATTTCGCTTTCCTCTCGAGCAGGATGGGAGACCTCCCTATCGGGCACCTGCGAAGCGGTGAAACAGTTGTGGACTTCCCCGTAGGGATCCCCGGTTCGAGCCTGGCGAGCCACATCGGGGTATTTGCCACCACCGGGATGGGCAAGTCCAACCTCCTGCAAGTTCTCAGCGCCGGTGTGATGGCTGCCAACGGCCGTTACGGCCTCCTCGTAGTCGACCCCCACGGGGAGCACCGGGGCCCCCTTAGCCGCCATCCTTGGGCTTCTCAAAGCTTGCGCACTTACGCCGACCGCCGCCTCCCTAACACGTCCGCCCTCCGGATCAGTTTGGCAGAGCTTTCGGTCGACGACCTGCGAACGGCTTACGAATGGAGCCGCCCGCAAGAAGAAGCCCTTCACGAGCTCGAGCGGCACTACTCGGGCGTGCGCGCCAGCCGCAAGGCCCTGTCAGGCGGGACAGCTGGCAGCGAGGCCGGCCGGGGGGCAAGCCCGGGCGAAGGGCTCGCCTGGCTCCTCGATTTCGTGCATGTCGAGGACCTGGCGGGCTTCAGGGACGTGGAACTATCCGCCCGTGTCGCTCTCAACACTCTTCAGGTTGTCCACCGCCGAGCTCGGCGTGTCGTCGAGTTGCCGTGCATTTCTCCGGACCCGAAGGTCTCAGTGGGGACCGCGATCCTCGACGACCTCAAGCAGGGAAAGGTTGTGCTCGTCGATGTCAGCGGGCTCGGCGGCACCGAAGAAGTGCTCGTGGCTTCCTATCTCACACGGAGGGTGCTCGAAGAGTGGCAGTCGGCGTACCTTCAAGGCCCCGAGCGGCACCGCCAGCTGCCGGTGGTTGCGCTCGCCTTGGAAGAAGCCCAGCGGGTGCTGTCAGCGAGCAAGGACCGCGACTCGAACATCTTTCCCCGGGTTGCCAGGGAGGGGCGCAAGTTCGGGGTTGGGTTGTTGGCCGTCACCCAGCAGCCGAAGTTGCTCGAAGACGAGCTCCTCAGCCAGTTCAACACGTACTTCGTGCTCGGCTTGGCAGACGAGCGCGACCGCAACATCCTGCGCTCCTCCGCCAAACAGGACATCTCGGCGCTCGGGCCGGAAGTGCAAACGTTGATGCCAGGCGAATGCCTTCTCGTCAACTTGGCGGCCCCTTTCGCAGTACCAGCCGCGATTTACCTCTACGACGAGGTGGCCCGGTCGGCCCCGCCGCCGCCTTCTCCACGGCCGCTGGCCGCTCCCAACGTTTCGGCCCTTGTGGACTAAGCCTCGGCGCTGGTCCTCTGAAAGTCCCCCGCACCCTCCCGGAACCTCTGCAGCACTTCGACGAGCCGCGCCAAGTCAGCCGGGCCCATGCCGGGGCGGCTGAAAACCTCCTCGTTTAGGGCCTGCGTAGCTCGCGTCGCTAGGTCCCTCCCAGACGGCAGTACCTCGGCCAGCGTCGTCCTCCGGTCGCTCGCGTGCGGGACGCGCTTGATCAGGCCTTGTTGTTCGAGCCGGTCGACCGCGTTGGTGACGCTCGTCGGGTGCACCTGCAGCCGGGAGCCGATCTTGTTGAGGGGGAGCGAGCCGCGGCGGGAAAACAGCAGCAGCATCAAAACCTCGTACCGCGCAAAGGTCAGCTCCAGAGGCCGGAGGACGGCGTCGATCCGTGCCATGAACAGCTGCTGCGCTCGGACGATCGACGTGATCGCCGCCATACCGTCCGCCGCGCTCTCCCACCCGTTCGCGGCCCAACGCCGGCGAGCCTCGATGATGGGGTCGAAATCGAGCGGGCGCGACATGGAGCACCTTCCTTAGCAGCTGGCCCAAAGCTACTCGACGGGGCCTCAGCGGCCGCGACTGGGTCGTGAGCGGCTTGCCAAGCAGCGCTGTCAGGTAGCGCTTGCCAGCTGCCGCCTGCGGGGCCGCCTGCTGACGGGTCCGCGTTCTGGTCGGCTCCCCATGCTGTACTTGTCAGCATGAAAGTCGCTGCCATAGGGGACGCTCATCTCGGCCGTTCCTATCTGCCCTACACCGTCGAAGGGGGTGTCAACCAAAGGGAATGGGACTTCGAAAGGTCTTTTGAGGCGGCGATAAACCTCGCTTTGGCGCAGGAGCCCGACCTCGTCATATGGCTCGGTGACATCTTCGACCACCCGGCGCCTCACTACCGCTCGTTCCGAGTGGCACAGCGGGCGCTCGCTGCCATCAGGGAAGCCGGGCTGCCAGCGGTAGTGATAAGCGGTAACCACGACACACCGCGGCTGCCGGGCAGGGGAAGCCCGTACTCGGCACTGGCGGACACATTCCCAAATGTGCATTTTGCGCACCGGCTTTCCTACGAGCGCTTCGAGGTGACTGCGGGTGACGACCGCCTTGTCGTGCACGCGGTACCCCAAATGCTGAGCGTCGAGGCGACCCTCGAGGCCCTGGCGGAGGCCGCTGCCAAGCGGAGCGCCGAGCAGACAAACCTCTTGATCACCCATCCTCGCATCAAACAAGTCGAGCCCAGGCATGCCGATATCAACGAGATCGAGGTCGACATGGGTGCGCTCCAGTCGGACCTGGTCTTGCTTGGGCACTACCACTTTCACACCCAAGTGGCCGATGGCATCTGGTACGCCGGGTCGACGGACACCTTCAGCTTCGCCGACGACCCCGAAAAGCCCAAGGGCATTGTTGTGCTCGACACTCTCTCTGGGCAATGCCGCCACCTCCCCCTTGGCGACCAGCGCCCGCTCGTGACCCTCGAGCCTGTCTACGCGCTCGGCCTGTCACCTGCCGAGCTTTCCGAGCAGGTCCTCGGCCGCGCCGCGACCGTGCCGGCTGGCGCGGTTGCGCGCCTCTACCTCGAGGGCGTCGACCCCGAGGCGTACCGCCTGCTCGACCGACAGGCAGTCCGAAACGCGGCGTCAGCAGCTCTCGACTTACGCATCGAGCCCCAGTTCCAGCTGACGGCATTACCGTCAGAGCTGCCCAACGTCGAGACCCTAGCTGGGCAGTGGGGCTCCTGGCTGAAGCACCAGGACTTGACCGGGCTGGACCGGGACCGCGTGATAGACCTCGGCACGCACTACATCGAGGACGCGATCGAGGCGGCCGGCTGAGGTGCTGATCGACCGCGTCTACCTACGCAATTACCGCGTGTTCGAGCAAGAGCTCGAGCTCTTCCTGCCTCCGGGCCTAGTCGGTGTGTACGGGCCAAACGGCGCCGGCAAGTCCACGCTCCTCGAGTCGGTCCTCTGGGCATTGTGGGGCCGTGCGCGGACACCAAAAGAAGAGATCCCTACGTCAGGGTCTCGGGGCGAGTGTGTCGCCGAAGTCAGCTTCGAGCAAGAGGGCCACATCTATCTTGTGAGGCGGACGATTTCTGGCGTCAGCTCAACGGTCAAAGCCGAGGCCCACTGCGATGGCCAAGCGGTAGCGCAGGGGGCGAGGGACACGAGCCGCTATGTGCATTCAGTGCTCGGCATGGACGACTCGGCCTTCAGGGCCTCGGTTTTTGCAGAACAAAAACAGTTGTCAGCTTTTTCGAGCCAAAGCCCAGGCGACCGGCGCACGCTTGTGCTCAGCCTGCTTGGTGTCACGCCCCTCGACGATGCCCGCGACGCTGCGAGAGCAGACGCACGAGAAACGGCTCAGCAGTACAACCGCCTGCGGGAGATGCTCCCCGACCTCGAAGAGGCCAAGTTGGGCGCGGCCGATTCCGAGGCCGCGGCGGCCGCAGCCGAGACCACAGCCGCCGACGAGGAGGTCGCCGCGGCGGCGGCGCTGGGAAGGTTGCACCGGGCCGAGGAGGCCTTTTCAGCGCTTGACCTCGTTCGCCAGGAGCATGAGCGCCTCGTCATGGAGGGCAAGGCAGCGCGAGCCGAGCTCGATGCTGTCTCCGCTGAGGCCGCCAACTTGCGGGTCGAGCTCGCAGCTCTCGCCGAGGCTGAAGGACGTCTGCTTGATCTCCGCCCCCAGGCGGCACGCCTGGCAGGCGTACAACTTTCGGACCAGGCAATGAGCACGCTCATGGCTGCCGCCAAGGAGCTCGCTAAGCTCCCCGAGCAGCAGCCTCCGCCGCCTGTGGACGAAAACTTCCTCGCTGCGGCCTCCAAGCACGCGATGAAGTCCAAGGCGGCACTCGGTTCGGCCGAAGCTCTCCGAGAGGCGGCCGTAGGGGAGCTCGAGCGGGCGCGCCTCGCTCACGAGCGTTCTTCGGGGCTTTCGGCCGATGAGGAATGCCCGCTCTGTGGGCAAGCCCTGGGCGCCGCGTTTGGGGAGGTGCAGGCACACCGTGCCGAAGAACTAAAGGCTGCGCAGCAAAATCTTGCCAGAGCCGAGGCAGCGCTCAAGAAGGCGTCATCCGAAGCGCAGGCGTCGCTCGACGAGCTGGAGAGCGCCGAGGCTGAAGCTAAACGCGCACGCAATGCGCGGGCTCAATGGGACCACTTAGCTGCCAAGCGTTCCTCGGCACTTGAGCGGGTCACACAAGGCGTTGCCCAACTGAGCGAGGTTGCGCCCGATCTCGCCGCCTCGCTCGGGGACGAGCCGCGCCTGGCCCAACTCGACGGCGCCGGGCAAGTGATTTCTGACGACCTCGCGTCGGTGCGGGCGGCGCATGACGAGGTCGGCCGCCTTTCCGGGCGCCTCGAGCGCCGTGCTGACGCCGAAGCCGCTCTCCGGCGCGCGGAACAACGCATCGATGCCTCAAGTTCGATGGTCAATTCCCTGCGCAGCAAGGTCAAAGACATCGGCTTTGACGCCGCCGGGCTCGCGCTCGCGAAGGCGGCCCAGTCCGACGCGGCGCAAGCTGCCGAGCAAGGTGGTGCCCGCGCTCGCGCAGCACTGCTCAGTGCAGTCAAAGCCCGTGCGGAGGCAGCCGCAGCGGCCAAGCAGCTTGCGCAAGCTCGCGAACAACATTCCCGCCTGGCAGATCTCGAGTCCGCATCGGTTCACCTGAGCAGGACAGCTACGCTCCTCAATGCTTTCCGCAACAGCGTCGTGGCCTCGGTAGGCCCGCGCCTTGCAGTGCAGGCGGCGTCGTTGTTCGACGAGCTGACCGACAGCGAGTACGACCGGCTGGAAGTCGACCCCGAAAGCTACGGGCTGCGGATCTCGGACGGCGGTACCTCCTATGACCTGGCGCGCTTTTCTGGATCCGAGGTTGACCTTGCCAACCTCGCCCTCCGGGTGGCGATCAGCGAGCACGTGCGGTTTCAGTCCGGGGGCAGCGTTGGCCTTTTGGTCCTCGACGAAATCTTCGGGCCCCTCGACGAGGAGCGCAAGGCAAGGATGTTGCTCGCGCTCGAACGGCTGCGCGGGCGTTTCCGCCAGATCCTCGTTGTTACCCACTCCAACGACATCAAGGACCAGTTGCCAAGCGCTATCGAGGTACAGAAAAAGCCCGGCAGGCGGGCAACTGCCCGGGTGCTCGACCCCTCGATCTGATACGCCGTTTTCTCCCAGACTGCGACGTTGTGCCAAAGCTTGGTCGAGGGGCGGGTCGCCGCCGGTCTCTTTGGACCAGGGCACCGCTGGGCCCTGACTGCCATGAGGTGCGATATATGCTCTCATCCACCCGGGTGCGCTGCGGCGCTTGGTGGACGATCAAGCAGCGAGGCACCTGGGCCTATTCCTCCAGCTGGCTCAAGTACTCGGCCAGCTGAGCAGCGTTGCGGACGCCGTAGTCCTGGTAACAGTTGTTCATGAGCAGCTGAACTCGAGAGGCCCGCTCCGCAAGGTGCTTGGCCCGTGGCACCCACTCGGCGAGCTCCGCATCGCTGTAGAGGTAGCGGAAGCGCTCGGCGGCAGTTACGTTTTTCGCGTCCCAAGTTGCATCAGCTCGCCCGTGGAAACGCACGACTGCCAGGTCGTCCCTGGTCACTTCCAGCAGCGTCGGGAGCCCAGAGACACCGGGCGCGTCAACAACGACAAAAACCAAACCAAGGCACCGCAACAGCCCGAGGGTCTTGTCCCGGTCGTCGTCCGAGAGCCACTTGGCTGAACGGAACTCGACAAGCCCCGGGATGTCACCCAACCGCTCGGGGAGACGGGCAAGCTCGTCACGGTTAGCCCGCTTTGGGACAAACCAAGGTGGGTACTGGAGGAGGACCCCGCCCAAATGGCCTGATCTTTGAAGTGGCGAAAGCGCGGCCATGAACCGCGCCCATGCTTCTTCGACCGCTTCCGCCGGTAAATGGTGCGGGTACACGCGCCTTTTGCCTCTTGCCTCCTCATCAAGAAGGTCCTTGATGTCCGGCCAGAGCGTCACTGGCTCGACGGGATGGCCGGTCAGGAGCCCGTACGCTTTGATGTCGAAGGAGAACCCCTCCGGGGCTCGCTCTGCCCATGAGCGCGCGAGCTCGGGGTTGAGCGGGCGGTAATAGGTAGAGTCGGCTTCTACGAGCGGAAATTTGCTCGCGTAATACCGCAAACGCTCGCCGGCGTCCATACTGCGTTTTGGGTACCAGTTGGTCTCCTTCACAAGTGTCGGGTCCGTCCATGAACAGGTCCCGACAAGCACTCTCCCGCCCGCCGGTGCGCCCATTGCCAAGCTCAGTTGCCCGAGTACACCAGGATCCGACCGCACTGGTCGCAGTACTCGAGCGTCCCGCGGGGCTCATGGCGGATGCGGTCGAGCTCGACAGCGGGGACGGAAAGATGGCACCCGTCGCAGCGCCCCCCTGTCAAGCGAGACACGGCTACCCCGCCGAGCTTGGCCCGGAGACGCTCGTAACTGCTCAACAGTTGGGCTGGGAGCTCCTCCGCCGCGGCCTTTCGCTGCGGCAAGAGTTCTGACAGCCCCGAATCGACTTCGGTTTCCACCCGAGCCAAACGTACGCTCACCTCTTCGCTTCGCGAACCGAGCGATGCGAGGGACTCCTCGACCTGTTTGACAGCCGCGTCCAGTGGCTCGCGCTCGACCATTAGCTCCAGCACCCGGTCTGCCAGCTCCGACGCGCGCTTGCGCAGCCCCTCGACGTCGCCTGCCATCGCTTGCAGTTCGCGCGACGCCGTTACCGTACCACCGTACAGGCGGGCATTAACTTGCGCTATTCGGTCCTCGGTCGCTTTTAGCTCGCTCTCTGCCATTTGCTGCCGCGTCGCAATTTCCCCGAGCGACGCCCCCACTCCTACGCGCGCTGCCTCTGCCTGGGCAATGAGAGCTTGCACTTCGGCCAGTTCGGCGCGCTCGGGCAGATGAGCCTTGCGGTAGCGCTCCCCGTCGATCCTGCTATCCAGGTCCTGGAGGGCCAGCAAGGCTGCCAGCTCAGGTACCGTGCTCATCTGCCCATTGGCCCGGCAACCGGACCGCTTTGTGCCGCCATACCTGGGTGCACGGCACCGCCCGGGAGCAGCACCGCCCCCGGTGTGATCCGGCGAGGCACCCCCACTGTCGTCGGCGTGGTGGTCACATTGCTCGTCCCGCCATTAGGCTTTTGGCCTGAGGTCTTCGCCTTTCGTGGCACGGTTGTCGTGGTCGTCGACGGAGGCACGTAGCCGTGCCAGATGAGGTCATCGCGGGCGAGCGCAGGCGAGTCGATATAGCGGATGGGCGGCGTCAACGTCATGTCCGGGCTTGCAAACGACTCGTAGGTTGTGCTGTCGAGGGCGTAGGTCATGACGTCATGCCAGATCTGCGTCGGCGCCCCCGCGCCAAAAACCTCAGCGCCATCGACGTACATCGGGACTTCACCCCGGGGGTTGCCGATCCAAACAGAGGCGACCAACGACGGTGTTATCCCGTTGAACCAGGCATCCACGCTGTTGGACGTAGTGCCCGTCTTACCAGCGGCTTCGACATTGGGAAGGTTAGCGGCGGTGCCGGTGCCCCATTGCACCGTCGCGCGCAACGCAAGTACCGCCTCTGCCGCGACAAGGGGGGAAAAGACGCGCTTGCCGGGTTTCTCGCCATTGTAGATGACCCCACCTGTTTGGTCCACGATTTTTCTCACGAAAACCGGGGCATGGTAGATGCCTCCGTCGGCGACAGTCGCGTAGGCGGCCGCCATCTCGATCGGGTGCACTGCCTCTGTGCCGATCACGAGGGACGGGTTGGAAGGGTTGAGCGTCGAGTCGGAGAGGCCCATGCTGCGGGCGACCGCGATCACCTTTGCGAGCCCTACCTCGTGCGCAAGGCGGAGATAAGCGCAGTTGATCGAAAGCGCTGTCGCCTCTATCAAATTTACGATCCCGTTGGGGTCGCCCGGGTCGTTGTTGAGAGGGTGCTCGAGGTTGTACCCATTACTATCCGGCACGCCTGGGAAATTGATCGCGCACGGAGAAGCAGCCAGGATCGAGTCGTAGACGTTGTAACCCTCTTCGAGCGCGCCGATGAGAGTGAAGAGCTTGAAACCCGAGCCCGGTTGGCGCATGCCTTGGGTCGCGTCGTCAAATTCACTAGCGGCTCCCCCCGGGCCACCGACCAACGCCTCGACGTCGCCTGTTTGTGGGTCGATGACGGCAAATGCGCCCACGACATCGGACAGCCCGGCTGCGGCAATGTCGTTTGTTGCAACTCTTGTCGCATATGCCTGGAGAGGGGGATCCTCGTTGGTGTAGATCTTGAGGCCTCCCTCGAACAATGCGGTTTCGCGTTCGTCCGGGGTAGCGCCGAGCGCCGGGTTGTCGAGCAGCTCGCTAACGACCTGAGTCACGTAATAACCGTACGTCGTATAAGAAATACCAGGAGCGTCGTGCACTTGGGTTGGGAGGGGGGCTGCGTCGGCGGCCGCCTCTTGCGCTGCTGTCACCGAGCCGTAATGCGCCATCCGGGCCAGCACCTCGCTGCGCCGTTCACGCGCACCTTGAGGGTTGACAAGAGGGTCGTAACCGCTGGGCGCCTGGATGAGGCCCGCCAAGAGGGCCGCCTGTGGCAGGGTGAGCTGGCTGGCGTTTTCATTAAAGTACTCTCTCGCTGCCGCCTGAACGCCGTACGCCCCGTTCCCGAGGTAGACGGTGTTCAAGTAGGCCGTAAGGATCTCAGCTTTGGTGTACTTTTCCTCGAGCCTTTCGGACAGTACAGCCTCTCTGACTTTCCGGCTGAGCGTCTTTTCGTCCGTCAGGTAAGTATCTTTGACGAGCTGTTGGGTGATGGTCGAACCACCCTGGACAAGCGAACCCGCGCTCACGTCCGCGAACAGGGCACGCAAAGTGGACTCGACGTCCAAGCCACCATGAACCCAAAAACCGTGGTCTTCTGTGTCGAGGACCGCGTTCACCAGGAGCGGCGAGACCTCGTTCAGGTCGACGGGCTGGCGGTTGAAGGACGAGCGGAGCGTCGCGAGCACTTGGCCATTGGCGGCGTATATGACCGAAGGGACCTCGGCCTCAGTCTGCAGGCTCGGTAATTTCACCTCCGTAGCCGTTGCTGCCTTGTGGACAAGCTGGTCCGCTGAGAGCGCGACGCCGACGAGGGTCGCCGCCAACGTCACCCCGGCCAACAACACGGCAGTAACCAGGCGCAGCAACAGGCGCGTGGTGCGTACCATCCCTTTTATAACTCTACCGGCTCATCCGCGGAGCCACGTTGCCGCGCGGCTCGCCCGCGCCGCCCCCAAGCCCGGGTCGCGCCTGGCGCCCTCAGGAGGCCAGCATGCGGGCGCAGGCGCCCTCGATGTCCTCCGCCTGCGGGAGCGTTGCTCGCTCGAGGGTCGGCTCGTACCCCACGTGAGCGTCGGCCGACCCCACCCGGCACACTGGCAGGTCAAGGTCCTGGAAGCAGTGCTCTCCCACCCACGCCGCCACCTCAGCACCAAACCCGCAGGTGAGGTTGTCCTCAGAAACTACGAGGACCTTACCCGTGCGTCCGGCCGACTCAGCAACAAGCTCTTTGTCCCAAGGCATGATCGAGCGCAGGTCGACAACCTCGATGTCGGCGCCGCAGCGTGCGACCGCCTCTATTGAGCGTCGCACGGTGGCACCATAAGTGACAATTGTGAGGTCGCCGCCTTTCCGAGCGATGCGGCCCTTTCCGAAGGGGATGCGAAAACTCTCCTCGGGGAAGGCGCTTTCGGTATAGCGCTGACGGAGGAGGTGCTTGTGCTCCAAAAAAAGCACCGGGTCCTCGGCCTCGAGCGCGGTGCGCAGGAGCCCCACGGCGTCAACAGCTCGGGAAGGCATTACGATGATCAAACCCGGCACGTGGGCAAAGATCGAAACTCCCGACTGCGAATGCCAAATTGCGCCGCCTGCAAGGTAGCCGCCGATCGGTACCCGCAGCACCATCGGGCAGTGCCAGGCTCCCGATGATCGCCACCGAACGGTGGCCGCTTCGCTCTTGATCTGTTGCATCGCCGTCCAGATGTAATCGAAGAACTGGATCTCGGGCACCGGGCGCAGGCCCCTCACTGCCTGCCCAACGGCGCGCCCGACGATATTGGCCTCGGCGAGAGGGGTGTTGTAGCAGCGGTCGTCGCCAAACGCGCGCTGCAACCCAAACGTCGTCCCAAAAACGCCTCCCTTGCCCTCGAGCTGGCCGAGCAGCTCGGGTGGGGCGTCGGCAACGTCTTCACCGAACACGCGCACCCGCGTGTCTTTTGCCATAGCTTCGTGAAGGGTGAGCCGTATGGCTTCGCCCAGGGCGACGACGGGTGCGCCTGCGGCGGACGTCTCCTGCCCATTGTTTTCGCCGTCCTGGACTTGCGGCAAATCTAGGACATGGTCCGTAACGCTTGCGGGCAGGGGCCGGGGGGCACTAAGAGCGGCTTTGGCAGCCTTGGCAACGAGCGCGTGAGCCTCCTCGCGAAGAGCCGTTACCTCATCTGGCGTAATCGCGCTCGCATCCAGCAACGAGCGCTCCATTACGGCAATGGGGTCGTACCAGGACTCGTCCTCCAGCTCTTGTTGGGGCCTGTACTTCGCCTGAGTGTCTGCGGAGGAATGGGAGTAAGGCCTTGTAACAGTTGCATGGATGAGAGCGGGCCCCTCCCCTCGCCTGACGGATCCGATGACCCCCGGCGCCTTGTGCCTCACCTCGAAGTAGTCCCGCCCGTCCATGCCGTGGACTGCCAGACCGGGAAAGCCTTTTACCAGCTCGGAGACCGGGGCTGGAGCTTGTTGACGCACCGGGACTGAGATCGCGTACCCGTTGTCTGCGACCACGTACAGCACGGGCAAGCGCAATGAACATGCGGTGTTCAGGCTTTCCCAGAACTCCCCCTCAGACGTTGCGCCCTCGCCGAGCGAAACGTAGGTGAGCTCGTCTTGCCTTGCCTCACAGCCTCGCATGTCTGCGCCCGCGTGCGCAAAGATGTACCGCCCTGCTTCCGCGCAACCGACAGCCGGCAGGCACTGAGACCCTGTGGGGCTCGATTGCGTGACGATGTTGAGGTGCCTGGCGCCAAAATGCGAGGGCATTTGTCGCCCTCCTGACGCGGGGTCTGTGATCGCGCCCACGCTCTGGAGCAACAGGTCGGTAGGGCTAACCCCAAGCGCCAGCACAAGGGCCCGGTCTCGGTAATACGGGAAAAACCAATCATACGCTGGTCGAAGCGAATGCGCCAAGCCAAGGCACAGCGCCTCGTGGCCGGCGCTCGAGATGTGGAAAAATGCCCGGCTCTGCTTTTGCAGCGTAATTTCTCGGTCGTCCAAGAACCTCGACACGAGGGCCAGACGGTAATCAGCGACGGCTTCCTCCACCGGCACACCCCGGCAATAGGCGCGAGAAGCGTTGGGAGCTTGGGCCGGTTGCGTGGGGCCAACCTCAAGGACTGCGGGGGACAGCTCCGCCACGCCGGTGCCGGAGTGCCAAACCCCTACCATCTAATGGATTATACAGTTTGCTTTTCCAAAACCAAGAGATGAATGGTCGCTGATAATTACTCTGGTAACAGATATTTTACCGTCCAACTAAGGGCGCCAGATCATGAGGGCGGTAGCGACAAAGAAGAGAACGTCGCAAATAGCCGCCCCGCGGCTCGCTAAAGTCCCAGCGCGAGCAAGCCGGGCGCGGCGCGCTATGTCCGCCACTCCGCCCCGCGCATCGTCGGCCGCCAAGACAAGCAAGGGCCTCATCTCCTTGAGCGATGGAGCCACCAAGCCCACTACGACGAGCGTCGCGATCACCCATATAAGGAGGGCACCCAATGACCAAGCCTGGTCCAGGCCGTTTGTGTGGGGCTGCACCCAAAGCGCCAGCACACCAAAAACTGGTACGAGCAAGATTGCCTTCCAGAACCTCGCCGGTCGCTCGAAGTACCGTGTCAGCTCTTCCAGTTCAGGGTCAGGCCCTGCTATCTCGTGCTCCCCCGCAAGGACGCTCGCGTGAGCCGTTGGCCCGGGCGCGATCGCGCTAGGCACCGACCCCGGCAGCTCGCCTGGGGCGGGCTCCCCAGCGCCCGAGTCGCCAGCGACAGGGCCGCCAGTGACCGCTTTGGCGGGCCCAGGGTTACTGAGGCCCGTGCTCTCAGTGCCTGGCCGCGCCGCGACTGGCTCTTCCAGCTCCTGCCAGTGGGCGGCCCGGCTGGCGTACATGCCCGCAAAACCGATGCTGCCGAAGCCTGCCAGCGCTGAGATGACATGAAGGAACACCAGTGGCAGGAAGACAGCCTCGTTGCCCCGCAGCGAAGCGACAAGCCCCATTGTCATCAGGTGCCACTATGGCCTGCGTTATAGCCTGGCCGCCATGCAGAGCCGCTCCCCGAGCCGCTCCCCGGCCAAACGGCTCATATGCGGCCTTTCACTCCTGGTCGGGCTCGGCGCCACCACTTCCTGTGGCGGCGGTGCACAGCCGTCCGCTACCCGAACGAGCACGGTTACCAGCTCTGCCTCCAGGCCCCCGACGAGCACCGCCACTGTGACAGTGCCGGCCAGGTTGCCCAGATCGGCTCCCCTCCTACCACCCACCACGGTGCACAAACTCGCGACAGCTCACCAACCCTCCACCGCGCGCAAAGCCGCCACCGTGCACGGGCACACTGCTGCCCACAAATCGTCAAAACACCCCTGGGCCCCGTCGGGCCCACAACAAGACGCATCAGGCGCCACATTGGTGCTCCTCGACGCCTGGTCGGAGGGTTCCCGCCAGGCGGCGCTCGCGGATGCGAGCCCTAGTGCTGTTGCTGCCCTTTTTTCCCACGCGTACCCGGCTGATGGGGTCGACTTCCGAGGTTGCAGTACGCCGCCTGGGGACGCTCCGTCCATCTGCTCAGTGCGCGTCGGCAACAACTTGCTGGAGCTGACAGCGTCACTGTTCAAGAAAGGGTGGGCGATCACTGCCGCTCTGATGGAGTCCTGAACCCATCTAGCGCGGCCTCAGCTGGCAGAATAGGTCCGATGCCGTTGCAAGGGACATTTGACGTCCTCGACTTCAGCGCCGTGCTCGAGCTGATCGCCGCCCGCAGCCTGAGCGGGAGGCTTCATGTGCGGAGCCGCTCGTTCGCGGCGAACTTGTTCTTCGCCGATGGTTACATCGTCGGTGCAGACCAGTCGGAGCACCAGGCGGCAGCTGCTGCCGCCGGGGACGTCGGCGAGCGGGCACAAGAAATCTGCTTTGAACTGCTTGGCTCGGACAGGGGTAATTTCGAGTTCCACCCAAGCCGATGGAGCACTCCGGCGGGGGCGAGCATCAGCCCCAAGGAGGCGATGGAGCAAGCTCGCCAGCGGCTCAGCGAATGGCAGGAGCTGCAAAGCTTGATCCCTTCTTTGGACGTGCTCCCCCGCCTGGTGACCGAGCTCGACCCTGGGCAAGTGACTCTCGACCGTGAGCAATGGAGGGTGCTGACGGCCGTCGACGGCCGTCGCAACTTGCGCTCGATAGGTCGCGCTCTCAACCTGTCCGACTTCGAAGTCTGTCGCGCTATGCGCGAGCTGCTCGTCGCCAAAGTGATCGAACTAGACATGCGCCCGGTTGCCGGGATGGGCGAGCTAGAAGCGCCGCTCGCTACCGAGCACGTGACCATCAACGGCAAGCGAGCGACCCGCGTGCGTGCGGAGCGCTCTGTGGTCGACAACTCTGGCGAGGGGGAGGAGCGTAAGGAGGGGCAAACGATTGTCATTTCCCCCAAAAGGTCTCACAAGCATCACGACCAGGCCAAGGCCCCCGACCTCGCCGCCAAAGGGCAACCCGGCATGAGCGGCGCGAGCAGCGACTAGTGCCGGGGCAGGCAACCCTCGCATGTTCGCCGGAAAGGTCCGGGGCTGGAACATGGCAATAGCTGACGACCCCGCAGCCACGGCAAACCCCGCAAGTAGCCGCGCCTCGGCCGGCGCGCCCAGGCCACGAACGGCTGCCGCCGCTGGGGAGGTGGACATCCGTCCTGCCGACAAGCTCCTAGCGAAGCGTGATTTCGTGGACGTGCCCTTCAAGCTTCATGGCAGCGACCCCAAGTGGGCCCCGCCCCTTCGCTTCAGTGTCTACGACCGCCTTTCCAAGCGTCACCCCGCTCGTTCGCACCAAACCTGGGCTCTTTGGACAGCCCGACAGGGTGGGAAATTGGTGGGGCGGATAGGGGCTTGTGTCGACTCGCTGTTCAACGAGAGCCAAGAAGAGCCATGGGCCTGGGTCGGTTTTTTTGACTCAATCGACGACACGGCCGTTTCTGGCAGGCTTTTTCAGGTCGCCCTTGACTGGTCGGCCCGGCAGGGGGCAAAAGTCGCCGTCGGACCGGCCAATTTCACGACCAACGACGAGCTCGGCCTCCTCGTTGAGGGCTTCGATGAGCCCGCTACCCTCCTCACGCTCGAGAACCCCGAGTACTACGAGGGGCTCTGGGCGAGCGGCGGCTGGGAACAGGCGATGGACCTCTACGGGTACAAGTTCTTGCGCGAAGCCACCAACCTGTCCGACCGCCAGAAGCGGGTGATCGAACGCATCCGCGAGCGGCTCAATGTTCAGGTCCGGCAGTTGAACATGAAAGACTTCGACGCCGACGTCGGGCGGTTCTTCGACCTCTACAACAAGATCTGGTCGAGGAACTGGGGCTTCGTGCCCATGCCTGAAGCAGAGGTTCGCCACCTCGCCAAGCAGATCAAGACCATGATCAACCCGCGCTGGGCCTTCGCTCTCGAGCGCGACGGGGACCTCCAAGGCGTCTGCCTCGCGGTCCCGGATGCAAACCAGGTGATGCTCAAGGTGCGAAGTGGCCGTCTCTTCCCCACCGGCTGGTTCCCGCTGCTCTTCGAAATGAAAAAGGTGAAGCGGGTAAGGGTGCTCATCCTTGGGGTCCGCCACGACGTCGAAAACCTCGGCCTTGGGCCCGTCCTCTACGGGGAAATCGTTAGGCGCCTCTACGAAGACGGCGTAGAGATGGCGGAGGCCTCTTGGACCCTCGCCACGAACCACCGGATAAATAAGCAGCTAGAGGACATGGGCGCAACCAGGTACAAGACTTGGAGGCTTTACCGGCACGCCCTCTGAGCCGCCAGCCGGCAAGGAGCCAGCCCGCCCACAACAGCGCCCCTAGCCTAGGGCCGCCTGTTCATTGGCGCACCGTGCCAGTCACGCAGCAACGCCGCCGCCATCACTTGCTCGGAGCTCGCGCTCGGTTCCCACCCGAGGAGACGGGCAGCCTTTTCTGGCGACAAGGCGAGCGGGCCGCTCAGCAACACCGCTCGGTCCGCACCAAAGGGGCTCAGGCGCAGGCCCCGACCGGTCTCGGCCGCCGCCAAGAGCACGCGTCGCGGGAGGGCCACGACGCGACTTCGCGCCAACCGTGCGACGTCAGCGGCGCTCAGCCAGTCCGAGGTCGCAAGGTTGACCACCTGACCGGCAGTCTTGCCTGGCCCCAGGAGGTCGCGCCCGGTAGCGAGCAACCCTGCCACAGCGTCGTCCTCATCGAGCCACTGAACCGCCTGCCGTGCGCCCGCAATTGCCGGCACGGCGAGCCGGTAACCGCGCACTGCCCGGGCCACTCGGGCGTCGGCGTGCGCCCCGAGCACTGCCGACAAGCGTGCGACAGCCCAGCGTGCCGTGGCGTTGGCGCAGATGCGCTCGGCTAGGAGCTTGTGCTGCGCGTAAGGGCACTCGTAGTTGGGGTGTACCTCATGCGTCTCGGGAAGCGGGAGCGGGTTGTCCGGCCAGGCGCCATACACAGCGGCTGAGGAGGCGAAGACTACCGCGCGTGGTGCCCGTGAGCTACCGACGAGGTTCAGAGTCCCGTCGATGTTCACCGATGCCATTCCTGCCAAGCCGCCGGCGCCAGGTTCCCGCCAAACTTGGGCACCTAGATGAAAAAGCAGGTCACAGCCTTCGACTGCCTTGCGGGCGTCAGCTCCACGGAGGTCCGAGCAGACGTGCACGAGGCGCGCTTGGCCGCTGGCGCTGCCACCAATATCGCCGAGGAAGGACGCTCCCCACGGCCCTGGCTGGAGCGGCCGGCGGGCAACAGATCTCACCTCCGCGATAGCTGGGTCAGCTAACAAACGCCGGAGCAAGAGCCCGCCTATGTGGCCCGTAGCCCCGGTGACACCAATAATGGCGCCGCTCATCTCCGACGCAGGGTCAGACGATGCCGTCCAGCTCCAGCTCGAACAAACCGAGCAAGCGTTGCCGGCCGCTGTCGACAATGCCTTCACGGGCGATCTCCTCGAAAGCTGCCAGCGCCCGGTCGATGTGGGCTTCGCTGTGAGTCGCCATCACCGAGGTGCGCAACATGGGCCGTTGCACGGCGGGCGGGATGGAGCAGTTCGTATAAACGCCATGGTCGAGAAGCGCCCGCCATAGCACACCCGTGCCCAGCAGGTCATCGGTGTGCAAAGGCACGATCGAGCTGTTGGTCGGGCTCCCAACGTTGTAGCCGAGCTGGGAAAGCCCCGTCCTCAGCCGCTCGGCAAGGGCAAGGACCTTTTCTCTCCGCCAATCCTCCCGCCGCGCGATCTTGGCCGCCTCGAGCGCCGCTCCAAGTGATGCCGGCACATTTGAGGCTGTGAAGAGGATCGGCCGGCAAAAGAGCCGCAGGTAGGCGATGACGTCAGCCGAGCCGGCGATAAAGCCCCCACAGCTCGCCAATGACTTGGAAAACGTGCTCATCACCAAGTCCGGCGTCACCCCCGTTGCGGCAGCGGTCCCCGCTCCCTGAGGCCCCACCACGCCGAGTGCGTGGGCTTCGTCCACGAGCAGCCGCGCACCGTGGTCGTCGCAAACAGCCCTTATCTCCTTTAGGGGCGCCCAGTCTCCCTCCATCGAATAGATGCCGTCGACAGCCACAAGCACGCCGCCGTTTTCAGCGCGGTCTCGCCAGGAACGCAAACCACGTCGCAAACTATTGGGCTTGTTGTGGAAGAAGGCCCGCAGCTGCCCCTCCGCTAGGCGCGCGCCGTCGACCAGGGAAGCGTGCGCCGCCGAGTCGCAAAAAACGGCGTCCCCAGCCTGTACGAGAGTCGAGATGAGCCCAAGGTTGGCCGTGTACCCGGTCGTGAAAACGAGGGCTTCAGGGAGGCCCACCCAGTCGGCCAAGAGCTCCTCCAGCGCAGTGTGCAAGGGCAGCGTCCCGTTGAGCAACCGGCTGCCGGTGACACCGGTCCCGTACAGCTCGACCGCCTCGATTGCCGCCCTCTTCACACGGGGGTCGGTCGTCAGCCCGAGGTAATTGTTGGACCCGAGCATGACGACTTCGGACCCCTGGTAAATGATCGTCGGGCCGATCTCGCTCGACAGCTCGCGGTAAAAGGGGTTGAGCCCGAGGTCCTCCGCCCCCTTGTACATCTGCAGTCTGCCGGTAGCACACTTGGCGAAGATGTCTGCGCTAGCAGTTGTCGGCGCCTCGACGGCACCGTCAGGTTCGTTCAATTGCCGCTGCCCCAGCGCAGGTTCTCGACCCGCTTCTCCCAAGCCTCGTGGCGGCTACGAGCGTCCTGTATGAACGGCGACCAGCTGATGGCCTTGATCAACGCCCGGTTGACCTGGTCAGCGGGCGGTCGCAAGGGGCGGAGGACATCGCAGAAAAGGACCACCCGCACCCCGTCGGTGCCGTTCCAGGCTTCATGGGTGTACCCGTCGTCGAAGAGGAGGCTCTTGCCCTCTTCCCAATGCGCCTCTTCACCCCCGACCTTGATCCCCGAAGCTGATGCCGGCTCAGGCACCTTGAGGGCCAAGTGATAGCGGAGCACTCCCCGCCACGGGCCGCGGTGAGGAGGCAGGTGCTTGCCCGGCGCGAGGATCGAAAAGAACCCCGTCACGCAGCCTGGGATGCTGTCGAGGAGCGCCGCTGTCTGCGGGCAGCGCCGGCAGTTGGCCTCAGAGCGGAAGCCGTAGCCAATGAAGAAAAAGGTCTTCCAGCCATCGTCGTTGCTGATCGACTGTTGGTCGATGGAAATGTCTTGGAAGTTTGGAAGGTCTTCCCGGTGACTAAGCACCTCGTCGAGCTCGGCCTGGACTGCGGGTGCCATTTTTTCCACCCTCTCCACCCACGGGAAGGTGTCAAGCGGCAAAAAGGGCGTCGTCGGCACTAAAGAGTGCTTGAGCAGCCAGCTCTCGGTGCTGTGGAGCGCACGGGCGCCCATTTCGGTCGCCGCGGTGACGGCCTTGTCACGCCAGGCGACCGGCCCCGGCGCCGCCGTGTTGGACGCAGTGGTCATATACATGGGCAGGCTATCCCTTCGGCTGACTGGCGGGCAGAGATACCCTGGGGCTCCCAGACCAGAAAATCGGGAGAGCGGCCCTTCCCTTAGGTGCGAGATCGGCCCCTTCGTGGGCACCAAGCTCTGCCAGGTCGAGCACCTCGGTATCGTTTTCAGCGGTCGGGCGGCGACGAGGAGTACGTGTCGCTCCACCTTCTCGGGGCGGAACACTACGCGAAGGCGCCCTAGCCCGGGGCTCTAGTGGCGCCTGACGAACGCGACCTCGCCCGCCGGGCCCTTCCAGGCCCTCGAGCTTGGCTCACCACTTGGGCACGTACGCGCCCCGGCCCATCGCAGAGCTCTCCTCCCAGTCCATGTCCTCGTCGACACCCCCGGTAACCTCGGTGACCCAAGGCAGCCGGTCCTTAAGGATGCGCTCGACCCCGGCCTGGAGGGTGGTCGCGCTGATGGCGCAGCTGCTGCAAGCGCCTTGAAGCTGCAGCTCGACAGTTCCCGCCTCGACGTCGGCACTTAGCAGCACCAGGTCTCCCCCGTCTTGCTGGATGATCGGCCGCACCATGTCGATCAGGTCGGAGAGCTCCGCGAGCCGTTCGGCCCGTACTTCCTCGCTGAGCGACGACGCCGGCTCCTCAAGTTGCTGTTCGACCTGCTGTTCAAGCTGCTGTTCAGTGCCCACAATGCCTCCATAGCCATAATGCCAGGTCTGGTAGGGCTAACGTCACGGGCGCCGCGTACTCGCCCGTACTCCACGAGGCCGGGGCGTCGAGGCTCCCCGTGGCACCGGGCCGGGCGGGCCCGGCCGCCTATCGAGCCACTGCTACTTAGTCGCCGGCCGCGCGGCCGACGACCCGCCGCTCGCCATCGTCCGCCTCCAACGCAAGTACGCCTCCATGAACGGATCCAAGTCCCCGTCCAAGACCGCCACGACATTGCCAGTTTCGTAGTCAGTCCGCAGGTCCTTCACGAGCTGGAAGGGAGCAAGCACGTAGCTGCGGATCTGCGATCCCCAGCCTATTTGCGCCTTAGGCCCCGCCATGGCCGACAGCTCAGCCGCACGCTCCTCACGTGCCCGCTCAGCCAACCGGGCAGCCAAGATCTGCATTGCCCGTGCCTTATTTTGGTGCTGCGAGCGCTCATTTTGGCACGACACCACGAGCCCGGTGGGAAGGTGGGTGACCCGCACGGCCGAATCGGTCACGTTGACATGCTGGCCCCCCGCGCTCGAGGACCGGTAGGTGTCTATCCGCAGGTCTTTTTCGTCGATCTGCACCTCGTCGCTCAGGTCCTCGAAAAACGGCACCACGGTCACAGCGGCAAAACTCGTGTGCCTTCGGTGCTGGGAATCAAAGGGGGACATCCGGACGAGGCGGTGAACGCCGCGTTCAGAGGCTAGAAGGCCAGTGGCATAACGGCCTTTGATGATAAAGGTGGCTGAAAGTATCCCCGCCTCTTGGCCCAGGTTAATGTCGTCTATCTCCACGCTGAAGCCCCGGCGCTCAACCCAGCGCTGGTACATCCGCAGCAGCATCTCCGCCCAGTCCTGTGCATCAGTACCGCCATCTTTTGCATGCACTTCGCAAACGGCATCGAGCTCGTCATGCTCCCCGGTGAAGAGCGAACGCAGCTCGAGCCGGCCCAGTTCACCAGACAAAGCAGTGGCAATTAACTCGAGCTCGCCCTCGACAGAAGAGTCGTCCTCCTCCTTGGCGAGCTCGAAAAGGACCTCGGCATCGGAGAGCCGCGACTCGAGCGAGGACATCATGTCGACGTCGTCTTTCAGCGCCGCGTATTGGCGCGCTACCGACTGCGCTCCCTCGGGGTCGTCCCACAAGTCAGGCCGAGCCAGTTCAGGCTCGAGTTCGGCCAAGCGCTTGCGGCTCGTCTCGACATCGAGGTACGTAGCAGCCTCGTCCAAGCGTCGGCGGAAGGCGCGCAAGTCGTCGGTGAAGTCGCGCATCAGCCCTCTACCGCCGCCACGAGCTTATTTGCCGTGGCAGAACTTGAACTTTTTGCCGCTCCCACACGGGCAGGGGTCGTTCCGCCCGACGCGGTCGAAGGGAGAAGCGGAAGCTCCCGCCTGAGGCGCCATGGGAGCCGCAGAAGGCACGCCAGCGCCTGGCGGCCGGCGACCGTTGCCATCTCCCCCGCGCATGCCTGCAACGTCGTCTTCGGACGCGAACACGACTTCCTCACCCGGGGCCGGGCCACTCGCAAGCGCGCCGGCGATCGCCTGCGCCCCGAGCACTGGCCCCTCAGGTGCGATGTACTGCGCCCCAGCGAGGCCCGGATCGAGAGCCGGGCGCTCGATGACCTGAACTTGAGTGTGCATCACGTACTTGACGTAGTCGTCGTCGATGCTGGCCATCATCTGGCCGAACATCTCATAACCGTCGCGTTGCCACTCTGTCAGGGGGTCCTTCTGCCCGAGCGAGCGCAGGTTGATGCCCTCACGCAGGTAGTCCATCTCTGAGAGGTGTTCCCGCCAGCGCTGGTCGATCAGCTGGATCATGATCTCGCGCTCCATCTGGCGCATCGTGTCCTCAGGCTGGGTTTCGGGGGCGGCAGGCATCGACTGCTCGCGCTTGTCGTAGTACTCGAGCGCCTCGCCGATCATCGCCTCGTAGATGGCATCGGTGGACTCCATGTCCTTCAACGAGTCAACGCCCAGCTGAGCCGGGTAGTACTGGCGAGCCTCGGTGAGGAGGCCGTCGACGTCCCATTCCTCGTGGAAGTCCGAGGGGCAGTGTGCCCGGATGATGGAGTCGACTGCCGAGGTCAGGATGTCGATGGTCCGCTGCCTGAGATCCTCGCCCTCCATGACCTGGATGCGTCGCGCGTAGACGACTTTGCGCTGCTCGTTCATCACCTCGTCGTACTTGAGGGTGTCTTTGCGGATCTCGGCATTGCGGATCTCGACATTGTGTTGAGCACGCTCGATGGCCCGTGTAACCATGCGGTTTTCGATTGGGATGTCCTCGGGGAACCTCCCCATCGCCCACTGCATCATCCCCTGGGCGAACAAGCGCATGAGCTCGTCTTCGAGCGACAGGAAGAAGCGGCTCTCACCGGGGTCGCCCTGGCGGCCCGAACGGCCACGGAGCTGGTCGTCCACCCGGCGAGCTTCGTGGCGCTCCGAGCCCAAAACGTAGAGGCCCCCGAGCTCTCGGATCTGGTCCCCCTCCGAGGCGCACTGCTCCTTGTACTTGGCGAACAGCTCGTTGTAGCGGGCGGCCCCCTCCTCTGTTGCCGGGTCGAGGCCCTCGGAGCGCACGTCTTCGAGCGCGAGCCCTTCTGGGTTGCCCCCGAGGAGGATGTCGACGCCACGGCCCGCCATGTTGGTCGCCACAGTGACCCCATGGAGGCGGCCCGCCTGGGCGATGATCCCGGCCTCACGGGCGTGGTGCTTGGCGTTGAGCACCTGGTGGGGGATCCCCCGCTTTTGGAACATCCGAGAAAGGACCTCGGACTTCTCGACCGACGCCGTACCGACGAGGACCGGCTGGCCGCGCTCGAAACGCTCGACGACGTCGTCAACGACGGCGTTGAACTTGGCCTTCTCCGACCGATAGATGAGGTCCGGGTGGTCCTCCCGGATCATCGGGAGGTTCGTCGGGATCGGTACGACCTGGATGTGGTAGGTGGAGCCGAACTCTGAGGCCTCGGTGAGCGCCGTACCCGTCATCCCCGCCAACTTGTGGTAGAGGCGGAAGTAGTTCTGGAGGGTGACCGTCGCCCAGGTATGGTTTTCCTCCTTGATCTGCACCCTTTCCTTGGCTTCTACGGCTTGGTGAAGCCCGTCGGACCAGCGGCGCCCCTCGAGGATGCGCCCCGTGAACTCGTCGACGATCTTTACTTCGCCATCGGCGACGAGGTAGTCCTTGTCCCTCTTGTAGAGCTCCTTGGCCTGGAGCGCCTTGGTCAGCTGGTGGACCAAGTTCGCCGTGCCGAGGTCATAGAGGTTTTCGATCCCGAGGAGGCTCTCGACCTTGGCGATCCCTTCCTCGGTCGGCGCAACAGTCCGCTTCTCTTCGTCGACCTCGTAGTCGGCGTCCCGCATCAAGCTCCTGGCCACACCCGCGAACTGGTAGTAGAGCCGCGCGTACTCGCTCGAGGGGCCGGAAATGATGAGCGGTGTCCGCGCCTCGTCGATCAGGATCGAGTCCACCTCGTCGACGATGGCGTAATGGTGGCCACGCTGGACCATGTGGTCCAAGCTCCTCGCCATGTTGTCGCGCAGGTAATCGAAGCCGAACTCAGTATTGGTGCCATAAGTGACATCGCTGTTGTAGGCCTGCTTCTTGTCGTCCCAGTCCGGCAATTCCGGGGACACGCGCCCGACGGTCAGCCCGAGGAAACGGTGGATCTTGCCCATCCACTCCGCGTCACGGGCGGCGAGGTAATCGTTGACAGTGACCACGTGCACGCCGTTGCCCTCGAGCGCGTTCAGGTAGACGGGAAGGGTGGAGACAAGCGTCTTGCCTTCACCGGTCTTCATCTCTGCGATCCAGCCGAGGTGGAGGGCAGCGCCGCCCATGAGCTGGACGTCGTAGTGCCGTTGGCCGATGGTCCGCTTCGCGGCCTCCCGGACCGCTGCAAACGCTTCGGTCAGCAGGTCGTTCACGTCTTCGCCGTTAGCCACCCGCTCTCTGAACTCGACTGTCTTATGGGCCAGCGCCTCGTCCGAGAGGCGCTCCATCTCGGGCTCCAGACCATTTATGTCTGGCACGAGGGACTGGAGGGCACGGAGCTTTTTGCCCTCGCCTATGCGCAGGAATTTGGTCAGCACGCTCATCGCGCCCTCCAAGGTACCAGGAGGCGCCGCCCGACCAACCTCACGCTTCCAACCTCGGGCCAAGGCGCCGCCTTCCTCGCCCAAAGATCGTCGTCGGCGGCGTGCCTGGTCGGAGCGCTTGGCCTACGCCAGCGCTCGTCGGGGGGCCCCCTGCCCGCGCTAATGGGGGCGCCACGACGTCGCTCAGTGCTCTGTCCGAGCTGGTCCTCGGCGCCGCGCGGCCCACCAAGGCAGTCAGGCCCACCAAGGCAGTCAGGCTAGCGAGGGACTGATGACCCAGTCGCCTGGAGCCCGCCTATTCCTGGTCTCTCGGGCCCAGGAGACGTTTGCGCCACGCGTAGGTGACAGCTTCCATCCGCGAATGGAGGTGGAGCTTCTCCAAGATGTTGCGGACGTGGTTCTTCACTGTGTTCTCGGATATGAACAGGCTCGAGGCGATGTCCTTGTTGCTCTTGGACTGAGCCATCAACTGCAGGACCTGCATCTCCCGGGCGGTGAGGCCCGGTGGCGCAGCCTCATCCCGCTCCGAGGCGCGCCGAGCGAGCGAGCGGAACTCTGCGAGCAGCTTCGTGCTCATGGAGGGCGAGATGACAGCTTGGCGCTGTGCGATGGCTCGTACCGTCTCGGTGATCTCGTCGATGGCAACTTCTTTTAACACATAGCCATTGGCACCTGCTTTCACGGACTCGAAAAGGTCCTCCTCCTCGTCGCTGACCGTGAGCATTAGCACCTCCGTGCTCGGCAGCGCCCGGCGGATGTGACGAGTGGCCTCGATCCCGGACTGGCGTGGCATCCGGACGTCCATCAGCACCACATCGGGCATCAGTTCCTGCGCCCTTGCCACCGCCTCTTCGCCATCGGAGGCTTCCCCGACGACCTCTATATCGTCACTCGCAGACAGCACGACGATGACGCCGCGGCGAAAGAGAGCTTGGTCGTCAGCAACGAGGACCCTGACTCGTTGCTCGGGGCTCACCAAGGCCCCCGCAGCCCCGGGGGTCGTCCGCAGAATGTTGTGGTCGACGCCATTCGTCCCCAAAGGAAAATACATACCCAAGTTGTCCCGGCGGCTGACCTGGTCTTTGACCCCACACTCGCCTGCAGCGGCGCACTGCGGACCGGATGTGGCGGCTCTCGCCCAACACCTCCGGCCACCCGCTCCTCGCCATCTCCACCCCGGGCCGCCTGCCGGCCCGGGTAGTGGGCAGGGCTTACTCCTAAGCCGCACCATGCTCAGCAACCAAAGGTTGCCTTACGTGGGTCGCTTTGCCTACGGCTGGCCTCGACTTGCAACCACAGACCCGCCGGGACTAATGGCCACGGTACACCTCCGGGCGCCACGAGGGGCAACGCGGCGAGGTCATCCGCTACGTCGTGCGGTAGGCCTCCGCCATCCCAGGGCCCGCAAGCTGCGCTTTCATCCACATGAGGACGTCGATTGGCCCCGGGTCGACACCGGCGTCCGCGGCGAGCCAGAGCGACACGAAGTCGCCGAAATAAGTGAGGTCAAACAGCTGGGCCAAGTCGCCCTCCCCCTCGGCGCGCACTTCGATCACGTCCGCCACATGGGGGCGGACCACCTGAGAAACGATGTCGAAGCGCCGCTCGACCTGTGGGTGCTCGCCTTCGTGGCGCAACATCACGAGGCTCATATGGTCCGACACGGGCTTGGAGAACTCCGTCCAACCGCATACCTCGTTGTGGCAGAGCTCTGGCTGGGAAGCTAGGAAGGCGAGCCGCTTTGCGTTCTCGTTCACTTGAGATTTCCATCGCAACGCTGCCACCGTGCCGACCCCGTCGCCGTGAAGGAGCGGGATGGTCGCACCGATACGGCGCGCGACCTCGCCGGCAGGGCTCGAAGGCCCCCCACCCACCAGTTCTTCACGGCGCAACTTGAGCTGCTCCACCGCCCGTTCGACCCACTGGTCGGCGCCCGGGACAAGGCCCATCCTCCAGAGGACCACGAGCAAAGGCACAGCCATCGCCCCAAAGGCGACCCGCGGCCACGGCACGTCGGGGACGCCGATGTGAGGGGCGCGCCACGCTCCAGCGAGGTGTGCCAGTTCACCGCCGCCTGCGACAACGACCAATTTTGCACCCGCCAAGCAAGCGTCAGTGGCCGCCTCGATCGTTTCCTCGGTATTACCAGAGCACGAGACAGCAAAAACGAGCGAGCTGTCGTTGACAAAATGGGGGCATTCGTAATGCTTCACGACCGTTACGGGCACCGGGAGCAGCGGTGACGCTACTGCTGCCAGCACGTCGCCGGCGATCCCGCTACCCCCCATACCGATAACTACTACGTTTTCTATGTCTTCCCGGCTTGGCAGGCCCGAAATGGTGGCACTCCGCTCAAACGCTTCCTCCACTTGCTCGGGGAAACGAGCCGCGTGGTCAAACATCCCATCTGTGTCAAGGACGGCCATACCGGGCTCCTATCTCGCAGGCTCGAAGTTGAGTTTGACGCCTTCTGCTTCTGCTTTGGCCATCAACCGGTCGTGCTCCTGCGAGCTGACTGTCTCGGCGTCTTCGATCAACATGTCCGGGATACCGTCAGTTATCGAATAGCGGCGGTGCAAACGCGGGTTATAGAGGCTCGCCTCGTCGGCGAAATAAAGGAGAGGCCCCTTGTCCTCGGGGCAGGCGAGGATTTCCAGCAGGAGCGGGTCGATGGCCACCCTCAAACCCCTTGCCTTATGAGAGAAAGCAGTTCGGAGGTGTGGCGGTCACAGCTTTCCCGGTCGAGGGCTTCCGCATTGAGCCGGACCAGGGGTTCGGTATTGGAAGGCCGGACGTTGAACCACCAGTCACCAAAATCGATTGTCACACCGTCCATGTAGGACTGCTCAGCCTCCGGGTGCTCTTTGGCGTACAGCTCTGAGATATGCTCTACCGTCGCTTTCGGGCTCTTCACTTCCGTGTTGACCTCTCCTGACATTGCATAGCGGTCAAATGGCTTGCGCAGCTCGGAGAGAGGCACTCCGGCTTTGGAAATGACCTCGAGCACTACGACAGCCGCAATACTGCCGGAATCCGCTCTGTAATTATCACGGAAATAATAATGGCCCGAATGCTCGCCGCCGAAGAGAGCCCCGGTCTCAGCCATGATCGCCTTGATGAAGGAATGGCCAACCCGTGTCACCACGGGGATGCCACCGTTTTCACGGATTATCTCGGGCACCGCTTTACTGCAGATCAAGTTGTGCAAGATGGTCGAGCCGGGGTGCTTCTCGAGCATCGCCTTGGCAACGATGGCCGTGGTGGTGGAACCGCTCACGGGCTGGGCTTTGTCGTCCACCACGAAGCAGCGGTCGGCGTCGCCGTCGAAAGCTAAGCCGACGTCGGCACCCGTCTCGACGATCCTCGCTTGCAGGTCGCGCAGGTTCGCCGGTTGGATCGGGTCGGCCGGGTGGTTGGGGAAATTGCCGTCGAGCTCCGGGTAGAGGACCTCCAGTTTGAAGGGGAGCGGCTCGAAAACAGCCGGGACCACGAGACCACCCATCCCGTTGGCCGTATCGGCGATTACCCGCAACGGCGCGAGCGCGCTCGGGTCCACAAAGCTGCGCACCTTGGCCGCGTAATCTTCCAGCACATCACGGTGGCTCACCGTGCCTCGCTTGCCCTGCGGCGCCGTTGCCAAGTCGTCGGACTCGACTGCCGCACGGATCTCGGCCAGCCCGGACTCGACCCCCACCGGCTTGGCGCCTTGCAGGCACAGCTTGATCCCGTTATAGCGGGCGGGATTGTGTGAGGCGGTAAAGGTGGCACCCGGGGCGTCCAAGGCGCCGCTCGCGTAAAAAAGCTCGTCTGTCGAGATGAGCCCTAACAGCACGACGTCGGCTCCTGCGGAGGCGACGCCCTCTGTGAACGCGGCTACCAGCTCGTCCCCAGAGGGGCGCATGTCGTGGCCCACCAGCACCCGAGGGGCCTTCGCGAAGGCGGCGAAGGCGGTGCCAATCTTGCGCGCCAGATCGGCGTCCAGCTGGTCGGGGACCAATCCCCGGATGTCGTAGGCCTTAAAGACCTCGTCGAGCTTGCTCATGAGGTGACCACCGCAGGACAAGCTAACAAAGAAGCTTCACAACTCAGGAACCGGTGCCAAAGCTCGGGCCGCTTGCGCCGTCGGGCCCCGGGCTGGTGGGCCCGCTCTTGGGCTCGTCTTCGGGCACTCCACCCGGGTGAAGAGCACTAGCGTCCTCCTCCGCACCTTGCCTTCCCTCGAGACCCTGGGCCCGCCCCCAGCGCCATGCTTCGGCGGCAGCTCCCCCCTCCTGCGCGGGCGGGGGAACTTGCTCTACCGGCGGGGCGGCTAGCTCTACCGGCGGGGCGGCTTGCCCGCCCTCTTGAGCGGGCCCTTGAGGTGACTGAACTGGCGCCCCTGTGGAGCCCGGGGCGACCTCCGGTACCGGCTCCTCGACGGCCGCCTCGTCCGTGAAGCCGTTGGCACTTGCTCGCCCAGAAAAACCGTCTCGGACCGCCGATGGGCTGGCACTCGGGCTTCCCGGCATGAAACCCGCCTCTTCCGGGCCCGGCGTTTGCTCCGGCGTGCCCCCGGACGGCCCTCCCTGGTCGCCCACGTCGGCCTGGAAGCCGTTGTGGTCGCTAGCCGCTCCGTAAAGCCTGTCCGTTTGATTGGGCCAGGTAGGTGGTTCCTTGGGCGCCCAGAAAGTCTTGGCACGTTGCCGCACAGCAGACTCGATCAGGCCCGAGGCGGCATTCTGCCCAAGGCCCGGCCGGCGGACTGCAGCGAGCGCGGCCTGAGGTCGCCTGACGAGGACGATGAGGCCGGCGACGGCAAGGATCGTGAACACCCAGCCTGAGTAGTCGATCGGAGTTGTCCCATACCACAGGCGCACGTGGTGCGACGTCGGGACAACGACCATGAGGTTCGGGCTCACGCGATAAACGCCCTTTGCCCCCGAGACCTGCCAGTTAGGGAAATAGGAGATCGTGACAACGACAGGGACCCCCACCCTCGACACGTTGAAGCTAATGGAGGCGTTGTGCTCGACGATGTCCGAAACGGCTGTCGAGGGCTCGGGGGTGACAGGAGGGTTGGCAGTCCCGTAGTCGACACGCTTCCAATCAGACGGGCCCGTCGCCGCGAGGTAGACGTCCCAGTCGCTCGGGTCGTTGTACCAAGGCACCATCACCTGGAGCCACTTCGGCTGGCTGGCGTTGTTAAGACCGCTCATTACGACTGGCTGGTCCGCGAGCGGGTGTACCCGAGGTGCACCGAGCACGAGGTAAAGCTTCCAGTACTGCTCCTGCAAGCCTGTCGGGCCGCCCGAGTTGGTGCTGGCGTAGTTGACTGGGAAGGGCCCGAACGTGGAGATCAGCTTGAGCGCCGGGTCGGCGGCGGCCTGATTTTGCAGCTCGGTGTTGATCGCCATGTAGTACTTGACGCCGAGCATTTGCAGGTGCTGTACGCCGAGGGCGACATCGGGAACGCTTGCGTAGGGCGACAGGGCGTCGGGGAACACCATAGGGTCCGAAGGTTGCAAGGAGAGCTCGGACTGGTTGATGAAGTGGAACGGCGTGGTGGCCGAGGCCTCGTAGTAAAGGCCCTCCATCGACCCGATGCACCCGTTGGTCCAATATGGGAGGATCGTAAGGGCGTCTGGCGTGCCGTAGTCGTTCATCGTCGAGTTGTACTCCCACATCACGTTCCCGCAGCCGTACTGCTTGGAAGCAGCCTCGAGCTCGGCGACTACCTTCTGGTACTCGGGCCAGCGTGTCTTCGAGCAAGCGCTGGGGTCGCCTGGACGGCACCCGGCCTGGTAACCGCTGTAGTTCCAAGTTACCCAGCTCGGGATCGGAGATTCGCTCTTTTGCGGGATCCCGAGGAACTGGACCTGCCCGGCGGCGTTTGCCTTTTCCCCAGGCAGGATCCTCAGGGGGAAGCCCACCCAAAGCAGCGCCAGCACGAGAACAACCAGCGGCCCTGGGAGGAGCGAGGTCCGCAAGGTGACCAAAAATCCTGTCGCTCTCTCGGCAACCATCGCGTACATCTCAGCCACCGCGAGTGCCCCCAAGACGTAAAGGCTCAGGAACCAGAACGGCAGTACGCGGGCATTCCACAAGATGCTCTGGGGCATGTAGCGGAACGCCAATGCCGAAAGCAGGGCTACGATCGTGAAGAACTCACCGATGCGCCTCCGGCGCGAGAGGCTCAGCGCCGCCCCGACGCCCGCAAGTATGAAGAGCCACGTATCGGAGGCCGGGAAAAGCGTGGAAATGAAAGTAGTTATGCGCCCGTAGCCCATGTCGGTGACATAAGGGAAGCGCGCATAGAACGGGAGCGCCCACCACGCCGCCAGGAGCCCACCCACGACGAGGGTTGGTGCAGCCCACCAAAAGGCCCCCACCCAGTCCCGGTTCCGGAGGGCGTACAGCACTATGAGGACGATCGCGCCCGCGCCGGCGAACATCGCCGGGTCGATGTGCGACATGAAGCAACACGCGAGCGCGACCGCGGCGAGCGCCCGGCAACGGCCCGTTTGAAGCCCGCGCATCACCAAGCCGAGGAAGACCAAGGCAAACCAAAGGCCCCACGCGAAAGCAAATTCGCCAGCCAAGGTAGACAGGATGTTCCCGCCGTAGATCTCGTATTCCTGTCCGAAGATGTACGGCAGGGTGGCCACTGCCAAGACTGCGGGGATGGGGAAGGGTGCTCGCGCGAGCCGCCCCATCAGCCAACCGGCCACCGGCATGAAGATCATCGGTGCTGCGGTCGCGAGCTTGAAGGCGATGTTGTAGCTGAAAATGATCTTGGAGAGGACGACGATCGAGTACACGGGCAAAGGGAAGTAGAAGGTCACGGCCGGGAACCCGTCCCAGTTGGAAGAGGTCCAGCCGGTGAGCCGCAAGTCGGGGAGCAACTCGTGCATGGCCACCCATGGCAGCAAGACGTGAGCGCCCGTGTCACCGCCTGAAATCGTTGTGCCTTTGAATAGCTGTGAGGGTTGGAACTGCCAAAAGACAAAGCCCACGCAGACACCAACAACCACCAGCGTCGCGATCGCCTCCGGCTGAGCCAAGGGCCTGAACCGGCTAGCGAGCCAAGGGCCCAACCTGTGCAGCGTCTCCTGCCCGCGCTGCGGAGGGTAGTGGATGTGAGCTTCCGCCTCGCCGCCGTGGCCCTCGTCGGCGCGGACCTCAACCGCGGAGGCAGCAGCCTCCTCGTCGATATGGGTCATTGCTGCCATTGTTACGTCTTCACCGGCGCCTCCGAGGACCGGGCCGAAAAACGGAGGTCCGGCACCGGCAGAAATGGCCCGAGGCGTGGGCCGACGCCTACGGCGGGCCGGGCCCCGGCACTGTACCTAGGCGCGTTTGAATGACGTCGTATGCGCAGCGAGGGCGTTTTGAGAGATGTCGCGCCGCAAGATACCTGGGACGCGCCGAGAAAGTGCCTGCTCAGCCCTCAAAGGAGGTGCAAAAGGGATAAGAAGTGCAAAAGGGATAAGAGGCCCGACAGGGCCCTGCTCGAGCGACGGGGCAACCGCCTCCCCGGCGGCCGACGCCTCCAGTACGGTCCCGAAGCTGCCCGTCTAACGGCTCGTGGCGAGGTCGAGCACCCCGGCCAGAGAGAGCAGGCCCTCCCGCGTCTCCCACCACCGCAGGTCACAAGATGAACAACTGTGCAGTGCCACCCGCTCGCCGCTCACGAGCATCTCGATAACGACCATCTCCCTGGTCTGACAGTTTGGGCACTTCATGTGTCATGCTCTCCTTGTCACAGCTGGCCTGGCGACTGCGTAGCGGCTCGCCGTTGCCCCGCTCGGAGGCCACGGCAACAACAGCCTCTGTAACGGCTATCAGTCCATCGGCAAACAAGCACGAGAGCCTTAGCGCTCGGGCTCGATTGGAGCCGATGGTCCCGGGTCGCCGGGCAGGGAGCCCCAGCCCCGAGCGCTGAACAAGAACCCCCCGAGCGAGGGCTAAAGGATCGAGCTGACGGGCCCTGTCGGCGAATGGCGTGCAGACCGAGCCGCAACAGTGGGCGGGCTGGAGGCAGCGCCCAGTTCCGGCTGCTCGCCCGCGACGCCCTCCCTGGCACTCGAGCGCTTGGCGCGGCGGTCCACGCAGAACCACCCCCTGGGCACCCGCAAGTTGTCCGCGTGGCGTGCGCACAGCGGCCACTGGTGCGACACGGTGCCCGAAGGCGCCGGGGCATCGTCCAACCAGGCACACCGAGCCTCGTAGTCATAGGCAAACCAGGCCTCGGGCTCACCGGAGCACGCAGGGCGGGCGCAGCTGAGGGCGTTCACACATCGAAGTTACCAGGGGGCAACTTGCGACCACGCACCGTCTAAGCGCCCGCCCGCCCTAGGATCGAGGAACATATGAGCCGCCCACCCGGGGACTTGAGGCCTGACCGCCCAAACAATGCTGGCGCCACGGGGGGCCCGGACAGATCATGGCGATGGGTCATCGGCGCTCTCGTCCTTATCATCCTCCTGGTCGTGCTCGCCTCGGGGGTAGTGACCCAGCAGCAGCCACCCACAGTTTCCTGGGGCGCTTTCCAGACCCAGCTCGAGCAGCACCACATCTATAAGGCCCAGATCAACACGACCAGCGGCGTCATCACCTTCACGACCGATAAGGGCGTGCAGGAACAAACCCAGGGGCCTGGCAACGAAGTTCCTGACCAGAGCGAGGTCTCCACCCTTTACCAGTACCTCGGCACCAACCTTTCGGTGATATCGCCGAGCGAGCCGTGGTACATCGCCCTCCTCCCCGACATCCTCATCCTGGGAGGCCTCGTCCTGCTCTTCTTGTGGATGGCGCGGCGCGCGCAGGGCCAGATGGGCAACATCATGTCGATCGGCCGCAGCAGGGCCAAGGTCTACACGACCGAACGGCCGCGCACGACCTTCGCCGACGTCGCCGGTTACGACGGCGTCAAGATGGAGATCGGCGAGGTCGTCGACTTCCTCCGCAGCTCGAGCAGGTTCAAGGAGATAGGCGCCAAGATCCCCAAAGGTGTGCTCCTGGTCGGGCCGCCGGGCACCGGCAAGACGCTGCTCGCCCGAGCCGTTGCCGGCGAGGCGGGCGTGCCATTTATGTCTGTCACAGGCTCTGACTTCATGGAGATGTTCGTCGGCGTGGGAGCTTCCCGAGTGCGCGACCTGTTCCAGAGCGCCCGAAAGCAGGCACCGGCGATCATTTTCATCGACGAGATCGACTCGATCGGCCGCAAGCGAGGAGCGGGCCTCGGCGGAGGCCACGACGAGCGCGAACAGACGCTCAACCAAATGCTCGCAGAGATGGACGGTTTCGAAGCAACCGAAGGCATCGTGATGATGGCGGCGACCAACCGCCCTGACATCTTGGACCCCGCTTTGTTGCGACCTGGCCGCTTCGACCGCCAGATCGTCGTCCCCTTACCCGACCTCGAAGAGCGCCTCCCGATCCTCAAAGTGCACTGCAAAGACAAGCGGATCGCGCCCGACGTGGACCTGACAGTGGTTGCCCGGGGCACTCCCGGCATGAGCGGCGCCGACCTTGCCAACCTCGTCAACGAGGCGGCTTTGCACGCTGTTCGCCGGGGCGCCTCGGCGATAGCGATGGGTGACTTTGACGCGGCCAGGGATCGCGTCCTGATGGGCCAGCGGCGCGAGTCGACGGTGCTCTCCGAAAAGGAAAAACTTGCGACCGCTTACCACGAGGGAGGCCATGCGGTCCTGGCATATGTGCTCCCAGACGCAGACCCGGTCCACAAAGTCACCATCCTGCCGACCGGCATGGCCCTCGGGGTCACCCAGCAACTGCCCATAGAGGAGCGCCACACCTACTGGAGGGAGTACATCGAGGACTCCCTCTGCGTGATGATGGGCGGCCGTTGCGCTGAGCAGCTCGTTTTCAATACCCTCTCCACCGGCGGCTCCAACGACCTGCAACGGGCCACCGAGACTGCTCGCAAGATGGTACGCGAGTTCGGGATGTCGGAGCGGGTCGGCCCGATGGCATGGAGCAACGGCGGAGAGGTTTTCCTGGGCGAGGACCTGATGCACTCGCGCGACTACAGCGACGAGACCGCGCGGGTCGTCGACGAGGAGGTCGAGAGAATACTCCGCGACCAGGAGGCCCGGGCGACACGGCTCCTCCGCGAGCACCAGAGGGGCTTGGCTTCGGTGGCGCAGGCGTTGATCGAGCGCGAGACCGTGGACGGGACCGAGGTTGCCCGCCTAGTCGACGCGGCGTACGGTAGGCCCGTGCACGAGCACCTCGAGGTGCCAAGTTTTGCAGCGGTGACGGCTAACGGCGGGGGGAGCGATGGCCGGGCTTTTCCCGGTGGGGGCCCGTCCGGGGGCCTCTCCGGCCCCGCCTCGCTCCAGGGCTGACGGGGCGAAGAGCTGCCTGGCGACCAGGACCCAAGACCTTTCGGGCCCGGTTTCAGTTTGAGTGACAGCGGGCCAGGCCCGTTGCGCCGCCCGCGCTATCGAGGCGCGCTCGGCCGGAAGAGGTCGCCGCGGCGTTGGTGGCTACCACTGCTTGCGATAGTCGTGATCGCCGCGGCCGCCGTGGGCGTAGTCGAGTACGAGAACCGCAATCCTGGCACACACGCTGCGGTCACGAACACGACCTCTGAAACTTCCCCTCCAACGACGGCAAAGCCCGTGCCCCCACCTCCAGTAGCGAGCTCCCTAGCGCCATGGAAGGGGTCGCTACCTGTGGCCATCCGGGAACCTCTGGTTTTGCCGGCCGCAGGCAACGAGCTCCTCGTCATCGGGGGCCAGGTGCCAAATGGCACCTCGGGGTCCGGGGGGTTCTTGCTCAACACTTCGACAGGTTCTCTCCACCTCGCTGTCAACCTGGCCGGCTCAGCAGGTGTTTACGACGCGGCCGGGGCGTCCCTCGGCAACCAGGACTATGTGTTTGGCGGGAATGGGGCCCGGGTCAGTTCCAGCGTGCAATCGTTCCCGGAACCTGGTGGCCCGGTCATCCCACCCGCTCACGACCAGTCCCCCAGTGGCTCCCATGCCTCGACAAAAAGCTCGGCGGCTAGGAACTCCTCGGCCAACAATGTACCGGCCAAAAAAACGCCTGGCTCGAACAGCGGCTCCACCGGCCCGTCCAGCGCCGCCTCCCCCACGACCACCGCCCTCAATGCGGTGAGCGCGAACACCACGTCGGCCCTGCCGGAGCCACGGGCGGGAGCGGTCGCTGTCGGCATCGGAGCGACGGTGTACATCGTCGGCGGCTACAACGGGACATCGCCAATAGGCGCCGTGCTTTCGACCCCAGATGGTGGGACTTTCACGACCATCGCCACGCTGCCCGTTCCGGTAAGAGACGCCGCTGTCACAGCAGTCGGCGGTGAGATCTATGTATTTGGCGGGTCGCACCTGGCCCCCGCGACGCCGGTTCGCGCGTCCGGCGCCTCCGCCACGTCACACGCAACTTCACCGGGGCAAACCGCGGCACCAGGCACCGCCACAAAACCCAAAACGGGCGTCTCTACTGCAACCTCGGCGGGGCGTGCGGCAGGTCCCCTGGTGTGGTCGCCTGTCCCTTACGTGCAAAAAGTGGACCCCGTCACGGGCAAAGCGACCATAATTGGCCGCCTACCGGTGCCTCTCCAAGGAGCAGTTGCCGTCAACCTGGCGGGGCGGGTTTATGTCGCCGGGGGGCGGGGCCCCGCTGGTGTCAATGCAACTATCTGGGGCTTCGAGCCGGCGACCGCCACGCTCACCCGCGAGGGGCAGCTGGCTCAGGGCGTTTACGGCGCTGGCGTGGCGACTTTGGGGACGACAGCGTGGCTTGTAGGCGGGGTCTCCCGCGTCGGGCAGTTAGTCGGGACGGTGCAAAACTTCCAGCTGAAGTAAATCTGTCCTAGCCGGTCGAGCAGTCCCAGCCGGTTGAGCAAAAGACGGCTAAGGCGAAGTGACCGCCACCGCCGGCGCAAGGTTGGTACCGACCGAGCGCAAAGAGGAATACCAGTCCTGTTCGAGAAGGACTGGCGAGGAACTGGTGACCAATAGTGCTTCACCGCTGAGGCCTGAGCTGAGCTCGACTTCGGCTCGCGCCCCGGCAGCGATCTGGAGCTTCGTCGCCCCCGTGAGAGGCGCCAGCCGCCCCCCCGTTGCCGCCTCGACGGAAACCGTCGTCGTCGCAGGTCCTGGGTTGAGCACTTGGAGCTGAGACTCGGGGAACACGGTGCGCTCGCGGCCGGTCAAGGAGAGGCCGGTCGCGCCTTGCGCCAAGAGCCACTCATTGGCCGCAGCCTGCTGGCCCTCGATCAACCCAAGGCCCCTGCCGAGCGAAGGTGGCGCCGACATCACAAAGCGCTCGGCCACGACGCCGACGCCGTCGAGGCTCTCGAGCCTGGCCGAGTACCCCTCCCCGAGGAGCGCCCACGAGGCGTCGTTTGTAGTCACAAAAGCCGAACCGTAGGGCCCGACGACGAAGGAGTGGGTGCTGTGCGCGCCAGCGGAAAACAGCTCGAGGCTGAGGCTGGCCGAGCCAGCACCTGGGTTGTAAACGGCATAGCTTTCGGTCATGCCAGGGCCCTCGCCTCCGGAGGGCCACCAAAGAGATGTTGACGTTCTCGGGCTCCCGAGCGCGACCGTGACCCCGGCGACCGGCATCACCGGGTTCAGCGCTCCTGGGGTGCCTCGGGGAGGCGCGCCGGCAGGAGGCGCCGTCACGATCTGGGTTTGGAAGGCAACGATCTGACCCGTTCGAGCTGTGACAGTGGTGGCGATGTGCTGGCGACGGCGGAGATGGCTCCCAAGGTCGACAACGGTGAGGCCTCGCGGTGGGACCACGAGACCTTGAAAATCGAGGGGGACCTCGCGCCCCTGCTCAGTCGTGAACGACAGGTCGGCCACCGCGGGCACGGGGTACGGGTTGAGCAGGGAAATTTCGTCCCACGCATTGCGCAGCGTCGCCCCGTCGGGGAAAAACCACTGGTGCGCTGCTGCCGAGGCGCACGGCTGGTCAGCCGACCCCCGAGCAGTCCCAAGCACTTGGCTCACGCTCGCCATGCCGCCGTAGAGGACCACGATCGCGCCGACCCAGTGATCAGAGGGGCTACCTGGGAGGCCCGGCAAGCTTTCCGGCAACGTTGTCGCCGAGGCAGGGGGCACGGTTATTGCCACGGTGCGGCGGGAACCGCGTTGGGTGACGAGCTCTACCGACCCGCTCACCGTACGAGAGCCCGCGTTCGTGAACAACAGCTCGCCGCCGGCAACACCCCCCGGGTACTGGGTCGCGCCCGCGCAAAACCACGAGCTGGAAAGTGCTTGGGAAGAGACGCTCACCGTCGTGGGCAGGGAGCCTCCCAGCTGGCCCGGGGCCATTTGCGGGTTAGCCATGCCGGGCTTACCGATCAAGGCTCCCGCGAGGGCGAGGCAGGTCACGGCGCTGGCGACAAGGAACCGTCTGGGTTCAGCCAACGCTCTCTCCGTCCATGAGCGGCTCCCAGTCGATCTCGAGAACCTCGTCACCCGGCGCGCCTGCGTCGAGCTGCGCTTTGGTGAGCCGCGAGAGCGCACCGCGGCGGCGCCGAGCGCGAGCCGCTACCAAGCAGCCCGCCCAAAGCACCAGCATCGCCACGTCCGCCAGGTGCTGGCCGCCCATGCCCGTCTGCCTAAGCATCGCAGCAGGTGCTGAGCGCTTGCCTTTGCTCGGCAGCGAAGCCCAAAATGTTGCCAGGCCGTCGACGGGCTGCGCGGCCGCCATTCTCGCCCCAACCGAGACATCCCACGCCCCTCGTGGGACGGTCCCAAGAAGGACCGGAGCACCGCCTCTGCTCCCGCTCGCCGCGTAGCTGAACGACGCCTCGGGCCGTCCGGCGAGCGCAATGCTGCCCGAAGGCAAGAGCACCAGCTGCTGAAGCTGAGTCGCGAAGTCCCAAGCGCTCTTCGCGGTCGCGTCATGGGCCAACCCGTTCACGCCACTCGTCGGCACAAGAGAAAAGACGGGCACCCATGAGCTGTTTTCGAACACGACGTACGAGGGGTCGATCCCTACTGGGACGAGGTCGACTTGCCGGCTCAACGCGCTCAGGAGCACTCCGGGGGCCACGCCTCTCGCACCCCCGGCCGGCGAGCTCGTGGGGACCACGACATAGCGCACCGAGAGCGCACCCAACAGCCGCCCAAGCTGCGTTGTCTCCCCGGCCACGGCCCAGGAGAGGTACTGCCCGACGGCCTGTGTTTGCCCTGAGGGAGACGCTGGCCACAGCTGAGTGGCAGCGGGGAGCCCATCGGTTGAGGCCGCGAAAGAGACGCCGCCAGCTCCCGGCAAAGACCCTTCCGGTGCGATCGGCAATGCAGCTGCGCTCCCGAACCACAGGACCCGGTAATCGCCAGATGGCGTTGCGCTCGGGAACCCGAACGCCGCCTCGGCCCCGCTCGCGGGCAGGTCCCACTGCCCGTTAGAGGCCCAGCCAAAGAGAGGCAGGAGAGCAGCGAGGGCCGCCGCGGCTCCGAGGGGCGGGACGATCTGCCTCCAGCCGAAGCGGTAGCCTACGAGGTCGATCTCAACTGCTGCCGCTCCGAGTGCTACCGCGAGGACGAGCGCGGCGGCGGCCGGTGCGAGCAGGACTTCCAGGTCCGGCCCTTGGAGCGACCCTCGAGAGACCAGCCACGAAAATGCCAGAAACGTGAGTGCAACGGCCCAAAACCGGCCTGCCCACTCGAGCCGCCAGGAGCGCCCGATCAAGACCGGGACGGCCGCCGCCAGCGCCAACGCGAGCCCCAGCACACCAGCTCCGTAAGGGCCGGACTGCATCCGGAAGACCTCCCAAACGCCCATTGGCGGCGCCGCAGTACCGGCAGAGCTCGTGAACGCTGCCCAGGTGTGGAGAGTTTCCGACCAGGGAGAGAGCGCCAGATAAGCCACGGCTCCCACCAAGGTCCCGGCGAGCAAGAAGCGCACGGAGCCCTCGCCGCGGGCTGAGAGCCAAGACCCGGCAAACAGAGCCACCCCGAGCACCGGGACCACCAGGACAAGAGCGGGCGCCAACGAGGCCGCCAGCGCAAGGCTGAGGCCCAACCCGAGAAAACGTGGCCAAGCGGTCCCCCATGGCAGGAAACCGAAAGGCGCCTGCCCGCCCAGCATGCACAGCCCGCTCAGCAGCCACGGCGACACTGCGTAGGAAACAAGCCCTGCCCAGTGGCCCTGAGCGAGCGCGTTGTAAGGCACTGGGACTGCCGCGTAGAGCAGGGTGGCGGCGAGCCGTCCACGCGCCGACCCGAGCCGGCGCGCGGCGACGTACACGCCGAGCGGGCCGAGAACAAGCGGCCCGAGCACGAGTATGTGCACGGCAAAATTAGAGGAGCCAAGCGAGATGATGCCAGCAAGGCCCATCAGCAAGAGGCCGGGCGGTGCAAGAGACCGCGAACCGAAGCCGCTCAGTCCTCCTCCTGACCACCACTGGTGCCACCAAGCGCCGACGCCGCTGGGTACAGCACCGCTGACTGAGGGCAGGTGCCCGACCAAAGGCAATTGCTGGCCGAGGACATGGCGCGAGCCGACGAGAGCTATGGCGACTACGAAGCTCGCCGTCGGTAGTGCCCAGCGCCAACTGAGGCGAGCTCTGGAGGCAGCCCAAGCAATCTCGTGGCCCTTTTCCAGGCGCGCCCGTAACATCGCGCGGAGGCGTGCGCTGCCCTTGGTCTGAGCCTTCCATAGCGTAAAGTCGCTCGCTCGGCGCAGCGACTGAGCTCGGCGCCTGCGGGCCCAGAGCTCACGCGGGTGCCCGAGAGAGGCGGCCAAGGCCACGATCGGGGAGAACACTTCCCTCCGCGGGCCCCGATGGGCCAAGGCCCACGCCACTTCGCCGAGCGCGAAGAGCGCCGTGACGGGGAAGAGGACCACCAGCAAAGGCCAGCTGTAACAGGTCCAGAGGGACCGAAGGCGGTTCTCCTCCGCTGTCTGCCTAGTCGCGCCGTTCTCGCCGCTCCCGGCCCCTTCGGCGCCCTCGCCTCCCCGGGTGCTCTCGCCTCCCCGGGCACCCTCGCGCCCCTGGCCCTTCTCGGCCCTTCGGCCCGTATGCTCCCTTAGCCCGCTCTTGGTCGCCTCGAGATGGCGCACGACCGCTTGCGGCGCAACGACCACCCGTGCCCCAGCCAGGTGCGCACGCCAACTGAGGTCAAGGTCTTCGCCTCGGCCGCCCCAGTTCGGGCCGAACCCACCAAGTGCTCGCCAGAGGTCTGTCCTTACCAGCACTGCACCGCTCGGCGCCACAAAGATCTCACGCACAGCGTCATGCTGGCCCTGGTCAAGCTCGCCTGGCTCGACAAGCGAGTGGGTGACCCCAAAGTGGTCCGCACCCATCCCGACAGACAGCAAGTGGTCAGGAGCTGACCAGACCACCCATTTCGGGCAGGTCAACCCAGCATTGCTGCGGTAGGCCTCTTCCAGCATGGCCCTTACTGCATCGGGCGCAAAAGCGACATCGTCGTGGCAAACAAGGACGTGCGCCGCCCCGTCGACTGAGGCAACGCCCTTGTTGGCGGCCTCGGGAAAACTTAGGCCCTCGTCGAGCGGCGCGACTTTGGCTGCCGGCAAAAGCTTGGCAACTCGCTCCTTGGTACTGCCGTCGTCGCCGACGGCCATGACGTAAACAGAAAGGTTGGCGTAATCCTGACGTGCGAGCGACTCCAAAACCTCGTCGAACCAGGGGCCCGGGTGCCACGCCACAACCACCGCGACCACAGCCGGCGCGGCCGGCTCACCACCCATCAGGAAAACTGAGCGTAGCAGGGTGGTGCTCTTCTCCAGGAGTACGCTGGCCTCATGACCGAGGTCAATTTGCGCCAGTTGGCCAGGACTATGGAGGGCCTGGCAAGTGTCGCCGTGGGCTTTGGCGTCCTCGGCTATCAGAGAGCTCAAGTAGTCCGGCGTGAGTTGCAACGCCGCTTCTCACTAGCGGCGCGCGGCCCAGCCGGCAGCACGCGTCCCGCCCCCCCGCCTCTCCCCGCCACCCCGAGCGCGGCACAAATGGCAGGTGAGGCGCTCGGGCGCCTCGCTCCTGTCGTGTACTCGATGGCGCCCGTGGCGGCATATGCGGCCGAGCGCGCTTCGCGATATGCGGCCGAGCGCGCATCCGAACGCATAGCCCCGCTCGTCGCCGAAGCTGCCGGGCGGGCCGGGGAGACTGCTGAGCGCCTCAAAGAAGCTGCCACCCACCTGCCGCCAGAGGCGCAGGACGTCGTCGCAGCGGCGGGCGACTTGGTGAAGGATCTCCCCGGCGAGGCGAAAGAGCTTGCCAAGGAAGCCATTTCAATGGTGCGATTGGCCCTCCAGATGGTGGCACCCCCGCCTCCGCGCCCTCAGGGGAGCTAGCGGCTCAGGCTCTCGAGCACGTCACCCAGGGTCTTGTCCAAGGGGATCTCGGGGGCCCAACCCGTGAGCGTGGTGATCTTCCTCCGGTCGCCTACGTGCTTTGGGACATCTACCGGTCTCATCCTGGCCGGGTCGGTCCAGACCGGCGCATCGACACCGGCGCCCCTCATGAGGCGTTGCAGGACCTCACTTATCGCGACCGCTTCCCCCGAGCACACGTTGTAGGCCTCCCCCGGCTCACCCCCGCGGAGCAGCAGGCGGTACGCACGCACGACGTCGCGCACATCGATAATGTCCCTGCTGACGTCCAAGTTGCCGGTGCTGATCCTGTCAAGTTGCCCCCGAGCAACCGACGCTACCTGTGTGGCAAGGTCAGGCACGACGAACCCGGGCCCTTGCCCGGGCCCGGTGTGGTTGAAAGCACGGGCAACCACGACGGGAAGGCCGCGCCCAAGCCAAGCTTGCAGGCCGACCATCTCCGCCGCCGCTTTGCTTGCTGCGTAAGGCGTCGTCGGGGCGAAGGGCTCAGCCTCCCTGACAGGCATCCTGGAAGCCGGCACTTTGCCGTAGACCTCGGCTGAGCTCACGATCAGGACCCGCGGCACCGGGGACAACGTCGTTGCTGCATTGCACAAGTTGAGGGTGCCGACGGCGTTCACATTGAACGTGCCGAGCGGGTCCTCCCAAGACAGGCGCACGTTGGCTTGAGCCGCAAGGTGGCAGATCGCCTCTGGCGCCGCGGCGCGGACGGCCTCGCTTAGCCCCTCGGCATCCCTGACGTCTGTGGTTTCGGGCAGCTCGACCGGCTCGTCACCGCTGTCCCGGAGATGGCCCAACAACCAGGGGCCAACAAAACCGTTGCTGCCGGTGACCAAGACGCGCATGTCTTCGGACGCTAACGCACCTGCCGGCCCGCCTCAGGGACTTGACCTGCCTGCTCCCCAGGACGCCGGCGGGGTGTGCGCGACGCGCCCAGCTCAAACGCCTCATTGAACAACGCCAACAACTTCCTCGGGTCGCCCACGAGCACGGCGCGCCGCTCTCGGCGGCCAGCTGCGCTGCTCGCTTCCCTGGGCAGGAGCTCCAGGACCGCCTGAGCGAGCGCGCCGGCGTCGCGAGGAGGGAACAGTAGCCCCGTGCCTTGGGGGGTGCCGCTAAGCATCTCTGGGGAGCCACCGTGTGCGGTCGCGGCCAAGGGGGCGCCCGAAGCGAGGGCCTCCAAAGCCGAGGAGGCAAAAGGCTCGGGCTCGGTGGACGGGAGCACGAAAAGGTCGAGGTCGGCCATCAGCTCCGCCATATCCTCCCTCTCGCCGAGCCAGTGGGCTCCCTCGGTGGCGCCCGCCTTTGCCTCGAGCTCGGCGGCATAGTGCTCCTTGCCCGGCACCGGCCCCCCGGCGATGACGAGCTCGACGTCGGGACGCTCGCGCCTGATCCGGGGGAACGCTTCCAGCAAGACGTCGAAACCTTTCCACGTGTCCAGGCGCCCTGCGGCTCCAACGAGCACGGCTTGGTCGGATATGCCCACCCTCGCACGAAAATTGCCCGCCCGCGCCGGCGAAAACCCGTCCTCTGGCCCCAAAGTGTCGTGGGCGACCACGACCTTGCCTCCTTCGAACTGCCGCGCCACCGCGGACGAAACCGCAACTATCCTCCAAGCAAAATGTTTAGTAAGTTGCCGCTCCAAGCCAAGGGCCAGGCGAGATTGGACAACGATCTCGCGCGCATGCCAAATATGGGGTACGCGCAGGAGCGCTGCTGCGGGCCACGCGTACCAGCAATGGAGAGAATTGCTGTGCACGACGTCGGGCCGCAGGCGCCGGCCAAGGGCCCATATCCGGAGCACCGAAATTGGCCAAGCTGCGGTGTATGACAGCCAGTAACCGGCTCCTCCACTTCTCGTTACCCGGCGCATTGGTACTTGGTGAAGCGTGGCGCCTGCGGCAGCGAACTCGGCTGACAGCGGCGGCTCTGCCGGGAACACAATGTGTGGTTGCCAGCCATCCGCGACAAGCTGGCGGCAGAGGCGCAGCAATGCGTGGTCGGAGCCCCCTCGCTCGGCAACGGGCTGCACCGACAGGAGCTTTTTTGTGCGCATAGCCATAAATTTGGAGCAGCTCTTTTACCGGGCTCCGGGTGGGACCGGCAGGTACGCCGCACGCCTGGCGTCGACCATGGCGGCGCAGTTTAGCTCCGACCAGGTGGTGCCTTTTTTGGCCTGGCACAGCCGAGGAGAAATGGAGGCCGTGTTCGAGAAGGGCTCCCTTGGTCACGCACGGCTCGAGGCAGCCGTGCGGCTGCCCTTTCCACGGCCTTTCCTGTTCGACCTCTGGCACGACCTGCGCTGGCCTCCCCCGACAGCTTTCTCGGCGGCTTTGCGGAGCACGGATCTGGTGCACATGCCCTACCCGGCCGTGCCGCCGGTCGCCAAACCTCTCGTGGTCACCGTCTTCGACGCCGGGCCTGCCCTCTTCCCGGACGCCTACCCCCGACGCGGCGTGCGGTTCCACGCACGGGCCTTGATGCTCGCCGCCAAGCGTGCGAGCGCTGTCATTACGGCGACGCAAGCCGCTGCCTCCGAGATCGCCGCCAATACACCGGTGCCTGCCGAGCTCATGAAGGTCGTGCCCCTCGGGGTCGACCAGTCCCGGGCCGACCCTGCGCGAACAGGCGAGGTGCTCGCTCGTCATGGGCTCTCGGGAACGCCGTACATCCTCTGGGTGGGCAGCCTCGAACCTCGGAAGAACGTCGGCGCCCTCGTCCGGGCCTTCGTGAAACTCGTCAAGAGCGGCGCCATCCCGCACCGGCTCGTGCTCGTGGGCCCATTAGGGTGGCTGCATCATGGCCTCATCTCGGACCAGGACAGGGCGGTGCTTGGGGAGCGGCTGCGGGCTCTCGGCGCGCTGAGCGAGGATGACCTGCGCTCCATTTATGCCGGAGCCTCGGTCCTGGCTTTCCCAAGCCTGCACGAGGGTTTCGGCATGCCCGTCCTGGAAGCGATGGTCCAAGGCGTGCCCGTCGTTTGCTCAGATATCGCTACACTGGCCGAGGTTTCCGGCGGTGCCGCCCTGCGCGTACCACCCGAAGACATCGACGGCTGGGCAGGTACTCTCGCTCAAGTAGTGCAGGATCCCAAGGTGGCCCAGCCCTTGGTCGACGCGGGGTACCAGCGAGCCGCGCAATTTACCTGGGAAAGGACGGCTCAGGCAACGCACTGCATTTATGAGCAACTTGCGGAGAGCGGCAAATGAGCGAGGGAAGGGCCCCGGAGGACCTGGGAGCTAGAGCACAGCACCCTCGCGGCCACAGCCGTCAAAAAGCGCGGGCGAGGACGCGCGCCTTGGTGGTCGCAGCCCTCTGCGTTGTCGTGCTCGCCATAGCAGCTGTCGCCCTTGCGGCCACTGGCAGGCCAGGGAAGGCGAAGGGTGCGCGAGCGGTACGGCCGCGCGCACCGACCACCGTAAAGACTGCTGAGCGCTCTTCGAAAAGCCCGGCCGGTCCTGAGCGAACAAGGCGCCCGGGCAAGCAAGCGCCCAGGACCTTCCTGGGCCCCTATGGGGTCGAGTCTTCAGTCGTCATCGCGGAAAACAACCTTCCCGGTACGACGGCTTGGCAGATCACACCCTCCAAAGCAAGGGGGTACATCGAAGGTTTTGCCGACACGACCTACGCTGCCGCGGGTGGCAGGGTGGGCCTTTACATTTCCACTTCCGCGCCAACCTACCGTGTCATCGCTTATCGCATGGGCTGGTACCACGGCACAGGCGGCCGCCAGGTGTGGAGCTCAGCGACCCTACCGGGCCGGGTGCAACCTACGTGCCCTGTGACGGCGGTCACCAACATGGTTAGCTGCGACAATTGGGCGCGCAGCCTAACCGTGACTGTGACGGAGGCCTGGCTTTCTGGCGACTACTTGTTCAAGCTCGTCGGCAGCGGCGGCCAGCAGGGTTACATAATCCTTACAATTTGGGCGCCGGCCAGCCACTCGGCTTACTTGGTGATGTCGCGGTCGCTCACCGAGCAAGCCTGGAACCCTTACGGGGGTTACGACCTTTACGAGGGTACAGGCCCCTGTCCCCCTGGGTCGAGCACGTACCCGCCATGTAACAGAGCGCTCGTGGTTTCTTTCGACCGGCCCTACGACTGGGGAGATGGAGCCGCCGATTTCCTCGACAACGAGTACCCTTTTGTGCGTTGGGCGGAGGAGCATGGGCTCGATGTCAGCTACGCGACAGACATAACGGTATCCCAGCACCCGGGAGTACTTCTCCAGCACAACACGCTCCTTTCGCTCGACCACGACGAGGTCTGGACGAACTCCGAGCGTCTTGCAGCGCTCAGCGCCTCAGCAAAGGGTGCCAACATAGTGTTTTTCGGCGCGGCGCCCGTCTTGCGCCACGCGCGTCTGGAGGCTTCAGCGCTCGGTCCCGACCGGGAGGAAGTGGACTACCGGGACTCGGATGAAGACCCTCTCGATGGCAAGGCAAGCCCTTACGATGTCACGGGCAACACCTGGAGCTCGCCGCCGACGAACTGGGATGAGGAAATGTTCGTCGGTGAAATGTACTCGGGGTACCTCCTGCCAGGCGTGCCTTCCGCCGCCTTCGTGCCTTATGACGTCTCCGCATGGATTTTTCGTGGGACAGGGTTGCGCAGCGGCTCATCTGTCCCCGACGTGATCGCATCGGATATCGACCACCTCGATATTGATGGCCCCATGCCCTCTGACCTCGAGGTGTTCGGCCACTCTCCCGTGCCCCTCTCGGACGCTTACACCAACCAGGGAGCATGGGGCGGCTACACCTACTCGGACATGACCTACTACACAAATCCCCAAAGCGGGAGCGGGGTGTTCGACAGCGGTAGCGTCAACTGGTTGACGGCGCTGGTGACCTGCACGCACCAAGCGTGCCCAAGCACCATAATCGGACGGATAACCGGCAACCTGCTTACCGTCTTTGGACGGGGCCCCGCGGGAAGGTCCCACCCGTCCGTGCCCAACTGGCGCTCGGTAAGCCCCGCGGGCTCCTGAAGACAGGCGCTAAATAGCGCGAAGGTGCGCCCTGCCTGTACGCTCGCCCTCATGCCCACGGTCACCGAGTCGGACGTGATCGCCGACGTCTTCGTCGTCGACCCCGACCGTCACGGTGACGAGCGGGGCGTCTTCATCGAGACATACCGTCGCAGCTGGTTCCCGCTCGGCCGCGAAATGGTGCAGGCGAACAGGGCCGAACGCCAAGCGGGCGCAGTCGTGGGGCTCCATTATCACTTGCACCAGGCTGATTACTGGACTGTGCCCCAGGGGAGGGCCAGAGTAGTCCTCCACGACCTGCGCGATGGCTCGCCCACGGATGGGGCGACACTGTCGATAGACGTCGACGCCGGCAACGCCCTTGGCGTGTTTATCCCGCCAGGCGTCGCGCATGGGTTCGCCTCGCTTACAGATCTCACGATCACCTATATGGTCGACTCCTACTACAACCAGGCCGACGAGCTCGGCGTCGCGTGGGACGACCCGGACATCGGCGCGGACTGGGGCATTGCGGGCCCGGTGCTTTCCAAGCGAGACCGGGCCAACCCGAGGAGGTGCAACATAGCCCCGTCGTTACGCCCTCACGCGGGGCTCCGGCGTTGAACGAGAGGCTGCCCACCGTGACTGCCCTGGCGGGAGGGGTTGGGGCAGCACGCATGCTGCGCGGCATTGCTGCGGTAACCGGCCAAGAGCAGATAACAGCCGTGGTCAACACAGGCGATGACACGGTGCTCCACGGCCTTTATGTGAGCCCGGATCTGGACACCGTCACCTACACGCTCGGGGGCGTCGACAACCCTGAGACGGGTTGGGGCATCGCCGGCGAGACCTGGGCCGTCATGGCCGCTTTGCGGGCCTTCGAGGGCCCAAGCTTCACCGGCTCTACGCTCGAGCCCAGCCGCAGGGCCGAGCGCCTGGGCTTGACGTGGTTCAACCTAGGCGACGTCGACTTGGCGACGCACCTGTTCCGGACGGGGCAGTTAGCCGCTGGAGCCACCCTTTCTCAGGTGACGGCTGCCATCGCGCAACGATTTGGGGTGAGAGCACGGGTAATCCCCATGACTGACTCGAGAGTGGAGACGCGCGTCACCGTCGAGCTTGGCCCCGAACATGCGGCCCTTGGCGGGCCAGGGGCCGTGGAACTGGGTTTTCAGGAGTACTTTGTCGGGCTCCGCCACGGCGTCGAGGTAAAAGCGGTGCGCTTCGAAGGCGTCGCCCAGGCCGCTCCCGCGCCAGGTGCCCTCGAGGCGATCAAGGAAGCGGAAATGCTCGTGATCTGCCCGTCCAACCCGGTCGTTTCGATAGGGCCGGTACTGGCGGTCAGGGAGATCGCAGGAGCAGTCGCAGTGCGGCGCGAAAGTACTGTCGCCGTGTCGCCCATAATCGCGGGAAAGGCGCTGAAGGGCCCTGCCGACCGGATGCTGGCCGAACTTGGGATGGAAGCGAGCGCTGTTGGAGTCGCCAAAATTTGGGCCCCCTACGCGGCAACCCTGGTGGTGGACACCGCCGACGCCGACCTCGCAGGAGACATAGAAGACAGTGGCATGCGTTGCGTTGTGGCGCCGTCGGTAATGTCGGGCCCGGCGGAGGCCGCCAACCTAGCCCGCACCGTCCTCGCCGCAGCCGGCGCTCAGATCTGACTGTGATTTCTCTGCTCCCCGTGGAGGGGATTGGCGAGGTCGGCTCGGGCGATGAGATCGCCGACCTCGTCCTTGACCATGCCGCTCTCGAGGAGCGCGATGTCCTCGTCGTGACCCAAAAGATCGTCTCGAAGGCCGAGGGACGTCTCGTCCCCCTCGACGCGTCGGACCTACGCGCTCGACGACGGCTGGTCTTGTCAGAGAGCGCAAGAGTGCTGCGAGACAGAGAAGGGCTCATCATTTCGGAAACTCGCCACGGTTTCGTATGCGCGAACGCGGGTGTTGACCTGTCCAATGTTGCCGTCGGGCAGGCAGCATTGCTCCCGGTGGACCCTGACCGCAGTGCCCGCCATATCCGCGATGCGCTACGGGCGCGAACTGGCCTCACACTTGGCGTGATCATTTCCGATACCTTCGGTAGGGCTTGGCGCAACGGGCTTACGGACGTCGCTATAGGTTGCGCCGGGGTTGCCGCTGTGGTCGACCTGAGGGGGACTCCCGATGCCAACGGCAAAGAACTAGCTGTTACTGAAATGTGCGTAGCCGACGAGATCGCAGCGGCGGCCGAGCTCGCCAAAGGAAAGGCGAACGGCGTACCGGCGGTCATCGTGCGTGGCCTCGAGCCGAGCTTGTTCCGCGAGTCATCGGTCCGTGCCGAAATCGTGCGGCCGCACCAAATGGACCTTTTTCGGTAAGTACTACAAGACAAAGGGGGCATGAATGCCTACGGCTGAGCGCCTGGTCCTGGGCGCCAAAGTCACCTGCGCAAGCACCGGTGCGGGACGATCAAGCACGACTTCGTACACCCTGCACGCGATCGTTGTGGACCCAGCCTCGCTTCGCGTGACCCATCTCGTGGCCGAGCCGGAACATCGCATCGGCCTCGGCCGCCTGGTCCCGGTCGCGCTCGTCGCCGAGGTTGGCGAAGGCGTCCAGCTGACGTGCCGCGAAGACGACCTCGAACAGCTCCCCCAAGCCGAGCGAAAGGAAATCCTGCCCGGCGTGCCAACAGGGTTCGTACCCTTCCGGGGGCCCATGCTCGGGGGGCCGGCACTGCCAACGGTCGAAGTTCGAGCCACGGCCCCCGCAGGAGAAGCCGAGACTTATCCTGGCGAAACGGTTTATGCCTCCGACGGCCCCATCGGCACCGTCGCCGGCTTCGAGGTCGGCCCAACGGATTTCGCCATTGTTCAGGTGCTGGTGAGCGAAGAGCGCCTCTTTTTCGGCCATAAGTTGATTGCCGTACCGGTCAGCGCCGTGCTGAGCTTCCAACCCGGCGTGCGACTGAAGCTGGCCACCGCGGAGATCCCGCGCTAAACCGGGCTCCGCCTAGCCGGCGGCTGCGGAAGCCTTCGCCTGCGACCACTCGAGCACTGCCGCGGTGCCCTTTTCGAGCGTGGTCCACGGTTTCCACCCGAGATGGATGGCTGCACGGCCGATATCGAGAGAGCTCCGCTGGAGCTCACCCGCCCGCGCAGGAGCGTAGAGCGGCGGCTGGTCTATCCCCGCATTGCGAGCCATCGTCCAGTACAGGTCGTTGACGCTGGTCTCGGTGCTGGTGCCGATGTTGCAGATGAGCCCGCTCCCGCGGCCCGAGGCGCGGGAGAACGCGTCAACGACGTCGTCGACATAGACGTAGTCGCGGGTCTGGCTGCCGTCCCCGTAGATCAGGCAGGGCTCGCCTGCCAAGAGCCGGCCGGCAAAGATGGCTACGACACCGGCCTCGCCATGAGGATCCTGGCGCGGCCCATAGACATTGGAGAGCGCGAGCGCTGCGTACTCGAGGCCGTGCAGCGCACGGTAAGCGAACAAGTAGTCGATAAAGGCTTTCTTGGTTATCCCGTAAGGAGAAACCGGCTGGTGCGGGGCCGACTCCTTGGTGGGGAGCTGGTCCGTGTCGCCGTAGAGAGTGCCGCCGCTCGCTGCGAAAACAAACTTCCGAGCCCCCCCCACCCTCGCCCCTTCGAGCACTCGCAAGGAGCCAAGGATGTTTATGTCAGCGTCAAGGACGGGGTCATCCACAGAGACCCTGACGTCTTTTTGGGCTGCAAGATGGAACACGACCTCGGGCTTGCGGCGCTCCATCAGGCCGACGACATCATGGGAGCGGATGTCCAACTGGTGGAAATGGAAGCGCCCGCTCCCTGCGGTCCGTGCCTCGGCGAGGTTGGCGAGCGAGCCGCTGGAGAGGTCGTCCACGACGTCGACGGTGTGGCCCTCGGCAAGCAGGCGGTCCACCAGGGTCGAGCCGATGAACCCGGCGCCGCCGGTCACCAAGGCGCTATAGACCGGCTTGGCGCCGGACGCGCTCACTTGGTGCTCTTCTTGCTCGACGTGGTGGACGTGGTCGAGGTGGTCGAGGTGGTGGGCTTGGTCGACGTGGTGGTGCTCGTTGACTTGCCCGTCTTGGACGTCGTGGGCGGGACGGTGGCGGTAGTGGTAGTCGTGCCACCGTTGGCCACCAAGGTCGTCAGCTTGGCGACGACCGACGCAGGTGGCTGCAGGATGCTTGGGGTGGTGTGCTTGGGCGCCGTCGGGAGGAAGGCGATGGTGACGAGCTGGTCGTTCTCTAGGAGCACACCCGAGTCACAATCGGGGTTGCAGGTGTCCTCGAGGCCGCTGGACTGGCTGACCTGGTCCTTGTCCTGGAGGACCCCGTCGCTTTGGGGCGCCTGGGGGGAAGACCATGTCATCACGTAGACCTGGCCGGGCTTGCCCTCGCAGGTGTCCCCAGCCTGGTAGAGCTTCCCGCCCGGCACTTCGAGCTCGCCTGCGTTCAGCGTCATACCGATCGAGCTGGCGAACTTGCCCAGTGTCGCATTGTGCCCGGCCGCCGATTTGACCTTCGGCGAGATGTAGATGACGCCATCCCCGTGGGTGGTTATGCCGTAGGGGTCCCGGTTTGTCTTGATCGGGGGGAGGAGCTTGCCGCACGCGTCGACGGCAAGGCCCTCGACCCAGTGGGCCCCTACCGTCGGCGCGACGGTACCGGCGCCGTTGACCTTGCCGTCCAAGTACTCGCGGCTGTTGTAGACGCCAACCACGCCGAGCAGGACCAGTACGAAGACGGCCACGTAGTAGTTCCACGGTGGCCTCGTGCCGTAGGCGCGGCTACCACCCATTCCCGCCGCGCGGGCGACTTTCTTGGCCGAAGAGGCTTTTCCCATAACGACCTGACAGGTTATCGTTCAGTGGGAGGGGGCGTGGGCCCGCCTGGTTGTTCGCGCGCTGAGAGCGAGCCCGCTCACAAAGCGCCTGGTCACCGTGAGCACCAGGCGGACAGCGAGGCCGGGTACGACGAGGGCAAGCATGCAGCGCTTCGGCCCTTTAGTTGTCTGTACTGCGAAGCGCCACATCGACACGTGGTGCGCGAGCAGCATGCGGTAGGGGTGCCGGTCCGCGGAGACGCCCTGGACGTGCACTACCTCGGCCTCCGGCTCATATGTAACAGCCCAGCCGGCTTGGCGGAGGCGCCAGCAAAGGTCAACGTCCTCCAGGTACATGAAGTACCGCTCGTCAAAACCCCCCACGGCGTCCCAGGCGGTCCTCCTTACGAGGAAGCACGAACCCGACACCCAGTCCACGTCCCGGCGTACGGCGTGGTCCCACTCAGTCATCCTGTAGCGCTTCGAGAACGGGTTGCGCTGCCAGAACTGACCGATGATGCCATGGACAAAGGCCTCCAACATGCCGGGGAAACGTCGCGCCGAGGGGTAAAGGGTGCCGTCACCGTTGAGGATCCGGGGCCCGGCAACGGCCACCTCGGGCCTGGACTCGAGGAGCCGCCGCAGCGCCCCAATGGCCCCCGGGCGTACGGTCACATCGGGGTTACAGACGAGGAGGTACGGCGAACTAAGCAGTTTGGCGCCGATATTGGCGGCGCTCCCATAACCCAGGTTGCTGCCCGTCGGTGCCCACCTGACTGCCGGGTACGCCTCGAGCAGTGCGAGTTCCGACCCGTCCTTCGAGCCGTTGTCGGCAACCACAACCTGATTGACGTCATCACACCGCAAGCTCCCGACGCAAGTGAGCAAGTGGTCGCGAGCGTTGTAGTTGACGACGACCGCGCCGACGGCCCCTCCTGTCACGTGGTAGCCGCTGAGCGAGCTTGGGCGACCAGGTGGGCGACCGTGCGCTCAAGCGCGGCTTGATAACCCGGGAGAAGAGCGAGGCCGAGGAGCCGGAGCGCGGCGTTGTCAAGCACCGAGTTCTTGGGCCGGCGAGCCGGCCGAGCTGGGACGAGGTCTTCGGTCCTGATTGGCAGCACCCGCGCCGGGTCTTCGCCGGCCGCCGAAAGCACTTCGCGCGCAAAGCCGTACCACGTCGTCACGCCCTGGTTGGTCACATGGAAAGTCCCTGGGATGCGCTCGACGCCAAGGCGCACGAGCATAGCTGCGAGGTCGTCGGCAAATGTCGGGCAGCCACGCTGGTCGTCCACGAAGCGCAACTGCCCGGGCGTGCCGGCGAGGCGCAGGATGGTCTTCAACATGTTCGCGCCGTAGCGTCCGCAAACCCATGAAGTCCGCACTACTGCAGCCCCTGGGAGCAACGAGAGCACCTCTCGTTCTCCAGCCAATTTTGATTCCCCGTAGGCACAAATAGGGTGCGGCTCGTCCCACTCCGTATAAGGACGGGGCGACTCGCCGTCGAAAACGTAGTCCGTCGAAAGGTGCACCAAATGAGCCCCGGCGAGCCTTGCCCCCTCGGCCAGGTTGCGCGCCCCGATGGCGTTGATCGCAAAGGCCTTGTCGCGCTGTTCCTCACATGCGTCAACCGCCGTGAAAGCAGCCGCGTTGATGACCACTTCCGGGCTCCATTCGCCGAGCACTTGGAGGGCACGCTCACGGTCCGAGATGTCGAGGTCGCCGTGTGAAAGTGCCAGTACTTCGTGATGGGGACTGGCAGCTAGCGCCGCCTCGAGCTCCCTGCCGACCTGCCCCCCGGCGCCTGTGATGAGCGCCCTCACTTCAAAGGCTCCCACCACCAACGGTTTTCGCCGTACCACCGGTACGTGAGCTCCAATGCGTCGTCGAGGTTGTGCTCTGGTGACCAGCCAAGAGAGCGGACTTTGGAGGAGTCGACGCTATAGCGCCGGTCATGGCCGAGGCGGTCGGTCACGTAGTCGACCCTTTCGGGGCCGGCGCCCGCCAAAGCCAAAAGCTTGTCTACCAGTTCGCGGTTTGGCATCTCATTGCCGGCCCCTATGTTGTAAATTTCGCCCGCTTGTCCCCGCCGGAGCAAAAGGTCGATAGCAGCGCAATTGTCCTCGACAAAAAGCCAGTCCCTCTGGTTGAGCCCATCGCCATAGAGCGGCACGTTCTTACCGTCGAGGAGGTTGGTAAGGAAGAGGGGTACCAACTTTTCGGGGTATTGCCAGGGGCCGAAGTTGTTCGACGACCTCGTCACCACGACAGGGAGCCCGTACGTAGTGAAATACGAGAGCGCGATCAGGTCAGACCCCGCCTTGGAGGCCGAATAAGGTGACCGCGGCTCGAGCAAGTCCTTTTCGCCCGAGCGGCCTTGGGGCACAGAACCGTAGACCTCGTCAGTACTAATGTGCACGGCCCGCTCGGCGCCGAGCCGCCGGCAAGCGTGCATCACCAGGTTCGTCCCGACGCAATTTGTCATGGCAAAGTCTTCGGGCCCTGCGATCGAACGGTCGACGTGGCTCTCGGCCGCAAAATGCACGACTGCGTCGTGCCCGCGCACCGCCTTTTCTAGAGCCCCAAAGTCGCAGATGCTGGCGTGAACGAAATGATAACGACTGCCAAAGGATTCTTCGACGTCTTTGAGCGTGGCGAGGTTACCGGCGTAGGTGAGAGCGTCGTAGACAGTCACTTCGTCGTCTGTGTGCGAGAGCACCCAGCGCACGTAGTTCGAGCCGATAAAGCCGGCGCCACCGGTGACAAGTAATTTCATGGTCAGGAAAGATCCACGACGCAGTGGTCCCCGACCATGAGCCGCGTCGCCCGGGGGCGGCGGGCGCTGCGGGTGACTTCGACGCCGTAGCCGAGCAATGAGTCCTCCAAGCGGCCAGCGTCAACGACTTTTACCGCACCCAGGAGCACGCAATGCTCGATCTCGGAGTGCTCGACGAGGCACCCCTCACCAATTGCTGTGAACGGCCCGATAAAACTGTCGACGACCTGCGAACCCGCTCCGACAACCGCTGGGCCGCGCACGTGGCTCCTCACAACGTGAGCCCCCGCTTCTACTACGACTCGGCCGTCCAGTTGGCTGAGGGCATCGACCGCGCCCTCGATGTGGCGCTCGAGCCCTTCGAGGAGCAAGCGGTTGGCTTCGAGCAAAGGTGTCAGTTTGCCGGTGTCGATCCACCAGCCCTCCAATATCTCCGAGAGCACGATATGGCCCTGGTCTATCAGCCATTGGATGGCATCGGTTATCTCCAGCTCCCCCCGCGCAGAGGGCTCTATCGCCGCAACCGCCTCATGGATGCGGTTGTCGAAGAGGTAAACACCGACGAGGGCGAGATCCGAGGCTGGCACGACGGGTTTTTCGACAAGGCGCGTGACGTGGCCCGAGGGCCCCAGCTCCGCGACACCGAAACGCTGCGGATCTTCAACTTTCTTGAGCAAGATCTGAGCCGCCGGCAGGAGAAGCGCGTCCTCCCCGAGGCGGGGTGCCGTGGCACGAGAGCGCTGCGCTTCGAAACGGGCGACAAAGCTCGCCAGGTCCTGCTGCAAGAGGTTGTCTCCCAGGTACATGACGAAGTCATCGTCGCCTAGGAACTCTCGCCCGATCAGCACCCCGTGAGCCAATCCGAGGGGTGCCTCCTGGGGGAGGTAGGTCACTTCGAGACCGAAACTCGAGCCGTCCCCGACGGCCGCCCTCACTTCGGCTGCGGTGTCCCCCACGACCATGCCCACCTCCTTGATGCCCGCGGCTGCGATCGCTTCCAAGCCGTAGAAAAGCACAGGCTTGTTGGCAACGGGGACGAGCTGCTTAGCCCTCGTATAAGTGATGGGGCGCAAACGCGTCCCGGCACCTCCAGCCAGCACCAAGGCCTTCATTGCCTAGAAACCCTACGCGCTTGTCCCGGTGCGAGCGTGCACGACATCGCCCGCGGCGACCGCCACCAGGCGGCCGAGGAACGCGTCGTCTCCTGCGGCGCGTACAAGTAGGCGGCCGGCGTCGTCGACATCCACAGCAGTCCCGCTCAGGTCGGGGGCGCGGCCGCAATAGCTCACGGTCACAGTCCTGCCGATCGTCGCGCACGACTCCCGGTAGAGCTGTGCCACGTGGTCCCAGTCCCCATAGAGCCGGTCCAGGGCGAGCAGCGCTTCGACGAGGAGCGCTCCCCGGTCGACTGGGCGACCCGCGAGCGCCTCGACGCAGGTGGCGCCTTCGGGGGCCCAAGCCACGTTTAGGCCGGCGCCCACCACGAGACCGCCGTCGGTCGTCACCTCGGCGAGCAGCCCCGCGACCTTGAGGCCGGGTGCCCCCGCCGCGATGAGGTCGTTCGGCCACTTGAGAGCCAACCGCACCGAGGCCGCGCGCCCCGCAGCCTCGGCGAGCGCGAGAGAAACAGCTGCCACGGCCAGGTGGCGGCGGCTCGGTGGCAGCTCGGCCGCCCCCGGGCGCGCCAAGACGGAAAACAAGAGGGAGGCGCCGCGGGGCGCCTCCCACTTCCGCTCGAAGCGGCCTCGCCCGGCGGATTGGTAGTCGGCAACCACAACAAGCCCTTCCGGGGCCCCGATGGAAGCCTCCTCAGCGACCACCGTGTTGGTTGAAGTCGTCTCGGCTAGCTGGACCAAACGGTTGAAGCGAGCCCGGGCCAGGCGGGCCACCTCGCGGTCGGCCACCACCTTCACATCGACGCGCACCTCTCCAGCCTGGCAGACTGCCGGATCGTGCCGGTAGCTCCACTAGGCCGCATTACCCCACTGGGCCGCATTACCAAGGTCCTCGTCGCCAACCGGGGAGAGATCGCCGTCCGCATCATGAGGGCTTGCCGGGACCTCGGGCTCGTCTCGGTAGCTGTCTACTCCGACGCCGACCGCGGGGCTCTTCACGCCCGCTGTGCTGACGAGGCGTACCGGCTGGGGCCCGCTCGCTCGGCCGAGAGCTACCTGTCGGTTGCCAGGTTGCTAGAAGTGCTCAAGCGCTCGGGAGCCGATGCTGTGCACCCTGGGTATGGCTTCCTTGCCGAGAACGCCGAGCTCGCTCGGGCGGTGCTCGCTGCGGGCGCCACATGGGTGGGGCCCCCTCCCGAAGCCATCGAGGTCATGGGCGACAAGATCGTCAGCCGAGCGGCAGCGAAGAGCGCTGGAGTGGCACCAGTACCCGGGACTGACGGGCCGCTGTCAGGGCCGGCGGAGGTAGTCGCGTTTGGCGAGGCCTATGGCTGGCCTGTGGCGATCAAAGCAGCCTTCGGGGGCGGCGGCCGCGGGATGCGGGTTGTCGCCAGTGCCGAACAGGCTGCCGAAGGCTTGGAGGCCGCTCAACGAGAGGCAAAAGGTGCCTTCGGCCGCGGTGAATGCTACGCCGAGAAATACCTCTCCTGGCCGCGCCACGTTGAAGTCCAGGTCTTTGGGGACGCTCAGGGCCATGTCCTCCACCTCGGCACCCGTGACTGCTCGGTCCAGCGGCGGCACCAGAAGTTGGTCGAAGAGGCGCCGGCACCGGGGCTGCCACCGGGGGTCGCGGGCGCAATGGGAGACGCTGCCGTCAAGGTGGCCAAGGCGTGCGGCTACTCCAACGCTGGGACGGTCGAGTTCATCTACCAGGACGAGGAGTTCTTTTTCCTGGAGATGAACACGCGCCTGCAAGTCGAGCACCCTGTGACCGAGCTCGTAACCGGAATAGACCTGGTCGGCTTGCAGCTCTCTGTTGCCGCGGGTGAACCGCTCCCCTTCGGGCAAGACGAGCTGCAAATCTCGGGCCACGCGATCGAGGTCCGGGTCAACGCCGAGGACCCCTCCAACGGGCGTTTCCTGCCGGCGGCTGGCCCGATCTCCAGGTTGAAGCTGCCGGCCGGCCCGTGGGTTCGTTCCGACTCGGGGTACGAGAGCGGTGACGTCATCAGCCAGCACTACGACAACCTCTTGGCCAAGCTCGTCGCATGGGGCCCTGATCGCGAGGTCGCTCGCAGACGCTTGTTGCGCGCCCTGTCAGAGACCGTGGTCGAGGGGGTGCCGACGACGCTCCCCGCCCAGGCAGCCGTCCTCGCCCACGACGACTTCATCGCCTGCAGGCACTCGACCACCTGGCTCACGGACCGGCTCAATTGGTCAGAGATCCTCCCGGGGGCGCCGTCGGCCCCAGCCGCAGTTGCGAGCCCTCCCTCGCCGGCCACCTCTGGTACTCAAGGGCCCGAGCCCCAGGATGTAGATGTAGAGGTCGGAGGGCGGCTCTACCGGGTGCGCGTCTGGCTCCGTCCTGGCCAAGCGCGCCCTGGCCGTGAACGCGACAAGGGCCGGGAAAAGCCCGGTCCCAGGGGAGCCGGCCCAGCCGGCCGGTTGCCTCGCGGCGGGGCGGCGGGAGGAGAGGTGACCGTACCGATGCAGGGCACGATCGTGCGGGTCCTTGTCAAGCCGGGAGATTTACTGGAAGTAGGCCAGGTGATAGGGGTCCTCGAGGCAATGAAGATGGAGAACAACATCGTCTCGGAGTCCTCAGGCCGGGTTGTCGAGGTGCGCGTTGAGCCCGGCGCGTCGGTGGGGACTGGCGATGTGATCGCCGTGCTCGAGGAAGACATCTGAAACTCGCCCGGCCAGCCGGCCCTTCGTCCGTGCCCGCTCAGGACATCAGGTAGGCCTCGGGCGCGGGGCGGGCGGCTCGTGCCAACCAGAGAGGCCGGCGCAGCCCTCCGGGCCCGGGCGCCGGCCGGCAAAGGTCCTTCCAGCGCTGGTAAACCTGGTGGGCCGCGGCCGTGTCGGCAAATACGTCGCCGTAGCGGTCGCCAGCGAGAGCCCTTTGCACCTTGACCAATTGGTGCCAGCACTGCATCCCGGAAACGGGATCTGGATGGACGGGGAAGGTCAGGTTCTGGTGGACCCCGGTGTCTGTCCACCAGATCCTCGAGGAGTCGGGGTCGGCGCTCGGCCAAGGCCGGGCCCCCTCTTTCACCCTGAGCATCCACTGGCCCGGCCCGGGCCGGGTGACCTCGACGACAGAACTTCCCCATCGCTCAATAGGTTCGTCACGGTCCCGGCGCCACCGTCCAAGGTGGTGGGAGCAAGCCACAACTCCGGGCGCCAACCCCTCGGTGACCCAGAGGGCTATTACGAACCAGCCGATCTCGGTGTTCACCCGCACCAAGTCCCCCGTGGCAAAGCCGAGGCGCGCGGCGTCGGCGGCCGCCATCAAAAGGGGGTTGCGGTGAGAAATCTCGAACAACCACTTGGCATTATCGTTCCTCGTGTGGACCAACGTCGGTAGGCGGTAAATGGGCACGAGGGTCATCGTTTCGCCATCGGCGTGAGGAGGCCAGACCACTGCCGGGACGCCCGCAGGCCAGGAGCTCGTGTGCGCGCTCGGTGTGCTCCGGGCCGCGGCCGCTCTCAGCGCCTCGGGGCCGACGTGGCTCGGGACGTACTCGGGTAACGCCATCTCGGGCCATTTCCAGTCGCGCAGCGTGCGGGAGTACAGCTCGAGCTTGCGCGACGGGGTAGCGAACCCGGTGACTGGCCCCCCCCTCACGACCACTGCGACATTGAGGCCGTCTTTGGCCAGGATGTCTCCCTGCACGACCGCGCCTTCAAGCTCGGCAGCGAGCGGGGCCCGCTCGTTGAGGTGGTAAACGTCACCTGGCAGCTCGAAAGCCCCGAAACGGCGCATGTACTCGAGCGGGACGAGGCCCCTGGCGGCGGCGGCCTCGGGCAGGCCGGGCACGGAGCTCGAGAAGATGGAGCCGTAGTACTCGTCGACGCCGAGCGGCAAGCCCGGCTGCTCCACCGACTCGAACCACTGCCGGATGCCCATCGAGCCGTCGGGGTCGATGTGCCAGGAAAGACTGGTCCAGAACTCGTCCTCCTCCCATACCTCGCCAGGGTTGGCCTCGTAGGTGTGACGGACCGTCTCGGAGCGCTCGCGTTCCCGGAAGACCCGCAAAACCGGTTGGCGGAAACCGATCCAGCGTGCGGCATGAGTCTCCTGGCTCTGGACGTCGTGGCGCTCGCACGCGAGGCCCATCGGCAAGACATAATCGGCAAAAGCGGCCGTCTCGCTCCAGACGGGGGTGAGGGCAGCGTGCACACCGACAAGGTCCTCGTCGCGGAGCACCTCCAACCAACTGAACCCATCGGGGTAGGTCCACACCGGGTTGAAGACGCGGGTGAAGTAGGTGTCCAGGCGCCCCCGCCCTTCCTTCAAGAAATGAGGCAGCAGCTGAGAAAGTTCATGGTGGCTGAGAGGCCACTCGGGTGGGTACAAGAGCTCGTTCCATTGGCGCTGTGGCGGGGGGACCTTGAGCGGGCGGGGGACAAACTTGTCCCAGGTATTGGGCGACAGGCCGCCCGGGGTGCCGACCGAGCCCGTGAGGACGTGCAGCAGCACCAGGGCGCGTGCCGCTTGCCAGCCGCCAAGGTTGCCCGCGGCGGCGGCGCGCCATATGTGGGAGGAGAAGCGCCCCCCCGCCGCCGCGACGTCCAAGGCGGCCTGTGTTATGGCCTCGGCCGGCACGCCGCTCAGCTCTTCGGCAAGCTCGGGCGTGTAGCGCTCGTAGTGCCGGCTGAGCGCTCTCACAAAGTCGTCAAAGCTCTTGCCCTTGGCTGTAAAACCGTCGCCCTCGTAGTCCTGCCAGTTGACCCAGTCCCTCACGAAGCAGCTGTCGAACTTGCCAGAGCGGAGCACGACGCCGGCCATGGCCAGCAGGATGGCTGCTTCGGTGCCCGGGCGAGGCGACAACCACATGTCTGCCATGGACGCCGTATTGGAGAGCCGAGGGTCAACGACAATGAGCTTTGCGCCGGCCGCCTTGGCCTCCATGATCCGCTGGGCGTGGGGGTTGAAATAGTGGCCAGCTTCCAAGTGCGCCGAAATGAGGAGGATACAACGGGCATTCGCGTAGTCGGGCGAGGGGCGGTCGGCTCCTTGCCACAACGCGTACCCCAGGCGTGCCGAGGCGGAACAGATATTGGTGTGCGAATTGTGGCCATCGACCCCCCAGGCCTGGAGGACATGTTCCATATAAGCGTCGTGGCCAGGGCGCCCCACGTGGTACATCACTTCGTTACCGCGGCCCTCCTGGAGCGCCGTGCGGATCCGGCCGCCCAAGTAACCGAGCACTTCGTCCCAGGTCGTGCGCCGCCACCGGCCCGAACCGCGAGGCCCGTCGCGCCTCAGCGGGTAGAGGATGCGGTCGGGCGAGCGGACTTGGTTGAGGAGCGCGAAGCCCTTGGCGCACACCCGGCCCCGGCTCCCGGGGTGGAGCGGGTTGCCTTCGACACGGGCGATCTCCCCGGTTTTTTTGTCGACATAAACGAGCAGGCCGCAGGCTGCCTCGCAGTTGAAACAAAGGGTGGGTACGAGGCAGTAGTGCCGTTCGCTCCGCTGGGGCCAGGCCTTGGCGTCGTTCTCGGCCCAGTCGTCCCAGCGCTCGGCAGGTGGGAAGGACTGGAGGTGGCTGCCCTCGCGCCCGAATTCCTCTCTCACAAAAAACCCTTTCAGCTATTGGGTACGCACTGGCCGGCCATGACGAAGCACCACTCGAACGCTCCCACCCCTGCCAAAGCGGCCGCTCCGGCGAGGGCGGTGAAGGTCGTCGAGGTCGTGCTCAACGCGAGCAGGGTCGCGGGGGCCAGGCACCCGAGGCCAACGGTCCCGGCCCAGAAGATGGTCCTGAACGGCCCGCTCGCGATCAGGGAGGCGGCGTAGCGGGCGCCCGACGCCAGTGGGCGGCGGGGCAGCACGACTTCCCAGATGACAATCGATGCGTGCGCAAAAAGCCCTGTAACGAGGCAGTAAACGGCGTCACGGCGCAGTTGCGCGGTCACGCCGAGCCCTCCGGGCAGCAGCAGCAGCCAGGCGCTCCCGGCAAGGGCACACTGGACAAGGAGCTGCACGGCCAGCACCGGGGACTGCCACAGTGCCCGGCCCCGGCACTGGCCGAAAAGGAACGCCGTGTAAACCGCCGCCGCGGTGCCGGCTGCGGCCGTGGGCCAGAGCAGGACAGAACCCAGGCCCGCTGCGCCGGCCAGTTCCGACAACAATAAGCACGTGAGCAAAAGCCCATAACCGGCAATACAGAAAGCGCCTCGTGAGACCCAGGACCGTGCTCGGGGCCAGCGCAGCACGTTGAGGAAGCGCTCGGGGCGGGAGAGGTCCGAGATGAGCAGGCCAACAGTAAGGCCCAGGAACGCCAGGCCGCCCAAGCTGAGTACGCCCTCGAGGCGGCCCGAAAGCTTCGCACCCTCCAGTAGCCGTGCCAGCGCCGGGATGAAAAGAGCTCCTGCCGACAACGATTTTGTCCAGAAGTAGGCCGGCACTCGCCAACCCCAGGGCTGTTCGTGCTCGACGTCATATGCAACCACCGCGTCGAGTGGGCCAAGAGGGGGCGGCGCCCCGCGGAGGTGGCCGTTCGCCCGGGGGAAGTGGGGGTTGACCGTGGCAAAGAGGTACGACCCGACGTTGCGGGCCTGCCCGGGGACTATCAGCGAGCTGTCAACCTCCACGTAAAAAAGCTTCGGGTTGGTACCAACCTCAGGGCGCCGGACGCGCACGGCGTGCTCCTTCAAGGCGCGAGAAACTTCGCTGTCCGGGTCGTCCATGTCCCCGGCGAGGATGGCGTGCTCCGGGCAGGCAACCACGCAGGCTGGTTCGAGGCCTGCTTCGACCCGGTGGGCGCAGAAATGGCACTTGGCGGCGGTCCGGCTACCAGGGTCCGTGTAAATGGCGTCATAAGGACAGGCCTGCTGGCAGGCTTTGCAACCGATGCACCTGGCCGGGTCAAAATCGACTATCCCGTCCTGCCGGCGGTACATGGCCCCAACCGGGCATATGACGGCACAAGGCGGGTACTCGCAGTGGTTACAGCGGGTCACCTGGAAATAACGGCGCGTCTGCGGGTAGGCACCTTTCTCGACAGATTTCACCCATGTCCGGAACACACCGAGCGGTACGTGATTTTCGGCTTTGCAGGCAACCGAGCAGGCGTGGCACCCGATGCACCTCCGGTTGTCCACGACAAAGCCGTACCGCATTTACGTCAGCCGGTTCTGGCCGCTTGGCTGAGGCTGGAGCGCAGCACGGCAGCCACCCTGGCAGCCACCGCGCTCCCGTCAATTATGCAGTTGCGGACCGGCTTCATGCCGCTCGCACAACCGGCGACAAATACCCCCTCCCTGGTGGAATCGTGAGGGAAGCGGAACCACTCCTTGCTGGCGAGGAAACCGTCCGGGGCCAGCCGCATGCCGAGGATGTGAGCCAGGTGCTCGAGGTCGGCGCAAGGCCGCATGCCCGTGGAGAGGGAGACCATGTCGAACGGGCTCGAGAAGATCTTCTGAAGCAATGTGTTCTCTGCCCGCACCACTATGTCGCCACCGGGGAGTTCCTTGCAGCCCGAGACGCGCCCGCGGACGTAACGGATCCCCCGCTCTTGCGCAAGCGAGTACATTTCTTCAAACCCGCGATCATAAGTCCGCACATCCATGTAAAAACAGGTGACGGCGGCACGGGGGTTGCGTTCGTGTACCGTCAGTGCCTGCTTTGTGCTGTACGAGCAGCAAATGCGCGAGCAGAAGGGAGCTCCTATCCGGCGGTTGCGAGAACCGACGCAAAAAACAATTGCCAAGCGCTCCACGAGCTTGCCGTCCGAGGGGCGCCGGGGCTCTCCGGCGCTCGGGCCACGCGGGTTGAGGAGCCATTCCAGTTCTGGCGCCGTCACCACGTTGGCGTACCGCCCGTAGCCGTACTCTTCGAGATCCGACGGGTCGAAGGGGTCGAAGCCGGTCGCTATCACGACTGTGCTCACCACCTCGGCGGAACCGTCGCTGAAAGTGGCCTTGAACTCGGGGAAATCGCCCTCTATGCCGACGAGAGTGGTGCTTAGTCGGACGTCGACCTCGGCGTGAGCGCGCATGTCCGCCTCAACCTCGTCGGTGAACTCTTTGCCGTCGTTGAAGCCGTCGTGGTCAAAGAAGGGGAAAGTCCGTGACAGGCTGGCCACGCGACCCCCTAATTGCGAACTCTTTTCCGCCAAGACCGAAGGGTACCCGAGCTCTGCAACGGCTGTGGCGACGTGCATCCCGGTCACCCCACCACCCAGGACCAGGACAGGGGCGGTCATTCCTGGCCCCCACGATTGCCGCCCGCTGCTGCCAGGTCACGGGGTTCATGGCGGCGGCCGCCGGCGAGGTTCAGCGGGCGCCCGGTGCATGGGATGCCAATGCGCTCGAGCAACGGTTCGACTGGCACTGTATGGCCTTGGATGCCCACGGCGTCATAGGGATGCCAGCCGAGCAAAAGCCCGGCCAGCTGGGCATAATTTAGCACGGGCACCTCGAAACTGGATCCTGTCAGCTGGTTGACCCCCCATTGCTCGCGGTCGAGGACAAGGAGGCAGCCGGGGCAGTTGGTGAGGATCAGGTCGGGCTCAAACGGGGCCATGCTCTCGAACTTTTTTCGGGCGCAAGCGAGCGTAAAAGACCGGTTGGGGCGCACCATGCACTGGCGGAAACCCATCCCGCAACAATGGCGGCGTTCGGGGTAGTCGACTTCCTCACCGCCCCATTCGCGGACCATGGCAGCAAGCACGTCACAGTACTCGGTACCGCCGACGGACTTGTCGGGAAAGAGCTTGTTGTAGTGGCAGCCGACGTGGTCGACCACTTTCAACGGCATTCCCGAGGCGGCGTCGACAAGCCGGTACTTCATGTGGCGCGCCAGCTGGGCCCGGTACCTATAGATCACGTCGCTGCAGTGAACGATCTCCTTGGGGACGACGAGGTGGCGCCCGCATGCTTCGTACAGTTGCTTGTCGACTTCCTTGGCGAGCCCGGGTTCTGTCTGCAGAAGTTGGCGCATCTCGGTATGCATCGCGAAGGACGTGACGCACACCGCTGTGATGTTGTCGAACCCCGCTTCGGCCGCCACGGACCATAGGCGCGCGACGACAAGCAACGAGCTCTCAACGGTGAAAGCGCCGCCATGCGTGACGATCCCCGAGCAACAGGTGTTCTTGGAGGCAGGCGCCGTTGCGGACATCGCCCAGCGCCGGCCAAGCAGGTCATAGAGCCGGCCAACGAGCGGCTCGACCGACGGGCTGTAGGTCCCCATCACGCAGCTGGCCGGCACGTAGTAACCGTCGTCCGGGATAGCTTTCACGTCCCGCCTCGTCGTTATGACTGAGGCAGCGTTCGTAGCCAGGTCCAATTCCTTATCCTTCCCTGCTGACCTTTTCGAGATAGGCGTCCAGGTCGAGCCCGAGCCGAGCGGCGTCAGCGGCCGCGTGCTCCTCGATCTTCTGCCACAGGACCAAGGCCCCTCCTGCCTTGATACAGCTGCGCAGCTCGGCCAGGGTCTCGGGGGCGACCTTGCGGCCGGCGAAGTCACCGTCCATGTCTGGGGTGGCGCCTAGGCGAGCGAACTCCTCTTCCGCGTTGGCCCACCAGCTGGCGTACCGAGGGCCGAAGTCGGGGTGGTCCGCCGGGCCCGGGTTGCGGAAATAGAGGCTCAGAGCTCGGTTCCACAAGTTCGCCCCCCAAAGATGGCGGCCCGCGTACTGCTGCCTCCCTCTCACGCTTTCGGTGTGGTAGCCCTTCAACTGCGCGAGCGTCCGCAACGAAGAGACGAGGTTCATGATGTCGTTGCCGTGCGGGCAACGGGAATTGCAAGACCCGCACTGGGCGCAGTACCAGATGGTGTTGCCCTTGAGGAGAGCCACGATCCGGTCTTCGTCACCCGACAGGGCGGTGTCGACGATCACGCGGGGGTCGTAGCTCTCGCCGAAATGCTCGGCCGCCGGGCAGACCGAAGTGCACATCCCGCAGTTGAGGCAGGTCGTCAGGGCGTGCTTGGCCACGAGGTGGTTCTCGAGCCACCATGTACAGGGTTTGCCCACAGCCTCCCAGTACCACCGTTCCCACATGCTCTCGCAGCCGGCATTGACCAGTGCCTCGACTTCCCTCCGGTCCTTCTCTCGCTCGAGGGCGCTGCAGGTCAAGCGCTTCATGTTCGGGTAGTACCGGCCCTCCTGCCGGGGCTCGCTCTCCTCACGCAGGCTGTAGTAAGCGTTCTCGACGACGGCATCGGGGTACTGGCTCAGCTCGGCATGGCTCATCGCGAGGAACTGCTCTGCGGACGGTACGGCCTGCTGCCCTACCTGCTGGTCATCCTCGGAGGCTTCGCGCTGGCGGGCTTTGCGTGCCTTGCGGCCCGGCGCTCCCTGTCGGCCATGGGCACCGCCCACGGCCGCCCCCGGGTTGGCGACCTCCCCAAGCTCTCCGGCAGCGTACTCTCCGCCTGCCAGGGCCATCACGCGGTAGACGGCGTGGGCCAACTTGGTGTAGGGCAGCGTCAGCATGAGCACCAGGACGACCACTAGGTGGACGAAATAGACGGGGTAGGCGAGGGCTCTCACGTTGCCGGCACGCATCGCCTCGGTGGCAGCGCCGGTAATACCAGCCAGGAAAACATTGGACAGGAACGCCCAATCGAAAAAGCCAACCCGTTCCCCGCGCCTCGCGTCGGCGGCTCGCAACCAGAGGAAGTAAGAACTACCGCCAATAAGCAACGCTGCGAAAACATTTGCCAGGACCTTGAGGGGGTTGCCCATCGAAAGGGGGTAGCGCTTGCCTAGCACGACGAGGACGGTCATGGCCGCCGAGGCAAGCAACAGGCCAGCGACGGCGACCATGATCGCCCGATGCGCCCAGAGCCGCAGCGGGTGGTCCTGGCACCCGGAAAGCTTGTGCTGAGCCAGCGCTTCGGGAGCCGCCTTGCTCATCGCCGACCAGACCAGGGCGGGCCGGAGGGACCTCAGAGGCGCCCCGTACCAGCCCTTCCAGGCCCGCGATGCTCCCACCGCCATCGCTGCCAAGGGGAGCACGGAAAGGCAGGAGAAGACTGGGATGAGCACCGGGTTGGGCAACATGCCGGCGTAATCGAGAGGGCCTGGCCCGGGAGCGAACGAGCCTCCGGCGGCCACAAGGACGGCAACGAGGGCCAATACAGCCCCGCATACCCCGAGGAACGGCCACGGGGCGCTGACGGCGCGTCTCAGCCTGGTCGGGTACGCGAATGTCTCGATGGCAAGCTGCCTGAGCCGGCGCATGATGACATCCGGCTTGGCTCCCGAGGGGCACTTCGCTGTGCAGTCTGCACAGGCGTAGCACTTCCAGATCTCTGGGTCGAGGGCGGCGCGCTCTTCCAGGCCGAGGCGGACAAGGGTCAGCTGGCGCCGTGGGAACAAGTCGTCGTCGCTGGCCAGGTCGCAGGTCGCAGTACATGCGCCGCACTGCAAGCATGCCTCGAGGTTGCGCATGACTGGAGCGTGGCGCTCGAGGAACGGGCCGCGCCCGGGTGCCGCAAGGTCGAACGAGCAGTCACGCAAGACGGTTGTCCGTTTCCCCTGCAAGCGGAAGCCGTAATCGGGGACGGGCGTTGCCCGACGGCCGGGCTTGTGACGGCGCCGGGAGGCGGGAAGCGCCTCAGTGGTCCGGGAGCTCACGGGACGACCGTAACCTCCCAGACCAAGCTAGTCAAGTAAAACTATAGATAAAGTAGAAACTATAGTCTACCTAAGAGCAGGTGTTAGATCTCCCAGTCGAGGCCGATGTCGAGAGCAGGCGCGGAGTGCGTGAGCGCCCCTACGGCTATGTAGTCAACGCCGCACTCCGCCACGGCCCGGATGTTCCCCAATTGGATCCCTCCCGAAGCCTCGGTCCTTGCCCCAGCTGCCCGCGCTCGCGCGACGGCGGTGACCAGGTCTTGCCGAGGCATGTTGTCCAGGAGCACGAGCTCGGCACCGCCAGCCAAAGCTTCGTCGAGCTCCCGAAGGTTGTCGACCTCGACCTCGACTAGGAAGGGGACGCGGGAAGCAGGGCCAGCCGAGCGGCGCGCAGCCTCCAGGGCCGCCTTCACGCTGCCCATCGCGGCCACATGGTTGTCCTTCACCAAGACGCCATCCGAAAGGCTCATCCGGTGATTGGAGCCGCCGCCACAGCGCACGGCGTACTTCTCGAGCGACCTGAGCCCAGGGAGGGTCTTGCGCGTATCACGGACTACCGCCCCGGTCCCGGCGACTGCCTTCACCATGGCAGCAGTTGCGGTCGCCACCCCCGAAAGATGCCCGACCAAGTTGAGGAGCGCCCGCTCTCCGGCGAGGAGGGTGTCGGCCGGTCCCTCCAGCACAGCGAGGACCTCCTCACGCTCGACCGGGCTTGCGTCGGCGGAACTGAGGCGAGCCCTTGCCGAGCCCGACCCGAGGCGGTTGGCAACCCGATCGAGCAGGAGCTGGGCAGCGACGAGACCCGAGAGCGTGCCTGCTTGGCGCGGTACCAGCCGTGCTCGCGCCGGCTTGGGCCCTATGGCGGCACCGGTCAGGTCCCCGGAGGGGAGGTCCTCGTCCAGGGCGCTCTCGATCACTCTCCTGATGTCGTCCCAGGGCGGGCCGAGCCCGGTGGACGAGCTCACAAGCCCCTGGGCAAGCTCAACGAGCCTGCGCCGGTGTTGCAGCCTGGGCCGCGTAGGCGGGGCTCGCGCCGAGGGCCTGGGCGACCCCAACGGCCTCCACAGGTAGGTCCCCAACCGCCAGCTCGTTGCCCGGCAAGAGCTGCAGCACTTGCCTCCTCAGCCACTGCCTGCGCGGCTCTGGGTAATCCGACCTCCAATGGGCGCCCCGAGACTCTTGCCTGCGCAGCGCCAACGCGGCGACGCCCTGAGCTACCAGGCGCATGTTCGCGACCTCGGCGACCTCGGGCCGGTAGGCGGGATCCGGCGACGTCAGTGAAGATGAGCGCAGGCGCGACTCCAACGCTGCGAGCATCTCCTCATCGCGCATAACCCCGGCGCCAGCCTCCATAGCCGCTCTCAAACAGCGACGGTCGAGCGGCTCCCCCCCGGCGCGATGGCGCTCTTGAAACGCCAGGATCTCCTTAATGGGAACAGACGAGCGTGGCGCGACAGGCCCATCCTCCTCCACGAGCGCGGCGCCGGCGCGCCGGCCGATGACCGCGCCCTCCAGGAGCGAGTTGGAAGCGAGCCTGTTGGCCCCGTGGAGCCCGCTCGAAGCGACCTCTCCGACGGCCATGAGCCCCTCGATCGTGGTGCGGCCATCGGCGTCTGTCAGTGCCCCACCCATCGTGTAGTGCGCAGTCGGAGACACCGGCACCCACTGCAGCGACGGGTCAAGACCGCTGGCCCGGCACGCCCCCACGAAAGTCGGGAAACGAGCTTGCAGCTGCTCTTTCCCGAGCGCCGTCGCATCCAGGTAACAGTGGTCCGCACCGAGCTCGGCCATGCGGCGGGCCATGCCCCGGCTTACGACGTCACGGGGAGCTAGGTCGCCGACACCGTTACTTGTCACCCGGTTCAAGTACTCGCCGTTCGCGTCCCGCAGTCTCGCCCCGGCGCCCCGGAGCGCCTCTGAAGCAAGGGGCCGGGGGTCGTGGCCAAGCAACATGCCGGTCGGGTGGAACTGGACGAACTCGAGGTCGGCCACCTGGGCGCCCGCCCTCAGGGCAGCCGCAACACCGTCCCCCGTACCGGCCGCCGAGCTAGTCGTGCTCGCCCACAGCTGACCGTAGCCCCCGGTCGCAAGGACGGTGTTCTTGGCTCGCAACGTCCGGAGCACCCCGGTCTTGCTGTCCCAGATGAGCGCCCCGACAACGCGCTCTCCATCGGGCGCGACCAACAAGTCAGCCAGGAAACACCCCATCATGAGCGGGATCCTTCTTTGTTCGGCTGCTCGCCAAAGAGCCTGGCTGACCTCGGCGCCCGTGGCGTCGCCGCGCGCATGGACGACGCGTGCCGCGCTGTGGCCTCCCTCTTTCGCGAGAGCTCCGACGTCGAAATTGACCCCAAGGTTCGCAAGCCTTTCCACGGCTCGAGCGGCCTCGGCGGTCACCTCCACGGCGACCTCTCGGTCGCCGAGACCCGCGGCCGCTGCAACGGTGTCCGAGGCGTGGGCCACGGCGTCGTCACCTGGCCCGATGGCGGCCGCAATACCTCCTTGCGCAAGAGCCGTGCTCCCGCCAGGACGGGGCTCTTTGGCGAGCACGACGACGTCGCGCTCGCCTGCCAGTTCGAGGGCGACTGAAAGCCCAGCAATCCCCGAACCGATGATGAGGACATCAATGAGCTCGTGGTGAGCGTTCAAATCACTCACCCCCGCCCGGCGAGCCGATAGCGATCATGCGCTCGACGGAGCTGCGCGCCCGGTCCGCAATTGTCCCGTCCACCTCGACCGCATAGACACCGTCTCTCAAGCAACGCAGGAGCGCAGCAGGCGTGGTCATTTTCATGTACCGGCACTCGGCTCTGGGCGACACAGCCTCGAACGTGGCCCTCGGGTTTACGTTACGGAGCTGGTGCAGGATGCCGGTTTCGGTCGCCACGAGCGCATGGCCGTCGCCGATCGCCCGAGCCGCGTCGACCATCCCTGACGTCGAGAGCACGTGCGTCCGTCCTTCCGGAAAATCTCCCATGTCAGCCATCCAAAGCGCGCTCGTTGTACACCCGCACTCCGGGTGGATGAAGAGCTCGGACCGGGGGTTGCCGGCAACCTTTTCGCGGAGCTGCTCGGGCGAGATCGCCGCGTGCACGTGGCACTCCCCCATCCAGATGTCAAACTTGCGCCCCGTACGGCGAGCAACGTGCTGGCCCAGGAACATATCGGGGAGGAACAGCAGGTCGTCGCCGTCGGGCAGCGACTCCACCACCTCAACCGCATTGGACGAGGTACAGCAGATATCGGATTCGGCTTTCACAGCCGCAGAAGTATTGACATAAGCCACGACTCGGCCACCCGGGTGCTGCTCGCGCCATTTGCGGACATCTTCTGCATTGATTGTCTCGGCTAAAGAACACCCCGCCCGTAAGTCGGGAAGCAGGACGGTGCGCTCGGGTGCGAGAATTTTTGCGGTTTCGGCCATGAAATGCACTCCGCAAAACACGATGGTGCCGGCGTCGCCACGAGCGGCCAGCCTCGACAAAGCGAGCGAATCACCTACGTAGTCGGCGACATCCTGGATCCAGGGGAGCTGGTAGTTGTGCGCGAGGAGGACTGCGTTGCGCTCCCGAGCCAACCGGCGTACTTCGGCCGCCCACTCGTCGAAGCCCCGTTGCTCAGTACTTATACTCTCAATGAGCATATCCTCACTATAGCGCACAAGTACACCAATTGCGTTAAGCCGAGGGGCGACCAGCCGAGTGATCACGGGCCTCCCAGGCGCCGCAGGCCCATCCCTGGAGCGGGACGTTCCCGCAACACCTCTCGCCGGAACCTGTACACCTCGGCCGGCCGCCCACCCGTGCGCAGCTCCGTCTCACCCGTCGGTTCCACCAAGTTCGCGGTGGCCACGAGCCGTCGGAAATTCTGCTTGTGGAGCACTTGTCCTGCGAGCGCCTCGACCACTTGCTGAAGGACGGAAAGGGTAAATGTTTCGGGCAATACTTCGAAGACCACGGGCCGGTAGGCGAGCTTCCCTCGCAGCCGCTCCAGGGCGGCAGCAGCAATCCGGCGGTGGTCGAGCGCAAGGGGAGCCCCGAGGCCAGCCCCGGGGGGCCCGGCAGGCCCGGCCGCCCCGGCACCCCTCGCCTCTGCTACCAGCTTCAGCTCGTACAGCAGCTCATAGCGGTCGAGCACCCGCACCGGGTCCCAAAGGGCGTGCCCGATCCCAAAGGTGAGCTCGGCCCGCTCGGTCCGCGTCGCCACGTGCTCGGGGGCGGAGCTCTTCAACCACCGCTGGAGCGCCGGCCCGACCACCGCGTCAAGGACATCTGGCCTCCCCCCGCGCCAGTCCTCCCATGGGAACAGGTCGTAGTAGCTCCGCCAGTGCGGGCTCCCCGGCCCCCGTACCACTTGGTGCCGAGCGAGCGCGAGGTAGGCGACCGCTACCGAGCGCCCGCCCGGTACCCGCTCACGGTCGCCGAAGGTGTAGAGCTGTTCGAAATAGCGCACAGGGAGGCCAAGCTCGCTGCTCACGAGGCGCCTTACCGCTTGCTCGAGCGTCCGGTCGACTGCGTCGTCGAGCTGGCCCGTCGGCAGCCCCTCTGCTGGGAGCCCAACGGCCCCCGCACGGCCTCTCTGGACGGTCAAAAGCCGAGGAGTCGTCCCGTCGACCGAAATGATGACCGCGTTGAGCGCAACTTGCGCCTTGCTGCGGGCGCTCGTCGCGGCCACCGCGTGACCCCGGTCGCGCCTTACCTGGCGGCGGCAGCGGCAGGCGCTTGGAGCGGGTGCGGCATGCAGAGATCGTCGTACTCTGCGATCGTCAGCTGCTCTTTTGGCACCGAGCACGCCGGGCAACCCGGGTCCCGGTTGAGCCGGAAGGTGCGGAAGACCCCCTCGAGCGCGTCGTAGGCAAGAAGCCGGCCGACCAGGGGTTCGCCGATCCCGAGGAGGACCTTTATTGCCTCTATCGCCTGCACCGAACCGATGATGCCGGGAAGTACCCCGAGCACGCCCGCCTCGGCGCACGAGGGGGCAAGCTCGGGCGGGGGCGGCTCGGGGACCTGGCAGCGGTAGCAAGGCCCAACGTGCGGGAGGTAGACGCTGACTTGCCCCTCGAAGCGGAAGATCGAGCCGTGCACGACAGGGACGTCGAGCTTGAGCGAGGCATCATTTACGAGGTACCGAGTCGGGAAATTGTCGGTCCCGTCAACGATCAAGTCGTAGCCCGAGAGGATGCCGACTATGTTGTCAGCCCCGAGCCGGACGTCGTAAGTCACGACATTGACATCGGGGTTCAGGCTGGTGATCGTCTTTTTCGCAGAGTCGACCTTGCGCTCTCCAACCCGGTCCATGTTGTGGAGGATCTGGCGCTGCAAATTGGACGCGTCCACGACGTCCATGTCCACCACCCCGAGTGTGCCCACGCCTGCAGCCGCCAAGTAAAGCGCAGCGGGCGAACCGAGCCCGCCGGCACCGAGGAGGAGGACCTTGGAACGCAGCAGCTTCACCTGGCCCTCCACATCTATTTCGGGCAGCAGTAGGTGGCGCTGGTAGCGGTTACGCTGCTCAGGGGTCAGGACTGCGGGGTTTTCCCAGGGAAGGCCCTCGTCCTTCCAGCGGTTGAAGCCCCCGACCATGCTGACGACGTGGCTGTACCCGAGCTGCGCAAGGGTATCGGCAGCAAAGGCGCTGCGCGTGCCACCGGCGCAGTAAACCACGATCGGCGTAGTGCGCTCGGGCACCCTTGCGGCAACCTGCATCTCGAGGAAGCCCCGAGGGATGTGGACCGCGCCCTTGAGGGCGCCCTGCTCGTACTCGTCGGGCTCGCGGACGTCGAGCGCCACCGCACCCTCAGCCCGCAAGTGCTCAGCCGCCTCTGCCGGCAGGACCTCAGCAACACGCGAACGCACGCTCGACAACAGCTCTCGGAAGGTTGGCATGCTTTCTAAAACCCTACCAGGCTGGTCGGCATTCCCCTCCTTTCGGGCCCTTGGCTCCTTTCGTGCCTCCCAGCTCCTTTCGTGCCGCACCCCCGGTAAGGCTAGTTTGCAGCGACGTGGAGCTAGACGGCGCCATCCTGCGCAGGCGAATGTGCCGCAGCTTTTTACCTGGGCCAGTGGGCGCAGACGCGCTCGAGCACGCGCTGTTCTTGGCCACGCACGCTCCTTCGGCCGGCAATTCGCAGGGATGGGCCTTCCTCGTCCTCGAGGGCGAGGACACCTCCCTCTTCTGGGGCCAGCAGGCAGATCCGGGCTGGCTGGCGCACCCGAGCCACCCGGGCCTTCTCAATGCCGCAGTGGTTGTGCTCCCCCTGGCGAGCCGAGCCTGCTACCTCGAGCGTTACTCAGAACCCGACAAGGCCGCCCCCGAGCGCGTCGAGCAATGGCAGGTGCCGTACTGGTTGGTGGATACGGCCTTCGCGACAATGCTGTTCCTCCTCGGGCTCGCCCAGGAAGGCCTGGGGGCGCTCTTTTTCGCTTTGCGAAAACCCGCCACGCCCCTCCTCGCCGAGCTAGGCGTGCCCGAAGACTGGCAGCCGATCGGGGCCATCGCTGTCGGCTACCCGGGCACCGGCGACAGGCCTTCGCTCTCCGCCGGGCGTCCTCGCAAGTCCGTTGACGACGTGGTCCACCGAGGACGCTGGTAAGGCACGGTGCGGCCCCCGCTCCCGGACGAGCTGTGAGGCGAGCAGGCCGAGGCGAGCTCGAAAGTGCAGCAGTGGTGGGCCTCGCCGTGCTGGCGAGCCTCATTTGTTACGTAGCGGGCTGGAGAGGTACCGACTGGGCGGCGCAGCTTTACCGGACTTCGGAGGTCTCCCGCTTCGGCTTGGTGGTCTGGGACCCGGGTTGGTACGGCGGCACGTTCCCGCTCAACTACAGCCTCCTGCTGCCGCTCGTCGGGGCCTACATCGGCTTGTGGCCACTCGCCGTTGCCTCGGCAGGCGCCGCTTCGCTCTGTTTTCACCGGTTGCTCCGGCCCTTTGCCCCGGCGCGGAGGCACGCCTTTGCGGTCAGCCTCTATTTCGCGGCCACAACGCTTGTCCCACTTGCCATCGGCCAGCTGCCATCCCTGCTCGGAGAGGCATTTGCGCTCGCCTGCCTCCTCTGCCTGTCCAAGGCGGCCAACCCCGCCCCGGGGCCGCGCGTTCGGGGCCGGGGCCAACGAAAGGGAGCTCGCGCTCTCCTTCTTGCCGGCGGGGGTGCGCTCGGGTTGGCGGCCGCGCTCAGCGCCCCATTGGCTGGTGCGTTCCTGGCGCTGAGCTTGTGCGCGTGGGCCCTGGGCAGCTGCCGAACGGCTCGGGACATCTGGCGGCCAGAAGCTGGGGCCGTGGCGAAGGTCGTCACAGCGATCGCGGTGCTCCTCGCGAGCGCTGCCCTCCCGGTCGTCTTCTACGCCCCTGGCTCCTTCCCCTCCCAGAGTGGCGACCTGGCCGTCCTCCTTGCCATCTGCGCCTTCTGCGCGGCACCCTGGGCAAGCCGGCCCGTGAGGGCGGGGGCCGCTTTCTACGCGGCGACGAGCATTGTCTTGTTTGCCGTTCCCAACCAGGTCGGGGACAACGATATTCGCTTTGGCGCGTACATCGGGGTTCCCGTGGTCCTTTACTACCTGCCATCAGCCCGTTCATGGCTGGCTACGCGGCTCGGGCGGCGAGCCGGCCCTGGCTGGGCCACCGCGGGCGCAGCGGCAGTGGCCGCGGCGGGATTGGCCCTCTGGAGCTGGGCCCCTCTTGCCGAGACCTTTTCGGGGGCGGCTGACGGTCGCTCGAGCGTGGCTGCCTTTTACCAGCCGCTTATCAAGGAGCTCACCTCCCTCTCTGGCGGAGGGCCTGTCAGGGTAGAAGTAACTCCCACGGCGCACCACTGGGAATCGGCGTACTTGGCAGGGGAGTTCCCCCTCGCGAGGGGTTGGGAACGGCAGCTGGACCGCGCCTATGACCAGCTCTTTTACGGACGGCGCCCACTGAGCCCTGGCGCCTACCGCTCCTGGCTGGACGAAAACGCGGTCTCCTACGTGGCTCTCCCCAAGGCTCCCTTGGATTTCGCCGCGACGCAAGAGGCGTCACTACTTCGTTCGCGTGCGGTCCCCGGGCTAAGGCTGGTCTGGAGCACGCCCGATTGGTCTGTGTGGGAAGTCCTCGACGCGAGCCCGTTGGCGAGCGGGCCGGCGACCCTCACTTCGTTGCGGCCCGGTTCCGTCACGCTGCACTTTGCCCTCCGAGGCGCGAGCGTGGTGAAGGTACGCTGGTCACCCAAGTGGTCCTTGCCGCCGGCCGTTACCCGGTGGGTGTGCCTGAGCCCGGCAGCGGGCGGATGGACCGAGGTAACGTCAAAAGCCCAGGGGGTTGTCGAGCTGACCATATCGGTTCTCGCGCCGCGTCATGGCGACTGCACCTCGGCATCTCTTCGCGTGGCGCGTCCACCCTCGGCGGGCGCCCTCGGCCTACGATTCGAGAAGAACGGCCGATGAGCAATGTCTGACCGCCCCCTGCGGGAACGTGCACTCCCCGATCTCCAGGCCGAACGCGCCATTACGACCGAGATCCCCGGACGTGGCCCGGGGGAAGACCGCGCGAGGCAACGCGCTGCGAGGCGCCTCGGGCGGCCCTTCGACCGCCAAAGTCCCTTCGTCGTCGGCTTTGTCGCCGCACTGGGTGTCCTCATCGCTGTCGCAATCGGCGCGATCATCTACTCGCTCCGCAACACCTTGGTCCTGGTGTTCTTGTCGCTTTTTCTCGCGGTCGGCCTGGAACCAATCGTCGCTTTCGGTACCAGGCACCAGCTGCGGCGTTCCCTTGCGGTGCTCCTCGTCGTCGTCGTCGCGATCGGGGTCGTGGCCGGTTTCGTGTACTCGGCAATTTCGCCCATCCAAAAAGAGATCAACCAGCTGACCAAGGCTGTCCCCAAATGGCGCAGCGAAATAGCCTCTGGCAAGGGCACGATCGGCCACCTCGCAAAGGAGCTGCACCTCAGTTACTACATCAGCGGCTCGGGGACGGGCACGGTCACAAAGGACATCGCCTCTGGCGCCCTCGGCGCGGGGAAGGAGGTCCTCTCCGCCGTCAGCTCCTTGTTGATCGTGATCGTGCTCACTGTTTATTTCCTCGCCGCATTGCCCTCGATCACGCGCTTTTTTGTCCATTTCGTCCCTCGGAGCCGCCGCGACCGCTTCGCTCTCATTTTGGACGACGTGTTGGCGGGCGTAGGCGGCTTCCTGCTTGGCAACTTCCTGACCTCGATCGTGGCGGGCCTCGGCACGTTCGCGTGGGCTGCGGCCTGGGGGATCCCTTACGCGATCTTGCTTGCGATCCTCGTGGCGATATTCGACCTGATACCGGTAGTGGGGTCGACGGTCGCCGGGATAATCGTGAGCCTCGTGGCGCTTTCTGTTTCCCTGCCGACAGCAATAGCAACGGCGGTGTTTTACGTGGTCTACCGGGTGCTTGAGGACTATTTCCTGGTCCCGCGCGTCATGCGCCAAACAGTGAACGTCTCGCCGGTCGTCACGGTGCTCGCGGTCCTAATTGGCGGGGCACTGTTGGGCATAATCGGTGCGCTCGTCGCGATCCCGATCGCTGCAGGTATCAAGCTGGTCCTCGAGCAGAGCGTCTTCCCCCGTATGGACAACAACTGAGCTGACAACTGGTATAAATGCAGCTCTCGTTCAAGGAAATGATGCGGCTCGAGGCCCACGGCCCCGACACCTTCGTTGGAACTGGCCCGACTTACCCCTGGGGCGGCCTTTATGGCGGACAGGTCGTCGCCCAAGCTCTCATTGCGGCTGCGAAGACAGTCAAGCCCGCGTACCTGCCGCACTCGCTGCACGCCAACTTCTTGAGGATGGGCGACGCCGAAGAACCCGTCCGCTACGAAGTCGAGCGGCTGCGCGACGGGCGGAGCTTTTTTGCCCGTCAGGTCGTCGCACGCCAGTCGACAGGGGCCATTTTGAACATGTCCTCCGTCTTCCGGCTCGCGACGACGACAATGGACGTGCAGCTCGCTGTGGCGCCAAAGGTCCCAGGCCCGGGCGAGGCAAAGGACGCCAGCTGGAGCCGGTTGTTCGAGCTGAGGCAAGTCGGGTGCCGAGAGCTCCCGCTGCCGGGCAAGGCCGGCGATGACCAACGCTGTGCTTGCAGCTGGCTCAAGATCTCCGAGCCGCTCGAGGAGGGGGCTACTACGCACGCGGCCGCGCTCGCTTACACCTCTGATAGCGGACCTGCCCGGCTGGTAGCGGCCGTCCACGAAGAGGCATGCAACCCCGCTTCGCCCTGGCGGCCTCTCAGCCTCGACCATGCGATCTGGTTCCACCGGCAGTTCAGGGCAGACGAGTGGCTGCTCCTGCAAGCCTTCACTGGTTCGGTGCGCGACTCGAGCGGGCTCGCTACCGGTCGGATCTTTTCCCAAGACGGCGCTCTCGTCGCCAGCATCGCGCAGGACGTGCTCTTGCGCCGGCCCCACAATGGGTAAGCGGCTGCTGGCGTGCCGCCGTGCCCGCATGAGTGCCCTGATCACACTAGCTGGCCCTGTGGCGGGCTCTTTTTCCCTCGTGGGCTGCTCTACAGACCCTGCACTGAGCGGTGGCGCTGCGGTAACCACCGTTGGGTCGCCCCACTCGGCGACCATCGAAGTGGAGCAGGTCCCGGGCCTGGGTAAGATCCTCGCGACCGGTCCTGGATTGGCCCTGTACATGCTGACAGCCGACGCGCGGGACGCTACCAGCTGCTTTGGCGCCTGCGCGAGTGTCTGGCCCCCTCTCCTCAGCCTGAACGGCCTGAGGACAGGTGCCGGCGTTACCAAGTCGGCGCTGTCGACCTTCGAACGCCCCGGTGGCGCCAGGCAGGTCGCCTACATGGGGCACCCCCTTTACACGTTCCAGGAGGACACGCAGCCGGGTACAGCCCGAGGCGAGGGTGTTGAGACCTACGGCGGCACCTGGTGGGTGCTGGCGCCTGACGGCCAGCCCGTTACGGCCGCCGCGGCACGGAGCTGACGACTTGGCGGGCCCGGGTAAATTGGCCGCATGGACGCCTCCCTCGAGGTAGCCGCAAGCCCGGTAGCGGCTGCGGACCGTTTCACCCGCAGACCTGCAGACCGTTTCGCCCGCAAGCTCCTGCGCGTAAGGACGCCCGAGGACGGCCAGCCCGAGGTGCACAACATCTTCAGCTCCTCGATCGCCCTCTCGGCGACGCGTTGCCTCCTGAGCTACATAGTCCTCCCCGTCCTCGCTCCTTGGCTCGGGACGCTCCCCCTGGTCGGGCCGGCGATCGGCGTCCCCGTCGGGATCCTTGCTCTCGTGTTCGACGTCCGAGCCATCAGACGGTTTTTCCAAGCCGACCACCGCTGGCGCTGGGTCGCCGCTGCGCTTTACGTCGTAGTTATGGCCATGGTGACCGCCCTCGTCGCCAGGGATATCGTCCAACTGGCGTAGCTCTCCAACCTTGCGGGACTTTGTCCCTTTCTTGCCCGGCGGCTCGACGTCTGGCTCAGAGCTGTCCGGCTCCCGCCGATGCAGAGCATCAAGGAGGCTCGATGAAGCTCACAGTCCCAGCCATCCGGCCACCGGCGCCGCGCTCGCAACGGGAGGAGATCTCTCAGCAGACCCTGCAGCTGCTCGCTGAGATCGACGCTGTGCTGGCCGCTGCCGAAGCCGCCGCCGGAACCAGGCCGGCACCCGCCGAGGCGCCTTGAAGCCTCAGCTCTCGTAGCCCGGGACGGGGCTGAGCCCTTTTACGCCGTTCAGCTGAGGGAGCACAGCTTCGGGGGCGTCGGCGTAGACGTCGACCAGAACCGCTCCCGAACGGTAACGGCTAAGCAACGCGTCCGGCGAGGTATGGCTTTCGGCGCCCTCGGCTCCGCTGACAGTTGGGTAAAGCTCGACCGCAACCATGGCGACGGTGTCGCCGCAGCCACCTTGCCACCAGAAGAGCTGGTCATAAGCTCCATAAACGTTCCCCTGGTGACTATCTTCCCAGCAACCGCCCGTGAGGGCCGCCTCGACCGCTGAGACCGTAGCCCGCAGCCCTGGCGGCGACACCTTGGGGGGCGTGTTAGCCGGGGGTAGGTAACTGACCGTCGGCGTCGGGGAGCCGGAGATGTTCCCCGGGCCCGTGGTCGGAGACACCCAGATGCCGGCGGCAGGATGAGTAGCCGCATTTTGCCCGCCCGCAGCCACGGAGGCCCCACAACCCGCCAACGCGAGCGAGATGGCAGCAGCCGAGGCCAAGGGGGGGAGAGCTCTGTTCCTCATGACGGCCAAAAGACTACTTCAGCCTTTAGGTTGCCCTGAACTCCGCCCGCTCCCGCCCTGCGAGCTCCGCCCGCTCCCGCCCAGCGAGCTCCGCCCGCGCTGTTAAGCCAGTCACCTGGGCGGCCGGAGGAGAGGTCGTAAATGTCTGAGCGCTCAGTCTCAGGGCCTGGCCGGAGGTGCCAATGCTCCCATACCTGGCAGGTTGCGCACGAGCGTAAAGCAGACGAGCACGGCCAGTACCCAGATGGTCACGGCGCGCCCCTGCGGGGCACGCAACTGCCACCAACCCGTCGCCCGCCCGAGCCAAGCGAGCCAAGTCCAGGCCGCGACCGCGACCATGGTGGGGAAAAGCGCGTTCGCGTGCATCATCAGCCGCCAATCCCCGTGCATGAAGGCCCAAGCTGCGCGGGTCCCGCCACAAAAGGGGCACCACAGGCCGGTAAGCGCGTGGAACAGGCACGGTGGGCTCAGGTGGTGCTTGAAAGGGTCAGCAAGAGCTACGACGCCCGCCGCGAAGGCGGCCCCGGCAGCAGCGGCGACCGGGCCCACCATACCTTGGCGCCCTCTTTCAAAGTTTGCTCGAGCAGCCGAGGCAACCTGCATTGCGCCTCTAGTGCCCAGCGTCAGGCCGCTTTGGGCGTAATGCTGAAACCCTCAGCCGGGACCTTTACTACAAGCGTCCCCATGATCTTGTCAGCCAGGGTTTGGCGTTGCGCGTCCCAGAGCGGGAAGAGCCAACCGACGTAGCAAATGATGCTGTCGACGATGTGCACAAAAGCTCGCGCAATACCCATGCCAGCCCCGATGGCTTGGCCCGTGCTCTTGCTGACGCACTTGAGGCCGATGACCCTCATACCGGGGGTCGACCCGAACTGGCCAACCTGCATACCGAAGTAGACGAAGACCGCCAATGAATAGATCCACCCAACCAGCAGGAAAAGGACATAAATAACATCGACATTTATCGCGGCCCCGAACACCCAGAGGACTACGAGCGGGCCCCAGCCGACAACCCAATCGATAAGGAGGCCAAGAGCTCGCTGCGGCCAATCGGCGAGCGTCCCTGGTACGCCAGGCGTCATGCTGGCGGCGCCACCGAATTGCCCGAAAGGGGCCTGGCCGGCCTGTTGCCCGTACATTGGTTGCCCATATGGTTGTTGCCCATATGGTTGTTGCCCATATGGTTGCTGGCCGTAGGGCTGCTGGCCGTAAGGGGGCGGAGGAGGAGGAGGCGGGCTCGGCGCCCCAGCCCACCCGCCTTGCTGACCACTCGGTGGCTGGTCGCCGGGTGCGTTGGGAGGAAGATTGCTCACGTTAGACCTTTCGCTAGGGCTTCGACCGGTAGTATTGCAGGTCGGCACCGGCATTGGTAGGGGTTCGTCCCCTGCCGGCAAAAAAGGTTTGCTTTCGCGCTGATGGCGTCGTTGCTCTCGCGACTAGAGGCGGGCTCGGGACGACGAGACGACCCAGACGCCGTGCTGTCCGTATTTACCGATTGGTCTGCAAGCCGCGGCATCCGCCTTTACCCGGCACAAGAAGAGGCGCTATTCGCGCTGCTCGCCGGCGACAACGTCATAGTGGGCACGCCCACGGGCTCGGGTAAAAGCCTTGTCGCGTTAGGTGCGCACCTCGCGAGCATCGCCGGTGGCCGGCGCTCGTGGTACACCGCGCCGATCAAAGCACTCGTCTCGGAAAAGTTCTTCGACCTCTGTGACGCGCTCGGCCCAGAAAATGTCGGCATGCTCACCGGGGATGCTTCCCTGAACGCGGCCGCCCCGGTTATTTGCTGCACCGCCGAAGTCTTGGCGAACCTGGCACTGCGCGAGGGCAAAATTGCCCCAGTCGACCAAGTGGTCATGGACGAGTTCCATTTTTATAGCGACCCCGAACGAGGTTGGGCTTGGCAAGTGCCGCTCATTGAGTTGCGGGGAGCGCAATTTGTCCTCATGTCCGCGACGCTGGGCGACGTTTCCCGCTTTGCGAAAGACCTGAAGCGCCGTACCGGTCGCCCGACAACTGTGGTCACCTCGACAGAACGGCCCGTCCCTTTGAGCTACAGGTATGCCCGCACCCTCGTTCACGACACTATCGAAGGGCTTATCTCGGAAGATTTGGCACCAATTTATGCAGTTCATTTCACACAAAAGGCAGCGGTCGAGAGGGCGCAGGCGCTCACCAGCGCCGGCGTGTCTTCGAGAGAAGAGCGCGATGCAATATCGCGAGCGATCGCTGGGTTTCGCTTTGGCCCCGGGTTTGGGCAGGTGCTCTCTCGCGTCTTGCGTCACGGGGTGGGCACCCACCACGCCGGCATGCTGCCCAAGTACCGCAGGCTCGTGGAGAGGCTCTGCCAAAAGGGCCTTCTGAAAGTCATTTGCGGGACGGACACGCTCGGGGTCGGCATCAACGTCCCCATCAGGACCGTGCTTTTCACCGCCCTTTCCAAGTACGACGGCAGCCACAGCCGGCTGCTGAGCGCTCGCGAGTTTCACCAAATGGCGGGGAGGGCAGGGCGTGCCGGCTTTGACCCAGCAGGCACTGTCGTAGCCCAAGCACCTGAGCACGTCAGCCAAAACCAGCGGGCGCTCGAGCGCGCTCGCGGCGACGCCGCCAAGCTCCGCAAGGTGGTCAAGGCAAAGCCACCAAAAGGTTTTGTCAACTGGGACGAAGGCACTTTCAACCGGCTCGTTGCGGCGCCACCTGAGCCGTTGACATCGAGCTTCAGGGTCACCAATGCGATGCTTTTGCAGGTCCTTGACCGCCCCGGCGACGGTTGCTCCGACATGAAGCGACTTTTGCTCGACAATGACGAGCCCCGCCCGGCGCAGCGCCGCCACATCCGCAGCGCGATCGCCATCTACCGCAGCCTGCTTGCCGCCGGGGTCCTCGAACGCCTTCCCGAACCGGACCTGAGCGGGCGCCAGGTCCGCCTTACGGTGGAGCTTCAAGAGGATTTCGCGCTCAACCAACCGCTTTCGCCCTTCATCCTCGAAGCGCTCCCCAAGCTCGGCCCAAGCCCTGAGAGCGCGCTCGGTTCGCCGGCCGAGCCAAGTTCCTGGGACGCGGAGAACCCCGACGAGTGGGCGCTGAACGCCATTTCCGTCGTCGAGTGCACCCTCGAAGACCCTTGGCCGGTACTCAACGCGCAATTGGACCGGCTCAAGGCAGAAACACTCGCAAGACTGAAGGAAGAGGGGATGGAGTACGAGCAGCGAATGGAGGTGCTCGGGGACCTCGAGCCGCCCAAACCCCTCGCTCGCTTTCTCTACGAGGCCTTCGACGAGTACCGCCTCGCTCACCCGTGGGCACGCGACTACGACGTGCACCCCAAATCTGTCTTACGCGACATGTACGAGCGCGCCATGGGCTTCAGCGAGTACGTGGCCTTCTATGGCATCGCACGGAGTGAGGGGCTTCTCTTGCGCTACCTGTCAGATGCTTACAAAGCCCTCGTGCAAAGCGTGCCAGAGCGCTTGAAGACACCGCTGCTCGCCGACGTGACCGATTGGCTCGGCGAGATCGTCCGCCAAGTCGACTCGAGCCTGCTCGATGAATGGCAAGTCCTCTCCCACCCCGAGCAGGTGTCCGAAGCCCTCGCCCATGGCCACAAACCGCTCCTCGAGGTGGGAGATGGGCAGCCAGCGGCGCTCACGTCCAACCTCAAGGCGTTCCGGGTGATGGTGCGCAATGCGTCGTTCCGGCGGGCAGAACTAGCCGCTCGGCGAGACTGGGCCGCGCTCGGCGAGCTCGATCAGGAAGTGGGCTGGGACGCCGAGCACTGGGAGGCCGCTTTCGTCCCATACTTCGAGGAGCACCGCTCCATAGGCGCTGGGGCTCGTGCCCGCGGGCCAGCTTTGTGGCAGTTGCGCGAGGGTGAGCGCCACTGGGAGGTGCGCCAGGTCCTCGACGACCCAGATGGCGACCACGACTGGGCACTCGTGTTGCGCGTGGACCTCGATCGCTCCGATTCGCTCGGCGAGCCTGCTCTCCAGCCCGTCTCGGTCGAACTGACCTGAGGCGGCACGAGCCCAACGGCACGCAAGCTGGGAGACGCCACTACTTGCTATCCTGCGGAGCCATGGCCATGAGACCACTGGGCCGCGACGAGGCCCTCCAGCACCTCTTCGTGCTCGCAATCGCCGCTTTCCTGATCGTGTCCCCCTTTTTCCTCGTGAACCTTTGGAAGCTGCAGTACTCGCTAGTCGGCCTCGGCATCTTCTTCGCCGTTATCGACCTCGGAGTGGCTGTCGCGCTCCGCAGGCCCCGCCCGGAGCGCTGAGCGCACCCCCAAGTCCCCGCCGCCGCAAAGCGACATGTAAAGGAGATTGTCGTGGCTCTTCCTACCAGGCCGCTAGGCAAGACCGGGATGTCCATAACCAGCGTCGGGTTCGGCGCCTGGGCAGCCGGAGGGGGAGGTTGGGCGTTCAGCTGGGGGCCGCAGGATGACAAGGACTCGATCGCGGCCATCCGGTTTGCCGTTGAGTCCGGGGTCAACTGGGTCGACACTGCGGGGATCTACGGCCTAGGCCATTCCGAGGAAGTCGTCGGCATGGCGATGAAGGACATACCTGAGGCTGACCGCCCCTATATCTTCACCAAGTGCGGCCTGGTATGGGACGCCGCTAACCCGTACGTCCCAGCGCGCCGGGCCGGGGCAGCGGAGAGCATCCGTTCGGACTGCGAAGCCTCGCTCCGGCGCTTGGGTGTGGAGGCCATCGACCTGCTCCAGATGCATTGGCCCGCCGAGGACGGGGCGCGCCTGGACGACTACTGGGCCGCCCTGCTAGGGCTCAAAGAGGAAGGAAAGATCCGCGCCGCAGGCCTCAGCAACCACAATGCCGCGCAGCTCGAGCAAGCGGAAGCGCTCGGGCACGTCGACACACTTCAACCGCCTTTTTCAGCAGTCCGCCGCCTCAACGCGCCCGAGATCGCGTGGTGCGCCGCCCATTCGACCGGTGTCATCGTCTACAGCCCGATGCAAGCGGGGCTCCTCACTGGGCACTTCAGCGTGGAGCGGGTGGCGCAGCTTCACCAAGACGACTGGAGGCGCAACAACCCGGAGTTCCAAGGTGAGCGTCTAGCGGCCAACCTGGCACTTGCCGGTGCGCTCGCGCCCATCGCCGAGGAGAAGGGGACCACTCTTGCGGCTTTAGCGGTGGCTTGGGTTCTTGCGTGGCCCGGCATCACGGGCGCCATCGTGGGCGCGCGTAGCCCGAGCCAGGTCGAGGGTTGGCTCCCTGCGGCGCGCCTCGAGCTGACCAAGGCAGACCTCGATGACGTCGCCGCCGCGATCGAGTCCACCCGAGCAGGCGAGGGGCCGTTACGGCCACCAGGTTCATGAGGTGGCGCGGCTGGTCCCGCTCATGCCGGTTCAGCCACCAACGGCTCGCCTTAGCGGACCGGGAGGCCGAAGGGCACTGATGGACTGGGACGGCACCTCCTACGACCGCCTGTCAGCTCCTCAAGCACGCTGGGGCCGGGCAGTTGTGGAACGGCTCGAGCTCAGGGGCGACGAAACTGCCCTCGACGCCGGGTGCGGGACGGGCCGCGTGACCGAAGAGCTGCTGGCAAGGGTGCCCAGGGGACGGGTCATCGCGCTGGACGCCTCGCCGTCAATGCTCTCCCGGGCGCAGGAGCGCCTGGGGCCGGCAGTCACCGAGGGCCGGGTGAGCTTTGTCAGGGGGGACCTCTTGGACCTCTCCCCGGCCCTGCTCGGTGACGTTCCACCGCTCGACGCCGTGCTCTCGACTGCCACGTTCCATTGGGTGATGGACCACGACCGGCTGTTCAGCAACATTCGCTCGGTCCTGAGGGAGGGTGGCCAGCTCGTCGCGCAATGCGGCGGGAAAGGCAACATCGACGGCGTGATCGGCACCGTGCGTTCCCTCGGTGTCGAACGCGCCGGGACCTGGCTCTACGCGACGCCGGAGGACACGGCTGCCCGCTTGGCGAAAGCCGGCTTCAAAGTCCTCGAGGTGTGGTGCCATCCCGAGCTGGTCAGCTTCCCAGACCGCACTGCGTTGGCAGATTTCTTGTCGACCGTTTGCCTCCGTGAGCACCTGGGCACGATACCGGCGCCGCAGCGACGCCCCTTCGCCGAACAAGTCGCCCAAGCGATGCCGTCCCCCGTCATCGACTATGTGCGCCTCAACATGGTCGCGCGAGCGGAGTAGGCTCCGCCTCTACTTTCTATGACCCGGCTGAGTAGCTCTGTTGCCCGCGCGAGCGAAGTCCTTTCAAAAGGCGACCTTTCTGGCACTGCGGACGTCCTTCGGCTCCTCGAGCTGACGCACGAGCGCCGCCATCTCGACCTTTCCGACCTACCCCCTCAGGAACAAGCCTCGCTCGTCGAGGGCTCGTGCGAAAGGCTCCAGCCCTCAGCCGGAGCACTTGCGTCCCGAGCCAAGGAGGCCTCCCGGGCAGGGCGAAGCTTTGTGGCCAAGTTCGGCATCGACCCGACGGGAGCAGAGGTGCACCTAGGCCACGCTGTGCCGATGCTGCTCCTTAGCCGCTTCCAAAGGATGGGCCACCTGGTGGTCTTCATCGTCGGCGACGGGACGGCAAGGATCGGCGACCCAAGCGGCCGCTCAGATGAACGGCCGCACCTCTCCGACGAAGACATCGCCCGCAACATGGCGACCTACCAGGACCAGGTAGCGCCTTTTTTTGACTTCTCGAAAGCCGAGTTCCGTCACAACGGGGACTGGTTGGACGGCGTCACTCTCCCCAAATTGATAGCCGTCACGTCGCACATCCCGGTATCTATGTCCCTTCAGCGCGAGGATTTTCGCACTCGCCTCGCCGAGGGCCACCCCCTCTCGCTCGCAGAGCTTCTCTACTCGGTGGCGATGGCCCTCGATTCGGTCGAGGTCAACTGCGACCTCGAGGTAGGCGGCCTCGACCAGTACCTGAACATGCAGATGTGCCGAAAAGTAATGGAAATCTGTGGCCAAGAACCCGAGCTCGTCGCGGCTACGCCGCTTATCGAGGGCACCGATGGCACCGGCGCCAAGATGAGCAAGTCGCGCGGCAATTACGTGCCACTGACGGCCCCTCCGGGGGAGGTCTTCGGCAAGCTCATGAGCGTCCCGGACCGCCTCGTTGAGCCCTACCTCAAGGCTCTTTCCGAGTGGCAACCTGCAGAACTGGCCATAGTGGCTGGACGCCTGCACGACGGCAGCCTCCACCCGATGGACCTGAAAAGGATCATGGCAGGGGAAATAACAGCCGCGTTACACGGCCTCGACGCGGCAATGAAGGCCCGAGAGGAGTTTGCGGCCCAGTTTTCCAGCCACCGTTACGGGCAACTCGAGGACCTGCCCGAAGTCACCGATATCGCTTCGAGCGTGACCCAGGTCGTCAAGGGCCTCGGGTTCGCGGCAAGCAATGGCGAGGTCCGGCGCATCGCCGAGCAAAACGGGCTCCGGATAATCGTCGAGCCGGCCGATGGCGGGTTGCAAGAGCAGGTGCCGCTTAAACCAGACGACCTCCGCTTGGCTCTTTCTGAGCTCATTAGGGGCAGGGTTAGCGGTGCCCCGGGGGACTGCTACTTGCGCGTTGGGCGCAAGTTGGCTCGCATCCACGCGACATGGCCCCGCTCGCACCCCAGCTAGGCGCAGGTGACTAGGTTCGTTGTGATGGACATGCTGCGCTGGGACCGCCGGCCACAGCTGCACGCGCCCGTGTTGGTGGCCGCCTTCGAAGGCTGGAACGACGCTGGCAACGCCGCCTCCGAGGCCGTCGGCTACCTGTCCCGGCTGTGGCATGGGGAACCCTTTGCTGCTTTCGATTCCGAGGACTTGTTCGACTTCACCTCGTCACGCCCGCAAGTGAAGTTGGAGTCGGGGGCGACACGGCACCTCGAGTGGCCGGAACTGAAGCTCTCCAGCGCCCGATTGCCCGGCGGAGACCGCGACGTCGTGTTCCTCTCTGGCCCTGAACCGCAGCTGCGGTGGCGCAGTTTCGCCTCAGAGCTTGGGAGCGCGGCCGCGTCGCTCCAAGTGTCTACCGCCGTGCTCTTCGGCGCCCTGCTCGCCGACGTGCCCCACACGAGGCCCGTGAGGGTTACAGGAGGCTCGGCCACCGCCGAGCTTGCCTCACTGGCTGGAGTCGAGCCGTCCTATTACGAAGGCCCTACCGGGATCGTGGGCGTGGTCTCCGACACCCTGGTGCGCGCGGGTGTACCGACGGTGTCGCTTTGGGCGAGCGTGCCGCACTACGTCTCGCAAAGCACGTCGCCCAAGGCCGCTCTCGCCCTGGTCGAGCGCACCTCGCGCATCCTCGGGGCGCCAGTTGACGTCGTTGAGCTGCAGATTTCGGCAGCGGCGTACGAACGCCAGATCGATGAACTGGTCGCCTCCGACGAGGACGCCTCGTCGTACGTGAGGCGTCTCGAGGAGCAAGACGAAGAAACCCACCCGGCTGCGACGGACGCCACCTCGGCCGAAGAAGGCCCCCGCCTCTTCCCGGCTTCGGGGGAGCGGCTTGCCGCTGAGGTCGAGCGCTACTTGCGCGAACACCGACGGGAATGAGGGCCTACAGCTCTAGACATGGGCTGTAGGCACGGTCGGTAGCCAACAAGGCCTGGTTGGCCAACATCGGTAGTCTGGTGCGAGTGGCCACTTGCCAGCACGGCTTCGCACAAGACCAGTGCCTGATCTGCCAGACCCTCGGGGTGCGGCAAGGCTCGCAGGCGCCCGCCACCGGCAAGGTTGCGCGCAAGGTCGAAGGCGACAGGCGCTCGTCGCTGGTCTTGACTGAAGACGACATCGCCCATGCCCTGCCCGCGAGGCAACTGCAGCCGGATCCTCCTGCCCGCCGCCAGCGTTCGAGCGGCAAAGCGAGCGTCCTCGCCGGGCTCGTCCTGATCGTGGTGGGGGGCCTCCTCGTGTGGGTCTTTGGGGGGCTCTTCCGCCTCGCGTTCCACATCTTCGAGTACGCGGCTCTAGCCATAGTCTCTGGCTGGGTGGGCTACAGGATCGGGCAGTTCCGGGGCCGGCACGGGCGGCGGGCGGAGGGTCAGCCTTAGCCTTGGGCGTGGCAACAACAAGGCAGCAACGTGTCGCCGAGATCCCCCAAGGTCCCGAAGGCAGGCGCGACCGACTGGTCGTGCTCGCTGTCTGTTCCCTCAGCCTGTTCATGGTCACCCTCGACAACACGATCGTCAATGTGGCCTTGCCGGCTCTCCAGCGCCAGTTCCATGCCTCGCTGCCTGATCTGCAGTGGGTTGCTGACGCCTACCTGCTCGTTATCGCGTCGCTGCTGCTTTTTGCGGGCAGCTTGGGCGACCGTTTCGGCAGGCGAAGGCTCCTCCGCGCCGGCCTCGTGCTTTTTGGCGCCGGGTCGCTCGCTTGCAGCCTCGCCCAGAGCTTGCCAATGCTCATCGGCTTCCGCATGTTGCAGGCCTGCGGCGGGTGCATGCTCAACCCGAACTCGTTGTCGATTATCTCGAACACTTTCCAGGACCGCCGAGAGCGCGCCGGCGCCATCGGCTTTTGGGGCGGTGTGGTGGGCATTAGCACAGCAGCGGGACCGGTCCTTGGAGGGGCGCTTATCGACGGCATCGACTGGAGGGCGATCTTCTGGGTCAACGTCCCGATCGTGCTTGCTGCCCTCGTCTTGTTGGCTGTGTTCGTGCCGGAGTCGCGTGCCGAAAAGCCCCGCCGGCTGGACCCCCGCGGCCAGGTCCTCGCAATAATCGTCCTTGCAGCGCTTACCTACGGGATAATCGAGGGGCCGACTTACGGTTGGACCAGCGGGCGCATCCTTGGCTGCTTTGCTGTCGTGGTCGCCGGGTCGGCGGCGTTTGTCATCGCCGAGCACCGTCAACAAGAACCGCTACTGGAGCTCAGGTTTTTTCGCAGCCCACCGTTCAGCGGAGCGACCGCTATTGCGACCCTGGCTTTTGTCGTGCTCGCTGGCTGGCTCTTCGTGAACACCCTCTACTTGCAAGAAGTCCGCCATTATTCGCCGCTCTCCGCCGGCGTAGCCGCTCTCCCCGCAACCATCGTCATCGTGGTCGTCTCCCCCCTCACCGGCCGCCTTGTTGGCCTGCGAGGCACCAGGGTGCCCCTAGCAGTTTCTGGGCTGCTGCTCATGTGCGGCAGTGCTTTGCTCACTCTGGTCGCGCCGAGTTCCTCCTACCTTTTCCTCGCTGGCTGCTACCTCCTCATCGGCTTCGGGTTCGGCATGGTCAACCCGCCAATAACGAACACTGCCGTAAGCGGCATGCCCTTGTCACAAGCCGGGGTCGCGTCCGCTGTCGCTGGAACCTCGAGGCAAGTAGGCAGCGTGCTTGGAGTAGCGGTGCTCGGCTCGGTGGTCACTTCGGGCATGCGCAAGCAACTGGCCACCCGGCTCGCGAGCTCACATTTGCCCGCTTCTGTCCAAGCAAAGTTGCGAAGTTCTTCCTCGGGTGCCGGCACGCTGCTTACCTCGTCTCGCATCCCCGCACGGGCGCTGAAAGTTCTCGGCGATGCCTTCACTGTCGCGACCCACGCTGCCTGGGTGACCGCAAGTGCCTGTGGCCTTGCGGTCGCGGTCATTGCTATCGCCTCGACTGGGCCGCGCGCTGCCGAGCTCGCCAAAAAGGCATTGGAGAGGCACTAGTCCTCGGTTTCACCACCGTAGGCCGCATAACCCGTTCCTTCGAGCTCTGTCGCCAGCTCTGGGCCCCCGCTCCTGACGATCTTGCCTCCCGAGAGCACGTGCACCTTTGACACAGGCAGCTCTGTGAGCAAACGGGAATAGTGCGTTATAGCAAGGACACCCAAACCTGCTTCAGCAGACAATTGCCCGACTCGGCGGGCAACGACCCTCAGCGCGTCGATGTCCAAGCCGGAGTCGATCTCGTCGAGCACAGCGACGTGAGGGCGGAGCACGGCCAATTGCAGCACTTCGTTGCGCTTGCGCTCGCCTCCCGAAAGGTCCACATTGAGCGGACGCGACAACAGCTCCCCTTCGAGGCCGACACGGGATCCCTCGGCTGCAACGAGCGCAGGGACCTGCGAACGGTCCCGGCCCGAGGCTGTGAAAGCCTCGCCCAACGCGTCTACGAGCGACACCCCCGGCACCTCTATCGGGTACTGGAGAGCGAGGAAAAGCCCGGCACGAGCCCGCTCCCACGCCGGCATGCCTACGAGGTCGACGCCGTCGAGGCGGATACTGCCAGCGAGCACCGCATAGCCCGGCCGCCCCGCAATGACATGGGAGAGCGTGGACTTCCCCGAGCCGTTCGGGCCCATGACGGCGTGAACTTCCCCCCCGCTTATGGCCAAATCAATGCCGCGCAAGATTTCCTTGCCGTCTATCCCAGCCCTCAGGCCCTCGACAACCAGCTCGCTCATGGGGCCGTGATCACGACCTCGTCACCCTCGCGCCGTACAGGGTAAACATCGACCGGTTTTGTTGCCGGTAAGCATTGCGGGCGCCCGTCCTCGAGCGAAAATGTGCTCCCGTGCTTCGTGCATTCGATCGTGCGTTCCTCGAGGTCGACTTCGCCATCAGAAAGGAACCACAACTGATGGCTGCAGCGGTCGGCGAGGGCGTAGACAGCCTCGCCGTCACGGGCCACACAGATGCCAAACGGGCCCCCTTCGACCCTCTTTGGCACGCCGTCGTCGAGGTCGTCGAGCTTCAACCTGATCTCCCGGCTCATGGCGCGGCTCCCCCGAGGCCGGCCGCGCTCAATTTCATGGCAAGTGCCTCCCTCAACCAGGGCCGGAGGCTGGCGACCGGGAAACTGTTCAAGACGTCGTCCATGAACCCGAGCGCGATCAGGCGCCCGGCCGACCTCGTGGGGACTCCCCGGCTTTCCAGGTAGAACATTTGCGATTCGTCGATCGGGCCGACTGCCGAAGCGTGCGAGCACCGGACGTCATTGTCTTCGATCTCGAGGTTGGGCACGGAGTAGGCTTCAGCCCCCGGGGAGAGCACCAAATTGCGGTTCGTCTGGAACGCGTTGGTACCCTTGGCCCCCTTTTCGACCCGGATCAAGCCCGAGTAGACCGACCGTGCCCTGTTGGCAACCGCTCCTTTGAACAACAAATTGCTGCGGCTGCGCGGCGCTGCGTGGTGCTGCACGGTGCGCAGGTCGTGCACTTGCTCACCGGACCCAAAATAAGCAGCAAACAGCTCGCTGTTCCCTCCCACCCCCTCCAGCACCGAGTCGGTCCTCACCCTTGCGTAGTCGCCTCCAAAGGCAACTGTGATCGAACGCAACATGGCGTCGTGGCTGACGCGGCTCACTTGGTTGCCAACCTGCCAGGAGCGGCTCCCGAGCACTTGTACTTGACCGAACCTCAGCCGGGAGCCCGGGGCGAGGACTAATTTCGTCAGCGGGACAGCCAAAAGCGCGTCTTCTGGCGAGGCGATGACTTCGATGACATCAGCCGAGGAACCTGCGCCTACTTCGACTTCGAGCCTTGGGAAAAGCGCCGCTCCCTCTCCTTCCAGCCAGTGCACCAGTACGAGTGGGGCTCGAAGGGTGACGCCGCGCGCCACTTGGGCCCTCCACGGCACTCTCACAAAAGCTCCATTGAGCGCACTGAAAATGTCGGCGCGCGGCCCAGCAAGTGCCGGCGGAGGTCCCGCTTCAGCGCCGCCTAAGGGCTCGGGCCCAGCGGGGCCAACGTCCAACCCCTCTTGGGGGTGCAACACTGTGGCAGGCCCGCCGTTCCTGCTCAGCACTACTGTCGCCTCTCGACCGGCTCGGTTGACGAGCCGCGCCAGGTCAGCCGGCAGGTCTTCCATGACAACCTCACCTACGGCGCTTGCCGGCAGCGGCGTGTACCGGTCGAGGTCGAGGTCGGCGATGCGGCTGTATCGCCAGATTTCCTCCCCCTCGCTCGGCAAGTCCATCGCCGAAAACCGCTGCCAGGCTTCGAGGCGCAATTCGCGCAGCCAGTCCGGCCCCGGTAGGGAACCGGCGGCAGCCGCGCCGAGCTTAGGAAAGGGAGAAGGTACGATAGGTGCACAGCTTAGGAGGTGGGCGGCTTGGCCGGGCGGGGGGCAGGGCTTGGTCGCCCTCGGTAGCGGAGCAGATGTGACCCATGCTGACGCGGGTTAGCAAACAAAGCCCCGCCGGCGTGCGAGGACCGGCCCCTCGCCGGCCTCGCGCCCGGGCGTGGCACGTGGTTGCGAGCGGCCTCGCCGCGTTCTTAGCCGCGCTCATGGCCCTGAGCGGCATCGCGCCTGCTGCCCGTATCCTCCGCCCGGTCACGGTGCCGCCCGTCGAGGTGGAGGTGTCGGGGCACCGAGACGGCTCAATCAGCCGCTATTTGTTCGGCGCCAACCTGTTGTGGCCCTATAACGCTGAAGGCGCGTTCGATGCGAGCAGCGACGACTTTTACCCAAGTTTCATAGAGGATGTCCGCTCTTTGGGGATCACCGCGCTGCGCTACCCAGCGGGCACCACCTCTGACAGCTTCGACTGGCTGAGAGCGATCGGGCCCGAGGCGCGCCGGCAACCCAACGAGCCCTACGGGATGCAAGCGGCTGGCAAATCGCGCGTCTGCTGCATACTTGACAACCCCGTACCCTCGACCGTGGGCCCTGACGAGTTCGGGCGGCTCCTTGCGGACCTTGGGGCGATCGGGACAATCACAGTTAACTTCGTGACGGGCAATGCCACCGAAGCGGCAGAGTTTGTCGCCTACATGACCACGCCCTACAGCCGCCATGCCGCGACAAACCCGGGGAGCCCCGGTTACTGGGCCGCGCTCCGGGCAAAGTACGGGCACCCGGCGCCCTACGACGTCCCTTACTGGGAAGTCGGCAACGAACAGGACGGCCCGGGCCAGTACGGCTGGCGCGCGGGCCGCATTGTGGAGATGGGGCGCCACAAAGGCAACTGCAATGACATCGCGGTGTGCCTGTACGCTTTTGGCGGCACCACGTCGTTTTCCGACCAGGGCGTTGGGGCTCTTTCCGACGATGAGCTCTCGGCGTCGTTCTCGACCGGAGAGCCTGGCCAATCGTTTTACGTGTACTTCCCACCGGTAGTACGCGGGAGCCAAACAGTTTTTGTTGACGGGCATCGCTGGGCCCCGATAAAGGACCTCGGCGCTGCGGGCCGTGGTGCGGACGTGTACACATTTGACCCGGCGACCGGTGAGATCCTCTTCGGCAACGGGAAGCGGGGGGCCATCCCCCCCGTCGGCCAAAAGATCACGGTCAGTTATGAGTCCGGCCCTCATGACGGCTTTGTCGAGTTCTATGCGGCGATGAAAAAGGTCAACCCACATATCAAAGTGTGTGAGGCCGAAGAAGAGAACACCGTCTTCTTGCAGATAATGGGGAGGGCCCACCGCTACGACTGCGTCGAGCTGCACAAGTACGCGAAGCCCATGGACCTGCGCGCCCCGCTCGCCGAGTACGAAGAGGACCTCATGGCCTACCCCCTCCGGGAAGGCAGAGAAGTCGGGATGCTCCAGGAGGCGACGCGCCACTACTCGGGCCGGGACGTGCCCATTATCCTGAGCGAGTACGGCCAGCTAGTGGTGCCAATGCCCGATGCCGACCCCGACTTCAACCTCTCCCTCGACGAGGGCATCCTCATCGCATCTCAGCTCAGGCAGTGGGCGCTCCACCACCTCCCGTTAGCCGAGAAGTACCTCCTCAACTCCATACCCTTCCTCGGCGAGTACCGCCTGTCATCACATATCCTCTCATCGAACATCAACGCCCACGGCCTGAGCGTGGACAGCGCCATGATCGCTGGCCCGGCGCCCTTCATCATCGAGCCAACCGGCGAGGCGGTGCGCTTGATGTCACAGTTGGCCGGTACGGAGCTGCTCAGCTCTCACGTGGTCGACGGCCTCTTCATGCACCCGCGTGGTCAGCCGGCGGTGCCGGTCCTGCAGTCGCTGGCGGCACTTTCGCCATCGCTGATAGACATCTTGGTGATCAATACGAGCCCGCTCACCTCGGTTAAGGCTGAGGTGACCCTCGACGGGCTCGAGCACGGCAGCAACATGCTTTACAGCCTCCTCCACGGGCCCAACGCGCTCGCCTACAACACTCTTGAACACCCCGATGCAGTGACCACGACCACCCATTTGTGGAGGCTTGGTGCGGCCAACAGCTTCTGGTGGGACTTCCCGGCCCACTCGGTCACGCTCCTCCAGGTCCAGCTAACCCGTCGCTGACCTCAGGCAGGCGGCGACCTCTCAGGTCCCAGTTCGGCAAGCAGGTCAAGCACCTGGGCGTCCGTTGTCTGGGCAAAGTCCCGGTACCACGCGCCCACTGCGAACATGTGAGGTGGCCTGAGAGGGCAAACCTCCTCGTCGACGAGGTAGGCGAGGCTCTCGAGAACCGCGGGAGGGGCTACCGGGACCGCCAGCACGACCTTCGTCGGCCCGAGCCGCCGCACCGCGATCAAAGCAGCCCACATCGTGGCGCCAGTTGCCAGGCCGTCATCGACAACGACGGCCGAGCGGCCGGCAAGGTCAATGCCGTCGTCGCCGTGGTAAGAGAGGAGCTGATCGGCCACCTTTGCTGCGGCCTTCGCCACGAGCTTCTCGATGACCTCCGAGCTGAGCCGGAGGGTGCTCACCACTTCCTCGTTGAGCACCTGTACCCCACCGGGCGCGACAGCTCCGACCGCGAGCTCTTCCTGGCCAGGTGCCCCGACTTTACCCACCGGCATCACCATCAGGGGGGCGCCAAGGCGCCGCGCGACGCCGGCACCCACGGGGACCCCACCTCGTGGCAAAGCGACTACGGCAGGCCGGTCGAGGTCCTCACAGCGCGCGACGTACTCGCCGAGCGTCCGGCCAGCCTCGGCCCGGTCGGCAAACGGCACAGCGATGCCGCCACGGCCCTGAGCGAACAAGGCTCACCCTCCGCCGTCTTTTTCCATGTCGACGACAACACGGCGGTGGTCGTTCTCGTCATAGCGGACCGGGATGAGCGCGCCCACTTTTATGCGGGCGCGCTCTTCTGGGGTCGGAAAAGCGACACGCGTCGTGACCTCGAACGCGTCCCCTTGGGGCGGTTCTACCCGCAGAGTGAGGCGGCTGCGCGTGACCGGCCCGAGGGTACGCTCGTCGACAACCGAGATCACGAGCGCTTGGGCCTGGCCGCTCAGAGGCTTGAGATCCGTGAAGGACTGGTCGGGCTCGACAACCTGGTCGGGCTCGCGCTGGGGAGGCGGGGCGGGCTGGCCCACTTGCCGGTCCTTGCGCTCGTTGCGCTCACGGGGAGGCCGCCGCGGTGGGCGCTCGCTGGCGGTGACTGTTGGCCCGCCACCTGGGTGGCTGGACCTGGTTGGCCGCGGCACCCTCCCAGTCGCGGTCCCCCCCTGGAAGGGGCCCTGGGCGTTGACCGCGAGGCTCAGGATCCCCACAACGACTACCAGCATGATGGCGAGAGCCAGGGCAGCGCCCATATGTGGTCGATCTTACGACCGCGGCGCACCACCTCCCGCTGCCACACCACCTCGCGGGGATTACGCCCGTCGTGCTGCGCCCAAGAAGCTAACCGACGCTTCCCTCCATCTGGAGCTCGATTAGCCGGCTCCACTCAACGGCGTACTCCATCGGGAGCGTTCGAGTGACCGGTTCGATGAACCCGTTGACGATCATGCTCATCGCCTGCTGCTCCGAAAGCCCTCGGCTCATCAGATAAAACAGCTGGTCGTCACCGACTTTGGAGATAGTCGCCTCGTGGCCAACCTGCGCGTCGTGCTCACCGAACTCGATGTAGGGGTACGTGTCCGAGCGGGACTTCTCGTCGAGCAGCAGGGCGTCGCAACGTACGAAGCTCTTTGAGCGCTTCGCACCCTCCTCGAAGCGCACGAGGCCTCGGTACGAAGTGCGCCCAGCGTCTTTGGAGATCGACTTGGAAATGATCGTCGAAGTTGTCTCAGGCGCAGCGTGCACCATCTTTGCCCCGGCATCTTGGTGCTGGCCCGCTCCGGCATAGGCCACCGAGAGGACCTCTCCCGAAGCCTTTGGCCCCATCAGGTAAACCGATGGGTACTTCATGGTCAGCTGGCTGCCTATGTTGCCGTCGATCCATTCCATGTGCGCTTCCGCCTCGGCGAACGCTCGCTTAGTAACGAGGTTGTACACGTTGTTGGACCAGTTCTGGATAGTCGTGTAGGTCACCCGGCTGGCGCGTTTGCAGACGATCTCTACTACCGCCGAATGAAGAGAGTCCGTGGTATAAACCGGTGCCGAACAGCCCTCGATGTAGTGGACCTGCGCGCCCTCGTCCGCGATGATGAGGGTGCGCTCGAACTGGCCCATGTTTTCGGTGTTGATGCGGAAGTATGCCTGGAGCGGCATTTCCACCTTGACGCCCGGCGGCACATAAATGAACGACCCGCCTGACCACACGGCCGAATTGAGCGCCGCGAACTTGTTGTCGTTCAGCGGGATGACCTTGCCGAAATACTCCTTGACAAGATCAGGATATTCCCGGAGAGCAGTGTCCATATCGCAAAAAAGCACGCCCTGTTTGGCTAGTTCGTCCCTATTGCGGTGGTAAACCACTTCGCTTTCGTACTGCGCCGTAACCCCAGCGAGGTACTTGCGCTCGGCCTCGGGGATGCCGAGCTTGTCGTAGGTTGCTTTGACCGGCTCTGGGAGCTGGTCCCAGGCGCTCACCTGCTTCTCGATGGGCTTGATGTAGTAGAAGATGTTGCCGAAATCGATGCCCGACAGGTCCCCGCCCCAGGTCGGCATCGGTCGTCCCTGGAAGTACCGCAAAGCCTTCAGCCGCCGCTTGGCCATCCACTCGGGCTCGCCTTTCATCCAGGACACCTCCCGGACGATCTCTTCGCTCAGGCCCTTCTTGGGCTTGAAGACATAAAAGTCCTCTGTATCGCTCCAGCCCAGCTGGTAACGACCGAGGTCGAGTTCTTGCGCTGTCGTGTTAGCCATGCGAGCTACCCCTTGCCGGAATTTCTCCTATCTCGATAGTAACAACCCCTAGAGACCAGGCGGCGAGGCCGTCCCGCGGGCCCACTGCCACAGCTCCCCTGCCATCTCATCGGCGGCGGCCAAGACCTCAGCGCTCGACGGGTCTCCCACCATCACACCCAAGAAGCGCTCCCGCTCCCTTTCGTCCGGGGAACCCGCCACCAGCTGCCCGATCTCCTCTGCATCGCCCCCGACGAGCACCACAGGCGTCTTGTGGGCCACGTAGTGCGAGGCCTCCCTCGGGTCAGAGGTCACTTTTGCGGGTACTCTGCCCGGTGGATTAGAACGTCGTGCCACACTTGGACTAACAGCATGCCTTCGCTCGACCTTCCCGCGCCTGCTACACCAGCGTTTATCAGCCTCCAGAGCCTTCCCGACCCGCCCGTCGCGCCTCGACGGCCGATGGCCCACTCGGCCCATGGCGACAGCCGGCAAGACGATTGGCAGTGGCTTGCCAGCCGGGAGGACGGGGCGGTCATCGAGTACCTCGAAGCCGAAAACGCCTATATCGACGCTCTCCTCGCCCCCACGGCCAACCTCCAGGAGAAGCTCTTCGAACAGATCAGGACACGAGTGGCCGAGACAGACGTCTCAGCACCGGTGTTCCACCACGGTTGGTGGTACTGGTCGAGGATCGTCGCCGGCCAGCAGTACCCCGTGCACTGCCGCCGCCCCGACCCGAGCCGGGCGCTGTTGGCGGCCGAGGTCCTGGCAGCTGCGCGTGCTGCGCTCCCCGGGGCGGGAGTCGCCGGGGATGGGACCCCGCCGCCCGAGCCCGATAGCGTCCGTGCACCCTCGCAGGACCGAGCAGCGGGTGCCCCGGCAACCGAGAAGGCGCTGCGCCCCGAACCTGGCCGCGTGATCCTCGACGAAAACGAGCTCGCCCGCGACAGCGAGTACTTCGCGCTAGGTGTCTTCGACGTCCGTCCCGACCAAGAAGTGCTTGCCTATGCGGTTGACTTGGATGGGTCCGAGCGCTATACGCTCCGCTTCAAGGACCTTGAGTCCGGCGACGCCCTCGTGGACGTAGTCGAGGACGTCTACTACGGTTCCGCCTGGTCGACGAGCGGCAAGAGCTTTTACTACGTACGACCGGACAAGTCGATGCGCCCTTGGCAAGTGTGGCGGCACACGCTGGGCACACCTGCGGCCCGGGACCACATCGTCTTCGAAGAGGACGACGAGCGTTTTTTCCTTTCTGTCGGGCTCACGCGGAGCAAGTGCTACGTGGTGATCAGTTCGCAGTCCAAGATGTCGAGCGAGGTGCACTACCTCAGGGCCGACAAGGACCGGGGCCACCTCCAAGTCGTGCTCCCGCGCCGCGAAGGAGTCGAGTACGACGTCGAGCACGCCCTCCTGCCCGGGCCCAGCAAGGACCACTGGTTGGTCCGGGCCAACTGCGGGCCCGCAGGCGAAAAGCTCGACAACTTTGCCGTTTTCGAGCTGCCAGTCGGCGAAAGCGACGCGCGTTCGCTGCGCCCGCTCGTGCCTTACCGCCCTGAGATAAAAGTTGAGAGCGTGGACGCCTTTGCCCGCCACGCAGTGCTCACGGAAAGAGCAGAGGGTCTCGAACAGCTCCGCGTCGTGAGGCTTTCCGACCGTGCCGAGCACGTCGTCGGACAACCCGAACCGGCTTATACCTTGAGCGGGGAGGGGACGCCTGAGTGGGACACCGAGATCATCCGCTTCGGCTACAGCTCGCTGGTGAGCCCCTCTTCGAGCGTTGACTACGACATGGAGCGCCACGAGCGTTCGGTGGTCAAACAAGCCACAGTGGGCGGAGGGTTCAAGACCTCCGGCTACCGGAGCGAGCGCATTTGGGCCGAGGCCCCCGATGGCGCCCGGGTACCGATCTCACTTGTCTGCCCGCGCGACTACGAGCCCGATGGGAGCGCACCGTGCCTGCTTTACGGCTATGGGAGCTACGAGATCGCGATCGACCCAAGTTTTCGCCATTCTCGGCTCAACCTCTTGGAGCGCGGGTTTGTTTACGCCATTGCCCATGTCCGAGGTGGTGGCGAAATGGGCCGGGCGTGGTACGAGCAGGGCCGGTTGGGGAGCAAACGCAATACGTTCGAAGATTTCATAGCGTGCGCCGAGCACCTCGTGTCTCAGGGATGGACTTCGCCTGACCGCCTGGTGGCCCGGGGCGGCAGCGCTGGCGGGCTCCTCATGGGTGCCGTCGCCAACATGAGGCCCGACCTGTTCGGGGGCATTGTCGCCGAAGTTCCGTTCGTGGACGTTGTCACGACGATCTCTGACGAGAGCTTGCCTCTTACGGTCACCGAATGGGAAGAATGGGGCAACCCCCGCGACGACGCCGACGCGTACTGGTACATCAAGTCTTATTCACCCTACGACAACGTCCATGGAGGCGATTACCCCGCCATGTACGTGACAGCCGGTCTGAACGACCCCCGAGTCGGCTTCTGGGAACCTGCCAAATGGGTGGCGAAGCTGCGCGCTACCACGAGCGGCACAAAACCTATCTTGCTGCGGACCGAAATGGGTGCGGGCCACCAAGGGCCCTCAGGGCGTTATGACGCGTGGCGTGACGAGGCACGGGTGCACGCTTTTGTGCTCGCGACCGTCGGCCTCGCAGGTTGAGCTGGGCCGAGTGGGTACAAGGCCGCAACGATAAGGCGCGCGCCAAGGCCCGCTGGCGAGAGCTGAAAGAGCTCGACGCGCTTGGCCTCCGAGGCAAATTACCCGACGGGGCAGTGGTGGTGGCCTTCGCGACAAACGACTACTTAGGGCTCTCGGCGCACCCCCGCGTAATCGAGGCAGCGCATGAGGCGCTCGACCGCTGGGGCGCCGGGGCCGGGGCGTCGAGGCTGATCACGGGTAGCCGTCCTGTGCACCACGAGCTCGAGGAGCGCCTAGCCGCTTGGAAGTCCTCGGCGTCTGCCCTCGTTTTCCCGAGTGGGTATGGCGCCAATTTGGGCGTCCTCGAGGCCCTCGCCGGCCCGGGGGTGACCCTGTGCTGCGACATGCTCAACCACGCCTCGATCATCGATGGGTGCCGCTTGGCAAGCGCTCTGGGGGCGAGGGTCGTCCACTACCCCCATGCCGACCCGAGCGCGGCAGACGCCGCGCTCGGGTCGGCACCGGGCCGCTCGGTATTAGTGACCGACTCTGTGTTCTCGATGGACGGGGACGCGGCCCCGATCAGCGAGCTCGCCGAGATCTGTGCCCGCCACGGCGCACTTTTCGTAGTGGACGAAGCGCACGCTGTCCTCGGGCCGAACTTTAGCGAGCTGCCTTGCGAAGTGCTGCGGGTCGGTACCCTGTCCAAGACCCTCGGTAGCCAAGGAGGTTTCGTCGCGAGCAGCCGGGGGATGATCGACATGCTCGTGAACAGGTGCCGGTCCTTTATTTTCACCACTGCGCTCGCGCCCCCGAGCGCGGCGGCCGCTCTCGCTGCACTTGACGTCCTGCTCTCAGGTGAAGGCGCGAGCTTGCTCAGGCAGCTAGCGACGTACGCTCAGCGCCTGCGGCCCGGCCCAGCCATCACATCGCCGATAATCCCCTTTGTCGTAGGGAGTGAACAAGAAGCGCTCGACGCTTCGATGTCCCTGCTCCAGATGGGCGCCCTCGTGCCCGCCGTGCGCCCGCCAGCCGTCCCGCCTGGGACGTCTCGCTTGCGTGTCACCGTGTCCGCTGCCCACACCCAAGATGAGATCGAGCTCCTCGCGGCGGCTCTGGCGAGGCTCGGCTTACATGGCGGGTAGAGGCGCCGGGGGCGAGGTCCGCCGGCCCGCCGCACCCAAGGAACACCTCTCTCGGTGACTGGGTGACTGGGTTACTGGGTGACGGTCCTGCACCCGCGTTACCAAACGGCCCTTGGGCGCGCATACCGTAACGCGGTAGCACGAAACGCGCCCGGGTCAACTGCGACGGGAGCCAGCTAATCCTCGAAAGGAGCCTTCTCAGAGCGGACGTCGATAACCCCGCCCTCCCCCGCAGCGCTCGTGCCGAGAGGCGGGGGCGGGGGCGGGGACGGGGCCAAGTGCGCCGGGACGTGCGCCCACCCGGCCGCCGTGCTCCCCCAGGGAGCCGTCGTAACGCCTGAGGCGGGCGTGGCGTTCAGCGCTGCTTCCCTCACCGCGACGGCTACCTGCGCCTCAGCGGCGGCGATGACCGCCATGATCTCGTCCCCCAAAAGCTCGTCGCGCTCCAGCAGCGCATCCCGCAACGCTTCGACGATGTGAGTGTTCGCGAGCACGAGCTCCTTCGCACCGTCGCGAGCTGAGGTGAGCAAGCGCTCCAGTGCCTTGCGGCTCACCTCGTCAGCGAGCACTTTGGTCACTAAATCGGCGTTCACCTGCGATGCCTCGAGCGAGACGAGGCTCCCTGCCATGCCGTAGGCGCCGACCATGTTGGCAGCGAGGCGCGTAGCTGCAGCGAGGTCGCCCGATGGCCCTGTCCCCGCCTCGCCGAAGAAGACTTCCTCGGCGACCATCCCGCCCATAGAGATCCGCAAATGGGCCTCGCACTCGGGACGTGTCCGCGTAAAGCGCTCTTCTGTCTCCGAATGGCTCAAAAGCCCTAGAGAGTCGCTGCGTTTGATGATCGATAGCACGTCGAGGCGCCTTTCGGGCGCTGCGAAATGCGCCACTGCCGCGTGCCCCGCTTCGTGGGTAGCGCACCTTTGGCGCTCGAGAGGAGCGTAGGCGACCGGCTGGGTGAGCCCGAGCTCTTGGGCCATGCGGGCCTTTTGCACATCGGCCCAGTTCATTGACGTACGCCCCTCACGAAGCGCCCAAACGAGACCTTCGTCGAACAGGTGCTCGATCATCACCGGCGAATAACCAAAGGTCGACCCCGCGAGCGCGTCCCGCTTCGAGGGGTCGTCCATTTCGGCCTCGTGCGACTTCTTCGCGAGGTAGTAGTTGACGATCTCGAGGCGCCCCTTCCGGCTCGGGAGGTCGACGCGGATCGTGCGGTCAAAACGGCCGGGCCGCACCAGCGCCGGGTCGAGGTCCGCCGCTCGGTTTGTCGCACCAATCACAAGAAAATTCGGCGCCGTCACCGTCCGCTTGCGCACAGTGTGGCCGGCAGGGAGCCAGCGGTTGAGAACGTCTATAAAACCGTTGAGCACCCTCGTGGCCAGCGGTGGGGCATCAAATGACTGCAGCTGGATGAGGAGCTCGTTCACGACTCCGGCGATCCCCTCACGCCCCGGCCCAGCTCCGAGCCCGCCCCGAGATGCTCCGATGGCGTCGATCTCCTCGATGAACCCGATCGCGCCGCCCTCCATCCGTGCGTACCTGTGGAGCGCCCGAAAATAAGCACGGATCTTGCGGTTTGTCTGCCCGTAGAACATCGACTGGAAGGCCGACGACGAAACATATAGGAACGGCACCCCCGCCTCAGCGGCCATCGCCTTGGCGATATATGTCTTGCCCGTGCCGGGAGGGCCCTCGAAAAGAACTGCCCGACGAGCGGTCCCTCCCATGCGCTCCGAGAACGTCTGGTGTGCGAGGAAGAGGTTGAGGGTCTTCACAACTTCCTCTACAACCACGGGTGCGCCAACGACGTCGGCAAGGCTGACGCCGATCTCTTCGGGCCGGTAAAGCACATGCGGGGAGCGCCCAGCCATCAAGAGGGGGCCAGCCAAGACGGCCACGAGGAGCAAGATCAGCAACAGCCCAGGCAGGTAGGGTAACAGTGCAGATGGGACGCCGGGGTGCGGCCAGCGGAAATCGCCCGAAGCAGCGGCATAATTGCCTTGCAGGTAGCGGAACACTCCCATGGCCGTGCGCCCAACGACCGGCACCGCGACCAAAGCGAGCACGAACGCGAGCCGGCGGAAACGCTCTTGGCGGGTACGTTCTCGCGAGGCCCAAACGTCCCCGTCCCGGATAACCCTTTCAGAGCCGAGCGCCGCCAGTTCCACCGCTTGTTCCTCCAATCCGGCCCAAGGGCTGACTTCGGGGAGTCTAAGGCTCGAGATCCCCGAGGAAACTTCTAGGGCTCCGTATTGCGCGATTGCCACTACGATGAGTGGCAAAAATCCCGCCGTATTTTGCTTCTTTGTCGCCCCTGGGACGATAAGGTCTCGCAGGGTGCGCGAGCTCGACCTCCGCAACGACGTTTACCGCAGGCCGCTCGAGACGGCGCTCAACCGCCTTGGCCTCGGCGCAGGCTGGCGCTGTGCCGACGTAGGCGCGGGGGGTGGGGACGTGACCGTTGCCCTAGCCGGTCTCGTCGGCCCGAACGGGCGCGTGTACGCCGTGGACATAGACCCCTCGCGGCGCGACGAGGTGGCCGAGGCCGCGGCCGGGGCCGGTGGGGCGCAGGTTGTTGCTATCACACAAGCCGCAGAGGACCTGGTGCTCCCCGAGGAAGTCGACCTCACCTACTGCCGGTTCCTGCTTATGCACGTCCTTGACCCACTGCGCGTGCTGAGGAGGATGGCTACAGTGACCCGCCCGGGCGGTTGGCTAGTCGCCCAGGAACCCATCACGAGCGCCGGTCGGGTCGATGGGGCTCCCCTCTCCATGCCTTCGGCGCGCCACCCGGACATAGGGGCTCAGCTACCTGCACTTGCTAAGCGCGTGGGCTTCGAGCTCACCGACACCTGGGCCGAAGCCCAGGCCGGTGCGGGAGCGGGGGCCGTGGCGCGCTACCTCGAGGACCTAACCGGCGTCGACCCGGGGGACGACGCCGTGGTCTTGCCACCCCTGGTGACAGTGATGGCCCGCAGACCGGTGCTGTCAACCCTTCCAGCCGAGTAGTTCGGCAACCGGTGCGCACGTCGGGCTCGAGAGAGCTTCGCCGGGCGGCAACTTGCCGGCATCGCAGATGCAGGCCGTGAGGTCGCCCGCCTCAACAACGTCAGCCTGCACGGTCCCCCCCACGCGGGCTAGGAGCTGCCGCCAAAGAGGCAGCGGCAAGAGGGCCCCGCGCTCGACGACGGCCCAGACTTGTCCCGTGGCCTTCGTGGCCTTTTTGGCGGCGGCCCCCTGAGCGGCGCGGGCGGCTCGGCGGCTCACGAGCACCTGACCAGGCGTCGCTGCCAATGCCCGCAGGACAACCAGGTCGTCGCCCGAAAGCTTCTCGTCCCGGCTGGCGCCCTGACGCTTGCCCGCAGGAGCCGCGCGGTACCCGCCTCGGCCGGCAAGAGCGAGCCGGGTACCGCTTGGGAGAGCCTGCGCCAGATGGCGGGTCGTTGGGTCGTCGGCGAGCTCGCGGGCGGCCTCCCAGATACCTCCGACAGGGTCGGGCGCCGCAAGGGCGCGGGCGGACAGCCACCACACAGTCCCTGACGCTGGGAAGTGCTCAATGAGCCGGCGGCAGGCTTGGAGAAGGCTCGCCGGGTTCTCGCCAGCCAGGTCGGCGAGGACCGAGGCAGCCTCCTGCGCCGGGAAATCGTCGCCGGCCTGCCACGAGCGGGATATGTAACGGAGAGCCTCGAGGGGGTGGGGGCTCATGTGGTGTAGTCAGCGTTGATATGCACGTAGTCGCTGGATAAGTCGCACCCCCACACGGTCGCCTCTGCTTGCCCCGTCGCAAGTCGTATATCGATCTCTACCATGTCCGAGCTCATGATCTCGCCCAACCTGCCCAAATCCGCCTCGTCCAGGGGCCGGGGGTAGACCTCGAAGCGCCCGAAGCTGACCGACACTTGGTCTGCTTTGATGTCTTGGTCTTGCCAGCATTTGCCGATCGCCATGACCACTCTGCCCCAGTTGGGGTCAGCACCATGGACGGCGCACTTCACCAAGGGCGAATTGACCACCGCCTTTGCTACACGCTTGGCCTGGCGTGCATCACGGGCGCTCCGCACGTTGACTTGGATGACCCTTGTTGCGCCCTCGCCGTCTGCCGCCAACTGCAGGGTGAGGGAGCGGCAGACCGCATGGACCGCCCGTTCGAGCTCCTCGCTGTCGACAGGACCGGCGGCCCCGTTCGCCAGGACGATGACTGAATCCGAGGTTGAAGTGTCTGTATCGATAGAAAGGCAATTGAACGTGCTGTCCACGGCCCGCCTGAACATCCCCACGAGGGCTGCTCTCGGCACGGCCGCGTCCGTGAACACATACCCTAGGAGGGTTGCCATGTCGGGCTCGATCATGCCCGACCCCTTGGCGACGCCGGTGACGGTCGCCTCCCCGGCGCGAGCGCTCGCGAGCTTGGGGCGAGTGTCAGTAGTCATGATCGCTCTTGCGAATGAGGGAAAATCGGCGGTTGTGGGCATATTGAAGATTTGGAAATGAGCGCGCAACCTTTCCATCGGGTAACGCCGTCCTATCACACCCGTGGAGGCAACCAGCACGTCGCCGGCATCGCACCCAATCGCGCCGGCGGCGAGAGAGGCGAGCTCGGCGGCGTCGCGCTCGCCGTCGGCACCTGTAGCGACGTTGGCGTTCTTGGACACCGTGACAATGGCCCGCGCCGAACCCTCTTCGAGGTGGCGACGGCAAAGAAGGACACTGGGGCCAGCAAAAAGCGACTTCGTAAAGACCCCGTCGGCAGTGCACGGGAGCTCGCTCGCCACGATCGCAAGGTCGGGGCTCGCATCTTTGATCCCGACATTGCCGGCGTAAGTGACAAAGCTGCGCGGGACAGCAACGGCATCACCTGTGACTACGAACATGGTCCTAGATGATCGCGCCAGCCGAAGCATGACTGCGCCCGCACCGGCAGGGCCCGGACCAAGGAGCTCGCGATGAACCCTATCGAGCGCGCCATACGCAGCCTCGACGCCTTCCAACAGGGGCACAAAGTGTCGTCGGTCATCTACGGGGTCATAAAGAAGTACGCCGACGACAACGCTGGCGTCCTCACCAGCAGCCTGACGCTCTCGGCGTTCGGTGCGATCTTCCCGCTCTTCTTGCTCTTGGTCACGATCCTTGGCATCGTCCTGGCCAATGACAACGGCCTGCGGAACGATGTGCTCTCCTCAACGCTCAACAGCTTCCCGATCATCGGGGACCATCTCGCGAGCAACATACAGGCGCTTCACCGGAACAGCGCAGCCGGTCTGGTCATCGGTACCTTAGGCCTCGTTTGGGGATCCCTCGGGGTGGCGCAGAACGGCATCTTCACGATGGAACAGGTGTGGGACCTACCTCGCCCGCAGCGGCCCAACTACATGAAGCGGCTCGGCCGCAGCTTGGCCTTCCTGCTCGTGCTTGGGGTTGGGCTCCTTGCGAGCACCTTCTTGGCTGCTGCGGGGCCGACTGCAAAAGGCTCGCTGCTCTTGGCGGCCATAGGCGGGGTGCTTTCGTTCATCCTGAACTTCGGCGAGTACCTCTTCGCTTTTCGAGTCCTCACCCCCCACGATGTGGCTATCAAAAGCCTCTGGCCCGGCGCCCTCCTCGCCGGCACCGCTTGGACGGCCTTGCAGTCCTTTGGCGGCTTTGTCGTTGGCCACTACCTCCACAACGACAGCGCTGTTTACGGCTTGTTCGGGATAGTGCTCGGGTTATTGGCGTGGGTCTACTTAATTGTGCGGGTAACGGTTTACGCGGCGGAGCTCAACGTGGTCCTGGCGCGCCGTCTTTGGCCGCGAGCGATCGTGCAACCTCCGCTCACTGAAGCAGATAAGCGTGCCATGGCGGCCCAGGCCAGGCAGGGCCGGCGCTGGCCCGAAGAGACCGTGGAGGTCGTACTTGAAGGTGACATCACGGTTTGAACACCATCAGATAGAGAGCCCCGAGCAGGCAAAGGTTGAATAGGCCCATACCAAGGCCTACACGGCGCCGAAGCGCGCCGAGCTCATCGAGCTGAGGTGGGCGGGCCGGCGGTTTCATGCCCGGAAGGTTCGCCAGCTCCACCAAAACAGCCCGGTAGCGTCGCTCAGCGGGGCGGACCAGACCATGGAGCAACCCCAACATGACGACATAGACGGCAAGCGCCGCGATCACCCAGGTTCTGTCAAAATACCTGTGGTCGCCGCTCACTCCGACAGCTGCAATACCAAAGACCGCCGTGCCGTAAATGAGCGCCTCCCCCACTTGCCCGACCTGCCCGTAGACCCCGAGCGCCCCCGCGGCCGCGGCATCGCTCCTTCGGCGCGCCAGGTCGAGCACGAACGCTCGGTAAGCGACGGCACCAAAACCGCCGACCGCACAAATAATGTGCAGCAGGACGAGCAAATGGTAGCCCCAACCTCCCGGCGCCGTCGCAGCATCCGCAACTAGCGCAGGGCCCAAGGGGGCGGCGGTCACTTGACTATTCCGCCCCTTGTCATCGCCTCGACGTCCAGCGCGCGGTCAACCTCCTCTTCGCTCAGCAGGTTGTTCTCGAGCACGACCGTACGAAGGTCTTTTCCTGTGGCAAGTGCTTGCTTTACCACCTTCGCTGCATTTTCGTACCCAATGTAAGGGTTCAATGCCGTCGCGATCGCTGGCGAGGAAAGCGCGTAAGTGCGGCAACGCTCGACATCGGCTTCCAAGCCTGCGACGCAGCGGTCTGCAAAAAGGCGGCTCACGTTGGCCAAGATCCGTACTGACTGCAAGAGGTTTGCCGCCATGACCGGCAACATCACGTTGAGCTCGAAATTGCCAGCGGCTCCCGCGAAGGCAATGGAGGCGTCGTTGCCGACAACCTGGGCTACCACCTGGGAGACGGCCTCTGGCAAAACAGGGTTCACTTTCCCAGGCATTATGGAGCTCCCCGGTTGAAGGTCGGGTATGCGGACCTCTCCTAAACCTGCCCTCGGCCCGCTCCCCATCCAACGGAGGTCGGTGGCGCATTTATAGAGAGAGATTGCAACAGTCCGGATGGCTCCAGCTGCTTCAACCAAAGCATCTCGTGAGCCTTGGGCTTCGAAATGGTCCCGAGCTTCGCGGAGAGGGAGGTCGAGCTCGCTCGCGAGCCGCGCTATCACCGCGCTGGCAAAGCCAGGAGGAGCGTTCAGCCCGGTGCCGACCGCGGTGCCACCGAGGGGGAGCTCGCCGACGCGAGGGAGGCAAGCCCCCAAGCGTTCCACGCCGTGCTCGACGGCCGCCGCATAACCACCCATTTCCTGCCCGAGGGTGACCGGGGTTGCGTCCATCAGGTGCGTCCGGCCAGCCTTGACCACTCCCGCAAAAAGCACGGACTTCTCGTGCAGTGCGTGGGCTAGGTGCCAAAGAGAGGGGACGAGCTGTTTCGTAATGCCCTCAGTAGCAGCGACATGGATCGCCGAGGGGAACATGTCGTTAGAAGACTGAGACGCGTTGACCTCGTCGTTCGGGTGGACGCGGCGCCCGAGCCGCTCGCCGGCAAGGGTGGCGAGGACTTCGTTCATGTTCATGTTGGAAGAGGTCCCCGAACCCGTTTGGAAAACGTCAAGCGGGAACTCGTCGGCCCATTTGCCCTCGGCGACTTCCTCGGCTGCGGCGGCGACAGCTTCGGCAACTTCGGTCTTGACGATCCCCAGGCGAGCATTCTCCAGTGCGGCGGCCCGCTTTAGGAGAGCGAGCGCCCGCACAAGGGAAGGTTCGATCCGTTGGCCCGACACGGGGAAGTTCTCGACGGCTCGTTGGGTCTGCGCCTGCCATTTGGCCGCAGCAGGCACGCGCACTTCGCCCATCGAGTCGTGCTCAACCCGAAAACGACCCTTGCTGCCTACCCGGCCCCCCTCGCCCAGCTCTGCACCTGAGGCCGGAGCACTGTTGTCCGCTTTGCCCATCGGCTGCAAGTTACTCCACTACCGCTCGAGGAGCTCGCAAGCCCGGTCGAGGTCCGCAGAGGCAGCTCTTACGAGCGCGGAGGCGGACCTCTCGAGGGCAGCAATGTTCGCCTCTGACGCGTCGTCGAGGCGGCGGCTGCACCCGTGGATGTCGAGCTCGGGGTCGAAGCGGAAGTACCGTTGCTCACCGAGCAGGGACCGCAGGTGGTGGTCCGTGGCCTGGCTCGCGCTCGAGAGGACGATGTTCAGCAACGGGCGCGCCCAGTGGGCGAGACCCCAGGACTTCACTTCTTCCAGCCGTAGTGAACGGGTGGCCGAGCCGGTCCCCAGTGAGACCATGACCACGTCGCATCCCGGGTAGCGCTGCTGGGCCTGCATGAAGCCGCAGACTGCCGGGTTGTTGGCAAATATCCCGCCGTCGACCACGAGGCGCTCGTCGACAACGACCGGGGGGCCGATACGCTCGGGCTCGAAGTACGTCGGCGCTGCCGTCGCGCCGCGGACCACGAGCCGCATGGGGACGTCCAGAGCCGAGTCTCGCTTTGCGCGGTCGGTGTCAAAGAGGAGCACGTCCCCGCTCACCAGGTCGTAGGCGGGCACTATGACGTTGGTCAAAGCCTCCGAAAGGCGGGCCTCGCCGAAGTAGTGCTCGAGCAAGGCTTCCAACGGGCCCTCGTCGTACTTTTCGTGGAGGAGGCTGCCCACTCCGGCGACCGCTTGCCAGGGGGACCTCCCGAACACTTCGCTTAGACGGGCTTTGTAGATCTCGACCCCGTCGCTTGCCCGCCACCTGGGGGCGCCCCCGTCGGCACCGGGCACGGCGAGCCCGAGAGCGAGCACCGACCCGGTGGAGGCCCCAGCCACTATGTCAAAGAGCTCCACCAGGGGTTTCCCCGTTCGTGCCTCGATCTCCGCCAGGACGATCGCGGGCACCAAGCCTCTCACACCCCCACCATCTATCGATAGGACGCGCACTGCCTGCGGGAGCGGGCTCTCCCCATGGGCACCCCGCAGAAGAGCGCCACGAGCCGAGCGCGGCCCCGGGGTCAACTTCATGGCGGGCAGGCCGACGAACAGCCCATCGGGTCCTCCACCATGCAGCCCTCTTTCTCAGTCACACCTGTCAATGCGCGAAGCAAAGTTAGCCGCCCGCAACCCAGGCTGGCACTGGCCTGCTGTGACCAAAGTTGTTAGAGTGACTCCTGTTAAGTTCGAGCAGGGGCGGTACCGCGTTGGCTGACGAAGCGTTGCGACAGCTCCTAGCCCGCAAAGCGACGCAAAAAGCAAGAGGTCGCACCTGTTTGGCCGCGCTGGTCGCCGCAGCCGCAGCCGTGATGAACGCCTGTATGACGTCCACGTTGGCAGGCGCCACCGTCCTGGGCCAGGCGAGCGCGAGCGGGCAGCTCACCCCCGGCAACGCTTCTCTGAGGGTAGCCATGTCTGCCAAGGCCGCTGCGCAGGAACGCCTCGCCGCGCTCCGGTCCAAAGCCGCAGAGGTCGCCGCCGAGATCCAGGCTGAGGGGATCTTGCTAGCAAAACTCGCCGAGCGAGCGGACGCCGAAGGGGTCAGCTCGGCCGCACTGGACAGCCGGCTCAGTGCTCTCCAGTTTTCGGCCGCTAATGAGAGATCCGAGCTCGTCCGCGCCGAGCAGTTCCTCGTTACGGAGGCCATCACGGCCTATACCGATGGAGACGGCCTTTCATTGTCGGCGCCTGCTACAGACGCCACGCCGCCGTACGTAGTCGCCGTGTACGCCGAGGCTGCCGCGACGTACCAGGAGTCGGCCCTATCGGCGTACCAGGCGGCGCTCGGTACGAACCGGGCAATCGAGGTTTCGTTGGTTCGCCAGCGCAAAGCTGTGCGCCAAGCCCGCGGCCAGCTGGCAATTGACGGGCGGGCCGCTGCAGCCCAGCAAGCGGCGTTGGAGGAGACCCTAAGAGGCGTCAAAGGCCAACTTGCGGCGGCCGTAGCCGCTGTCCAACGCCAACAGCTCGCCGTCCAAGCTGCAGAGGAGAGAGCGATCCTCGCCAGCTCCCATCAGCTGCCTGCGGCCGCAGCAGGCGCAAACCGCACATCGGTGACGGGCGCCCAAAGCACCCTGACCGGCCGGGCCGCCTCTCCGACCTCCTCCGCCGCGCCGGTCGGGGCTCCCATCACTGTCACGACGCCAGCCACCTTGCCAGCCGTCGTCTCTGTCGTGACGACCACCACGTGGCAGCCGGTGACGGCCCCCCCGCTAGCTACGGCTCCGCCGAACGTGTCCCCGTCGACACCTACGGTGCCCCCGACAACCCCGTCGACTACCGAGGCGGCCGGTAAGAGCCAGGCCACCGAGGCGGCGGCCACAACGACAACGGCGGCGGCCACAACGACGGCGGCGGCCACAACGACAACGGCGGCCACAACGACAACGGCGGCGGCCACAACGACGACTATGGGAGCCGAGGTGCCGACGGCGGCGGACAAGGCCGCTGCCTCGAGTACGTCGACTGCCTCGAGTACGTCGACTTCGGTTCTATCGACCTCGACTTCGACGGCGCCGTCCACTTCTACGACGGGCCTATCGGAAGGCGCAACCACGACCTCAGCCCCTCCTGCGACCAGCTCGGCCTCCACTACCGGTTCGCCGCTCGCAAGCATGTTGACCACATCGATGGCTTCGTCCGGACCGGCTGCGACGTCGACTACGAGCACCGTGCCGGGCGACGGTAGTGGTGGAGGAAGCTCTGCAGGGGGCGGCGGTACACCAGGCGTTGCTCCAGCCGCCAACACCCCGGCGCCGGGGTGGCAGGTCGCCGTCTCCTTCGCTGAGTCGCAGATCGGCAAGCCCTATCAGTGGGCGGGTGCTGGGCCGGCAACCTACGACTGTTCGGGCCTCAGCATGGTCTCCTGGGCGAAAGCCGGCGTCATGCTCCCCCACTCGGCGCAGGACCAGTACGACCTCACCAAACGGGTCAGCATCGCGGACCTCCTGCCGGGTGACCTGGTATTCTTCGGTACCCCAACGGACGTCTACCACGTCGGGATCTATGTCGGGGACGACGAGATGGTGGACGCGCCCGAGACCGGTGAAGACGTGATGACCCAAAGCATCTTTGAGCTCAACCTGCTCAGTGGGGGCCGGGTGAGCTAGAACGCACCTGCCGCGACCCCCGGGCCATGGCGCCGGGCACCTCATCGCACCAATTTGAGCGAAAGCCAGAGGGCGAGAGTCGAGGCGAGGAGCACGAGAGGGACGGATAGCGCGCCGAGATGCGAGAACTCCAGAACGGCCACACGTTCGCCACGCTGGTGGAGCACCCGTTTCCACAAGAGCGTTGCGAGCGAACCAAAGTAGGTGAGATTTGGCCCGGCATTTACTCCCACCAATACGGCAAGCACAGCTGGTGCCCCAATTGCGGCTGCCGCAGGCAGGAGAAGGAGGACCGCCGGCAGGTTGTTCATGACATTCGCCAAGACGGCGGCTATTCCTGCCTCGGCGAACAGCGACCACAGCGAAGCACCCCCGGGGACCAAATGAGCTACCAGGGAGCCGAGCCCGTGCAGCGAGAGCGCCTTGACGATAAGCCCGAGCGCGAAGACAAAGGCGAGGAACGGGATATCAATGGCAGAGGCAATACCGGCCGCGCTTACAAGGGACTGCCGCAGCGCACGCACGCCCAGGACTACGGCGCCGGCAAGGGCAACAAAGGCAGGGTCGATATTGGCGAATGGGGCAAGGAAGAAACCCACCAAGGTGAGGCCAACCACCGCGCAGGCGAAAAGGGGTGCGGGGCGAGAGGGGCTTGTCTCAAGGCGCCCGCGCCCAGTCAGCTCTGCGGCAAAAAATCGCCGGAGGACAACCCATTCGACGGCGATCGCAGCAACCCAAGGAAGTGCCATGGTCGCACCGAAGCGAGCGAAGGAAAGCCCGCTCGCTCGAAAGGCCAAGAGGTTGGTGAGGTTGGACACAGGCAACAAGAGCGAGGCCGAGTTTGCCAAGTGCGTGCATGCATACGCGTGTGGCCGCGCTCGCAACGCAAGACGGGCGACTGTCGCGAGCACCACGGGAGTGAGCAGCACCACGGTTGCGTCTAGGCTCAGGACTGCAGTCACCGAGCTCGTAATCGCGAAGACGAGCGCCAGTAGAGCGACGGGCTTTCCCCGGGAACCTTTTGCCATCCAGGTCCCAGCCGCCTCGAACAGCCCATGGCGGTCGCATAGGTCGGCGAGCACGAGGACGGCACCTAAAAAACCGATCGTTGGCCCAAGATCCCCGAGCTCGCCCCAGGCTTTGTCAAGCGGCAAGGCACCCGACAACAGCAAGACCGCAGCCGCCGGGACAGCAAAGACCGCTTCGGGCAGCCTCGCCGGCCTCGTTACTGCGAAGAGCAGGGTGCCGGCCAGGAGGACGGCCGCAAAGAGCTCATAGAGGGCACCCGTCATGGCTTAGAAATGCTACGGACAATTCGTCCACTCGTCGTCAGCGGTGCCCAACGGCGGCAGTAAGGCGCAGCAGGCCCGCTCCAGGGGCCCTAAGTTGCTTGGCGGGCGCCGAGGAGCTTTTGGTAGTGGTCGCCTTGAGCGGCCTTGACCGCCTCGGTGTGGGCCAACATGAATATCCCGACCACGATCGCCGAGAACGAGATCACCTCCAGCGTCGTCGCCCAGCCACCGCTCCTCAACACCTCGCCGAACGCGACCGCCCCGAGCACGACGCTCACTATCGGGTCGCTGGCCGACAGCGATGGGAGTGAAGCGTCCAATGGGCCAGCCTGAAAAGCGCTCTGAGCGAGGATCATGCCACCGAGCCCTCCCGCAACCAACAGGTAGGGCTGCCAGCTGCTGAAGAGGTCGCTAACGCCAAGGGAGAGCAGGTGTCCGCAGCTTTTGGTCAGCGCGGCACACATTCCGTAGACAATCCCGCCTGCAGTCCCGTAGGCCATGGCTTTCCAGCGCGGCGTGCTCTCCCGTCCTAGCGCGACTAGCAGGGCGATCACGAGGGCCGCTGCGCCCAACAGCAATGCCCAGGTGAGGGGCGCGATGCTCGGGCTCCCCTCCCTCGGGTCGCTCACCACCAAGAACACGACGATGCCTGCAGTAGTGAGAACTGCACCGAACCAGTCCCAACCACGCATGCGGTAGGGCGAGACGCGCGCCTTGATCGGCAAAGCGAAAAGCAGACCGACAACCAGAAGCGGCTGGACGACGACGAGCGACCCCCTCGAAAGTGCCCACCACTGCACGATGTAGCCGCCTATGTCGAACCCGAGGCCCGTGATCCACTTGGGACGGAGCGCGAGCCTTGTGAGGAGGGTGGGCCGGAGCTCCTTTTCCGCAGGCTGACGCTCGGCCTCCCACTGCTGGAGGACCGAGGCCACGGCATAGAGGAAGGCAGCCACCAGGGCGGCAGCAATCGCCACGACGCAAAGCTACCAGCGCCGCTTCGGCGCTCCCGGTGTGAACTGGTACCGGGGGGTTGAGGAGGATCTGCGCCTGGAGCCCGCCGAAAGGAAACGTCAAACTGGTGGGCGCTGCAGGTCGAGCCGCCTGGAGGGCGCGACTAGTCACGCACCACCCGCACGGACGAACATGGGCCTGCGGGCGAGGAGGGTGGAAGGCCCGCGGCGACTGGCTGGTTGCCCGAGCGCTGGAGCGTGACACCGCCTCGGTGCCGACCGCTTGGACCTGAGCGTCGTCCCGCCAGAGCAAGCTCCCCCACCTCCCAACCTCGCTCGCCGCGCCACACCCAGGCGCCCATTGCCTGATCACCGCGGCTAGGCAAAGTCTTTTCCGCAAGGGTAAAATCGCCACTCCAACAGCGATTTGACGACCCAAAAGCCGGATCAATGGACGCCCAAAGGGATGGTCAGCGCTCTTGATGAGCGCTAGCCGCGACGATCGCGGTGACAGTCTTGCGCCCGGTCCCCGAGACTTCTTCTTTGCGATCTCAAGATGAGCCTTGTCCTTAACCGGGCAATCGTCCCTTGACACTCCTCCGGGTTCTAGACGAGGCACGGCCGGCGCGATAGTCCCCCAGGCGCGGAGATCGCGGATGCCGCGCGAGCCACCAGCAAGCCAGGGACAGTTGGGGCAGCCCTGCCAGCTGCGTTCGATTGTTGTCCTCGCGCTGAGCACACGGCAAGGTGCTGCGGGGGGTGTTTGCCCCGGCACAGTGCGCCTGCAAGTGTTGGAGGGTGCGCTACCGGCGGGTGGTTATCTCGATCGTTGCCGTCGTCGCGTGCGTAGGCGCGGCCGCGGTCGGGCAAGCGGTCGTCCCCACGCGCCGCGCCGACGCCCAAGGAGGCCTGTCAGGGGCAAGCTTCCGGCTCGTCTGGTCTGCGGGCCCGCTGGCTGACAAGGGCTCACCCATAGCTGAGTCGTCCCCTATAGAGGCCACCCTCGACGGCTCGGGGCCGGCGGTCGTGGTCGGTGACCGCTCAGGGTACCTCTACGCTTACCACCTCTCGGATGGCACGCCCGTCGCTGGCTGGCCCGTTGACATTGGCCTGCCTATCGACTCGACGCCTTCGGCTGCGGCGCTCCCTGGCAACTCGTTGGACTCTGTTTTCGTCGGAGCGGGCAACTCCAGCAAGCCCGACGTCGGCGGCTACTACGGCTTCGGCCCGGGCGGTCAGCAGCTCTGGCACTCGACCGTTCAGAGCATCCCCGGTGACCCTCATCCCGCCATCGGCGTGCAGGCCTCGCTCACCGTCGCCGACCTGGAGGGCGGCACCGGGGTCTTTGCTGGTTCGCTCGACCAGCTCGATTATGCCCTCGACGCTTCTGACGGCGCGACTCTTAGCGGCTGGCCGTTCTTCGCCGCCGACAGCGTGTTCTCGACGGCCGCGGCGGCCGACCTCTATGGCACTGGCCAGGACGACCTCGTGGTAGGCGGGGCATCGTCGGAGGGCATCGCGCTCGGGCAGGCCTACCAACAGGGGGGTCATGTGAGGGTGCTCGATGATCGGGGCGACCTCATCTACGACTACGACACCAACCAGGAGGTCGACTCATCCCCGGCGGTGGGTGACTTTCTCTCAGGTGGCCAGCCGGGCATCGTCGTCGGCACGGGTTCGTACTTCGCGGGCGCAAGCGACTCCGATACCTTGAAGGCGTTCACCACACGGCTGAAGCTCGTGTGGTCCGACACCCTCGACGGGCGGACCAACTCGAGCCCTGCACTGGCCGATGTCCAGGGCAACGGCCAACTCGACGTGCTGGAGGGCACAGACACCGGCACCGGTGGCTCGCTCTGGGCGCTGGACGGGGCTAACGGTGCGACCATTTGGCACCAGAGCGTGGTGGGCCGGGTGATCGGCTCGGTCGTGGCGGCCGACTTGACGGGGCAAGGCTACGAGGACGTGCTCGTCCCCACGACCCATGGGGTCGAGGTGCTCGACGGTAAGAGCGGCACCGAGGTAGCGGTCCTCGGCAACCTCTTCGGCTTCCAGAACTCGCCCCTCGTCACCGACGACCCCAACGGCAGCGTCGGGATAACGATTGCCGGCTACGAAGGCAGCAACCAGGGCATCGTCGAGCATTTCGAGGTGACTGGCTCCGACGGCGCTGTAGCCGTCGGTGCGGGCTCCTGGCCGATGTTCCACCACGACCCGGGCCTCAGCGGGACGAGTGCCCCCTTGCCGGACCTCGGCTGCGCCACGCCGTCGGGGCTCAGCGCGCAGCCGGGCAACAGCGAGGTGACGCTTTCCTGGCAAGCGGCGACCGGGGGCAGCTCGCCCGTCACCGGCTACAACATCTACGAGTCAACGGCCTCCGGCCATGAGAACGGGGCCCCCCTCAATGGCTCCACGCTCGTCACCGGCGACAGCTACACAGTGAGCGGCTTGTCCGACGGGACCAAGTACTGGTTCGAGGTGACGGCGGTGAACGCCGCCGGCGAGGGCGGCCCGAGCCCGCAGGAGAGTGCGGTGCCTTTCGAGCGGCCCGGCGCTCCACAGGCCCTCGCGGCGACGGCGGGTGACGGCGATGTCGAATTGTCCTGGGCTGCGCCGGCCTCAAATGGCGGCTCCGCGTTGAGCGGCTACAACGTCTACGAGTCCACTATTGCGGGCGCCCAAGGGACCAAGATCGCCACAACTCCCGCCACCGCTTACACGGTGGGCGACCTCAGCAACGGGGCCAGTTATTACTTCGAGGTGACTGCGGTGAACGCCGCCGGCGAGGGACCGCCCTCCCAGCAGGTGACCGCGCTGCCGGTTCCCCCGAGTTCGCCCGCCCCGCCGGTTACGACCACTACGACCGTGCCACCGTCCCCGCTTCCGGTCGGGTACAGGCTCGCGACAGCCGAAGGACAGGTGTACCCCTTCGGCAAGGTCCCGTCCGAGAGCACTGCGCAACCTGTCGCTGCGGTCGTAGGGATCGCCTCGAGCACTGACGGGCGCGGCTACTGGCTGGCCGAGCGCAACGGGGCGGTGGTAGCCGCCGGCGACGCCAAACGGTACGGCCCATTGTCGGGCCTGCGCCTGGTGAACCCGGTGGCCGGCATCGCCTCCACCCCCGATGGGCGCGGCTATTGGCTGGTGGCCTCCGATGGCGGCATATTCGCCTTCGGCGACGCCCGCCTTTATGGCTCGACGGGCGATCTCCGTCTCAACGAGCCGATAGTCGGCATCGCCTCCACCCCCGATGGGCGCGGCTATTGGCTGGTGGCCTCCGATGGCGGCATATTCGCCTTCGGCGACGCCGGTTACTTCGGCTCGCTCTCTGGTAAGCACCTCGCCAGCGAGGTCGTCGGCATAGCGCCCTAGAGCGGGCCCTGCCTGGGACTTGTACGACCTCCTGCGGGATGCCCGATATAACCGCTACATTTACGACGCAAGATCTGTCAAGACGGAGCGGCAAATTCTCGCTATGGACATTATCCTGGCAGCTGTGGTGCCCGGTTCGGCCGTGGCCCGTTCCGAAATCTGGGGCGGGCATCCAGGGGCTCTTGCCTGGGATGTGCTCGGGGCCATCGCCGGGCTTCTAGCAATCGCTCGACCTTCCTAAATCTGCTTGACAGGTTGCAGCGGTACGGGTCTGAGGAGCGACACCGGAGCACGCGTTAACCAAGAATTGCCCGCGAGCCTGTGATGGGGCCCCCGGAGAGGAGTAGTTGGCATGCCGCTACTACCTGGCCCGGGACTAAGGACGCCGACGCATCGGAGCTTTTCAGTATGAGGCGGTGCTCGGTGGCGACAGCAGCCTCGGCTCTTTGCGGAGAGAGGTCGGCGTCGTGAAGGATGTGCATCATTACTAAGGGGGCCCTAAGTTGACTGACCATGCACCAATAGATGTAAGCGACATGTATGCCGTCCATGACGCACTCAGGCATGCGTTGAGAGACGCCCCTGGTCAATTGGGCACGGTGAACGAAGCAAACAAGGACAGGGCGAGCCGGCTCGCTGACTACCTCGGTGAGGTGCTCTGGCTCCTCCATGCCCACCATGCCGGAGAGGACGAGCTCTTGTACCCGCTGCTCGAGCAGCGAGCGCCAGAGCACAACGAGCTCTTTGCCCGCATGGCTGCACAGCACGCCTCGGTGTCTGAGAGCCAGGAGACGGCCAGCACCTCCCTCGAGCGGTTCGGGTTGTCGGCGTCCCTCGACGACCGCCGAGCGGCCGCCGATGCCTGCGCCTCGCTCCTGGCTGTGGTGGACGAGCACCTCACCAACGAAGAGAACGACGTGCTCCCAATCGCTGCTCACGTCCTCTCAGCGCCCGAGTGGGGAGCGCTGCCCGGGCACGCGCTGTCCCACTACCAGGGGGAGCGGCTCTGGCTCCCCTTCGGGCTCGTATTAGAAGCGATGCCGGAGGAAATGCGCAACAACCTGCTCGCGCACCTGCCCCCGCCGGTGCTCGGGATGTGGACGGCGGGCGGCTCGGACGCTTTTACCGAGGAGATGGCCGACATCCGAGGCAGCTACTGACCCGCTACTCGCAGCGTTGCCGGACAACGTGGCGGCGACGACACCGAGAGCCCCGGCATTGAAGGTTGTGCCAGCACTCCGGCTGCCCCCGAAACCGTAGGGGAGTGACGAGCTCAGGGCTATCGTTGCGGGCGTTGCCCTCTCGTTGGCCCGCCATCGTGTGGCTCGCGGCGGTAGCTGGGACGATTGCTTGGTCACGGGGCAGCACGCAGCCGGCGAAGGCGATGCGGGTGTGCCCATGCTCCAAGAGGTGCTCGACCGCCTGCTCAGCGCCGCCGCAGTTGCGTGGCGCCACCACCGGGGAAGCTGGCACCAGCCTAGGCCCTCCTTGACACCCTGGTTGTCGGCTCTAAGACCCTATGGGAATATCGGCTTTCTCGCCGTCGACCTGACCGGCCCCTTAGGTGCTCGGGCTAGGCGCCGATCGTCAAAGATGTGGCCGAGGGCTGGGTCGCGAACGCAACGGTCCCTACACGACGCGAGCAGTCGTCGGCCGGACCGACGTTATCGGGTACTCGACCACTTCGCCGCCGAGGCGGACCGTAGTCGCGGCCCGGATGTCGGTAGACGACGCTCCGACCTCGAAGCGAAACTCGCCGGGCTCGGTCACCCGCCGCATCCCCTCGTCGAAGAACGCGAGCCGGCTCGGATGGACCTCGAAGACGACGTAGCGGTGCTCCCCGGCAACGAGCGCGGTGCGCACGAAGCCGACCAACTGGCGCTCGGGGCGCGCCACGGATGCGACGAGATCGACGGCGTAGAGCTGGACCACCTCGTCGCCGGGGCACCCGCCGAGGTTGGTAACCTCGACCGCCACGCGCAGCGGGTGGCGCGTGTCGCTTGCCTCGACGAGCAGGCCCTTGTAACCGAAGCTGGTGTAGCTGAGCCCGTGCCCGAAGGCGAAGAGCGGGCTCATCGGCGAGTCGGTGTAGTCGCCGTAGAACATAGACGTCGAGCCGCCGGCGCGCTGCCCGACGTGGAGCGGGAGCTGGCCCACGCTGCGCGGCAGCGTCACGGGAAGGCGCCCGGCCGGGTTGACGACGCCGAAGAGCACCTCGGCGAGCGCGGCGCCGCCCTCCTCACCGAGCGGCCCGGCATACAGCAGCGCCCGGCAGCTCGACACGACATCCTCGAGGGCGTGAACGCGACCGCTCATCGCCACCACAACGGTCGGTACGCCCGAGCCTGCCACTGCTCGCACGAGCTCCCCCTGCACGCCGGTGAGCTCGAGGCAGGCGGCATCTCTTGCCTCGCCGACTGTGCATGCCTGCGACAGCCCGGAGCGGCCGGCAACGACGACGACCGCCACGTCGCAGGTCGACCCCAGCCGCGCCGCGTCGGCGATGCCGCTCCTGTCTGAACCGCTCACTGTGCAACCCGGCGCGTGCAGGACCTCGCAGCCGTCGCCGGCGAGGGCGCGGATGCCGGCCAACGGGGTCACATGGTCGACGTAGTACCGACTTGGCCTCCATTCGCCGCCTCCCGCCGGCAGCGACGGCGCGATGTCTTCGGACCAGCCGAGCGAGGCCTCAGTGCCGTCGCGGTAGGCGATCTCCTGGTGGCCGGGATAGTGGTAGTCGCCCTGCAAGAGGCGCCGGTCGTCGGCTCCCGCCCCGATTACGGCGATGCGCCGCATGGCCTGGGAAAGCGGAAGCACGCCGTCGTTGCTCAGCAGCACGATCGCCGACGCGGCGGCGCGCCGGGCGAGGGCCCGCTGGCCTGGTGTGTCGAAAACGAGGGAAGCCAAGTCTTCCTCGACGAAGGGATGCTCGAACAACCCCAGCGCGAACTTCGCCGCCAGCACGCGGCGCACTGCAGCGTCGACGGTCTCGACGGGGAGCTGGCCGTCTTTGAGCGCGGCGTCGAGCGGAGCGCCGTAGCAGTCGGTCTCGGGCAGCTCGAGATCGAGGCCGGCGCTGAGCGCCCGCACAGCGGCCTCCCGCTTGTCCGCGGCGAGATGGTGGTACGCGGCCAGCTGAAGGAGAGCGTAGTAGTCGGCGACGACCATCCCGCTGAAAGCGAGCTCGCCGCGCAGCAGGTCAGTGAGGATGGAGCGTGAGGCGGCGCAAGCCAGCCCATCGACGGAGTTGTAGGCGTTCATCACCGACCCGAGCCCGGCGTGGGCGATCGCCATTGCGAACGGCTCGGCGTGGACCTCGCGCAGCTCACGGGGGCCTAGGTGCACCGGGGCGTGGTTGCGGCCACCGACAGAGGCCGCGTGGCCGATGAAGTGCTTGCCAGTGGCGAGAACGCCGCGAGCGAGGTCGCCTCCCTGCAACCCACGAACATAAGCGGTCCCGAGGGTACCAACCAGCACCGGGTCTTCGCCGAGGGTCTCCTCGACGCGGCCCCAGCGGGGGTCCCGGGCGACGTCGAGCACCGGAGCGAGGCAGTGGCGGGCGCCGACGGCACGCATTTGCTCGCGCACGACTGCCGCGACCTCCTCGACGAGGTCGGGGTCGAAGCTCGCGGCGAGCCCGATCGCCTGCGGGAAAACCGTCGCGCCGCGGGCAGAGAAGCCACCGGTGCCTTCCTCATGGACGATCACGGGGATCCCGAGGCGGGTCTCCTCGACCATGTAGTGCTGGATTTCGTTCATCACGGCCGCGCTTTCTTTCGGCACGAGCGCCGTCGACCCCGAGATCCGAGTCACCTCCCCGAGGCCGTCGGGCGCGACCTTGCTCGCGCGCTCGCGAGAGAAGCCGTCGGGGCCCATCAGCGCCGTCACCCAGGCGCAGCCGAGCTGTGCAGCCTTCTCCTGCAGCGTCATCCTCGACAGCAAGTCCCCTACTCGGTCGTCGATCCCGAGATTGGGATTGCGGTACCGCTCCATTGTTTCTCTCAAATCCTTTCCGGTAATCGATCGGGCACCGGACGGGAGGCGGCTCGCAGCCGTTCCGGTTCGCGCGCCCTGGACTGTTTCAACGCATCCCGACACCGCTCAGGCCGCGCACGAACTGCCGGCGCAGTGAGACGTAGAGCACGACGAGAGGGATGGCTGAGAGCAGGACGGCGGCCATGATCGCCGGGACATTGATGCCGAACTGGCCCTGGAACTTATAGAGCCCAAGCGGCAGCACCGCTGTCGAGTTGCTCGTGGTCAGGATGAGCGGCAGCAGGAAGTTGTTCCAGACCTGCAGGCCGTCGTAGATGCCCACTGTGGCGAGCACCGGCAACGACATCGGGATGATCAGGCTCGCGAAGACTCGCCACTCGCCTCCGCCGTCGACTGACATCGCGTCGATCAGCTCGCGTGGGATGTCACGCACGTAGCTCAGCATGATGAGCACCGAGATGGGGATCGCCGTTGCGCTCATCGTGAGCACGAGCGCAGTGAGGCTGTCGTAGAGCCCCAACTTGTCGATGATGATGTAGAGCGGGACGATGAGCGCCTGGATGGGCACGGCGAGGCCGAACACCAGCAGGCGCAACGTCCAGCCCGAGGCGCGCGACGTCCGACGCACGATGCGGAAAGATGTGGCGAGCGACAGCGTGAGCGTGAGCACGATAGAGGCTGCAGTGACGATCAGGCTGTTGATGAAGTAGGTGCCGAGGCCGGAGTCGAACACAAGCGAGTACTCGCTCGTTGTTAGCGCGCTTGGGACCCACGGGTTGGCCGTGAGGTAGGTGGTCTGGTTCCTCAGGCTCGAGAGGATCATGAACCAGATCGGCACCACGACGACGACGAGCCAGAGGGTCCCGAGCACGAACTCGATGAGGCGTAGCGGGTGCAGGCGTCGCAGCCGGCGCGCCGTCCGTTGACGCGCGCTGCCCGAAGCCGACGACCGGCGCGAGACGGAGAGCTCGGACGCGCGGTCGCGCACCGAGACGATCACGCCATGCCCTCACGCTGGCTGCTCATCGAGGAGAAGCCGGTCAGGCGAAAGAGCACCAGGGCGACGGTGACGCCGATCACGCCGAGCACGACGGCGAGCACGCTTGCGTAACCGAAGGTAGTCTCCTGGAAGGCGGCCTGGTACATATCGATCGAGAGCACCCGCGTCGTGTCGCCCGGCCCGCCGTTGGTGAGGATGAAGATCATGTCGAAGTAGGTGAGCGAGCCGACGATGATGAGCGTGCTCGAGACAACGATCGTGTACCGCAGCTGGGGCAGGGTGACATTCCAGAACCGTTGTAAGGGGTTCACGCCGTCGAGCGCCGCGGCCTCGTAGAGCACCTCGGGGATCTGCCGCCTGCCCATCTGATAGAGGAGCGTGTGGAAGGGGACGAACTGCCAGGCGATGAGCGCGACGATCGTCCAAAGCGCGGTGTGGGGACCCCCGAGCCAGTTCTGCTCGAGGAAATGCAGGCTGGTGAAGTGCCGGGAAAGCCAGGCGAGGCCCCCGAATGTCGGGTCGAGCAGCGCCTGCCAGACGAGCGCGATGCCGGCCGTCGAGAGCAGCAGCGGGAGCAGGTAGATGGCGGCGTAGACTGCCCGGTAGCGTTGGCGCCCGGCGACGAACAGGCCGAGTGCCATCGCGAGCGGCGTCTGCACCGCCCAGCTGGTGACGGTGAGGACCCCGGTCACCTCGAGGGAGTGGTGGGCGACCGGGTCGTGGAAGAACGTCGTCCAGTTCGACCAGCTGGCCCAGGAAAGGCCACCCACGCCGTTCCAGTCGAAGAAGCTGAGCGCGACGGCGACCCCGATCGGCACCAGGACCAGCCCGCCGTAGAGGACCAGGGTCGGCGCGAGGGCGACGAAGTCGGCCGAGCGGTAGGACCTCGCGCCGACCGGACGTCCGCTCTGCCCGCCGCGGCGTGCCACCCTGGACGCGCGAAACAGGCCGGTCGGGACAGCCGGTGCGCGTGCCGCCATCAGCGGGGGTCGCCCTTCCCGTTATCCCGGCTCGTGGGCGGCTCGGCGGGCGAACTCGGCACTGGTGATGCGGTGAGCACCACCAGTGCCGGGCTCGCTTCGCTCACGGTGTCAGACGCCGCTGCTCGAGCTGTCGAGGGCAGCGACGAACTGCTGGGGCGTCTCGCTCAGCTCGAAGACCTTCGAGAGGTTGGTGAGCATCGGTGTGGCACGGGTCGCGCCGAGCGCCTGGTCCCAGGAGTACTGGAAGTTCGGTGCCGTCCCCACCCAGTTGTAGATCTGGACGAGGAACTTGCTGAGCGAGCCAGTGAGGAGGTTGGCTGTGCCCTTGATCACGGGGACCTGCGCGGCGGCGATCTCGGTCTTGGCGAAAGACCTCGTCTCGAACTCCGTCTCGAGGAACTGCTCGGCGACCGCCTTCTGTGCCGGGGTGATATCGTTCGCCACGGCTAGGTAGTCTGACGTGTTGCCCTCGAGGTCCGCGGCGTTGCCCTTGCCGCCCGGGACGGTCGGGAACGGCGCCTGGCCGAGGTCGTTCGTCACGAAGCTCGGGTCCTCGCCCTGCAGCTCGGAGATCTGCCAGTCGCCCATCAGCGTCATCGCGCCGACACCGGTCCTCACCATGGCATCGGTCTCGGGCCCGTAGTCGAGGGCGTCATACCCGGTCTCGAAGGCTCCGGCCTTGACGAGGGTCTGGATGTCGGTGAGCGCATGGATGACCGCCGGGTTGTTCCAAGCGTCGTGGTTACCGGACTGGATGGCGTCGAACACACTCGGCCCGCCGGTGCGGTCGGTCAGGTACTCGAGGTACGTAAGCCCCTCCCACCCTGACAGGTTGCCGAGGATGATCGGCGAGGACACGCCGTCCTTCTGGAACGTGCTCACCACGGAGAGCAGCTGCGGCCAGGTCGTCGGGAAACTAAGCGAGTACTTCTTGAAGACCGACTTGTTGTAGTAGAAGAACACGGGCTGCGTGCCCTGGATCGGTGCGGCCCACAGCTGGTTGTCGTAGGTGACGGCGCCAAGCGAGGAGGGCAGGAAGCTGCTCGCCCAGGCCGCGGTCGTCGGGCCAAGCGACGCCACGTCGCCGGCCTTGATGTACCCCTGCAGGATGCCGCCCCCCCAGCTGAAGAAGAGAGCTGGAGGCTTCTTGGCGCTCATCGCGACGAGGATCTTCTGCTTGAACGGCGTGTTGGCGATGAAGTCTACGCTCACCTTGTCGCCGGGGTGCGCGCTATCGAAGCTCTTGGCGAGGGCGAGCATGTAGTCGTTGACGGGCCCGGGCTGGTTGACGGCCCAGATCGAAATGCTCGCCGTCGAACCCATGGTGGCATCCTGAGTCGTGGCGCCGGCCGTGGTCGTCAGCAGGGTCGCGGAGAGTGCTGTCGTCGCGGCGACGGCCACCACACCACGCGCGGGACGTCGTGAGTGGCGCGACGCCCTGGCCGATGCATGTAGAGACATAGATTTCCCCCTTCTTTTCGTCGGCTCGAGCTGGTGGCCTTCACCGAAAATTCTCGAAACCGCCCCTTTAGTGTTGCGAGATGACACTAAGCTCGTCACGGCGCATAGTCAAGTCGCCGTGCTGCTTAAACCCGCCTGACGCTGGTCGAAGAGCAAGACTGATACTTCGAAAAGTTTCGGTATGATGCAGGACGGTGTAGCTGGGTGAGGTTCTGCTGGGTGGCCGTCCGGTCCATGTATCGGTACAAGGCCGAGCACGCCGGCTACATCAAACCCGCGGCTCAGGAACCTCCGCGAGAGCCTCGGCAATTGCTTGGCCAAAACCAGCGGAGAGCGCTGCGATGGCGCGGACCATGGGTTTCTCACTTGTGCTGACTGACTCCGTAGAGCGGACGAGGTTGACGGCAAGCGTCGGGGGGAACGTGAACGACCTGATCGTTTCCGAACCCTCTGGACGCTGCCACGTCATTCGGCCATCGCCCTGCCAGTCGACAACAACTGTGACCCCGCCCGAAACTGTCAGCACGAATCGCTCACGAAGTTGTCAGTAGGTCTCAGTGTGCCGCGAGTAGGCCGTGCGGAGGCCCTTAGCGTCGTTTTTTGCGCCAGAACTACCGCGACCCCGACCAGGATCGTCCAGCAGCTCGGCGGGTCGTTCGGTGCCGCGGTGCTGGCTGTCATCCTGGTACATGGGCTACTAACGCACACCGTGCCTGCTGCAAGAGCCGGAGCCTTCGACACTGCCTTCTGCTGGGCTATTGGTTTCACTGCGCTTACGGTTGTCCCCGCCTTCCTCTTGCCTGGCAACTTGAAACGCGACGCAAGGCGCAGGCGCTGGGGATGACTGGTGGTTGCGCTCAGTCCCCCGGCAGGTGCAACTTGACAGGCGTGGCCCGCCGACGGCGGCCTGCGCTGTTCCGAGCCCGGGCCACTCAAAAGGGTACGGCGAACAGCGCTCTCAGCGGCCGGCCAGTCGCGGGTGGGCCTGCTATCCGGGTGGGGCGGCACTGACGGCGTCTATGGGAAAGATAGTGCCGTTGGGGGCCGTGGCGAACCCCACTGTGGCGCAGTCGTCCTTGGCCCAACAGGCAATCGACGTCAGGTCGAGCTGCGAGCCGACGGTGACCCCATAGCCCGACGTGTACCCGGCGTCCAGCCAGCCGTGAGCGGGCACGAGGTCGGCCAGGAGAGCCGGGTCGTCGCCGGCGGAGTCCTTGTACGTACCGACGGCGGCACAGTCGGTACTACTGGTGCACCAAATGCTATTGAGCTGGCTCGTGCCGGTCTCGTGGGGAGCCACCTGGTAGAGGGAGTGGAAAGCGACGCCGGCCTTCGTCTGGGCCCGTACCATGGTGCTGGTCATCGGCGTTGCGATGTCCGTCGAGCCGTTTATGTCGTAACCGCTTATCAGGCAGGTCCCCCCGGGGACACAGGACACCCCGGTCAGGGTGGTACTGATGCCCGCCGAGCCTGTTGGCGCGGGGACCGAAAACGGCGGTTGTACGCACGCCTCCCCGGCGCACCCCGTTACGTACTTGTCGTAGACGATCGCGGCCATCCCGCGCTGCGTGTCGCCAGAACCGGTGTACTCCCCGACCACTACACAGCCGGTCTTGATGCAGGAAACGCCATTTAGCGTCACGCTTGTGCCCGCCGGGGCTCCACGTGGCGGGGGGACACTGAACGCCTGGGCCGACTGGCCGAGCAGGAAGACGGCCATCCCCTCGGGCACACCACCATTGTTGTCCCAGTAATTACCGACGGCCAAGCAAAAGCCCGAGCCATTGCAGGACACCGCGCTGAGCCCGGCCTCGACCGGGGCGACGTCGTGGTCCGGCGGCAGGCTAACTGGTTGGGCGGCTACATGCCAAGGCCCGCGGCTGGGACCGGTGTACTCCAGCGGGAGGGTGCCCGGCGCAAGGTCGTACTCGCCTACCGCGAAACATTGCTGGGGGCTATTGCACGACACCGAAGAAAGGCTGTCGTCGGGCCCAGCTGCGCCGCCCGTCGGCAGGGCAGGTTCCACAAAGGACCAGCCCACCTGGACGTTGTACTTGGACGAATAAACGTGTCTTTGGAGCAAGATGAGCGGCGTGTGGTTCTGGCCATGAGCTGCCGAGCCGACCGCCGCGCAGGGGCCGCCGGATGGGCAGGCGACGCCGTTCAGCTGGTCGCCCGCGGTGTGGAACTCCTCGAGAGGGTAGAAGTAGACCCCGGTTGTGGCCGAAGCGGGCGTGGAGAAGGCCACGACAAGGGCCAACGGGCCGCCCACGAGGGCGAAGGCGGACAAGCAGCGCCTGAGTGTCTTTCGATGGGGCGGGTACATCGGGCTATCGTGCCACAGGGTCGTCGGCTAGGGCCCACCACAGGCTTGGCCAGGCGCGTGCCGGCGAGGCGGAGCGCCAGGCGGGCGTCGCCGTTACGGGGCGAGACCGGCTCCCTGGCTTGGTCCGGTCAGGCTCTGTCTTGGGCTTGGAGCCAGCGCACCACAGCCCGTACGCGACGGTTGCCCTCGGCTTCCTCAGGTAGGTCGAACTTGTCCGAGGCGAGATGAGCGGGCTTTTTGTACTGCGGGCTGGGATACTGCCCGTGACGTCCTGGGTTGCCCTCCACCACCTGGCCCAGCATGCCGGGCTGCAGCTTTCCCTGGTAGTCCAAGGCCGCCCGCCCACGCCCGACCAGCTGGCCGCGCTCGAGGGGAGCCGGCTTCGGAGGAGCGCGGCTACTACCTTGGCCTGCCTCGACCGGTCGGGCACCGACGGGAAAGCCGGGCCCTGGTGGGGCCGGCCCTGCCACAGAGGAGGCGGCCCGGTCAGGTGCTCGTGGCTACCAGGTGACGGTACAGGGTGGAGCGGCTGACCCCGATGGTGGCCGCGATCGAGGCCACGGTATGCCCGCCTGTCTTGCGCGACGTGCTCGGCTTCCATGCCGACGAGGTCGCCGAGATGCTCGGCTCGAGCACCGGATCGGTCAACAGCGCCCTCAAGCGGGCGCGAGCCAGCTTGGAGCGCCGACGGTCCCCCGGAGCCGACCTGGGAGCAAGCCCGTCCCCCGGGTCCCCTTCTGAAGCTGCCGTCGTGGAGAGGTTCGTCCAGGCTTGGGAGTCGGCCGACCTCGAGGCGCTCGTCGGCCTGCTGACCGACGACGTCTTCGTCTCGATGCCACCCATGCCCTTGGAGTACCAAGGCCGAGACCTCGTCGCCAAGTTCTGCGCGAGCATTTTCGGCGCGGGGCGGCGGTTCGACCTCGTGCCGACGCGGGCCAACGGCCAGCCAGCGTTCGGCGCCTACCTACGGGCGCCCAACGGCACCAGCAACGGGGTGGGGCTCTATGTCCTCACCCTCGCCGGCGAGCGGATCTGCGCCATGACTCGTTTCGAGAACACTGTCCTGGCATCTTTTGGGCTACCGCGATCGCTCCCCAATCGGTGAACGGCCTGCGAGCACCGGCGCCTCATGTCCTACCAGACCTCATCAGGAACGCTCCCCGTTCCAGTGGAATTATGTAGCTTTTGCAGCTCCCTGAGCCTGCGCCCGTAGCCGTCGTTTAGCGCCGGCGCCAGGCGCCGAGACTCCGTCGCCCGGCCGGTACCGATGGAACAATCTGCGAGCCCCCGCACCTTCGGTCAGCGGGCACGACTGGTTGAGGCCCATGGGCCCGCTCCTGGCGCTGGCGGAGCTCCGACCCTAGCCGTTCCCGTCGGCGGGTCCTGCGTGGCCACGCCGAGACTGGTCATTCAAGCCGCGGCGGCGTACTACTTCCGGTAGACATCGCGACGGTGGCCGACGCGGACCACCTGTACGAGCAGCCGGTCGTCGTGGACTTCGTAGACAACCCGGTAGTCACCGACACGTACCCGGTACACATTCGCCTCGCCCACCAGAGCAACGCATCTCGGCGGCCGCGGTTCGCCGGAGAGCAGGTCGATCACCGCCCTGATCCTTTGTTGCTCATTGCGCGGTAGAAGAGCGAGCGACTTGAGGGCTCGACGAGCGATCTCGACCCGGTAGCTGTTCACACCAACCCGAGGTCAGTCTTTGCCTGTTCCCAAGGGAGGTAGTCGTCCTCAGCCCGGGCCGCGCCTAGTTCAGCCTTGTCCAAGGCGTCCTCGGCCGCCTCGACCAAGGAGTCGTACGCTTCGGCGTCGACGATGACGGCGACCCTCCGGCCACGTCGGGTGACGTACACAGGCTCGCCCGAGATCCGGGCCTGCTCGATTGCCTCGGCCAAGTGGTCCCTGGCGGCGCTGACGGCCAACTCTGACATGTACAAATCGTACATCATGGTCACAAGCCACGAGGATCGTACTGTCGCCGCTCGTCAGACGCCCAAGACAAGACGTGAAGCCGGCGGTGCCGGGGTACCCGCCGCCGGCCGGCAAGAGCGGCTGCAGCCCTACGCCGGGGCTGCCTGGACGTTGAATGTCCTGGCGCACCCCTCGACCATTGTCCACCGTTCGCGTAGCCGTCGTTTAGCTCGCCTTCCCAGACCGCGACGTCCTCCTGTCGTAGGGCGCAGATGGGATCAATATGGGTTCAGTGTTGAGAAACCCCTTGCACATCGGTCCGCCGCGCGGCCTTGGCGCGATCGAACGCTGCGGACAACAGATCGGGGGCAAGCTGCCGTCCCAGCTGCGCGCTTTCTACGAGCGCAGTGACCGCCGGTTCTCTCGGCACGGCGAGGGGTGGACCGTGTGGCGGCTCGGCCGCCTCCCTCATGAGAGCGGGCTGGCCTGGAGCGTGACGGGCTGCCGTCCACTTTGTTGGCGTTCGGTGACGTCGGCCGTGGCGACCCGTTCTGCGTGCACCTGGACTACAAACTGCACACAGTGGTCTGCCGGAGCTGCATCGACATCGCTCCTGAGGAAGATCTCACCTGGCGGGACTTCTGCGCCACCTGGCTGGGAGGATGAGCGGGCCCTGGGACCCAGAACCCCTACGCCCACCCTTCTTCTGTGCGCACGCTATGAGGACAAGGAGGCCATGACCAGTACATTTGACCTGTGAGGACCGAAGAGCGGGTCGTCGTTACGCGGGCTATCGAGGATCTGTGGGCGTTCTTCATGGATATCCAGAACCTTCCCAAGTGGGACCGTGGGGTTGCGCGCGTCCAGGCAACGTCGGGTGACGTCGGCGTCGGGTTCACTTTCGACACCTTCGCCGCGGGGGACCGCGGACGCATGTCGTACGAGGTCACCAGGCTCTGCGCCCCTTACGAGTACGAGGTGGTAACTCGCTCCAGCTTCTTCAGCCTGGGCAGGTGGCAGTTCACTCTCGAAGCCACGGGCGCTGGCACGGCCGTGAGCTGCATCGCGGACTTTTCGGTCCGGACGCGGTACCTGTGGCTGGCGCCAGTCCTGGCAATGCTTGGACCGAGAGCCATCCGCCGGGACCTGGGCGAGCTCAAGCGCGTGACTGAGGCTGTCCCCGACGACGCGGCTGGTGCGGCCCCCGCTGCCGGCTGACCAGCGTGCCCAGGACCATAGGCGGGCCAGGAGACGTGCGGAACGCTCGCACGCTGAGAGTCAGCCGCGCCAATGGACAATGATTGTTCGCTCTGCGGACCAAGCACCCGTAATTAATTGGAAATCTCGGGCGAGATCGCGGCGGCAGTCCCCTTCCCTTGAGTGACGACATACTCGGCGATCGCGGAAACCAAGTCGGCAACGCCGCTTTTACTCGACGCGGGGACAGAACGTTGGCCTCTCTCTGAATAATATGTATGTTGGATCTGCATTATGGGGCAGACGATATCGGGTTCAGTCGAAGCGCCCGTAGCCGTCGTTTTGGCACCACGCCAGGCTCTGGTAGCCGAAATCCTGAGCGCCCATACGGGGCATTCTGCGGCTCGCTCCGTGGGCGCCCCGGGGATCGGCCAGAGGCATACTTGACCGGTGAACCTCTGGCAACGGTCGATGATCCACTTGGCACGGAGCGAGCAAGTAAAGCACTTGGTCCAGCGGCCCGGCAGGACGCCATGGCTTGCGCGTCGTTTTGTTGGTGGCACCGACGCCGACGCCGCTCTCACGACGGCGCAGCGGCTCCGCGATGACATGGACATCTCGTCTTCGCTCTTCTACCTGGGCGAGTACGTCGACGCCCCTTACCTGGTCGAGCACAACGTCGAGGAAATGATCTCGGCGGTCCGGCTGCTGGGGGCGCGAGGCCTTGACGTCAACATGTCTGCCGACCCGACGGCGATCGGCTACATGGCCGGCCAGGACCTGTGCCGGCGCAATGCCGAGCGAGTCGCTGAAGCGATCAGTGCGCAGCCGGCCCGCGCCAGGAACTGCCTGATGCTCGATATGGAGGACCTCTCACTGGTGGCGCCGACGCTCGCGTTGCACCAGCATCTGCTCAAACAGGGCCTGCCCGTGGCGGTCACGCTGCAATCCCGCCTGCGGAGGACCGAGGACGACCTCGCCTGCCTGCTCGGACAGCCCACCGCCGTTCGCCTGGTGAAGGGCGCCTTCCCGCTCGGGCCCGAGCACGACCTCCAGGGAAGGCCGGCGATCACCGCCAGCTACCTCGCTCTGGCCAAGGCCATGCTCTCTTCGCAGGCGCGTCACGCTGGGTCCTACCCCGTCTTCGCCACGCACGACGAAGTACTTGCGCGGCAACTAATCGACTTAGCCCGGGCCAACGGTTGGTCCCCAGCCCAGTACGAGTTCGAAATGCTCTACGGAGTGCGCCCGGACTGGCAGCAATCGCTGCGCACCGAGGGCTTCTCGGTCCGTGTCTACCTGCCCTTCGGTCTCGACTGGTGGCCGTACGCGGCGCGGCGTGTCGGCGAGAACCCGCGCAACTTGCTCCTGCTCGGGAGGGCTCTGCTGGGGCCGAAGTACGAACATGTGAACAGGGCTGCCGCCTCCTGATGCGGGGCGACGTTCTCGCGTTGTGATGTTGTGCGGGCCGCGTTCTGGCGCGCCCTGGTGCCGCGGCGGGCGAGCGCCGCACCGTCGTTATCTCCAGGTCGAGACGTGGCCGCCCCGGCGAAAGGGCTCACACAATAAAGAATATTCGGTGCCACACAAACGGGCACTGGCGACTTCGCCCGCCGAGGTAGGGCCAGCCTCGCGCTTTGGGCACGCAACGAAATAGCGCTCATGCCTCCAGTGCTAGGACTTCTTCACCCACCGCATGATCTTGCCGGTTAGGAACGATCGAGATCGCGTTGTGGGATTGATCGGGCGTGACGTATTGGGTGGGTTGCGATCCAAGTACCTGAACACCCCCACCACCGCCATTTACGACAAGGGGCGTACCCTCTACCGCCCGAGCCGTGCCACCAACTCATCAGGGAGAGCTGTGGTCGTCGAGGGCGCGATCGACGCCCTAGCAATCGACGCTGCTGCTGTCCAGGCACACTTGAAGATCGCGGCTGTTAGCCCGTCGGGTACCGCATTTACGGCCGAGCACCGCGTGCAGGTGGCTGCTTGGTCCGGGTGGCCGCCAGTCCTTTGTGGGGACGGCGACAGCGCAGGCCGCGCAGCGACGGGCCGTTGGGTGACTGATATGACCCTCGAAGGCCGCGAGGCTTTTGCACTCATCCTCCCAGACACCTCCGATCCCGCCGACTGGCTTATGGCTGATGGCCTGAAGGGCCTTCGGAATTTCATTGTGGAGGGTAGTCCCGGCTCTCAACAGGACACAGTTCGTCCTGTCCATGCCGGTAGGTACCTCGCGGCACAACTCGCTCGGCAATGTCCGCTGGCCACGTCGTTAGAGGCCATCGCCAGGGCCGGTAGTAATTTCGCCTCAACTCCAGCACGGGACCGGTTCCTTCGAGAGGCAGTCGTCGCGCTCGCCGAAGCGGGGCTCGGTCCCGACGGGTGGCTGGCAAGACAACTCGCGCGCGCGCTCGCAACCTCTTCATTGTCAGCAAAACCCGGATTTAGCAGTCAATGTCCTGAGCGTGGCATCGATTTATGAGCCCCCGAAGCAAACCGGTACAACGGCGAAGGGTGGTGCCTCCTCACACCTCCGCGCAAGCGGAGACGCACGTAGGCATCACCGACCCGTTGGCAACGTTCCTGCTCGCTCATGGCGAACTCGTTCCCTCCCGGGCTTGTTGTTTTGCGCCCTGGCGCTCCGTGCGAGTGCCATGCGAACACAATCAGGCTTTGGAGAACAAGAAGGGCAGTAGCGATACTGACGGGCTACGGATTGTCGGAAGAGGGCCTGCGGCGGCAGGATTCTGGAGCCCCTGGAGCAAACAGGTCAAACTTATCGAGACAACCAAGAAACGCGAAACCCACTTCGGCCTGTACTTAGAGGGGGGCACGGACAGAGGCCTTCGCCGAAATGGTGTGGATATAGAAGGACTTGGCTCGTGATGAGGATCACCCGAGGGGGGCTTGTAGTGCGCACCCCCGACGGACGGGCCTGGCCCCTTACATTGACCGTCGCTGAGTACCGGCAGCTCACCGGGACAAGAAAAACGGCACAGGCTATCAGGGACGACCTGGAAAAGGGCCGCATCCCAGCCATGCCTAGGAAAGCGCGGAGCGGGGAACACTGGCAGATCCCCACGGCACGCCTGCTGGACGACTTAGGAGTCCCTTACGGGTTCGAGGCGGCTTGAGGCAGAGCCACCCTTGCCAATTGGCCGAGGCCGTCAGCCGCTTGTCTAGCCGCCTGCGACAGTCCATGGGCATACATATTGGTGAAGGTGCTCGGCACAGAATGGCCCAAGCGTGCCGAACCTGTAACCACGTCCACGCCCATGGCCACCATCTGGGTGGCGCACATATGCCGCAGGTCATGGAAGCGGAAGTCGAACTTCTGGTCTATGGCACCCTTGAGGGCAGCAGCGTCCAGCTCGTGGCAGGCCCTGGCAAAGCCCCTGCTTACGCTGTCCGGCGTGCGCCAGCTGTCCCCGCTCACACGAGACGACCAGATGTACCACGACGACGGCAACGTGAGCGCGCCCTCAAGCGCCGGGTCCGTCGGCAGTGGGAGACGGGCATGCATAGCACGGTCCATCGCTTGGTCCCATCGGGTTTGCAGCAGTGTCATGGCGAGATCGTCCAGGGGGATCGTCCGCACCCGTTCGGACTTGGTCGTCTTCAGCCCCGTCTTGCCGCCCAGCTCCCAGACGCTGCGAGCGACCCTCAGGCTGTGAGCGTCCCAGTCGACGTCTTCCCAGCGCAACCCGCACAACTCGCCCCGTCGACAACCGGTCAGGAACGCGAACAGAGTCAGCGATCCCAGGTCAGGAGAGCGCGCAGAAATGGAAGCCACGAGAGCGCCCAAGTGCTCGATAGACGGAGGCTGCAAATCTGGTTTCGGGACCTTCGGCACGGTCGCCAGCTCGGCCACGTTCTCGCGCACCCAGCGCCACTTGCGCGCCTGGCCCAGAGCGCTGCTGACTACACCATGGTGGTGCTTGACGGTGCGCGGGCCCTTGCCTTCGGCGGTGAGCCGCCCGTAGAGCGCGTCGAGGTCGAACGGCTCAAGATCTGAGAGGGCTTTGCTTGCCGCCGGGTCAGCCTGGATCCGCTTTGCCATCCGCTGGTAGCCGCGGAGGGTGGTTGGGGAGAGGCCCAGGTTCTGGCGGTGGGCCAGCCACTCGGCCAGGAGCTGGGCCAGGGTGCGCTCAGCCGCCGCCTCCGGAAGCTCAGCCAGCGCCCTGGCTTCGGCCTTTCTTGCTCTTGCCGGCTTGAATGTCCCAGCTCGCACCTCCGCATCGAAGTCGGCTAACGCTCGGTTCGCCTCTCTCATGCCGGTGGCGATGACCGTCTTGTAGACCTGACGGCTCGTGACGGGGTCGCGTACCCTGAGTCTCCAGTGACCCCGAGACACCTCTTTCAGCGACCCCGTACCGTGAGCACGGCGCTTGGGTCTGTCCGGCTGGGTGGTGGCCGTCGTCATGACGCGTAGTCTAACTGAGTTTGAGTCTAAATTGAGTCTAAGCGCGAAAGAGGAGAATCAGCAGCGGATGGAATAACCTAAAAAGTCCAGTAAGGGCGCGTGGTGAAACAGGTAGACACAGCGGGCTTAAACCCTGCCGCTCTGAGAGCATGAGGGTTCGACCCCCTCCGCGCCCACTTGATTTTGGCCGTATAGTCCCTGGTAGAGGCGTTCCTAGGATGTCCGAGTACCGTCTTAGGGCACGCGTAGGACAACAAGAAATCACGCAGTAATTCGCCCCTCGATCACCACTGACAGTGGTGTCAGGCTGGAAACGGGGTCTCTGCTCAGCATCGACAATCTCAGCTGCCGGCGCACCACGGGTGCCCGGTAGCAGTTCGGGCTCGACCGGCATGATGTAGCGGATAGTGGATGTAGCAACCGGCTCCCGGAAGGTCGATCGGCGCTTATCGGTCACCTCTGGTGGTAGAAACGGGCCAACGGCATAACGGTTATTTCGCGCTTCCGTCACCAGGGACGGTTCTCGTGCAGTGACCCGGCGCACAGCGGACAGGACCGTTTGGACGGCTGAAGCCAAGGCTGCAGCACTTGGGGACCCACTGATGCAAAACTGCGGCGAGTGACAACCGACTTGCCGGTGTTGACCGTGCGTGACGTAGCGGCGTGGCATAGCTGGCTCACCGAGCACCATGGCGACGCAGGTGGCGTCTGGCTCGTGCTGGCGAAGAAGGGCGCGACTGGTCCGACGAACCTCACCTACGACCAGGCCCTCGAGGAGGCATTGTGCTTCGGCTGGGTCGACGGGCAGCTCGGTCCTGGCGATGAAGCGACGTTCCGTCGGAGGTTCACGCCCCGGCGGCCAGGCAGCTCGTGGTCCAAACGCAATGTCGCGCTGGTCGAACTGCTCACGCGCCAAGAGCGCATGCAGCCGGCGGGCCTGGTCGCTGTGGAGCGTGCGAAAGCAGACGGGAGCTGGGGCTCCGCTTACTCGGGCCAGGCAGCGATCGAGGTCCCGAGCGACTTAGCGGCGGCCCTCGCGGCAAACCCGGCCGCCCAAGAGACCTTCGACAACCTCAGTCGCGCTAACCGCTATGCAGTGCTGTACCGAATAGCGACCGCCAAGCGCGACGAGACGCGGAGCCAGCGCATCGAGCGGCTCGTGGCGATGCTTGCGCGCGGCGAAACCCTCCACCCCCAGGCGCGTCCGGCGCGGCGGTCGCCGTAACGCTCGCTCGTCGCCGCCCTGCCGAGGTCGCCCTTGGGACCAGCGAAGGTCTCTCGCCCAGGCCAGGTAAGGGGCGAAACCCGCCGCTGGGGCCGCGCCTGGGCGTCGCGGGCATTGGTGGCCTTCACGTCAGGGTGGGGAACCGCCGAGACCTGGCAGGGACCTCGTTACAGCTTGGTGAACGACACGATCAGCGACATGCAGGCGGCAAGCGCCCCTCATGCTGGCAAACGCGCCATCGCCGGTTCGAGAGCGCCCGTCATCGGTCACCCAGCTGCGACGAAGCGTGCCGGCTCGCATCGACCGTGCGCTCGAGGAACCGTTCGACGACCTGCAGCTCGTCGTCGTCGCAGTCCGCGAGGATCTTCCGCATCGCTGCGTTCATCCCCGCGTAGAGCCGCGCCATCTCCCCGCTGCGTCGAGGTTCGAAGCGAAGCAGGACACCACGCCGATCGACCGGGTCGCGCTCGCGTGTGACCCACGCGCCGCGCTCGAGACGGTCGATGACCCCCGTCGTTGTCGCAGGGTGGAGCGCGCAGCGGGCTGCCAACACGCTCGGGCTGAGCGGGCCGCTGTGCTGGATCACGTTCAGCGCGTGGAGGTCGACGTCGCTCAACCCAAGCCGGGCTCCAACACGGTGGTTGAGCAGCGATAACTCGGTCCCGAGCTCGCGCAGATGGGAACGGATCGTGCCATGCAGCACCCTTTGGTGACTGGGCTCTTTCGATGGTACGGTTTCCATATGATCTCGAAGTCAAATAATACGACGGGCAGGCCCGCTGGTGCTGCCCGCCCGCTCTTCTACTGGCTTGCCGTGCTATTTGTCCTGGGTGCGGTCGTCGAGTTCTTCCTCGCAGGCCTCGGTGTGTTCGAGACCCAGCGCTTGGGGACGACAGCTGGCTCGAGGCTGACCAAGCACGCGTTCAACAACAACTTCGGCCCCCACATACTGCTCGGCTCCATCCTCGTTGTGCTCGCGATCGCGCTCGTCTTGGTGGCACTTGTGGCGCGGCTCGAACGACGGATGAAGCTGATGAGCCTTGGCTTGTTCGTCCTTATAGCGATCCAAGCAGCTCTCGCGGACAGCGGACCTCCGGCGCTCCGAGCGCTGCACCCGGTGCTCGGCGTTGCAGCGCTCGGCCTCGGCGTTCACCTCGTCCTAACGGCGAGACGCAAGCAACCCGCGACTCCGGCGCTCTCGTAGCGGCACCGCGCCGTGCCCAAAATGTGGCAAGAACTTGTCGCAGAGATGGCAGCATGCAGTTGCCCACAGGAGCATCGGACTGGCTGCAGGTCAAACGGTTAGGCAGTCGCTAGCTACCCGCGTTTGAGCGAGATTGCCAGGTCGGGCTGCAGCGGCGGCACGCCATGGTAGCCCGGTCGATGAGGCGGACGGCGCCGGCGAGACCGGCAGCGAGGCGGTGCGGCCGCCGTAGCCCGCCTCGAGCAGGGCGGCTTGAGCCAGAACAGTACTGCCTGGGGCCAGGCGCTGCAGCAAAAGGCCCTCAAGTTCGGGGCCTGCATGCGTTCTCAGGTCATGACGCCGTGCGAGCGAACGCAGCCGGCGCACGTAACG
>DATJSU010000053.1:0-161687 GCA_035503915.1 Acidimicrobiales bacterium | reverse complement strand
AGCTTTGCACTTGAGCTATCGAAGGGTAGGATCAAAGCAAAACGGCAGGTCAGTGCCGTAAAATTCGGGCGCTTGGCTCAGTTGGTTAGAGCGCAGCCTTCACACGGCTGAGGTCGGAGGTTCGAGTCCTCTAGCGCCCACTCGTAGAGTGCCCTACGTGATACCCTACGTAGGTGCAGAAAACGAGTGTCTACCTCAGCCCAGAGGAGATCGCTCGGCTAGCCACACTTGCCGAGCGGGAAGGTACGTCCCAGGCGGAGGTCATCCGGCGCGCCATCCGGTTCTATGAGCCGGAGCGGCACGGAGACCGGAATTTCGCGCTCATCGGAAGTGCCGACGGTCCGGGCGGTTCGATCGCCGACCTCAATGAGGACGACCTGCTCGAGGGCTTCGGTAATTGACCTTGATCATGGACGCGGCCCCACTGGTTGCAGTGGCTGACCGCCGCGATCGGCTCCGTTCGACGATCGAGGCACTGCTCCGGGACGAGCCGGGCGAACTCGTGGTGCCAGCTCCAGTGACCGCAGAGGTCGATTATCTCCTCGGTCGCCGTCTTGGCCGTAGCTCTCGGCTCGCCTTTGTCGACGATCTTGCTGCCGGTCGGTTCACTGTCGCTCATCTCGAGGCGGATGGTTATCGCGTAATAGCTGACCTGGAGCGCCGCTACGAAGATCTCGATGTTGGGCTCGCAGATCTCAGCGTGATCGTCGCTGCGCAGCAACACGGTACTCGGCGGGTGCTCACCTTCGACGAGCGTCACTTCCGCGCGCTTCGACCCCTGAGCGGCGGCCACTTCACTCTCTTGCCAGGAGATCTGCGACGTCCCTGAGCTGTTCGTGTACGTCAGGCGCGTTCGAATAAGAGAGACTACGGCCCACCATAAATGTGCGGGAGAGAGGGAGAACGGCAGGAGCGCGGACAAAGAACAGGCAGAGGGGGCGCGGGGAGAGGGCCGGGCAGGCCGGCGGGACCACGGGGCGGACGCGGGCGGAGCCGAGAGGCTACCTAATAGGGCCCAGTCAGAAGCAGCAAAACCTCGGGATCGAGCCAGCAGGCATCCGTCGCCTATAGGCACGGAGGGAGAACGATTCCTGGGCAGTTGCGGGACCTGAGCCTCTAGCTGGAGAACTCGAGCAGGAGCCGAACTGGGAGGGTGCGGACAGAATGAGGGGCTCGTTCCTCTCGGCCTCTTCTTCTATCGGACCATGCGGACGTCGGTCACATTAGGAGGCTGCGTAACATCCATGCCGCCTTTTCGTGGACCTGCATCCGCTGAGTCAAAAGGTCCATGCTTGGCTGATCGCCACCCTGCTCTGCAAGGCGGAACGCTTCGCGGGCTGTCCGGGCCACGGCTTCCTGGCCTGCCAGCAGCCGTCGGAGCATCTCGGTGGCGTCAGGCTGGTCATCGTCTTCACTGATGGCAGTGAGCTTGGCGAACTCCCCATAGCTGCCGGGCGCTCGCTCGCCCAAGGCCCGAATGCGCTCGGCGATAAGGTCGACAGCGAGGGCGAGCTCTGTGTACTGCTGTTCGAACATGAGGTGGAGCGTCCCAAACATGGGCCCCGTCACGTTCCAGTGGTAGTTGTGGGTCTTCAGGTAGAGGGTGTAGCTGTCTGCTAACAGGCGCGACAGCCCTTCGGTTATTTCAGCACGCGCCTCTGGCTCGATCCCGATGTCCATTGTGGTCATGGCTTCGTCCTCCTTGTTGAGTGCGAAAGCCACGATCCCGAGCACGACCTCTCTTCGGCAGGGCCGTTAGTTGGGGCCCACAGGGCCGTTGGTCACCTCCAGCCACTGGCGAGCTGTCGCTCCAGCCCAAGCTGGCCAAGTCGCCGGTACTCAGCGGCGGGGGCCCCTATGTGGTCAGGTTGCTGTTCAAGCACCCCCCTGGGCCAACGCACCGCCCCAAAACCCACAAATAGCAAAACAGAAAGGAACAGATCTCAGCACTGGCCTCGTGACACCCACGACTCCTGCAGGTACGTCGGTCGAACTCTGAGCAGGTACCCCTCAAGGGTGAGGGCCAAGCTCCTAAATGGGACGTTCTGAAGTGCCTGGGCGCAGCCCCGCCGAGCAACTTCGCCGTCTTCGCAGGGGCCCGTGAAGCTGTCGTGGCCGAGGAACAGACGTTCGCCCGCCGTCGTGCAATAAGGGCACCTAAGCTCTCACCAGTTCGACGGCCTCGATGGGGGAGGACCGGACCGTGGAGGACTGAGGAAGTGGGACGAAGGATCCGACCTGTGGCGATCGCGGGAGGTCTCGCGGTCGTTTGCTTGCTGGGCCCTGCTGCCGCCACCGCGGCGACGACATTGCTACCCGCGATGTCCAGTGGTGCTGGCGACTACGTGTACTGGGTAGCGCAGGCAGGCTCGGTCGGTCGGGCGGGGACTGACGGGTCGGGCCTGGAGGGCAGCTTCGTGCACCTAGGCGTGCTTAGTTACCCCTGCGGGGTCGCCGTTGCGGGCGCCTACCTTTACTGGGCTGAGGATGGGACGGGCTCTATCTGGCGAGCCAACCTCGATGGTGAAGGTGCCAAGCAGATCGTAAGTGGGGCGAGCCGTGGTGCTTGTGGCGTGTCGGTGAGCGGCGCTTACCTGTACTGGGCGAACGGGACGACGATTGGCCGGGCCAGCCTTGACGGCTCCGGGGCCGAAGAGAGCTTCGTGCCAAACGCTGGTACCGGGGCGAACGCGGTCGCCGTGACCGGGCAATATATCTACTGGACCGAAAGTGGCTCCCCGAACCCAGGAGGGAGCGCGATGGGCGCTATCGGGCGTGCCGCCCTCGACGGCTCGGGTGCCAACCCGTCGTTCATATCCCGAGCCGGCACCGACGCCGATGGGCTCGCAGTCTCAGGGGGCGAGCTGTACTGGGGCTGGTCCGACCAGAACGATGCCGACGACTCCTGGATCGCCAAGGCCGCCCTCGACGGTTCAGCTCCCCAGGAGCAGTTCATCCACGTCGTCACAACGGTGGAAACCGCAGTCGTTAGCGGTGTGGCTGTCTACGGCGGCTATGTCTATTGGGGCGACAACCAGTTCCAATCGATCGGGCGTGCCGCGCTCGACGGCTCGGGCGCGTCCGACCATTTCCTCACTGGCACCGGACAGGTGACCGGCATTGCAGTTGGTCCGGGAGAGGGCGGCTCGGGCAGCAGTTCGGGGGGCGGCGGCGGTGGCTCGGGTGGCTCCGGCGGCGAAGGGACCAGCCCCTCGGGAGCTAATTATGTGAAGCCGACCGTGGACAAGCCCGGCCTGGTGGAGCTCGAGTTCCCCGGTGTGGCGCCCTGGACCGTGCCCGCAGGCGTGCACGAGGTCACGGTGGTGGCGGTCGGGGCCACGGGTGGTGACGGCGTAGAGCATTACGTACCTCACCCTGCGGTGGCCGACAATGCGGGCCACGGTGGCGAGGTGACGGCCACGGTAACCGTTTACCCTGGCGAGAACCTTCAGCTCGTGGCTGGGAAGCCTGGTCATGCCGGCGACCCCAAAGGCGGGCCCGTCAAGGGTGGTTTCCCCGACGGCGGGGGCGCCACCGGGGGTGGCGGAGGAGGAGGGGGCTGGTCCGGGCTGTGCCCCCAAGGGTGGGCTAGCGTTTCCGACTGCCTCGCGGTAGCGCCTGGGGGCGGGGGTGGAGGCGGAGCGAGCTCATTGGGCTCCGGTGGCGGCAGCGGCGGGACATATGGGCGCGACGGCGGGCAGGGGACCTCGGGTAGCTCGACTGCGGGAGGCGCAGGAGGTGGGGCCGGCGGTGGTGGTGATAACCCCGCGGGAGGCAAGGGCGGCGCAGGTGCTTTCAGCGGTGACAACGGTGTCGACGGGACAAACGACCAGGGCGGGGCGGGTGGCCAAGGCGGCCAAAGTGCTGGCGGTGGCGGCGGTGGCGGCGGTGGCTGGCCTGGCGGTGGCGGCGGGGGCGGCGGGGGCTGGGGCGGCCCTACTAATGGCAAGTTCGGTGGCGGCGGTGGCGGGGGTTCCGGGCGCATCGGGGCGAGGGCGATAGGCGTTGCAGTTGGGCGCGCCGGTGGCGACATCCCGCTCGTCAAGGTCGCATACCGTGTCGGAGGCTGAACTCAGCCACACTGGGCGGCGTGTGTTGCGCGTGCCCTGCCACCGGCAGCCCTAAGACTTGGGGAAGCTCCAGTCCACCCCTGGTAGGCCTGCTCACGCCGAGCGCTCACGTTCTTTCCGGAACATGCCGCGCGGGGCGGCGCATATCAGCCCGAGGCGAAGGACGCCGTGCGACTGGCGCGAAGGTGACAAGGCCAGTCGAGCACGACGTGCTGATGAGCGATCGGCCGAAAAAAGTCTTCGTGGCACTATGGAGGAGGTCAGTGTCGTTCGTGGACGAGGCTGCCGGGACATCTCCCAGTCGGGGGACATGCGGCGGCTTAGCCGGCCCTTGCACAGACGCTGCGGGTCTGAACGGGCTGCGCGAAGTTGTTCACGGGTGAGCCGTAGCCAACGGCGCAGGCCTTGGGGCCGAGCTGAGCGAAGCCAATGGTCCCGTTGATGTGAGTGTGAGCGGGGATGGGTTGGTTGTTGACCGCGCACGACAGGTCGCTCTTCACGCCACCGCCGAAATTGCAGTAGCCGACCGAACCGTCGAACCATTTGGACGTCACGTCCGGCACCAGCACTGTCCCTCCATAGCTGGCGGGAATACGCTTGTCGGCAATCGACCCGCTGTAGAAGTTCAGCGCGATGCCATTGACAGGGATGCTGAACGAGAACGTGAAGCTGACGTCCCGGCCGGACCGCTCCATGACCAGGTTGCCAGTCGGCTCGTTGGCTTTGGCAAGCGGCGCGAGGCTGGTTGCTGCGGCCATGTCTGAGGTAACGCCCGTGCCGGCAAATGCCAGGGCGCCGGCAAGTCCAGCGGTCGCAAGAGCGGTGGCGCCAGAGCGGGGAACGCCCATGCTCCACCGCCAGCTCTGATGTCGCGCGGCCTGCTCCTGGTTGCAGTGCTTTCCTGGCACGTGACTAACTCCGTTCGGGGAGCTCCATCGTGGATATGGCGTCGATATGGCGTCGATATGGCGTGGCGGGCCGGCACGCACTCAGCGAACCCTTGGCACTGATCTTATGTGCTGGTTTGTGCGCAAGAGTGGCTGGGAGCCGTCGTCGCCTCAGGCGCAAAGGGCCCCGATAGCTGCATGCACCGGGCGAACTTGAGCATGTCGGCGTAGTTGCCGCCGGACATGACCATGGGCCCACCACTAGTTGCGCCGCCGGGGGCTCCCCCTCCGCCACCGGTGATGGCAGGCGCGCTCGATTGGGCGGTGGTCGAGGCGGTGGTCGGGGCGGCGGTACGGAGGCTGGCCACTCCCTTTGTCGGTGGCCCCCGCAGGCGGCGAGGAGAGGGCGGCCCCAATGACGGCGAGGCCGGCGAGCGCGGTCTTGAGCGGTCCGCGATTGGTCACGTGGCGATTATCACGCATGCCCCTCAAGAGGGGCTTAACAGGCATGTGGGCCGGCTGGAGGTGCTCGCTGGACGTGCTCGCTCACGGACCAGCGACGCCGGCCGTTAGCCTTCGGTGTGATCTTTTTGTGCGCGCTTGTTTTTATTGCCGCCGAGATCGTTGCCTTCGTGGTCGTCGCCCACCAGATCGGCTTCCTCTGGTCGTTGGCGCTCCTCATCGTTGTCAGCGCCCTCGGCCCCTTCGTCGTCCGGCAGGTCGGCTTGGGTGTGCTGGCGCACACTCAGGAGAGGCTGAGGCGCGCGGAGCTGCCCACCCGGGAGCTCCTCGACGGGGTGGTCATCCTCATTGGTGGGGTCATGATCTGCGTGCCGGGGTTCATCGGCGACGCCCTCGGCCTTGTCCTTATGGTCGGGCCGGTGCGCCACCTCATCATCCGCATCGCCGGCCACCGGCTCGCTCGGCGCGTTCAAACCGTCCACACCGGCCGATGGCGGGTGGTCAACGTCGGGGCCCGGCCGGCAGACGCCGGGCGCCCACCCGCGGCCCACCGCAGGGGTCTGCCCCTCGAGCCGGGGGACCGCGGGCCATCCTGACCGGACGCGGGCAGAGCGATGGGGTGCGGTTTCGCAGGGGAACGCCTGCGGCAGCGGGGCGGCCAGTGCCTAGAGAGCTCGACACTGCGGAGGGTCGTGCCTTGGCGGCCCCATCTGTTTCGACCAGCTTGCCGCTTGGTACTTGGTTAGGTCAAGGTGGTCCCCCCGGCCCACCGGGCTCAGCCGACCAAAGCGACGACTCCCTCGGGCGACAGCGGGGGGGCGAAGAGGAAGCCTTGGCCCTGGTTGCAGTCCAGCCCGGTAAGAGCCTCGAGCTGGTGGTTCGTCTCGATGCCTTCGGCGACCACCGTCATCCCCAGGGCGTGCGCCATCGCCGTCACGGCGGCGACGATCTCTCGGTCACGAGGTTCCCTGCCCATCTGGGCGACGAAACTGCGGTCGATCTTCAAGACGTCAACCTTCAACCGCTGGAGGTGGGCAAGAGTCGAATAACCGGTCCCAAAGTCATCGAGCGCTAGGCGCACACCGAGCCGCGACAGCGCCGCCAGAGTCCCTTGGACGTCGCCCCACTCGCCGACCAGGGCAGTCTCGGTGATCTCCAGGCATAGCCGGGTCGGTTCGATACCGTAACGGCGAACAACGTCCGCCACGCGCTCCGCCAGCTCGAGGCCGCCCAACTCCCGCCCGGACACGTTGACCGCCATGGTGAAGTGCTCTGGCCAGCCAGGCCGCGCCATCCATTCGGCAAGCTGGCGGCAGGCCTCGTCCAATACGAACGCGCCAATCCTCGCTATCAGCCCGTGCTCTTCGGCGAAGGGGACGAAATCGTTGGGCACGACGAGCCCCCGCTCGGGGCGCCGCCAGCGCACAAGGGCCTCGACACCGCTCAATGAGTGGTCTTCCAAGGAGAACAAGGGCTGATAGGCGAGGAACAGTTCCGAGGCATCGATGGCGTGGGAGAGCTCGGCCTGCAGGTGGCCCCTCCCGTTTGTCGTTCCATTGGGAGCGTCGCGTACGTGGTAGCGGTTGCGGCCTGCCCTCTTGGCTTGGTACATAGCCTCGTCGGCTTCGCGGACGAGCTGTTCAGGCTCGGCCAGGGGGTCCACAGTGACGACCACACCGGCGCTGGCAGTGACGGACAGGTCCCGGCCGTCCTCCAGGTATGGGGCAGCTATCCCCCGTACGATGCGGTGGGCAATCCGGCCGACGTCGTCGTCGTCGCCGAGCGCCCCGCACAGCACGACGAGCTCGTCGCCGCCCAGGCGGGCCACGCTGTCGCCATGGCGGCACAAGACCGAGAGCCGGCGCCCGGCCTCCGCTAGCACTTGGTCGCCGGCGTCATGACCGAAGCTGTCGTTTATCTCTTTGAAATGGTCGAGGTCGACGTAGATGACGGCCAGCCGGCCGGGCTGACGCCCGATGGCGACCAGGGCCTGGGACAAACGGTCCATGAACGCGGCCCGGTTGGCCAGGCCGGTCACCGGGTCATGCATGGCCTGGTAGGCGAGAGCGGTTTCCGCACGGACCTGCGCCGTCACGTCACGGCTGATCCCGAACGTCCCGATAACTTCGCCGAGATGGTCTCGGAGAGGCATCTTGGTGGTAGATACCCAGGCGCCAACCCGGTCGTTGAAGGTCTCCCTCTCGAGCTTCCCGACGATCGGCTCCCCGGTGCGAATGATGTACTGCTCGTCGTCGAAGGCCGCCGCGGCATGTTCCTCGCTGAAAAAATCGAAGTCTGTCTTCCCGACGACTTCGTCCTCGGTGCGACCGGGGGCCGCCGCCTCGAGCCACCCCTTGCTCACGAATAGGAACCGGCTGAGGCGGTCCTTGAAGTACACCTTCTCCGCGGCGTCGCCGTTGGTCATCAAGTTGTACATGCAAATGAGCCTCAGGTCGTGCCGATTTGAGCTCTCCGTCGACCGACCCGGGTGGAGCTCAGCGTCCACCATCACCTCTCCTGCTCAGCGACTCCTGCTCGTCGACCATGGCTATATCGGCCAGTCGAGCAGGGGCCTTAGCTCAGCCGAGGCCCATCGCGGCGTACATCGCGATCCCGGCTGCCATTGCCTCTTCGTCGATGATGAAGCGGTTGGAATGGTTTGGTGCCGGTCTCTCTGTGCCGGGCGGCATCGCACCGAGGAAGGCCATGCACCCTGGGACCCGGGCAAGCACGTAAGACCAGTCCTCTGCACCCATGAGCGGGGCCGGCATGACGACCGAGCGCTCGGCACCAAAGAGCTTGGCGGCTGTTTCGAGCGCCTTTTGCGCCTCACCGGGGTCGTTTACGGTGACTGGGTAGCCGTCCAGGACCTTGGAAACTTCAGCCGTGCAGAGGTGCGCGGCAGCGATGTGCTCGGCAACTTCCCTCAGCCGCTCCAGGACCAGTTCTCGGGTACCCGGTGTGACAGCGCGGGCAGTGCCTTCGAGAGTCACCGTTTCGGGGATCACATTGAAGGTTGTCCCGCCTGAGATGTGGGCAATGGTGAGCACCGCTGGGTCAAAGGCGGGCACGCGCCTTGTCAGCATTGCCTGCAAGCTGGTTACTATCTCACAGGCAACGGGCATCGGGTCGATGGCATCGTGGGGCATGGAGGCGTGCCCACCGCGGCCTGTTACGACTATGCGGAACTCGTCCGCCGAAGCCATGAGCGTGCCTCCTCGAGCAAATATCGACCCCGAAGGGAGTACGGACGATATGTGCACGGCGAAGGCGCGGTCGACGTGGCCGTGACGCTCGAGGAGCCCTTCGTCCAGCATCACCTTCGCCCCGCCATGGCCCTCTTCTCCCGGTTGGAACATGAAAATGACGCGCCCTGGCACTTGTTCCCTGTGGCGGGCCAATAATTTGGCCGCGCCGGCCAGCATTGCCACGTGGGCGTCGTGGCCACAAGCATGCATAACGCCGTCGACCTTGGAGGCGTAAGGGAGCCCCGTGTCCTCAGGCATCGGGAGAGCGTCCATGTCGGCCCGCAACAGCGTGGTGGGGCCCGGGAGGGCACCTTCGAGCAAGGCGAGCACCCATGTCGTGGGCGTACCGGTCCAAAGCTGTAGGCCGAGGCCTTGGAGAGCCTCAAGGACGAGCTGTTGGGTATGCGGGAGCGAGAGGCCCAGTTCCGGCTGCGCATGCAGGGAGCGTCGGAGCTCGATCGCTTCCCCGAGAAGGCCGATGGCGTCCGGGAGGACGAGCTCGGCTGCCAATGTTGCCTCCATAGCCATGCCTCCGCTCAAGCGGCGCCGGGGCCGGTCATGGCTCTGCCAAGGTGTCGCCGTTGTCGCTGTGAGCCACAGGGCCCGGCACGATATCTTCCCCGAGATAGGCCATGCGCACGCGGTCGTCACGCAGCAAGACGTCGGCATTGTCCTGGAGCACGATACGCCCCGTTTCCAGGACGTAACCCCTGTCCGCCAGTTCGAGAGCTTTGGCAGCGTTCTGCTCGACAAGTAATACCGTGACTCCCTGCGCACGGACTGTGCGCAGGATGTCGAAGATGACTTGGGCGACAAGGGGTGCGAGCCCCATGGAGGGCTCGTCCAGTAGCAAGAGGCGAGGTTCGGCCATTAGTGCGCGGGCGATGGCCAACATTTGCTGCTCCCCGCCCGAGAGGTTGCCACCTTGCTGCTTGCGCCGCGCCTTGAGGATGGGGAACAGCTCGTAAGCGCGTTCCAACCTCTCGCCCATGGCGTGAGGCTTGTGAAAGGACCCGATCTCGAGGTTTTCGAGAACAGTCATCTGGGGGAAGATGCGCCTCCCCTCGGGCACGTGGCTGATGCCGAGCTCGACGATGGAGTGGGCCGGCATGCGCGAGATGTCGGAGCCATCGAAGCGCACCGTGCCCGAGACGGCGTGGTGCAGCCCCGAAATCATGCGCAACGTTGTCGTTTTGCCCGCGCCATTTGCCCCGAGAAGGGTTACGATCTCGCCTTGGTCCACCGAGATCGTCAATTCGTGGATCGCGGGCACCGCACCATAGCGGACCTGCACGCGTGAGACTTCGAGCATTGTCATTACTGACCGTTAGCCTCTTCGTCGCCCGTCGCTTCTGAACCCAGGTAAGCGCTGATAACTACGGGGTTCTTCTGGATCTCGAGCGGGTGCCCTTCGGCGATCACCTCGCCGAAGTTGAGCACGAGTATCCGGTTCGCCACCGACATCACGAGCTTCATGTCGTGCTCGATCAGCAATACCGTGACGCCGAGCTCGCCAACGACCTTGCGCACCAGCTCGGCCAGTTCGAGTTTCTCGGCGGGGTTTGTGCCCGCGGCGGGCTCATCGAGCAGTAGGACGGCTGGTGCGGTGGCGAGGGCGCGGGCGATCTCGAGGCGCCGGCGACCACCGTACGGCAATGCGCTCGAGAGGTGGTTGGCCCATCTGCTCAAGCCAACGAAGCGCAAGAGCTCGAGCGTCTTGAGGTCACCCTCATGTTCTTCCCTCCGCGCTCGCGGCAAGCGGAGCATGGCCCCCGCCGGTCCGGTGTGCTGCCTGGCCTCGACACCGATCTTCACGTTCTCAAAGGTTGTCAGTGCGCCGAACATGCGGGACGTTTGGAACGTCCGCGCGACCCCGAGGCGGCTGACCTTGTAAGGCGGTAGCCCGATAACGTTGACGACCCGGCCCTGTTTTGGGCTGAACCGGATCGACCCTTCTTGGGGGTGGTAGACGCCAGTTAGGCAGTTGAACAAGGAAGTTTTCCCGGCGCCATTGGGCCCTATGACGGACAGGATCTCTCCCCGGTGCAGTTGCAGCGACACGTCTCGCAGGCTTGTGACACCGCCAAAGCGCAGCGTCACGTGCTCGACCAAGAACAGGACGTCGCTGGCGTCGGGCGCGGCGACGGGGGTTTCTGCGGCGCTCATCTCAGTTGCTCATTCCGTTTCCGGGCCGACATAGCCGGGCTCGTCGAGGGACAACTTCCCATAGGACGAGGGCAGCTCCTCGCCCATGGAAACAAGGCGCACCGGTCCGCCCGGAGCCTCGGGGTGGCCAATGCCTTCTTCGGTGAGCAGGATCTCCCGGCGCCGCCTCCGTGAGGGGATGATGCCTTGAGGGCGGAAGATCATGAGCAGGATCAGCAGGGCGCCCAAATAGATGAACTCGTCCTGCTGGTTGTAGCCCGAGAACTGGCGGTAATTGAGGTACTGAGGCAACCATTGGATGACAAATGCTCCGACCACGGCGCCCGCAATAGAGCCCATCCCTCCGAAGATCACGAATACGAGGATCAATATGGACGTCTGGACGGTGAAGTCGTAGGGCACAAGGCTTTGCACCTGGCTGGCGAAAAAGACCCCGGCGAAGCCAGAAGTGGAGGCGCCGATCGCGAAAGCCATGACCTTGTACTTCAAGGCATTGATCCCTAATGAGTCCGCTGCGACCTCGTCCTCACGAATTGCGGTCCAGGACCGGCCGACACGGGAATGTTCGAGGAAGCGGAACGCCACCATGAAAACGACCGCGACGGCGAGGATCAGGTAGTAGTAGGGCAGGACCGTCCCCTTCCAGTGGTACTTCACCGAGAAGACGTGGAACGAGAACTGGGGGATGAAGCCGGGCGTGCCTTCGGGGCCACCCGTCACCCTGTTGAGGTTATTGGCGACGATCTCGATGATCTCGCCGAAGCCGAGCGTGACAATTGCCAGGTAGTCACCTCGGAGGCGAAGAGTTGGAGTGCCGAGCAGTACACCGGTAAGCATGGCAGCGACGATGGCGAAGGGAATGACCCAGAAAGGGTTGAGGAGGAAGGGGGGTTGGACGGGCAAAGCCCCTGTGAAATAGGCAGTCGTGTACGCCCCGATGGCCCAGAAGGCGATGTACCCGAGGTCGAGCAAGCCCGCGAAGCCGACGACCACGTTGAGGCCCATTGAGAGCAGTATGTAAATGGCTACTTGTGTAGTGAGGATCGATTGGACGCCGGGGTTCATGTGCAAGGGCCACTCGACCGCCACGAGGAGGGCGGCCATCGTAAAGGCGGCCTTGCCATAAGGGAACTTGGCCTGTTTTGTGATCCCGGTGAACTGGAAGCGAGCATGTGGCGGGAGTGAGCCCCGGAGAGCCGCGGCGATATCCGACCCTGTCCACACGAGGGAGAACAGAGCTAGGGCGCCGCCGATCGACATCACGGTGATCCCGGCCGGCCCGTTGTGGGGGAGAACATGGATGGAGGCCAGCCAATGAGCCAACGAATGCGGTGTAGATGTGCGCCACATGGACCAGGTCGTCCACATCAGCCACCCGTAGACGACCAGCACTGCAGCCGCGGAAGCGGTGAAGCCCCGTTTACGCCGTGGGACGGTCACCTTTCGGGCGACAGTAAGGGCAAAGAGGAGGGCCTCGAGCACAAACAGGCTCAGCGCGACCCAGAGCACTGCCCGCCCTAAGGTCCGGTCGTGGGGTATGGCCCCGATCGAGTTGAGGTACCTCGAGATGCTGTTGTGCACCCACGCGAGTGCTCCGTAGCAAGCGAGGAAGGCGTAGCCGCATAACCGGGCGGATCTCAGTGACCTCGATTGGAAAATGTAAGTAACAAGCTCCATAGCTGCCAGCACGCAGCCCACCTGGATGCAGACGCCACCTTTCCAAGTGTCGCTTGGCGAGATCCACGACACCCAGACAAAACCGGCGGCGACGATGGCGGCCGCCGATGACAGGCGCACCCAACGCTGGGCCGTCGCCGTGATGACCCACTCGCGCAGACGCCCGGCGACGGCTGTGAGCGCCTTGCCGAACGAGTGCCAGATCCATACGGCGGCGAACAGCACAAGGCCAACCCCAAGGAACCAAAACAGCCGCGGGAACTGCAACGAGCCGGTGAACCCAGAAGTCGGGGCACTATTGGTCCCCTCCGGCCCGGTCATGATCGCCAAGACGAGGCAACCGACCACGCACAAGCCGAGCCGCCGTACCACCGCGTTGGCAGCCAAACTGCCGAGTTGGGCCGAGGGCGACTTTCGCGACGGGCTCGCTGGAGGGCTCCCCTCCAATGTGCCCGTGCTGCTTGGTGCGGAGAGGGTCACGCCTCCCTCCCCAGCCTTTCACCAAGTAGGCCCGTGGGACGGAACAGCAATAGCGTTACAAGGACGCCGAAAGCGACCACGTCTTGCCATTCGGCGGACATCCAGCGCAGCGGGATGCTCTCGAAGATGCCAAGCAGGAGGCCCCCCACCATCGCCCCGCGGATGTTGCCGATGCCGCCGAGGACGGCCGCGGTGAACGCTTTCAGCCCGGGTACAAAGCCCATGGTGTAGATGACGCCGAACTGGACCCCGAACAGGAACCCGGCGACACCACCCATGAGCCCGCCGAGGACGAACGTGAGCGAGATGGTCCTATCGATGTGGACACCCATGAGGCTGGCCGTCTCGGCGTCTTGGGCGACCGCACGGATCCCCATCCCAAGCTTCGTGCGCCCAACCACCAGGTCGAGGACCACGAGCAGGATCACGGCCACCACCATGGTGAGGACCCAGTCAGACTGGACGCCGACGCCACAGAGATAGAACGAATCGCCGCTTACCACCGTCGGGGTCGGGATGAACGCGGTGTAGCGCCCGAACTCCTTCCCCGCCAGGTTGAAAAGGAAGTAGGACGCGCCGATCGCGCTGATGAGGTAGGTGAGCCGCGGCGCATTGCGTTTGCGCAGCGGTCGGTAAGCCACCCGTTCCAAGAGGAAGGCGGCGGCCCCGCCAGCGCAGGCGCCGGCGACGATGCCGATCAGCATGCTCCAGATCGCCCAGAAACCCCCCGGGCTCGACGACCCGAGGACTGCCCGCATGGCGAACAACCCGCCGAACCCACCGGACATCATGACTTCGGAGTGAGCGAAGTTGATCAGCCGCAGCACGCCGTACACGAGCGTGTAACCAAGCGCAAGGAGCGCGTATAGGAACCCGTTGGCGATGCCGCCAACTATGAGCGAAACCCAGATGTTGTTGTGAACGAGGAACGACGGGCAATGCATACGATCAAGACCGCTTCCTGGGGCCTTGGGCGCCAGATTGAGCGATTAGAAGTCGGGCCCCATTAGGGAAAGGGCCGGGCACCCGCAGTGTGGAGCGCCCGGCACCTTGTCAGCTAGAGATGGCCGCTATTCGAGGCCCAGTTGGACGAACTTGCCGTTTTCGACCCGGTACACGTAGATGTCGGACCCGTTGATGTTGCCGTTGGACAAGAAGGACACTGTCTTCGTGATGCCCGCATAGCTGGTCTTGTGAAGTTGGTTGACGAGGTTGACCCGGTCGATGGCCATCGTCCCGGACTTGCCGGACGCCAAGATCTTCATCGCGTCGATGATGACGTTCGTGGCGTCATAACCCTCCGGCGAGTAGATGGCGGGCGCGAAGTGAGCCAGTTTCGTGAAGCCGGCGGAGAAGGCCTTGTCCGTTGGCGTGCTGCCAACGACGGCGCACGGGCAGCTGGCGTAAACGCCATTGGCCGCGCTCGGTGGGTTGGTGCCCGACACGAGCGCGTTGCTCTCGCTGCCGTCACCGCTCATTACTTTGCCCGTGTAGCCCGCTTTGTGGAGGGCACCCAGCAAGAGCCCGAGGTCGCAGTAATAGCCCCCGTAGAACAACAGCTGCGGCTTGGCGCTTACAACCGTGGCCGCGTCGTCGGGGTACTGGGTGGGGCTCGCGGTGCCGTCACTGCACTGCGAGGTGCCAGGGAAAGTGCCCGTGGTCACCTTGGCGCCGTCCGCTTTCGCCTGGGCGGCAAAAGCATCAGCTAAGCCGGCGCCGTAAGTGCTGGCATCGCTCACGACCATGAGGTTGGTGTCGTGCATCGTCTTGACCACGTAGTTGGCGTCAGTCGGGCCCTGGATGTTGTCACCGGCAACATCCCTGAAGAAGTTGTGCCAGCCCGAGGTTGCGAGCGCAGGGTTGGTGGCCGACGGGCTCACCGTTGCAAGGTTGTGGGCGCTGAAGGTCGGCTCAGCGGCCTTGGTGGCGCCTGAGAACATGGGCCCGACGACGGCTATGACGGACGGGTTGGAGACGAGCTCCTGGGCGTCGGTGGGCGAAATTGTGGCCGAGCCTTGGTCGTCTTTGGCCAACCACTTGAGCGTGAATGGCAGGTTCCCGAAGGTTGTGCCGGCATTTGCTTGGTCGACGGCGAGCTCGACTGCGTACTCGACGTTTTCTCCGAGCTGCTGGTTGCCACCCGAGAGCGGGCCCTCGAATGCGATGGTGAAGGTCGGTTTGCTGGCTGCTGTAGCCGGTGCTGCGGTGGCGCCCAGCGACAACGCTGAGGCAGCAACGGCGGCAGCCACTGCGACGGCTCTCTTGGGGAGAGATTTGTACATGCGTCTCCTTTCGTACACACATGCCTGCTGCGAACCAGAGGGCCCGTGGCGCAGGAGTGTGATGGTTTTGTGGTAACAGTCCGAACATGCCGGCGTGTTCAACTGACGGCCTGACTGACCAGGTATGTCTGCGCTTCGCATTGGGGCGAGAGTTTAGAGGGGCCCCTGCCCCGGTCACCAGCCGGCCGGTGCGCTTAGCGCGACGTGTCGATCAGGCACGCCCCCGAGGCGCAGGGGCGGACAGGGAGCACGGGCGCCTCGGCGACAGCGGCGAGCGCTGTGAGCAGTGCCCCAGGGTCATCCTCGCAGAGGATGGAGAGCGAACCGCCTGGTCCACCCGCACCGTTCACCTTCCACCCGATCGCCCCGTGCTTGGCCGCCACTTCGATCAGCTCGCGTGCCGTCGGGTTGACAAGCGTCGGGCCCAGCAATGCTTGCGCTTCGGTAGCCGCGGTCATTGCCTGCCCGTAGGCAGCGAGGTCACCGCACACGAGGGCGTCGCCTGCGCTGGTGGCGGCAGCCCGCAGTGCCTCGAGCGCTTTCCTGCCGGGCCCCTCGCCCCTCGTCAGGTGCGCTATCACCTCGAGATGGACGTCGCTCGAGTCGTGAGCGCCGAGGTAAACAGTCACCAAGCGGTCCGCCAGGGACCCGACCACCTCGTCGCTCACAGAGAGCTGGCTGACTTCGAAGTGCGGGTACGGAGCTATGCGGACCAAATTGACCCCGCCAAAGGCCGCCGCGACCTGGTCTTGCACGCCGCTCTGGCGGCCCAGGTCAATGGTCTCGATGTCGTGAGCAGCTCGGGCGACCATTGCCGGCTCTACGATTTCGCCGCTCAAAGCACGGAGCGCGGTCATGAGGGCGACGACGACGGAGGCAGATGTCCCGAGGCTTGACCCAGCTGGCACGGCGCAGGAAACCTCCACATCGAGGTCGCATCGAGGTGGCGCCCACCGGCGCAGCGTCGCCTCCAGGAGAGGGTGCCGGTGCGGCGGAGCGGTGGTGCTGAAGCTGTAGTCGTCCGCATAGTCCGGCACTTTGAGGTGGACCTGGGCCTGCTCGGGTGCACGGCATGGCTGCGCCCGCACATAAGCCTCTGCGCCCGGGCTTACGCAAAGGTGGCAAACGACGCCCTGTTCGGCGAACCAAGTGTCCGTCCAGCCTCCGGCATCGAACACTCGTACGGGCGCACGCACCCGCACCCACTCCGCGGAAGAGCCGTTCATGGCCACGGCCAAGAGTCTTGCGCGCGTCGGGCGAGGCCGTCGCCTAGTAGCCTGTCCGGGCCACGACGAGGGCAGCGCCGAGGACGCAGGTGCACCAGGACAGCGCCACTAGCGCCTGCTCTAGCGGCCTGAGGAGCGCATCCCTTGTGAGCTCGACCCGGGTGCCGGTCTCGTAGACGCGCTCGCCTGCGACCGAGACCACTCGGCGGCGCAGGTCCCGTGCTTCTGTGCTCAGGGCCCGCTGTGCGCGCGAGAAGAAGTAGGCGAAGACAGCCCCCAGGACTGCCGAAGCCCGGAGCGAAGAAGCTTGCGCGTAGTAGGCGGTAAGCAGAGGGAAAGAGCCCCAGCCGAGAGCGAACACGACGCCGCCATGGAGGCGGCCGTGCCAGATCTCCAAGTTGTAACCGACGACCAGTACCAGGCCCACCAGGATGAAAGCCGCTAATCCCCAACCCACCCGGTATATCCCGATGACCCCTAGAGCGACCGCAGCGCTTATCGAGACCAATGAGACTGCGGCCAACAAAGGAGCAGGGATGGCAGTCCGAAGCGGCCGCCCTTTCAGCTCGTCGAGCCCGTGCGCGCCGACGCCAACGGCGAGCGCGAACGCGGCGAGGGTGGCCAGCAGGCGCCCCAGGTGGAACCTGGGCGCGAGGGAGGCACCAATGAGGACATAGCTCAGGTGCCAAGCCGTGTACGGCGGGTGCAAAAGGCTCAGCCAATCGCGTAGCTTGCCCGGGCCGGCGGCGTACCAGGCAGGCTCAAGAGCGCCCATCTTCGGGCCTTCTTGCCTTCCGCCCCCAAATAACAAGCCCGCCTCCCAAGCTCATCACCCTCGTGTGCAGGTCCCGGGCACCGGCTTCCCGCCAGGCGTTGACTTGCCAGGCGAGAGGGTACCGGCGGTAAAACGAGCTGATAGACGGCCCCAGGAACTTCCCCACTTCGTACCACTCGCGGCTCCCCAAAGCCAAGCCTGCGAGAGGGAGCCCAAGGCGTGTGTAAAGGGCCCAAGCAGGCCGCCAAATGCGGCTCTCCGGGAGGGCAAACTCGAGGTTCGCGATCACTCCGCCCGGTTTCAGCACGCGTAGGAGTTCCCGCAATGTCGCCGCCGGGTCGGGCACGTAGCGCAATAGGTAGGTAAAACTGAGCGCGTCGAAGCTCTCGTCAGGGAACGGGAGCGCTTCGGCGCTGCCAGCCAGGAGGTTCACGCGGTCCGCTTGCTCACTTTGCGACGCCCTCGCGGCTCCCGTTCGTAGCATGTCGGTGCTCAGGTCGACCCCTGTCACGCGGGCGCCAGAGCGAGCCGCTATCTGCAGTGCTACGCCTGCCGTCCCGGTCGCTACGTCCAGCACGCGCCCGGGGAGCGACGGGATGACAGCGTCCACCATCGCTCGGCGCCAGCGGCGGTTCTGACCAAAAGAAAGCACTTCGGCAAGTACGTCGTAGCGGGGGCCGAGGCCGGCAAAGAGCTGCCGGGCAACTTGGCTGGGCGCGGGTGCTGACATAGCCCCAAAATATGGGCATGCCGACCAACTTGCGACGTGCCGCCCGGCTAAGGGCGCCGCTCCCTCTGCTCAGGTGGCGCTTGCCCTCGGGGCGCGGCGCCACCGAGCAACCGAACGCGACCGGAGATGGGGACGCCGCGCTCAACATGCGTTTCTGGCTCGCCTTGGTGGCAACAGGAGTGGCCGCGGGGCTTCTCGGCGCCCTCATGATGTCATTGCTATTTGGCGTGGAACACGTTGTTTATGGCTATAGCTCAGGAGCTTTTGAGGATGCTGTCAAAAGAGTTAGTGATACGCGCCGCCTGGGCACCCTCCTCGTGGCCGGCCTTGCGGGTGGTGTCGCCTGGTACTTTTTGCGCCGTGTGACAGCAGGTGAACGTTCGGACGTTGACGACGCCATCTGGACCGGGGACGCCAAGCTGTCTTTTCGCCGTTGTTTTGGCACGAGCGTCATCTCGGAACTAGTCATCGGGATGGGCGCTTCGATCGGCCGCGAGCAGGCACCCAAACTGATGGGGGCGGCATCGGGCAGCGTGGTCGCCGACTGGTTGAAGTTGACCAAGGGGCAACGAAGGCTGCTGGTGGCCTGTGGCGCCGGTTCGGGACTGGGGGCCGTTTACAACGTGCCATTGGGCGGGGCGCTGTTCACGGTCGAGGTGCTCCTCGGCGCAAGCGTGCTCCCGGTAGTGCTCCCGGCCATCGTCTGTTCCTTCACCGCGACCCTAGCCGCCTGGGTGTACCTGCCTTCCCACGCCACGTACCTGGACGTGCCCAGCTACGCCCTCACATCGGCGCTCATGGTTTGGGCCTGCCTCGCGGGCCCTGTCGTCGGCTTGTTCGCGGTTGGGTACATCCGCCTTATCGGGTGGGTTTCTTACACCCGGGCGACACGTTGGCGGGCCGTCCCGGCGATGATCTTCGCCTTTGGCGCTCTCGGGCTTATTGGTTTCGCGTACCCCCAGCTCTTCGGCAACGGCAAAGACATGGCCCACGACGTCTTCCTCAGCCAAGGAGGGGTATGGTTGCTGCTCGCGCTGGCGATGCTCAAGCCGCTTGTAACTGCAGGATGCTTGAAAAGTGGTGCCGCGGGCGGGGTTTTCACCCCGACGCTGAGTACAGGAGCCGTTCTCGGGGGCTTCTTGGGCTTGGTGTGGTCGCAGCTTTGGCCAGGTTCTCCTGCTGGGGCCTACGCGATGGTGGGCGCGGCAGCGATGATCGGCGCCGCAATGCAAGCCCCCTTATCAGGTGTCGTGCTCGTCCTCGAGCTCACCCAGACCGGTTTCCAACTGCTCGTGCCGATGATCGCAGCTACCGCGATCGCGACAGCGGTCGCCCGCTACGTGGATGGCTACTCGATCTACTCGGCCCGGCTGCCAGCGGAGAGCCCGTCCAAAATGGGCGCGTTGGAAGGTTGACGGGGCCAGTCCAACGGTTGATCCGACCCGGGCCCTGCCACTCACTGTTCAAGGCGTAGTTGGAAAGCGTGTGATCGTGACCAGGGAGGGGAGCATGCAGCGGGGTGGTGACCAAAGCGGTGCGGCGCGACGAGCCTTGGTCTTCGCGTCCGGGTGCCTGCTGGCTGTCGCGCTGCTGGGGGCCGCGTCTGGGCCTGCGGTGGCAAGCGATCCCTTCTATTCACACAGTTCCTCGGGAGCGGCGCCAGAGCGAGTGCTCCCGAGCCGGCCGGGTTGCGCGACGCCCTCTCGCGGCGCTGCGAGACCCTCTCGCGCCGCTGCGACCCCGTCCGGCTCACCCATGGCCAGCCAGCTTGGTGGCCCCGCAGAGCCCGATGTCGTAGAGACAGACGGCCAGGTCATGGCCATAGTTCGCGACCAGCCTGCCGGGCTCCAGGTGGTCGATGTCGGCGCCAGCCCGCCCCAACTCGACGGCTTTGTCGCCTTACCCGACCTCGGCTCCCCCTATGGCCTCTTCTTGGTCGGCCATGATGCCGTGGTACTTGGGACCGGCCTACCACCTCGCGCCGGCTCTGTCGTGCCGGTGGCCGGTGGCTACGAGACGACCAACGTTGTGGTAGTGAGCCTTGTGGTCCCCACGCAGCCGAGCGTTCTCAGGACGTCTTCGTTCCGCGGTGCCCTTGAGGGAGCGCGCTTGATAGGTGGCAGGGTCGTGATGGTCCTGACATCGTGGCCGGCGGCCCTGTACGCAAACGGCACCGCCTCGGAGCGGGCGTGCAGTGCGACGACTGGGCCCAACCTCTTGCCCGCTCTCGGCACGATCACGCTCGCGTCGCTTGACCCGACGAGCGTTGCGCCCGCTGCGGAGGTGACGGTCCGGGGGGACGCTACGTACGTCTATGCGAGCGCCACCATCGTGTACGCCGCCGGCACCAGCCCCTTGGATTGGCCATGCTCGCCGTTCGCGATGGCGCGGGCGGCGATCGTTGCCTGCTGCGCCCAGGGCCCGGGGGTCGCTTGCCCGATGCGCACGCCGGCGATAGTCGGCCGTACGCCCACTCCGGAGACGGCGATCTATGGCTTTGATGTCTCGGCCCCTGCAAGCCCGCACTACTTGGGCAGCGCCGAGGTCGCCGGCACACTGGTGGGCGAGGCCAGCATGTCCGAGTATGACGGCTACTTGCGGGTCGTGACCACGGTGCGGTCGTCAATGCCGGGCCCAGTGGCGCAGCGGGTCGCCATCCCGCTCGCGGAAAGCGTCGTGACGACCTTGAAGCCCGAGAAGGGCGCTTTTGTTGAAGCCGGTTCGCTCAGAGGGTTTGCGGACGGCGCGCCTATCTACGCTGTGAGCTTCGAGGGCCCCTACGGCTACGTCGCCTCGTACGGCGCGCTCTCTCTGCTCGACCTGAGCTCACCCTCTGCTCCTGCTCTCGCCGGGAAAGTGATAACCGGCGATTACCTGTCACTCCTCGAGCCGCTCGGCAATGGCCTCGTAGCAGGGCTTGGCGAAGCAGCTCAGAGCACAGCGAGCGGGAGCACAACGAACGGCACGGTCCCGGGGGCCTCCTCGGGCGAAAGCCTCGTGCTGGACATGTTCGGGGTCTCGTCCCCTGCCAGCCCCGACCTCGTGTCGAGCAAAGCGCTCGGCGCCGGCGCGACGTCTCTCGCCTTGGGCGACCCTCAGGCCTTTTTGTGGTCCCCTGAAGCTGGCGTGATTGCTTTCCCGGTCGAGGGCCCGGTGAGCCAGGGCCCCTTTGGCCCGCTCGATGTTTGGTCGGTTGGCCAGGGCGGCGAGCTCAGCCTCGTGGGCCAGCTCCAACAACCCGGGAGCGCCCAGATCGAGCGGGCCGTGGTACTTGGGGCCGACGTCTATAGCGTGTCTCAGAAAGGGCTCATGGTGAGCGCCGGGAGCACGCTCGCACTGGTGGCCTGGGTGCCCTTCTCGGACAGCTCGGCGTGATCCCGCGCGAGACCGATCTCGCTACTGAGCGCGAGCTCTTGCTTGCGGCTGCGGCTGGCGTACCCGAGGCAGTGAGGTGGCTCCTGGACGAGGTCGCCCCCGTCGTGTACGGGTTCGTGTTCGCCCGCGTGGGCGGGGCCCAGCCCGTGGCCGAGGACCTCCTACAAGAAACCCTTCTCGAAGCTGTGAAATCGGCTCGCAGTTTCCGCGGCGATTCCGTCTTGACGACTTGGATGTGCGCGATCGCCCGTCGCCGCCTTGCTCGCTACTACGAGTCCGAGAGGCGGGCGGAGGTTGCACGCCATTCGCTGCGCCTGGTGGAGGAGGGAAATGGCGGGGACGAGGAGGCTTCCGTCGCGGAGACGGTCGAACGCCAGGACGAAGTTGTGAGGGCGCTTGGCAAGTTGCCGGCCCTACAACGCCAGGTCCTCGTCCTCAAGTACCTGGAGGGCATGTCTGTCCAGGACATTGCGGGTCAGGTGAACAGAAGCAGGGTGCAAGTTCAGTCGCTCCTCCAGCGCGGACGCGACGGGCTGCGCAGGCAATTGGGAGCGGACGATGACTGATCATGACAATTATGGGCCAGAACTGCTCCTAGTTGGCTCTGACCGCCCACGCCCGCTGCCCGCGGCGCTGCGGGCGCGCCTCGAAGAAGCCATAACCGGAGCAGCTCCCCGGCCGCTTTCTGCCGATGTGCGTGACCGGCTCGAGAACACTCTCGCGCCCCCACGAGCGGCTCGGGTGAAGGTTCGGAAACGATGGGGCTTCTTCGCCGCTGGCGCTGGCGCGGCCGCAGCCATTGCCGTCTTGGTGGGCGTTTTGGCCCCTGGCCTTGGCCACAAGGCCCCGACCAATGTGGCCGCGAGGAGCTTCCACAGGGTGGCCGTCCCGGCGGCGCCTGCTGAGAAGCACGGCGGTCCGCAGTACGGTGCGAACCGGTTGCCAAAGAGCTCGGGCGCAGCGACGCGCTCCGGCCCGAGCCTGCCTTCTCCCCGGCGGCGAGGGTCTGGTGCCCCCCTCGGCGCGCCAGCCGGTGGGCCGGCAGCGATGACTGCGGTGCTCGAGGTGCAGAAACTGAGCCCGCGGCAGGGCCCGACCTCTGGCGGCAATGCGGTGGCGATCGAGGGCCCTGGGCTTTTCAGCGTGAAATATGTGCTGTTCGGGACCAGCAGTGCAGAGTCTGTGACGCACGTATCACCGACCGAGCTCTCAGTGGTGGCCCCCCGGCACCTTCCCGGTACGGTGTACGTGACGCTGAAGGGCAGCGCGGGTGCCAGCGCCCCTACCCCCGCCGCGCGTTACACCTTTGCCGGGCGCTCACCGAGGGCACCTACGAGCTGAACTGCAGCACGACCTTGACGTCGTCTGGACGGCGCTGGTACGCCTGCTGCCAGTTGTCCAGGGAGACCTTCCGCGAGATCAACCGGTCGAGCCATTTCGGGTCAGCCTTTGCGAGGACTTCCGCGCCCGCCTCGTAATGCGCGCGGTTGGCATTGACAGAACCGAAAACGACGTCATTCTCGAGCACCATGTGGCGATTGAGCTCCCCGGCGTCGATGCCCAGGCTGCGCCCCTTTGCGGAGACGCCGGTCAGGCAGAGCACGCCGTTGGGGCCCATGAGGTCCATTGCATCGAAGACCAATTGCCCCGCACCAGTGCACTCGAGGACGACATCGGGGGCTAGCCCGGTCGACGCCAGGTCGCCGTGGTGGTAGCTGGCCCCGAGGTCCTTTACAAGTTGGGGCTTGAGCCCGTCCGTGACTTGGTCGAGGACATGGACGTCACAAGACCGCTGCACCCCGATGAGCGCGGCCAGCAGGCCGATCGGCCCTGCTCCGGTTACGAGAACAGTGTGTGGCTGCCATTTAGCCCGCGACCCGATCCGGCCGATGTGGTCCCAGGCTTTGGCCACTACGGTGGTAGGTTCCAAGAGCACGCCGAGATCCCCGAGCGTCGGGGGGACCTTGACGAGGAAATCGGGCGTTATGCGGTACCGCTCGCGCGCGTAACCGTGGTGCTCCTTGATGCCCCACTCGGTGTAGTCGCCGTTGCGGCACATGTCCCATTCACCGGCGCCGCAGTTGTAGCAGGGGACGGGGTCGGGCCGCCGCACGATCCCGACCACGAGGTCGCCGGGAGCGAGCCCCGAGCCTTCGGGCGCCTCGAGCACTTCTCCAAGTGACTCGTGGCCAAGGGCAAGGCGTTGCTCCCCTGGTGGCGCCCAGCCGTACTCCCCAGCAATTATCTCGATGTCTGTGCCGCAAACTCCGATGGACCTCGTCTTTACCAGCACTGGGCCGTCTTGGGTGGGCGGCTCCGGCAAGTCGGTGAGGTCAACGGAGCCAGCCTGCAGAGGGGTTACAGTTACGGCGCGCATGGTATGCACTGTAGAAGAGGAATGATGTAACCGATGCCGGAGATATCGGGCCCGCTGCAGGGCAAGCTGCTTGTGGCCGCGCCGGGGTTGCTGGACCCAAATTTCGCTCGCAGCGTGGTCTTCGTCCTCGCGCACAGTGACCAGGGAGCGGTGGGCCTCGTGCTCAACCGGCCAACAATGACGCTCGTCGGCGCTCCACTGCCCGAATGGGACGACCTCGCATCGGTGCCCGCGGTCGTTTTCGTCGGTGGCCCCGTGAGCGAGGGCTCAATCTGCTTGGCTCGTGTGAAGCCCCAAGTCTCGGTGCCCGAGACCGGTTATCTCCCCTTGGACGGCTCTCTCGGTACTGTCGACCTCGAGGCCGACCCAGCTTTTGTCAGCCCCTGGGTCGAGAAACTGCGCGTGTTCGCGGGCTACGGTGGCTGGGGCCCGGGCCAACTGGAGGGAGAAATCGCGCAGGCTGCCTGGTACGTCGTCGACGCCGTGGACGACGACGTGTTCAGCGAAGACCCGGCTGGCCTTTGGAAAAATGTCCTTCGTCGCCAAAACGGCAGCTTGGCGCTCGTTTCGGCGTTCCCCTCCGACCCCTCTCTCAACTAAAGCCAAGCACTCTGGCGAACGCAGGTATTTGCCTGGCTCTGCCTAGCTATTGCTCACGAGAGCGGGCGTGGGCCCGTGCCCTGTCTGACTGGCTGAGCACAACTTTTCGTAGGCGGACGGCGGTCGGCGTGACTTCGGCGCATTCGTCCTCACGAAGGAACTCGAGCGCTTGCTCGAGGGAGAGCAACGTCGCCGGTGTCAGCCTGACAAGCTCTTCGGCCGTCGAGGAGCGCATGTTGGTGAGCTTGCGCTCTTTGGTGGGGTTGACGTCCATGTCTTCGCGCCTCGCGTTCTCCCCGACGATCATCCCCTCATAGACCTCGGTCCCTGGCCCGATGAAGAGCGTCCCGCGCTCTTGGAGGTTGAGCAGCGCATAGGTCGCTGACTTCCCGCTGCGGTCAGCGACGAGCGAACCGCTTTGGCGCGTCCGGATCTCCCCCGCCCAGGGCTCCCAGCCCTCGAGGACGTGGTGGAGCTGGGCAGTCCCTTTGGTATCGGTGAGCAGCTGGGAGCGCAGGCCTATGAGCGCCCGCGACGGTACGAGCCAGTCCGTCCTTGCCCAACCGCTGCCGTGCGAGGCGATGTGCTGCATTTGGCCCTTCCGGCCAGCCAGCAGCTGGGTCACCGTGCCAACGTGCTCCTCGGGGATGTCGAGGGAGACCCTTTCCACGGGTTCGTGGAGCGTGCCATCGATGACCTTCGTGAGCACCTGGGGCTTGCCAACCGTGAGCTCGAAGCCCTCGCGCCGCATGAGCTCTACGAGCACCGCGAGCGCAAGTTCGCCACGGCCTTGCACCTCCCAGGTGTCAGGCCTCTCGGTAGGCCGCACCCTGATTGACACGTTGCCCACGAGCTCTGCATCGAGCCGGCCTTTCACCAACCGGGCGGTCAGCTTGTTGCCTTCCCGGCCAGCGAGGGGGGACGTGTTGACGCCGAAGGTCATCGAGATGGCCGGCTCGTCGACGTGGACCCCGGGCAATGGCCGGGGGCTCGTGGCGTCAGCAAGAGTGTCCCCGATCATGATGTCGGGGATCCCTGCGACGGCGATGATGTCACCTGGCCCCGCCCCCTCTGGGCCCGCGTCAACCCTCTGGAGCGCGTCGGTCATGTAGAGCTCGCCGATCCGGGCGCGGGTAACCTCGCCCGTGCCTTGGCGGCACCAAGCCACGACTTCTCCCTTGTGCACCCAGCCTTGGTGGACCCGGCAGATCGCCAGGCGGCCGACATAGGGGGACGCGTCGAGGTTCGCGACGAGGGCCTGGAAGGGGTGCCCCTCTTCGTGCTCAGGCGCCGGGATGTGCTCCACGAGCAGTTCGAAAAGGACCTTGAGGTCGGGGGCGTCTGGCACCTCTTCGGGCGAGAGCGCTGCCTGGCCGGTGCGGGCGTTGCAGTAGACGACTGGGAAGTCGATCTGGTGCTCGTTCGCCCCCAGGTCGATGAACAGGTCGTAGACCGCGTCCAGCACCTCCGCGAGGCGGGCGTCGGCCCGGTCCACCTTGTTGATGACGAGCACCACAGGCAGGTGCGCCTCGAGCGACTTGCGAAGGACGAAGCGCGTCTGGGGGAGCGGGCCTTCGCTCGCGTCGACGAGCAGTAATACTCCGTCCACCATGGTCAGAGCCCGTTCGACCTCTCCCCCGAAGTCTGCGTGGCCCGGGGTGTCGACGATGTTGACCGTCAGGTCGCCGTAGCGGACAGCGGTGTTCTTGGCGAGGATCGTGATGCCTTTTTCCCGCTCGAGGTCGGTCGAGTCCATGACCCGCTCGGCCACGTCCTCGTTCTCCCGGAACGCGCCAGATTGGCGGAGCATGGCATCGACCAGGGTGGTCTTGCCATGGTCGACGTGAGCGACGATCGCTACGTTGCGGATGTCAGCGCGCTTCATTTTCCTCTGGTGTCTTGGGGGACCTAGGGCGGCCGGCACGGGAGCGGCACCGCCGGGGCGCCGTTCACCAGGGTACCGCCTAGGCGCCGGGCCCCTGCGGAGCCGACCTCCCGAGGCCCGCCATCCGCGCCAGTTGTTGCAAGCGCCGGCGCCGCCGCGGCGCTCGCTCGCTGCGCTTACGGTGCTCCTCCATCCGCCGGCGGATGAGCTCCCGGCGCTCCTGGAGGTCGCGGTAGGTCAGCTCGTCGACTTCCTCGCCCACGCCGACGGCCGCGCGGACCGCCGAAATTTCCAGCGGGTGCAGCCTCGGGTCGATCCCGATGTCATGAGCGATACGTTCGCCGTACCTCGTGCTGAAATAGGCGGCGATCTCGGCGACCTCTGCGAACAGGTCGACGTCGGGCGCGAGGGTGGCGAGCGAGCCGTCCACAAAGAGGAGATCTTTTACGAACAGCATGAGGATCTTGGGAAAGCGCGCCCCGTACTCGAGGAGCCGTTTGGTCACCTCGCGCACCTCGGCGAGGAGCGCCTCGGGAGCGAGAGTGGTCGGGTCGACGATAGGGTTGTCCAGGCCGAGATCTCTCGCGAGAGCTTCCAAGTCGGTATCGGCCGGCACGGCGCCCATGTCCCGGAGGGCAGCCAGTTGCAAGCGGGGGTCGTTGAGGCTCCCACCCATGAGCAAGCGAAGGAACGCGACCCGGCGCACCTCATCGAGGCGCCCCGTGATCCCGTAGTCGAGCAGGGCTACCCGCCCATCGGGCTGCACGAAGAGGTTGCCGCCATGGAGGTCCCCGTGGAAGACGCCAAAGAGCGTGGCACCCTCCAGGAAGGCAATGAGGAGCGCCCTGATCACCGCCGAGGTGTCGATGCCGGCCCGGCGCATGCCTTCCACATCGTCCCAACAAAAACCGTCCAAGCGCTCCATCACGAGCAGGCGCTTCGTCACCAGTTCAGGGTGAGGGCGGGGGACCACGACTGCGCGCTGGTTGGTCTCTGCGAGCACCTTCGCGATGTCGAGCATGTTGGCGGCTTCGAGGCGGAAATCGAGCTCTTCCACGATCGTTTCTGCGAACAGCTCGACAAGGGCGGGTGGGTTCGCCAACGAAGCGACCGGTATGCGGCCGATGAGGAGAGGTGCCAGCCAGCTCATGGCAGCGATGTCGCGTTGCACGAGGGTGCTCACCTGCGGCCGCTGCACCTTTGCCACCACCTCTTCGCCGCTGCGCAGGCGAGCTGCGTGAACTTGAGCGATCGAAGCAGCGGCGATCGGGGTGCTCTCGAAGCGTTCGAATATTTCCTCGAGCGGCCTCCCGAGCTCGGCTTCGACGACTTGGCGGACAACGTCAAAGGGCTCGGCGGGCACCTTGTCGCGGAGCAGACGGAACTCCGACACGAGCTCGGGTGGGAAGACTCCTTCCCCCGACGAAAGAATTTGCCCGAGCTTGATGTACGTCGGCCCCAACTTTTCGAACGCCTTGCGCAGGCGGTGGGAGAGCCCGGCGCGGGATACCTCGCGCATTCCCGTACGGTTGGCGCGGCGCTTTTCGACGAGCTGCCAGGCGAGGATCGCCCAGCCGAGGCGAGCTGTCGTGGCGAGCACCCGCTCGCCAGGCGGGAGCCATCGCCGCCGCAGCCATTGGGGGACGCGCGCAGCGGTGGCGGCGCGCAGCTCGTCCGCGCCCTCTCGCCAGGGGAGCGCTTTGCCTGTCAGGTCCCAGGGCGGGTTTTCGCTGAAAGCGCCGAGTTCCAAATCGGCAGGGGAAGTCGCCGGCGCGCCAGCATCGTCATCGGCATTGGCTGAGGTCATTGCTGGTCCTTGCCGACCCTACCGCCGCTCCCCCCGCTGTGCTGGCAACGCCCTAGGCTGCCGGCCGATGACAAAACGACTTGAGCCTGGCGACGTTGCACCTGGTTTCAGCCTCCTCGACCAGTCCGGGAAGAAAGTTTCACTCGGCGAGTTCCGGGGGCGTCAGGCGCTCGTCTACTTCTACCCGAAGGCCGGCACGCCCGGCTGTACCGCACAGGCTTGTGGGCTCCGCGACGCCATGCCCAAGCTTGGCGGCACAGTAGTGGTGGGCATCAGCCCGGACGCTCCCAAGCGCCAGGCTGCCTTTGACACCAAGTACGGCTTGGGGTTCCCGCTGCTCTCCGACGAGGACCATGGGGTCGCCGAAGCCTATGGCGTCTGGGTTGAGCGGAGCATGTACGGCCGCAAGTACATGGGTATCGAGCGCTCTGCGTTCTTATTGGGACCAGACGGCCGGGTCGAGCACGCCTGGTACAAGGTCTCGCCGACGGGGACCGCGGAAAACCTGCTGAAAACGCTCGCCTGAGCCGAGGGGCCCGGACTAGGCCGGGACGAAGACCAGACATCCATTGTGCCCGCCAAAACCGAACGAGTTGGACACGACTGGCCCGGGCGCCCAGTTCCTCGGCCCACCGGTCACCACGTCCAACTGGAAGGCTGGGTCAATGTTGCGAGTCCCCGCGGTGGGCGGGATTTGGCGATGCTGCATGCTGAGGGCGACAGCGACGGCCTCGATCGCCCCGGCACCCGCCAAAGTGTGCCCGATGACCCCTTTGATGGAAGTCACTGCCGGCCCCGGCGAGCCAAAGACCTTGTAGATCGCCTCAGCCTCGGCCGCGTCACCCGGAGGTGTCGACGTCCCGTGGGCGTTGACATGAGCTATCCCCGACGGCGAGAGCTGGGCATCCTGTACCGCCAACTGCATGCAGAGAGCGGCACCGCTACCGTCAGGCGCCGGTGCCGTCACGTGGTGGGCATCCGCCGTGCTGGCAGCCCCCGCAAGCTCGGCGTAAATGTGCGCCCCACGGGCGAAAGCCCGCTCGCGCTCCTCGAGAACGATCACCCCGGCGCCCTCGCCGATCGCAAAGCCGTCACGAGCGACGTCGAACGGCATCGACACCCCCGAGCGGGTGAGCGCCGTCATGTTGGTGAAGCCTGCGACACCGAGCGCTGAGAGCGGCGCCTCGCTGCTCCCTGCGAGCATGACGTCACAGCGGCCAGTAGCTATCAGGCGTGCCGCGTTGGCGATGCTCTGGCTCCCCGCGGCACACGCAGTGACTGTCGTCTCGCACGGGCCGCGAAGCCCATAACGCATGGAAATATCAGCCGCCGCGCGGTTGCACATGATCATCGGGACGAGGAAAGGGCTTACCCGGTCAGGGCCCTTTTCCAGGAGGACCTTGTGCTGCTCGCATATCGTGTCGAGGCCGCCAACGCCTGTCCCGACGTACGAGCCGGCGCGGTCGGGGTCGCCGCGGAAGGCCTCGATGCCGCCCGCGTCGGCGACGGCCTGGTCGGCCGCGGCGGCAGCCATTTGCACGAAGCGGTCCGCCCGGCGCAGCTCTTTGGGCCCGAAGATGTGGCTGACGTCGAGCCCCACGACGGGCCGCTCGCGCGCCACTGGTGCCTCGGCAAGCAGGCCGTCCCAAAAGGCGGCCGGCCCGATGCCGCAGGAGGCGACCACGCCAAGCCCCGTGACGACCACCCGCCGGCCCGGTACCGCGCCGGCACCCCCCGGCCCCGGGTTTATCGCCAGCATTAGAGCTTCGAAGTCACCAGTTCGTAGGCCTGCCCCACGGTCTGGACACCCTCAAGCTCGGACTCGGGCACGTCGATGCCGAAGCGCTCTTCGAGCGCCATCACGAGCTCGACGAGGTCGAGGCTGTCGGCGTCGAGGTCGTCTGCAAAGCGCGCCTCGGGGACGATCTTGGAAGGCTCGACCTGAAGCACCTCGACCGCGCACTGCCTGAACAGGTCAAATGACTCCTCAGGGCCCATCTGTTCTGCCATGTCTCCTCCGTTTGCTCTTAGCGGTGCCGGCTCAATCTAATTGGACGGGCCCGTGCCCCATCGCCATACCGCCGACGCCCAAGTCATGCCGGCGCCGAAGCCGGCGAACAATACCAGGTCCCCCTGGGACAACCGCCCCGAAGATACGGCATCTGCGAGCGCGATGGGGATGGATGCCGAAGAAGTGTTGCCCGTGCTTTCGATGACCGACGCCACCTTTCGAGAAGGGATCCCCAGCCGCTCCGCAACTGCGTCCATGATCCTGGTGTTCGCCTGGTGCGGTACGAAGAGCGCTATGTCGTCCGCCGTAACCTTGGCCCGCTCTAGGGTCTTTGTCGCCGAGTCGACGGTGACGCGAACGGCTTTGCGGAAGACTTCCTGGCCGCGCATGGTCATGCCGCCACCGCCGTGGTCAGCGTAAAACAGCGGCTGGAGCGACCCGTCCACGCCCAGGTCCCAACCGAGCATGGCCGGCTCGCCCGGCACCGCCTCCACGACGACGGCTCCCGCGCCGTCGCCAAAAAGGAAGGCGTTGGACCGGTCGGACCAGTTGGTGATCCGTGTGAGCGTCTCGGCGCCAACCAGGAGAACGCGCTCGGCTCCCGATGCAACAAACCCGGCTGCGGCCACGAGCCCGTACGTGAACCCGGCACAGGCAGCGTTGATGTCCATGCCCCCGCCTCTGACCGCCAAAGCATTGGCGACCGGCGAGGACGTTGCAGGCACGAGCTGGTCAGGGCTGGTTGTGCACAAAATGAGCAGGTCGATGTCGGCCCCCGTGAGGCCAGCACGCTCCATTGCCGCCTGCCCGGCTCGGGTGGCCAGCTGCGCCGTCGTGCCCATCCCGCTCGCGGGGGACGGGCCTGGCCTGGGAGACACGAAGGGCCCGTCTGCTGCCCGACGCTGCCTGATCCCGGTGCGTTCGACGATCCACTCGTCGCTCGTGTCGAACAGGGTCATGATGTCGGAGTTGGTGACGACCCTCTCGGGGAGCGCGCTCGCCCAACCCGTTATCGCGTAGCCACAATCAGCTGGCATTTTCTCGGGCGCTCGCTTTCTTGTCTAAATAGTCCGAAGCCACGCGATTGGCTGCCCCGGTTGGACCCTCTCGCCAGGATGAGCCAGCACGCCCATCAGCTCACCCGCGAAGGGGCTCCTCACTTCGGCGCCCGAAACCAAGCCCACGAGGTCTCCCGTACCAATCGTTTCGCCGGGAGAACAAGCGCCTTCGGGGTGCTCAAAGAGGCCCGCGGTTGGGCTGATGATGAGGCGCTCCGACACGTAAAGCCGCTCGCCCTGGTGCCCGTCCGAGCTCAGGTTCGCGAAGGGGCCTTCGCCCGTCAGCGTCCCGACGAGGCTGTCCAAGTCGTCGGGGACGGCGATCGCCAGTGTCTCGGCTTCGGGGACTGTCAAGCGGACCATTTCCGCCAGTGGGCCGCCCGGTCCCAGTTCGCAAAAGAGCGCATCCCCGTCCCAGTCGGTCGTACGCATGACACTTGCGAGCGAGAGTACTGTCTGGCGCCAGCGCACGGGGCTGCGTAGCTGCGCGGACAGTAGCGACGGCCAGTCCTGGGCCAAAGGGTGGGGAAGGGCATCAACGTTGGCCACGACCGGCACCGCCAGGGGGTGGAAAGTCGTGCCCTCGAGCGCCTTGCGCAGCCTGGGTTGCGCTGTCGCCATGAGCGGTGTGTGAAAGGCACCCCTTACTGCGACCTCGCTCACCCGCGTCGCGCCGAGCTCCAAAGCTATGCCTGCCGCACGCCGCGCGAACTCGGGGCGCCCTGCGATGACGCACCAGCCGGGAGCGTTTGAGTTGGCGAGCCAGACGTCCCCGTCGGCCCTCCGGCACGCGATGCGTGCCATTTCGTCGTCCACACCTGCGATGGCGAGCATCACCCCGGGGTTTTCCTCTGCCGCTTCCTGCATCGCCTCCCCCCGCTCAGCTACCAGCCTCACAGCGTCCTCGAAGCCAATTGCCCCAGCCGCTACGAGCGCCGTGTACTCGCCGAGGCTGTGGCCGGCGCACGCCGTCGGCTCGATGCCTAACCGCTCGACTGCGTCCAGGACCACCAGGCCCATGACAAAGGTGGCGAGCTGAGCGTTACGGGTCTCCGCCAGCTCCTCAGGCCCAGCGTCGAGCAATAGGTGCTCGACGTCTCGTCCCGCGAGCTCCGAGGCATCCTGGACGACGTCCCACGACGGGTGCTCCTGCCACGGGCGCCCCATCCCAGGCCCCTGGGAGCCCTGCCCTGGGAAAACGAACGCCGGCACCTACAAGCCTCCTTCGGTCATCCAACATTCTGACCATAGTTGCCCGCCCGAAAGTAACAACCGGGTGAAAGCTGCAGTTCGAGGGCCGTCACCCCCAGTCCTGCGATGAGTGGCCATGTACCATATAAGCGTGGCCATGGAGGGCGCTTCGGCGTGACCTAGTCTGCCTCCAACACTTAGGCGAGCCTTAGACGTTGCCAAGGTCGACTTCAGCCCTGGGCACGGCCACCCAGCATGGGGGCTCGTGCTCCTCTCAACCGTGCCAAGCTCACGATTGTCGGGGTTGTCGTCGCCTTTACGGGGTGGAGCCCGCCAAGGGTACCCCTGGGAACAAACTGTCCCAAAGGCCGCCGGGTAGATAGCTCGCCTCGACGTCAACTGCCCAACGGGCATGGCAAAAGTGTCTCGCCCATAAGCGTTTCATCGATGTGGTGGGCGGCAGAGCGCCCCTCGGCAATTGCCCATGCCACAAGGCTCTGGCCTCGCGCCATGTCGCCGCAAGCGAACACTCCCGGCGCAGCGGTCGCGAAAACGTCGTCGCGGGCGACCTTGCCGTCGGCCGTAAGGGGCAAATCAAGCTGTGCGAGAAGCGGAGAGCGCTCGGCGCCCTTGAACCCCATTGCCAGAAGGACTAAGTCTGCTTCGAGCACCCTCTCCGTCCCAGGCTGCACTAGGAAATTTGGCCGTCCATCCTCTAGCTCCATCCTGACGTTTGCCGTTGCCACCCCCCGCACGTGACCGGCGCCATCGGGCAAGAAACGCTGGGGAGAAGCGGACCACAGGCACCGCCCGCCCTCCTCTGCTGCGGCGGAAGGTCTCGCGCAGGAACGCTGGCCGAGCCACGGGAGCCAGGGATCTCGGGCGGCGGACGGCTCGGGCATGATCTCCAATTGGGTTACTGACGATGCGCCTTGGCGGAGAGCAGTACTGACGCAGTCGGCGCCGGTATCGCCGCCACCAACCACTACGACTCGCTTGGCGCAGGCACTCAGGTCCTCGTGCGCCGGTTCCCCGAGGACGACCGTCTCACCATCTACGGCACGATTTGCCCGGACGAGGAACTGTATGGCCTGGTAGACGCCGCGCAGGCGGCGGCCAGGCACATCGAGGTCTCGCGGTGCCCGGGCACCTCCGGCCAGGAGGAGAGCGTCGAACCTGCCCCGGCCGAGCAGTGCGCTCACAGTGATGTCGACGCCGACTTCCACGCCGCAAAAAAAGCGGGCCCCTTCGCTGTGCATCTGCGCGAGCCGACGGCCGAGCACCCATTTTTCTAGTTTGAAATCGGGGATCCCGTAGCGCAGCAAGCCACCCGCACCTGGGGAGCGCTCGAAGACGGTCACCTCGTGGCCCGCCCGCGTGAGCTGCTGCGCGGCAGCCAAGCCGGCCGGCCCAGAGCCGATGACCCCCACCTTTCTGCCCGACCGGGCTCTCGGTCGCACGGGCCCAACCCATCCCTCGGCGAAGGCCACCTCCGCAACCTTTCTTTCCACGACGGCGTTTGCAACTGGCATGTCGTTTACTGAGAGGCTGCACGCTGGCTCGCAGGGCGCCGGGCAGAGGCGCCCAGTAAGCTCGGGAAAATTGTTTGTCGCGTGGAGCCTTTCGGAGGCGTCACGCCAGCGGCCCCTATAGACGAGGTCGTTCCAATCGGGGATGAAATTTCCCAATGGGCAGGCAAAGTTACAGTAGGCGATGCCGCAGGACACGCACCGTGAAGCTTGTGAAGCGGTGTCCTTGCGAGAAAACTGAACATAGATCTCCTGCCAATCCTGTAGACGCGATGGCAGCGGCCGGCGGCTCGGAACTTTGCGCGGCCTTTTGATGAAGGCAGTCGGGTCACCCATGTCAAGCCGGCCACGAGGGGGGCGCGCCTGTGGTCCTGCACGAGCCCAAGCCCATCAGCATGCAAGTACGATCGCAAGTGGGCGCCTTAGCTGCCAGAGGCCATGGTCACATGTCGCCGGCCCAAGAGGGACGCGCCGAGGAAAGGCAGACCTAATACACACCGCTCCAATTACCAAATATCGGTCAGCCGCGAGGGCGGGCATCAGCGGTCGTGCGATGCGGTCGCCGAGCTGGGAACCCGTACAGGGGGAGTGCTAGTCTTTGCCGACCATAACCTCGGTGGCTTTGATAACAGCAGTGACTGGGCCCCTTGGCCAGTTTCACTAGCCACATTGTCACTACTTCTGCCGGGTTGTGCCGACGGTCGCCTTGGTGGCCCAAAGCCGGCGGACGTGGTGGCGGCCATACGTAGAGCTCTCGCTTCCTTGGAGCACTGACCGCCGTACACGATCGTGGCCGGTGGCCCGATCGCTACCGCGACGGCATCTCCTTCTACTATTGCGAGGTGAGCCAACTGGGACCTCCCGTTCCCGGTGCCAGCCCCGTTCTCGAAGCCCCGATCTCGTTAGCTCACGTTGCCCGCCGGAAGGCGACCCCTGCCCGGGCTGCTCCTGGCGGGCGCAGTCGGCCATGGCCCCTGCTCGGAGCAGCTGGTCCGACAGCGCTCATCGTCGTGCTCGTCCTCTACCGACTTGGAGCGAGGAGCATCTGGCTTGACGAGGGTTTCACCTTCGCTGCAGCGAGCCAGCACGGCTCGGCGCTGTTGGCAGCCGCGCTCAAAGATGGCGGGACAGCATTGTCTTACTACATTGGCATGCATTTTTGGATGGAGCTCTTTGGCAGCACTGAGTTTGCGCTCCGTTTGCCGACGGCCATCGCGGCAATCGGCGCCGTTCCCGTCTGCTTTGCTTTCTTGGAGCGTCTCTTCGACCGGCGGGCGGCATTGTTCGGGGCTACGTTCGTGGCCGCGAGCGTGGGCTTCGTGTTTTGGTCGCAAAATGCCCGCGCCTATGTGGTGGCGGTCTTTTTCGTGTGCTGCTCTATGCTCGCACTGGTTTGTGCCGTCCAGGGAAGAGGCCGGCGGGCCTGGGCAGCCTACGCCGTACTCACGGCGCTCGCCATCTACACACTTGTCTTGAGCGTGCTCGTCGTGGTGGCGCAAGTGCTCTCGCTGCTTGTCGTTGGGCACTGGCGAGATTTACCGAAACGCCAACTGGGCTTCTCCCTGGGAGCTATTGCGCTGCTCGGGGCACCGCTTGTCTGGGTCTTCGTGGACCACGGCACAGGAGCCGCGTCTTGGATAGCGCCGCCCGGCCCGCTCTTCGACCTGAACAACCGGTACCTGTTTGACTTCCTGGCCTCGACGCGGAGCGTTGGCGTCCCCTACAGCCCTGTTTCGGTGGGCTACCTCACGGTTGCCACTGTTGTTTGCTGGGCCTTGGCAGGTGGGCAGTTCGCCTACCGGCTGGCCACGAGGCGCACGGAGGAGACCACTTGGGCCTACGGGTTGCTGTTCGCATGGTTTACGTTGCCTCCCGCCCTCAACTACCTCATATCAGACACCGTGCAACCCTTGCTTTCGGACCGCTACATAATCGACGCCCTACCAGCTGCGTCGATGGTTATCGGCGTGGCTCTCTCCCGGCTTCGCCCATGGCCCCTCGCGCTGGCAGCGGCATTGGTTATGGCGGTTTGGAGGGTATCGCTCATCCTGCCCGGCTACGGCGTGTCTTTGGAGAACTGGCGCCAGGGTGTGACCGAGGTCGTTGCCCGTGCGCAACCCCACGACTGCATCGCCTTTTTTGTGGCTGACGGCTACAGTCCTTTCGACTATTACGTCGAGCACTCCAAGGACTTACCGGGCCCCGTGCCCGCTCCTGTGTTGCCGGACGCGCCATGGTCTAGCCGGGGCGCGTATGCCCTTGACCCCGAGGCCGTCCCCATTTCACGGTGGCCGAGGGTCGTGGCCTCCTGCCCTCGCCTATGGTTGCTGCGCACCCACGCTGTGGGGGCCCCCCCAGGCCATGGCGTGCTTGCCTACCGGGTGCGCGAGTACCGGGCCAGCGTCGCTCTCCAAGCGGAGCTGAGCTCGTCTTATAGGGCCGAGCCAACCTGGTGGTTCCGGGGGGTGCACGTTTTCCTGTACGTCCGCCGGGGACAGGTTGGTCAAGGGCGGCCCGCTGATCACACGATGTCGGCTCGTCGGGCCACCAGTGGTTAGGACCAACCAGGAACAGCCACCCGGGACCTGGGGTACGCTCTGTCATCGTGCCTTTCGAGCTGGACCTCCCTGACCGCGATCGACGCTCCGATGCCGTCCTGTGCTTCGCCCGCAGTTCAGGACTACTTCAAGCGAGAAGGCCGATAACCGCAGCAGCGCAAGCTGGCCGCTTACATGTGTACGGGCGCGTGGTGGAATGGCAGACACGGTGGACTCAAAATCCATTGGCCGCGAGGCCGTGAGGGTTCAAGTCCCTCCGCGCCCACTTTCCTTTGGGCACACACTTCCTAGTCAGAGGCTTGCTAGGACGTCCTAGTAGCCCCGTACGCTCCCAGATCCTCGGCGCGCTCCCCCGAGGCGGGGTTCGTGAGGAGCTAGTCGACGTCGAGCTCGGGCTCGCCCGTCTGGAGGGGATTGCCCGTGGGAACGATCGGACGTGCCCTCGCGGCTCTGGCGAGCGGCCGCTGGATGTCGGGACGGGCGAGAGCGAGGTACGAGACAAGAGCGAAGACGGCCACGGCGAAAACGATCGCTGTCGGGCCGTCACCGAAGTTGACCCCGCTGATGCTCCGAGGCTTGCTGATGTAGTCGGCGAAGGACGCGCCGAGGGGCCGCGTGACAACATACGACATCCAAAAAGCGGCAATGCTGCTGAGCCCGAGGCGCCACCATGCCAGGGCTGGCAACACGATGACGACGGCGAAAAGGATGCCTGAGGCCAAGTAACCGAGGTTCAGCGATGTCGCAGTGAAGTCCCCCAGGGCCGTCCCGAGGGCAAAGGTGGCGAACACGGTCGCCCAGTAAAAGGCTTCGCGCCGCTGGGTCGTGATGCTGTGGATCGACAACGTGCCTTCGCTGCGCTGCCAAACCAAAAAGATCGCGGCTAGGACCAAGGCCCAAAGAGCGGTCGTACCGGCATAGGGGATGTGGACGTCGAGGTGCAGGAAATCGGAGACGCCGGTCCCAAAAATGGCGATGGCATATGCCAGCGCCCAGTATGCGAGGGCGCGGTAGCGGCGAGTACCGAACTGTAAGACGAGGCCTACGACGAACAGGAGCACTTCGGTGCCCCCTCCCCGGATGTTGCCCCACGTCTTCAAGAAATCGGATGTCGCCTCCCCGCCGGCTGTGGTGAGGATCTTCGCTACCCAAAAGACAAATATGACCTCCGGGACCTTGGCAGCGACGGGAGCGGGGAATATCCGGCCGATAAGGGGGACCTGGCCTGGGGGCGGCACGCGATGGGCGCCTGGCGAGGACCGGCGGTTATGGCTAGTTGGCTCCAAGTAACGATCGTCTCCTTTCGGGCGACGTGCACAGCCTAGAAGGCTAGGCGGGAAGGAGCCGGTCGGTGCCCGGCCGGGACGAGGCCCCCGGCGAACACCTGCTCCCGCGGTCCCCGCCGACGGTCGAGTAGCGTCGGAGGCGATCAGCCAAGCCCGCTGCCCCGGCCCGGCCAGACGCGGACCAACGAGATCAAGCACCTCCGTGGGCAGCCGGGAGCAGCGAGGGTTCGATGCGTTCCTCGACCGTGACGAAGTCAGTGGCCCGGTAGAGCAAGCCGACGCCGTTGTCCGTGGCGTACCTACAAGCCCTCCGGAAGTCGCCAGGATGGTGGGCTTTTCGCCGGCACAGGCACCAATACATCTCCAAAGAATAGGCGGTCCCAGTGAGGTCGACCGGCACGAAGAACGCCCGTAGTACCCGCCAAGCACAACATCTCCGCGCCTGGGCCGCGAATGTCATCGGGAGGGCGAGAGCGAAAGCGGTTGGTTTACTATTGGCGGGTGCCACTGGCCTGCCGCACTCCTGGTAACTGAAGGGCGGATGGTAGTCCTCGTCCCGGCGGCCCTCGTCCTGCTCTTGCTGGGGGCGCTCTACCTGTTGCGCCTGGAGTGGCGCCGCTTCCTCGCCGACCGCAGCCCAGCCCCACCGCCGAGCCCGGAAGAAGCAGCTCTTGACCGGTGGAACGCGGGTGTCGTGGTACTTGTGGCAGGGCTGTCGATTGTTGGGGCGATGATGGCCTTTTGGGCCTCGAGCAAGTTCTCGGCCGCCTCCGGGCTCAGCCAGCAGGCGTTGCAGGAAGTCGCCCAGTACCAGACAGTGAAAGCTGAACAGGACGGCTACCTCGACTATGGCGCCCGGCTCAGCGAGACGTACCAGGAGCACACCGTCGCCGAGAGCGCGCTTTACGCCAGGGCCGCCGCCGCGTGGTCCGCCAACGACCCGACAGAGGCTCGCGCTCTCGAGGCCGAGGCCCGCGTGGAGGGCGCCGTGGAGCGGGCCCTAGTACCAGGCTTCCTCTGTTATTGGCCCTCGAGCCGGGGTGAAAATGGGTCCGTCTACTACGACGAGGCCGGCTTGCGCGCGAGCGAGGTGGAGTCGCCCTGTGTTCAACCGGGACAGGGCTCTTCCGCATTGCGGACCTTGGGAGCAAGCCAGGCCGGTGCACTCGGCGCTTCCGCATCCAATGACCGCTCGCAAGCTGAACAAATCGTGCTCGCAGGAGCATTCGTGATAATCGCGGCGTTCTTCTTGACACTCTCCTATTTGGGCTGGCGGCACCGACGTGCCCGGTGGTCAGGAGCAGGCGTTTTCGCGATCGCAGTGTCGTTGGGCGTGAGCTTGGCTGTAGGCCTGGCCTGACGGTGGTTACCCTCCCACGATGAACGAACCGCCGGGCGAAGCGATGTTGGGCGCAACGGCTGAAGCCGAGGGTGTCGCCGAAGTTGCCGAGATGGCCCGCGTCGCTGGCGCTGCGACCGTACCGCTAGAACAGGAGAAAGAACACAAGCCCCCAGCCAAACCTTCTGCGCGCGCCCTCACGATCATTGTCGTCCTCACTACGTTTCTCGCTGCCCTCGGTGGTTTTCTTCTCAACCGAGCATCGGCGGCCTCCTCCAATGATGGCGACCTTGCTCAGGAGCTGAGCCTCCAAGCGAGCGCGGCAGAGACGAGCGCTTACCAGCAGGCCGAAACTGACTATGCACAGTACCAGTCCCTCCAGGCACTCGAGGCCCAAGCAGGACAGGAAATGCTCGAGGCGACGTATGCACAACCCGACGCTTCCTACTGGGCGGACATGTACGCGACAGGTTCGCAACAAGTTAGTGAAACGCAGCAGGATATACCCTCTGACCTGCACCCGTACCTGCAAAATGGCAACCCTGACCCCAACTTCCCGTTCGATTTCTTCAGCCAACGTGCTTCGGGCGCAACTTACTTGCAGGCAAAATCGGACGCCTACAACGACTTCTCAAACAAATGGGGCGCGCTCGTCGACTCCTACACCGCCATCCTCACAATGGTCGCGGTCGCGCTGTTCCTTTTTGGTTCGGCGTTCGTGCTGTACGGGCGCAACCGGATGATCTTTGCCGTCCTCGGGGGTTTGCTTGTGGCAACCGGGGTCGCCTGGGGAGGGTGGCTCGCCGCCGCGAGAGAGCCAGGGTCTCCTTCTGACAGGGCTGCTCAGGATTATGCGCAGGGCGTGGAAGCGATGGACTATGCGACGACCCCGATTGGTTACCAACCCGCCATCCACGACTTCACTCAGGCGATAAAGCTCCGCCCGGACTACGCGCTGGCATACGTACAGCGTGCGGCTGCGGAAGCCCTCAGGGGGAGCGAGGCCGTGGGCGCCGGCTTCGTCTCGGCCACGAACATTTCGCCCTACTGGGCACGTTTGGCGGCTTCGGACGAGCTGAAGGCCTACCAATTGGGTGCCGACGACGCCAACGATGTCCTGAACGTTGGCTGGGGTTACTACGTCTTGTGGCTCGCGAGCGGGGGTAAAGCTCCCGCCCCCGGCATAGCCGGCCCGTTCTTTAGGGAGGCCGCCCGTCTCGACCCCACAAACCCGGTGGCATGGCTCGACCTTGGCGGCGCTGAGCTGGCAACGGGCCAGTACGGGGCTGCTAACGAGGCTTTCCGCGCCGGGGTTACGCGCATGCTGTACGCTTGCAGTGCGTCGGGCACGGTCGCAACGTGCCGAAAGCCTCAGCCTGTGACAAGTTATGGCTTGCAGCGTGCATGGTTTGCGGGCGCGATGGAAGGGCTCGAGTCTCTTGCGAGCACCCAAGAAGGTCAAGTTTCCCCGACTTTGCGCGAGCAGATAAGCAAGATGGAGGGGCTCCTCACGCTTTCGATGGCGACCGGTAAAGTAGTCGAGGCGAGCTCGGCGTCCTCGTTCGCCGTGCATGGGCTGCAGGGCTTTCTCGACCCCAACTACCTCGAACTTGACGTGCCTGTGCCAGCCGGCGTTGCCTGGCGCAGGATGGCGCGCATGCCAATTACCGTTGTCTGGTACCAGCGGGCCGACGCGTCAAGCAGGTGGAGCGGCATATCCGAGACCGCCTGTTGGGGAGATGGGCAGGAGCAGTGCGGGCGCTACAACCCGTACCTCAACAAGTTCCAGTTTATTACAGAGCTTTTGGCGGCGGACAACGAATGTTTCACCAACGTCGAGTACAAGGCGGAGCTATGGGTCGGCGGGCACCTCGCCGGCTCAGTCGAACTAAGCCCGGAAGACGATTTCATCACTACCAACCTTGTTCCGGCGCTGGCAAAGAGCATGAACATGGGCATTTGCGTCCCCTCCAGTTGGACGCGTCAAGCCGATGCGCCGGTGACGCTCGACGTCTATGGCACTTCGAGGAAAGTCACGGGCGCGCTCAGCACCTCCGAGCTTTGGTATGCCTCACCGGACCGCAAGGAAGGTGTTTACCTTTTCCGGCTCTACCCCGAGCGGGGCTCGGCCTCCGGGGCAGGGGAGCCACTTGCCAGCCTGGTCCGGGCTGGAGAAGCGGGTGCGGTTTCGGTGCTCCGGAGCCGCGGGTTGCCTGAGGATATCTCGCCTCGGACCTCGGAGCCCTATTCGATCTGGGGCGGGGGCCTATCTGCCATGAACGCGACTGGTTACGTCAGCCTCAGCACCAGCACGGAGGCGTTCGTCGGCGGAGCCGTAGTTACGTTCAACGACGACAGCACGACCCCTGCTGCCGAAGACTCTTCAGCTTCATCCACGGTAACCGACGATTACGCGGTCGCCGTGGTGGTCCTCTACGCTCCATTGGGGTCGACCTTTTGGTCCGCCACCCATTCGCTCGGGATCCAGATCTTTAGCTCCTTCTCGATGCTCGGCTACGGCTAAGGTGCGTTCTCGTGACGCCACCACCCCCTTTTCATAGTTTCGCGAGCGACAATACGGCAGGTGCGCACCCAGCCGTCATGGAGGCGCTCATCTCGGCCAACGTCGGTTCGGCGCTCCCTTACGGGGAGGACCCCTGGACCGCCGCTGCCACGGAACGCTTCAGGGCCCTTATCGATCAAGACGTCGAAGTCCTCTTCACCTTCGGCGGCACGGGAGCCAACATTGCCGCGCTGGGTAGCTTGCTGGCGCCGCACGAGGCCGTAATCTGCCCAGCAGGTGCGCACATTAATGTCGACGAATGTGGCGCCGCGGAGCGTTTTGTCGGGGCGAAGCTGATCGACGTCCCGACGGCTGATGGCAAATTGGTGCCCGAGGCTGTGCTCCCACTGTTGCGTGGGGCACACGGGGAGCACAACGTGAGGCCCAGGGTGATCGCGATCAGCCAGTGCACAGAGCTCGGGACCGTCTACACCCTCGACGAGCTGGGTGATCTGGCCTCCCTCGCTCACGCGCATGGGCTCTTGCTCTACGTCGACGGCGCCCGTATAGCGAACGCCGTGGCGGCGCTCGGGTGCACCGCCCGCGACCTCTTCCATGGTACCGGAGTGGACGTGATCACCTTCGGAGGGACCAAAAACGGCCTCATTTACGGCGAAGCGCTCGTCTTTTTGCAGGCCGACCTTGCTTTGCGAGCGAGGTTTGCCCGCAAGCAGGCGACGCAGCTGGCTTCGAAAATGCGTTTCATTGCTGCTCAATTTGACGCGCTCCTTCGCGATGAGCTCTGGTTGGCCAACGCGGCGAAGGCAAACCAAATGGCTAAGCGCCTCGCGAACGCCATTGCGGAAGTCCCCCAGGTGGAGATCACGCAACCCGTGCAGGCCAACAGCATCTTCGCCCGGTTGCCCGGCTCGGTGGTCCGTGAACTACAGAACTGGTCGTTTTTCTGGGACTGGGGCACAGGGCTCGTCCGTTGGATGACCAATTTCGCTACCGATGAGCAGGATGTCGCCAGGTTTGCGGAGGGAGTCCGCTTCTTTAGCTCCGCTGCTGGCGCGAGACCATCAACGTTTTGAGCGTTTTTAGTCTCGCGCCCGGACGCCTGCGTGACAGCTCGACGCCCTCAGCCACCGCTTGCAGTTTCAGGTAGCAGGCGACGTCGATAACGCTGGGAAGTCTCGCACCGCGTGGTTGTGCGCGTCCCTAAGTTCAACTTACAGCAGTACAGGGCGGGCGGGATGTCAGGAGGACGGGCTGCCGTGCTCTTGGGGTACCACCCGGGCATGGGCGCGGGGCACGACCAAGTGGCAGTTCACGCGTTGTTCGTCATTGCAGCCAGGAGCCGGTCCATTCGCGGCGCCTGAGCTCAAATATTGCAATGGCCGCTGCAGTAGCGACGTTCAGGCTGCCGACGCGCCCGAGCTGGGGGATAAAAGCGACGGCGTCGCATGCAGCGAGAGCACCGGGCGACAGGCCCCGGTCTTCATGGCCGATCGCCAGGCAGACGTCGGGCCCAACTGAGAGCTGAAAGAGCGGGACCGCCTGGTCGGCGAGCTCGAGCGCGATAACCGAGTAGCCGTCTTCGCGTGCCGCGTCCGCGGCGTCTGCGCCCCGCTCGAAGTTGGACCAGGACAAGTAGCGTTCGGTCCCCATTGCGGTCTTGCCTGCGCGCGGCGAGCTCGGCGAGGACGCACCTCCGGCGAGGTAGAGGTGGTCTACGCGGAAAGCGGCCGCCGTGCGCACTATTGAGCCCACATTGAAAGGAGAGCTCACTCCGTCAAGGAGAAGGGCCAAGCGCCCGGAAGTGCGTTTTGCCCAGTCCCTGTGCAAGCGTTTGAGGTCTGTCTGGCCAAGCTGCTTCATCATCGCACCTGCCCCACGCGTGGCCGTTCAAGACCAGGGGAGGGGACCGCTTCGGAGGCGTCCCCACCCTCGCTGCCCCGGGGCCCCGGCCGGCGAACCTCCAGCACCCGGTACCCAGATTTTGATGCCACCCTCAGCACCTCCCAGCCTTGCTCCCGGAGCCACTGGGCGAGCGTGTCGCTCCCGAGGTGCTTGTTGACCACTAACCAGGCTGCTGCGCTTGGCGCCAGGCGCGGCAACCAATCGCCCAACAACGCGTGGAGAGCAGTTTTGCCAACTTTGATGGGGGGATTGGACCAGATGCCGGCGAAGCCAACGTCCCCTGGGACCTCCCCTGGGGGCACCGCCCGCAAGTTCTTCAGCCCGAGCCGGCCGGCGTTCGCCGCCGCCAGCGAGAGAGCTCGCGAGTTGACGTCGACTGCCCACACGGTCGCCAGCGGCGCCCGGGCCGCGAGCGTGCAGGCGATCGGCGCGTACCCGCAGCCGAGGTCGAGGAGGTGACCGGCGTCGGGCGGGCGCGGCGACTCCTTGAGAAGCGTGAGGGTGCCGGGGTCGACCCTCTCTGCGGAGAACACACCGCGGTCGGTGACAAGTTCGAGGTCGAGGTCCGGGAGGTGGAGCCTGGCAACCCCGGGGCGGGACGCGCCAGACGGTTCCTCAGTGAAGTAGTGCTCGGCCATCCGGCGCCCGAGCCTACCTGGAGAGCTCCCGGGCAGTGCAGGGCGCTCGCTTGGTCGGGCTTGCGCGCGGCGTTTGTCCTTAGTATGTGGCGGATGGCTGCCTACCGGATCAGGACTTTTGGTGACCCCGTATTGAAGCGTCGCGCAGACGAGGTCACCCACATCGACGGGCGCGTTGCGCAATTGGTCCAAGAGATGCACATTGCGATGCGCGAAGCCCATGGCGTCGGCCTGGCAGCCCCGCAGGTAGGTGTCAGCAGGCGGCTTTTTGTTTACGAGATCGGCGACAGTGGGCCACGGGAGCTTATCAACCCGATAATCGAGCACCGGGAAGGCGAATGGGAGTACGAAGAAGGCTGTCTTTCTGTGCCGGGTTTCTATTTCCAGATCAAGCGCGCGAAAAAGGTCCACGTCCGCGGTTATGACCTCAACGGTAGGGAAGTCTCGCTCGAGGGCGAGGACATGGAGGCCAAGCTTTTCCAACACGAGGTCGACCACTTGGACGGGCGACTTTTGCTCGAGCAGCTGGACGTGGAACAGCGCAAGGAAGCGATGAAGCAGCTCAGGCTCCGGCGCGCCGACGCCCCCCAGGGCGCCAGGGACGCAGCCACAACGTGAAGATCGCGTTCCTCGGCACGCCAGAAGTGTCGGCGATGACCCTCCGAGCGCTCGTGGGAGCGGGCCACGAAGTCCGCGCCGTAATCACTCGCCCGGACAAGCGGCGAGGGAGGGGTGAGGGGACGAGCCCGAGCCCGCTCAAAGCGGCGGCCGCAGAGCTCGGGCTGCCGGTTGCCTACCTGCCTTCCGAGGTCCTCGGCAAGGGCGCTGACCTCGGGGTCGTAGTCGCCTATGGGCGGGTCATCAAGCCCGATGTGCTCGCTCACATCACGCTCGTCAACGTGCACTTTTCGCTCCTTCCGCGGTGGCGGGGCGCAGCGCCCGTCGAGCGTGCGATCCTCGCCGGCGACGAGCGGACCGGGGTGTGCTTGATGAGGTTGGAGGAAGGCCTGGACACCGGCCCGGTGTACGCGCTGAGCGCAGTGCCAATCGGGCCAGACGAAACGGCCTGCGAGCTTCGGGAAAGGCTCGCCAAGCTCGGTACCGACATGTTGCTCGCCGCCTTGGGGGAGGGCCTCCCCGTACCGGTCCCGCAGGTAGGCGAGCCGAGCTATGCCGCCAAGCTCGAAGCCAAGGAACGCCGGCTCGATTTTGCTCAAACCGGGGTGGTGTGCAACCGGGTGGTGAGGGTGGGGAAGGCCTGGACGACATTTCGGGGAAAGCGCCTGCTTGTTCACCGCGCACGTGTGGTCAGGGGTTCCCAAGCCATCGCGCCCGGGGAGATCCAGGGGACACTTGTGGGGACGGCGGGAGGGTTGCTGGAGCTGCTCGAAGTCCAGGCTGAGGGCAAGGCCGCGATGCCTGCGGCAGAGTGGGCGAGGGGAGCGCGCCTGCAGCCGGGCGAGCGCTTTGGCGCCTGAACGCGGTTACCTCGCAGACCGGTCGCGCCCGGCCCGGCAAGCACGGCCCAGCGCGAGGGGAGTCGCGATCCGCGCATTGCTCGCTGCCGAAGACGGTGCTCGGGCCAATATCGAGCTCCCGAGGCTCCTTGCGGCATCGGGCTTGAGCCAGCGTGACCGCGCCTTTGCGACCGAGCTCACTTATGGCACGTTGCGCATGCTCCGCGCATGTGACTGGCTGATCGGCCAGTTCCACACTGGCGAGCTCGAACCTGTCGTCCTCGCCACGGCTCGCACGGGCGCCTACCAGCTCGCCTACATGCGGGTGCCTGCCTACGCCGCCGTATCGGCCACCGTGGCCGAATCTCCCCCCCGCGCCAAGCCGCTGCTCAACGCCGTGCTTCGCCGTATAGGGGCCCTCGTCGAAGCTGGCCCGCTCCGTTGGCCCGATGCGGGTACGCGTCTCAGCTACCCAAACTGGGTGGTAGCGAGGCTGGTCGGGGACCTCGGAGAGGCTCAGGCCTTCGCGGCGCTCGAGCAAATGAACGAGCCGGCCTCAGTGCACATGCGCCCCGACGGCTATGTGCAAGATCTCGCCAGCCAGTGGGTGGGGGAGCACATGGGAGAGCTCCTCAGCGACGCGCCGGCCGGGCCTGTGCTCGACCTGTGCGCTGCGCCCGGCGGCAAAGCAACCCAGCTCGCTCGGTGCGGGCGTTTCGTCGTTGCGGCAGATGTCGCCGCCAGCAGGGCTCAGATGATCGCTGCCAATGTGTCGCGCCTCGGGCTCGGCGACGTCTCCGTTTTGGTCGCCGACGGCACGGTCCCCTCGTTGAGGCCTGCTTCGTTCGCCGGGGTCCTGGTCGATGCTCCCTGCAGCGGCCTTGGGGTGCTGCGCAGACGGCCAGACGCTCGTTGGCGCGCGAGGCCCGAGGACGTGCCTCGCCTGGCCCAGCTTCAGCGCAGGTTGTTGGCGGCAGCAGCGAGCTTGGTTTGCCCGGGTGGCGTGCTCGTCTACAGCGTCTGCACGCTCACTTGGGAGGAGACGACCGGGATCGACGAGTGGCTGGTGGGCAAGGCGGGTGCGACAACCACCTCCCCGCCGGGCGGCGCCTGGCAAGCGGTGAGGGCACCTGGCCCGCCATGGGAGCCTTTCGGCAGGGGTGCACGCCTCCTTCCCCAGGCTGCGGGCACCGATGGCATGTACGTGCTTGCGCTCGGACGTACCGAGGAACATGGTGCGCGGAGCTAAGCCTGTGAAAACTGCACTTCCTGGCGCTAGCTTCGGCGTCAATGCCTGAGCCCTCGCCCTATAACCGTGAAAGTTCAACCGGAGCGGTGCGGGTCGCGCCGTCGATCCTTTCGGCGGACTTCGCTCAGCTCGGCGAGGACATCGACCGGGTGCGGTCACAAGCCGATGTCCTTCACGTGGACATCATGGACGGCCACTTCGTGCCGAACCTCACCATTGGCCCTCCGGTCGTGAAGTGGGTCCGCCGCCACAGTGACCTCTACCTCGACTGCCACTTGATGATGGACAACCCCGGCCGGTTCTTGGGGGCGTTCAAGGACGCGGGAGCTAACGGCTGCACCATCCACGTCGAGATCGGTGGGACGGGCAACCTGATCAAACAGATGCGCGACCTCGGGTTGGACGTGGGCCTCGCCCTCAACCCTGAAACTCCTTTTGAATCCTGCGAACCGTGGCTCGACCAAGTTGACCTGTTGCTCGTCATGACCGTCCACCCAGGCTTCGGCGGCCAGAGCTTCATGGGCGAGGTCGTCCCGAAGATCTCACGCGCCCGTCAGGCGGTGGATGCCCGCGGGCTCGGAGTCGAGCTCGAGGTAGACGGGGGCATCGACCCTATGACGGCGCCCGCAGTAGCCCGTGCAGGCGCACGCCTGCTCGTTGCGGGGAGCGCCATCTTCGGCCATGATGACCCCGTGGCAGCCGCTGGCGAGATCCGCGAGGCGGCAAATGGTGCACTGGCCGGGGCCGGGCAAACCGCAGGGGCGCAACCGGAGGGCTGGTGAGCTACCAGGCAAAGGTGCTGACAGTTTCTGACTCGGTGAAGCGCGGTGAGCGCACCGACGAGAGCGGGCCTGCGGTAGCCCAAGCCCTCCGTGACGCGGGCTTCGAGGTAGTAGAGGAAGCTCAGGTGGCGGACGGTGCGGCCTCTGTCGCAGGGGACCTCGTGAGGATGGCGGCGTCTTTCGTGGGGGTGGTAGTGACTACGGGCGGCACCGGCTTCGGGCCCCGCGACCAAACGCCTGAAGGAACCGCGGAGGTCCTGGACCGCCACGCCCCTGGGTTTGGCGAGGCCATGCACCGGTCCAGCCCCTTGGCACCGCTATCTCGTGGGATCGCCGGCACCCGGGGCCACGCATTGGTCATCAATCTCCCCGGTTCACCAAAAGGTGCCCTGGAGTGCCTGGCCGCCGTTGTCGACCTCCTTCCGCACGCGATAAGCGTGCTGGCAGGTGAGCAGCCCCACTAAGGGCTGGGCTGCTGGAGCCACCGGCTGGGGCTCGAGGGGCGTCGCGCAGTAAGGTGACGGCCCGTGCTTCGCCTCGTCCTCCCTAAAGGCTCCCTGGAGCGCGCCACCCTCGAGTTGTTCGAGGCCGCGGACCTGACGGTGTCCCGCAGCTCCGACGTTGACTACCGAGCGAGCGTAAGGGACCACCGCATCTCCGAAGTCAGGATCCTCCGGCCCCAGGAGATCCCGCGCTACGTAGCCGACGGTCTTTTCGACTTGGGCATTACCGGCCGCGACTGGGTAGAGGAAACCGGCGCCACCGTCGCCTCTCTCGGTGAGCTCACCTACTCGAAAAACACGGCCCAACCGATCCGGATCGTGCTTGCGGTCGCCTCCGGCTCTCCTTGGCAGTCCGCCAAAGACATGCCGAAAGGTGTGCGGATATCTACCGAGTACCCTCGCCTCACGGAGAGGTTCATGGCGGCCAACGGGGTCGAGGCGGACGTCGTCCTCTCCTACGGGGCGACCGAGGCGAAGGTGCCTGAGATAGCCGACGCGGTAGTGGAACTGACCGAGACCGGCAGGGCGCTCAAGGCGGCCGGGCTCCGGGTCATCGACACGGTTCTTGTCTCTCTCACCGAGCTGGTTGCCAACCCTTCGGCTGCAGCCGACCCGGACCGCCGAAAGGCGATGGACGACATCAGTACTCTCCTCCAAGGAGCCCTCCAGGCGCGCGGCCGGGTGCTCGTCAAGCTCAACGTCGGGGCCTCCGACTTGGGCAGAGTCATCTCGCTCCTCCCGGCCATGCGGAGCCCGACCGTTTCTGAGCTGTTCGGGGGAGGCAGCTACGCGGTCGAGACGGTCGTGCCCACCGAAGCGATCAACAAGCTGATCCCTGAGCTAAAGGACGCAGGAGCCTCAGACATAATCGAGCTCCCGATAAGAAAGATCGTGCCGTGACGTGGGTGCCTCACGGTGGGCTGGGCCCGGCCCGTGAGCTGTTGGCGGGGGAGGTCAGCTCCTTTGACCGCGACGCCGGGCTCGGGGAGGTCCAAGTGCCGGGGGGGCTGACGTACCCCTTCCATTGCACGGAGATCGCCGGTGGTTCCAGGGACATCGCCCTCGGCACACCAGTTCGGTTTTTCGTTGCGGCGGCGCACAGGGGCCGGCTCGAAGCGCGTGCCCTCCTGCCATTCGCCTAGGGCGGCGCCGGGCTGGGCCAGAATGGGCCTGTGACAAACACGCCTCGAGGCTCCGAGCCGCGCCTGATCGTGGTGCCGCCGTCCCCAGTCCCACGAGAGCAGGCCGTAGGCAGCGCTGACGACGGCGAGACGGTCGAGCAGCCGGCCAAGCTCATGCGCATCGGCTCGATGATCCGCCAGCTCCTCGAAGAAGTGCGCCAAAGTTCCCTGGACGAGGCGAGCCGCATCCGCCTCCGCGAGATCTACGAGACTTCCCTGCGAGAGCTCCAAGATGGCCTCTCACCCGATCTTTCAGCAGAACTTTCCCGCATGGCGCCGAGTTTTCACCCTGAGTCGGTGCCGAGCCAGTCGGAGCTGCGTGTGGCACAGGCACAGCTCGTCGGGTGGCTCGAAGGTTTGTTCCACGGCATCCAAGCGACGCTCTACGCGCAGCAGATGGCGCAGAGGGCACAGCTCGAAGACATCCGGCGCGGCCTACCAAGCGGCCGGGGCGAACGCGCGGGAGGGGACGACCAGCCAATGCCCGGGGCGTACCTCTAGGCTCAGTCGAGCTCAGTCGCCATCCTGGGGGCTCTCCCTGGGAGCCGCCCTTGGTAAGCGTCCTTGGGGCGCGCTAGATTCGCTCAAAACAACATGGGTGTAATTGTCCACAGCTTTACCACAGGTCTGCGGGAGCGGCGGGCGCCGAGGCGCTGGGAAGGAGGTCCAACCAGCAGATGGGCGAGCAGTTCGTGCACCTGCACCTCCACACGGAGTTCTCGATGCTCGACGGCGCGGCGAGAGTTCATGAAGTCGTGGAGCGCGCTGCTGCCGACGGGCAGCAAGCGATAGCCATTACCGACCACGGCAATATGTACGGGGCTTTGGATTTCTACAAAGCGGCCAAGGCCAAAGGCCTAAAACCGATAATCGGCATAGAGGCCTACCAGGCGGGAGAGAGCCGCTTCGAGCGCCCGCTGCGGCGCGGCCGTCTGGACGACACGGGCGGCGATGCCGAGGAGGGCGAGAAGCTTTACTACCACTTGACTCTGCTCGCAGAGGACAACCGTGGTTACAAAAACCTCCTCAAGTTGTCCTCCGAGGCCTACCTGTCGGGGTATTTCTACAAGCCCCGCACCGACTGGGAGCTCCTCGAGCGCTACCACGAAGGCGTGATCGCCACTACGGGCTGCCTTGGCGGCTTGGTCAACCAGGCCTTGTTGCGTGGCGATGTGGAGCAGGCGACACAAACGACGGCTCGTTTGCAGGAGATTTTTGGGCGCGACAACCTCTTCGTCGAGCTGCAGGACCACGGGATCGAAAAACAGCGTAAGACCAACCCGCAGCTCGTCGACATCGCCCGGCGGCTAAACGCCCCGCTCATGGCGACGAACGACAGCCACTACACGACCCGGGAGGACCACCTGGCGCACGACGCCCTTTTGTGCGTGCAGACGGGCTCCAACATGGACGACCCAAAGAGGTTCCGCTTCGAGGGCTCAGAGCACTACCTCAAAACTGCAGCCGAGATGCGTGCTCTCTTCTCGGAGCTGCCCGAGGCCTGCGACAACACCTTGTGGGTGGCCGAGCGGGCAGACGTGAACATCGAGCTCGGCAAGCCCAAGCTCCCGTCCTTCCCATTGCCCGATGGGTTCGCGACCTCGGACGAGTACCTCCGGCACCTGACCGTGCTGGGAGCCACGGAGCGCTATGGGAGCCCGCTGCCGGGCAATGTCGCCGAGCGCCTCGATTACGAGCTTGGCGTGATAGCTTCCATGGGTTTTTCAGATTATTTCCTTGTTTGTTGGGACCTCATCCGCCACGCTCGCGACAACAAGATCCGCGTTGGGCCCGGGCGCGGGAGCGCAGCCGGGTGCTGCGTCGCTTATTGCTTGCGGATCGTCGACCTCGACCCCATCCGTTACGACTTGCTCTTCGAGAGGTTCCTCAACCCCGGGCGCACCCAGATGCCGGACATAGACATGGACTTCGACGAGCGTTACCGCGCCGAGATGATCCGCTACGCCTCGGAGCGCTGGGGTTGGGACCATGTAGCGCAGATCGTGACTTTCTCCACGATCAAGGCGCGAGCGGCAGTGCGCGATGCCGCCAGGGTGCTCGGGTACCCCTATGGCCTCGGCGACCGGGTTGCCAAGGCCATGCCTCCGCTAGTCATGGGCCGGGACACCCCGCTTTGGGCGTGCTTCCGGGATGACCCAAAGCACTCTGACGGTTACAAAGTTGCCTCGGAGCTTCGCGATATGTACGCCGCGGACCCAGACGTAAAGCGCGTGGTCGACGTCGCCATGGGCCTCGAAGGGCTCCGTCGCCAGGACGGGATCCACGCTGCGGCGGTCGTGATCTCCGGTGACCCCCTCACCGAGCACCTCCCCGTCCAGCGCAAACCCGAGCCCGGCGGCCGGCCCGAGGACGCGCCGATCGTGACCCAGTACGAAATGCACGCTGTCGAGGAGCTTGGCCTGCTCAAGATGGACTTTCTCGGGCTGCGTAACCTCTCGGTGATCGAGAGGACCTTGGACATGATCGAGGTGAACATCGGCGCTCGACCGAACATCGACGACCTCCCCCTCGACGACCTGGCTACTTACGAGTTGCTGCAGAGGGGCGACACGGTAGGCGTTTTCCAACTCGAAGGCGCCAACATGCGCGCTCTAGTGCGAGCCTTGGCGCCGACCAACCTCGGCGACGTGGCGGCGCTCGTTGCTCTTTACAGGCCGGGGCCGATGGCTGCCAACATGCATTTCGATTACGCCGACCGCAAAAACGGGCGCAAGCCGGTGACGTCCCTCCACCCCGACATGGCGGAAGTTCTGAGCGACACTTACGGGCTGATGATCTACCAGGAGTCGATGTTGCGGGTGGCGCAACGCTTCGCGGGCTACTCTCTCGGCGAAGCGGAGACCCTGCGCAAGGCTGCAGGCAAAAAAGTCCGTGAGATAATGGCAAAAGAGCGGGAAAAGTTCGTCGCCGGGTGTGAGAAGACCGGTTACGGGGCGGCCATCGGCACTGCGATCTTCGACCTCATTGAGCCGTTCGCTGACTACGCCTTCGGCAAGAGCCACGCCTATGGCTACGGCCTGGTCGCTTATTGGACAGCGTGGCTCAAAGCCAACCACCCAGTCGAGTACATGGCCTGCTTGCTTACGAGCGTCAAAGACGACAAGGACCGGATGGCGGTCTACCTGGCCGAGTGCAGGGTCATGGGGATCGAGGTCCTCGTGCCGGACATAAACCTTTCGACTTCGGACTTCACGGCCGTGCGCCCGGCGCCGGGCTCGGACGGAACAAGCACGAGCCGCGGGGTCATCCCCTTTGGGCTCTCGGCAATTCGCAATGTAGGGGAGGGCCTCGTCGAGCGGATCGTAAGCGAGAGAGAGACTGCGGGGCCTTTCAGTGACTTTTATGATTTTTGTAACAGGGTGGACCCTGTCGTGCTCAACAAGAGGACTGTCGAGTCGCTTGTCAAAGCGGGCGCTTTTGACTGCCTTGGGCATCCCCGGCAGGGCCTCTGCCTGATCTTCGAGCAGGTAGTCGAGCGCACGCTGGCTCGCAGGCGAGAGGCCGACCAGGGAGTGCTCAGCCTCTTCGCCGACCCGGGGGGAGGGGGCGACCTGTTCGACGACTCCAAAGTCCCGGTCCCCGAACAGGAGTTCGACAAGCACACCAAGCTCGCGTTCGAAAAGGAGATGCTCGGCCTCTACGTCAGCGACCACCCCCTCGTCGGCGCCGAGGCCGCTCTGCGCCGGCATGCCGACTGCACCATCCTTGACCTGCGGGAAGATGCCAACCGCGAAGCTGGAGGTGCCAGCCCGGCACCGGCGGGCGGTGGGGTAGGGGCCTATGCCGGCGGCCCCGGCAATTTCGCCGACCGGTGGGTGGCCGGTGTCATCACAGGGCTCTCACGCAAGTACACCAAGCGTGGTGAGCTGATGGCGACTTTCGTTCTCGAAGATCTGGAGTCATCGATCGAGGTCTTTGTTTTCCCGCGGACGATGACCGAGGTCGGCTACCTGCTGGCCGACGACGCCGTGGTCTGCGTGCGAGGCCGTCTGGACCTCCGCGACGAGGTGCCCAAGCTTGTCTGCTCGGAACTGAAGCGCCCGCAGCTCACCCTCAGCGGTGCCGACCCTCTCCGTGTCGTGTTGCCGGTCAACGCCGTCGACGACACCCGGGTCGCCCGCCTTAAGGAGCTCCTAAAGGAGCACCCAGGCACCTCACCGGTGCACCTGCATGTCGGGGGCAAGGTCATCCGCCTGCCCCCCGAGTTCAACGTCTACACCACTCCCGGCCTGCTTGCTGAGTTGCGGGTACTACTTGGACCTGCCTGTTTGTGGAACGGAGCCCCGTCTACGGGCTAATCTTTAAGGTGGCCTGTTGGGCGGCCAGCGAGTGAGGAGTGATCAACCGACATGACGTTTGATGTCGAGACCAAGGACTGCACTGCGCTTTCCGATGGTGAGCTGGCCGAGATGGCCGACATCGTTACCGACGGGCCTGCGGGGCTCGACATCGGCCTGCTCTCCAAGCAGCGGGACGAGTGGGTCCTGGTCACCCAGGTTCGCGCCGAGGGGTACCTGCTTGGGTTCTCCTTCTGCACTTTGGAGCGCATTGGCGGCACTCCCTGTGTCCTCTGGGGCCTTGTCTCGGTGAAGCGTGTGCCCGAGCGCGAAGCCATTCTCGACGCTCTCCGCGCGGACCAGTTCCGCAAAGCGGTCTTGGCCTTTCCAGACGAGGATGTCCTCGTGGCGACCCGAGTTCGCGAACCAGGCGGTTTTGTGGCCTTCAGCGGGCTCGAAGAAATCTGCCCGCGGCCCGGCTACAAGCCTTCGGGCGAGGAGCGAGCTTGGTCCCGGCGCCTCGCCAAGCGCTTTGGCGCTGAAGGTCGCGTTGACGACCGCACTTTCGTCGTCAGGGGCGACGGCTCAGCGAGCCCTGTCTTCGACTACGAGGCTGAGGACGTTGCCGAAGTCGATGGCCAGATCGTCGAGCTCATGGGGTGCCTCGACCTAGACAAGCGCGACGTCCTCATCGCCTTCGGCTGGGCGATGTCTGAGGAGCTCGCCGCCGGCTTCCGCTCCTAAGACCCCTCGGCGCCGAGGTGACGAACGGTTGCTTCGGGGTCGTTGCAACCGACCAGCAGCTCGTCAAAGTTGGCCCCTTCCAGCGTTACTTTCACCCCGCGAGGAGTGCTGTGGTGGACGACGGCGAAAACCTTGCCGTCCGAGCGGAACGTCCCGATCACGAAACGCCCGGGCCATGATGCCCCGATCGTTTTCGTGAAGGCGTTGACGGCGTGCACAGCGTCGTCGACGATCTCGATATTGCGCACCGTGGACATAGGTACACGGACGTCACCGTGCGCCGCCTCCGCCTTCTCCAGAGTGCTGAGACGGACCACCAGGTCCGGGCCGTCGCGGTCAAGTTCAGCCATCGGTCAGCTACCTCCCTACCTTGCGCCGAGGTTAGCTGCAACGTAAAGAAATTCGCCGGGGTTAGCTCTGTAGCAGAGGTAACGTCGTACCTGACGTGGTCAACGAGGTTGAGGCAACCCCCGGTGCGCCGGCGGGCGTCGTGAGCCCGAGGGACGGTGAGCAATGACGGCGGCAGTGGCCTCTGTCACTGGCAACGGCCACGTTACTGCGGGCCCGTACAAAGGCAAGTGGTCGACGCTGTCCAACACAACTCTCGGGATGCTGATGGCCACGATCGACGCTTCGATCGTCTTGATCTCCCTTCCCGACATTTTCAACGGCATCCGCCTCGACCCCCTCACGCCGGGGAACACCAGTTATTTCCTCTGGATGCTGATGGGTTACATGCTCGTCACGGCGGTCCTGGTGGTCAGTTTCGGCAGGCTAGGTGACATCTTTGGCCGGGCCCGCATGTACAACATGGGCTTTGCCATATTCACGGTCTTTTCGATCCTGCTGTCTGTCACCTGGATGCACGGGCGCTCAGCGGTCATTTTTATGATCGTTATGAGGGTCTTTCAGGGCGTCGGTGGCGCCTTCATCATGGCCAACACTGGTGCCATCCTCACCGACGCGTTCCCTGCCCACCAGAGGGGTTTGGCGCTCGGCGTCAACCAGGTGGCTGCCATCGCCGGTTCGTTCATTGGCCTCGTCCTCGGTGGCGTCCTCGCCCCCATCGATTGGCGGTTGGTGTTCTGGGTGTCGGTCCCCGTGGGCGTCCTCGGGACGGTGTGGGGAATGATCAACTTGAAAGATAAGGGCATCAGGACGCCGGCAAAGATCGACTGGCTGGGCAACGCCACTTTCGCCGTGGGGCTGATCGCGGTCCTGGTCGGCATTGTCTATGGCATCGAGCCCTACGGCGGGCACACCATGGGGTGGACCAACCCGTGGGTCCTGGCCGCGCTTATCGGAGGAGCTGGGACGCTCACCCTTTTCGTGTTTATCGAGATGAAGGTGGCCGCTCCCATGTTCCGCATTTCGCTGTTCAAGATCCGAGCGTTCACCGCCGGCAACTTGGCGAGCCTCATGGCGGCCCTCGGCCGTGGTGGCCTCATGTTTATCTTGATCGTCTGGCTCCAGGGGATCTGGCTGCCCGCGCATGGCTACAGCTTTGACAGGACGCCGCTGTGGGCCGGCATCTTCATGCTCCCGCTCACAGCGGGCTTCCTCGTGGCGGGGCCGCTTTCTGGGTACCTGTCCGACCATTTCGGGGCCCGCCCGTTCGCCACGGGTGGCATGCTTGCCGCCGCTGCCAGCTTCGGCCTGCTGGAGCTGTTGCCGATCGATTTCTCCTACATCTGGTTTGGTTTGCTCATATTCGCCAACGGCCTCTCGATGGGCCTCTTTGCCTCACCCAATCGCTCCGCTGTCATGAGCTCGCTGCCGCCGCAACATAGAGGGCAGGGTTCGGGCATGGGCGCGACCACGCAAAACTCTGCAATGGTCCTCTCCATCGGGATCTTTTTCACCCTTATCATCGTGGGACTTTCTGCCGAGCTGCCGAGCACCCTTTATCATGGGCTCATTAGCCACGGAGTCCCGGCGGCGTCAGCGCACCGGGTGGCAAACTTGCCGCCGACCTCTTCAGTTTTCGCAGCTTTCCTGGGCTACAACCCGGTCGAGAAGTTGCTCGGCCCGACAGGCGTGCTGGCTCATCTCACACCGGCCCAGGCTGCCTTCCTAACCGGGCGGTCCTTTTTCCCGAAGTTGTTGGCCGGCCCGTTTGGTAGCGGGCTCCACGAGGCCCTTGACTTCGCTGTCGCCTGCTGCCTCGCTGCCGCCTGCTGCTCAGCAATGCTGGGCAAACAGTACTTTTACCAAGCCCCACGCGTGGCAGCGCCCGCCAAGGATGACGCAGCGGTCGAGGTGGAGATGCCAGCCTAGGGCGTCAAGGGGGGCCTTTCCTGTTGGGCCTCTCGTCCCCGCTACCGGCGCGGGACGAGGGACTCTACTACTTTGTGGCACTGGCCCTCGACGGGTGGCTCGAGGGCAACCACCATGAAGGTCCCGGGCCGGAGGTCGACTTGGTCAACGCGCATGCGGGCCATGCTGGCGGCGAGGCGTGGGTCGCCGCAGGCGAGCACCTGGGGCCGTCCGTCCCAGAGGAAGTGGCACCACAGGCCGCGGTTCTCGCGGGTGACGACGAGGGGGCCCAAGGGCGAGGCGATAGTAACCGAAGGGTGGTCTGCGCTCCGCTGCCAGAAAGGGACCGTCGCGCCCGTGAAGCCAAGGAGCGGGGAACGTTCGGGATGGAGCAGCGGCCGGATCAGGCGGATAGCCTTGCGCCCGCGCAGCCGGTCGACTAGCGCGGGTTGGCCCGAGACAACCACTGCTTCTGGCTCGGCCGGGTCGGGCACGACTTCGGCGTCACCTCCAATGGTCACCTTCACCACGTCGTAGGGGCGCAGCCGGCTGTCAACTTCTTGCTGAGACCAGGCGCGCACGAGGGCTCCCGACGCGAGGTCAATGCCCGCGCAGTGACACTGGCCGGTGGAGACGACCATCAATTCCAGGGTCGTGCCCGGGGCGTCTAGCAGCCGTGGCAAAGCCCGCTCCGGCGCTCGCAGGCCTGTAAGAGTAAGCACCAGCAACAATGTTGTCGCATGGCGCAAGGAGATAGGTGGACCCTTACGGGTGCCGGGACCGCGAAGGGGGTGTTACTAGCTCTCAAAGTTGCCTCGCCGGCCAAGGGCCCCCGCCAAGGCTTCTCGGCCGGCGGTGGGCAAATTGCAAGAAAAACCCTCGCAAACAAAGGACAAGCCGGCGTTGGCGGGGCCCCCTCTGCCCTCCCAGAGCGGCGAGGGATATGGTTCCCCCCAAGCGAGGACCGTGTCAGGCAAGTAGCGCTCCCAAACGGGCTCGACGTCGGCTGGCTCAATGGAGGCCACGACCACTTCTCTTCTTGGGTGGCTGAGGTAATCGGCTACGAGGGCCATCGCGGGGAAGGTCGAGGGTGCTCGGGCCAAGGCCGGCGCAAACACCCGCACCACCGCGCGGGCACGATCGAGGAACCTTGTGGCACCCGTGAGCTCACCGAGGCGAGCCAATGCGCCTGCAGCGACAGCGTTCGCGGATGGGACCGCCCCGTCATAGACGTCCTTCATGCGGGCAATGAGAACTTCCCCGTCGTTGCCATAAGTGAAGAACGCGCCCTCCTCGGGGCTCCAAAACAGATCTACCAAGGCATCGGCCGCCTCGATCGCGGCTTCTACCCACCGTCGCGCCCCCGTCGCCTCGGCGAGCCTCGTAAACGCCTCCACGAGCCAGGCGTAATCCCCCGAGAACGCGAGGTGTCTTTGGCCGGTGCCTCCCGGCAGGCCGCCAAGGGGCCCCGCTGCACGAGGGTTCCAAGACCGGAGCCATCGCCCGTCTCCCCGCCGTAGTTGCGCGATCAGTACGGCAGCCGTCGTCGCGGCGGCGTCCACCCATCGAGGGCGGTCGAATGCTCGTCCCGCGAGGGCGAGAGCCGAAATGGCCATCGCGTTCCACTCGGTCAAGACTTTGGAGTCGAGGCCAGGGCGGGGCCGCAGGGAGCGCCGCTCCAGCAGGAGCCGGCGGCCATCTTCGACCGGCGGTGGCCGTTCAAGGGCTCCGAGCCTCGGGCGCCAGAGAATGTTCTTTCCTTCCCAGTTGCCCACGTCGGTGGCGCCGTACCAGTCGGCGACCTCGCTCCCTGCGACAGACTCGAGCTCCGCACGAGACCAGGTGTAAAAGCGCCCCTCTTCGCCCTCGCTGTCAGCGTCTTCCGCCGACGCCCACGCCCCCTCGGGCAACCTCATCGGCGGGGCGAGCAGGTAACCCGCCGTTTCTTCCACCACCTGGCGGTAGCGCCGCTCACCCGTCAGCTGCCAAGCATGCGTGTACACCCGAATGAGGAGCGCGTTGTCGTTGAGCATCTTCTCGAAGTGGGGGACGAGCCAGAAACGGTCCGTGCTGTAGCGCGCAAATCCGCCTCCGAGGTGGTCGTAGATCCCGCCCGAGCTCATGGCGTCGAGGGCCTTGCGAAAGGCGCAGAGCGCCCCTTCGTCCCCCGAGCGCCACCAGTGGCGGGCGAGAGCCTCGAGAGCGCATGGCTGGGGGAACTTGGGTGCGCCCGCAAAGCCTCCCCACTCGGGGTCTTGCCGGGAGAGGAGGCTGTCCGCCGCTGGCCCGAGCAAGTCGGGGGCCGGCTCAACCGGAGCCTCCGCCAGGGCAGGAGCGCCCATTGCGGAAGAGCCTAACGATGCGCCAGCGCGCACAGCTGCGGACAACCGGTCTGCGTCTTGTTCCAAGCTTTCCCGCCTGCTGTCCCATAGGTCGCAAACCTGGGCAAGGAGCCTCAAGAAATTCACCTTTGGCAAGTACGTGCCGGCCCAGAACGGCCGCCCGTCAGGGGTGGCGAGCACTGTCATCGGCCAACCGCCGGCGCCGCTTAGCAGTTGGACCGCCTCCATGTAGACCGCGTCCACGTCCGGGCGCTCCTCTCGGTCGACTTTCACAGAGACGAAGTGATCATTGAGGACCTTGGCCACCGCTTCGTCTTCGAAGGTTTCGTGCGCCATGACGTGGCACCAGTGGCAGGCCGCATAGCCGATCGAGATGAGCACCGGGAAGTCGCGCCGGCGCGCCTCAGCGAAGGCGCCTTCGCTCCAAGCCCACCAGTCGACGGGGTTGAAGGCGTGCTGTCGGAGGTACGGGCTCGCTTCAGCTGCCAACCGGTTCGGTTGCGGCACCGGGCCAATGTAGCCAGGGCAGGGGCTAAGTGCCCTTTCTGGTCGGCTCACGGGGCAAGTCGCTCCTCAAGTACCCTAAGGTTCGAGTGTGATGGGGCTGGACGAGAGCGAGGTCTTGGTGGGCAGGACTGCCCACGTCACCGTGGCCATCCCAGGTGGCGACAAGGCGGGGGAGGTGGTCCTCCGAGTCCGCGGCGGCTCGGAGGCCTTCATAGCCTTCGCTGACCAGCACGTCGATGCAGGCGCCCAGGTCGTCGTGGTCGACGACCGAGGGGCTCGCATGGTCGTCGTCACCCAGATATGACTAGCCCGCGGCCGCGTCCTGAACGGCTCCCTAAGAGAAAGGCAGCGTAATGCTCGGGTGGTACGTCCCCTCGCCAAACGAGGCAATGTTGATATCAGGCTCCAAAAATAAAGGCGACTCGGCTTTCCGGATAGTCGTAGGGCACGGCGCGTTCGCCCTGCCCATCAGGAACAAGATTTACTTCCTCACTTTGGCCATGCAAGAAGCCGAAGTCGGCGAGCCTTGCGTGACTCAACAAGGCATCACTTTGCAGGTAAAAGCGGTCATCGCGTTCAAGGTCGGCGACGACGCCGAGTCCATCGCAAATGCCGGCCGCCGGTTCCTCGACGACCAACGTTCGATGCCCGAGCTCGTCGGCCGCATATTCGCGGGCCACCTCCGCTCAATAGTGGGCTCAATGACAGTTGAGGACATAATTCGCGAGCGCCAAAAGCTCGCGTCGGAAGTGCTCGACGCTTCGAAGCCTGAAATGGCCAAGCTCGGCCTCGTTGTCGACTCTTTCCAGATCGAGTCGATCGACGACGGCCAGGCAGGCTACATACGCGCGATGTCGCAACCTCACATCGCTGCCGTCAACCAATTGGCTCAGATCGCTCAGGCTCAGGCCGACCAAGCCGCGTCCAAGGTCCGCCAGGAATCGGAGCGCAACCAGGCCGAGTACCAGCAAGAAACCTCGGTCGCCAAAGCCCAGTACCAAGCCCAAATAGACCAGGCGCAGCAAACCGCGTCCCAAGCCGGCCCCCTTGCCCAAGCTAAAGCTCAACAAGACGTCCTCGCCGAGCAGGCCAAGGTCGCCCAAGCGCAAGCCGAACTGCGCCGCCAGCAGCTCGTCGCCGAGGTGGTCCGCCCGGCCGAGGCCGAGGCCGAAAAGGTCCTCACCCTCGCCAAGGCGCAAGCGGACGCGACCAAGCTGCAAGCCGAGGCGACCGCCACTTCAAACGGCGTAGTCCTGGAGAGGATGCTCGTAGAGAGGATGCCGGACATACTTTCGGCAGCAGCGAGCGAGCTGCGCCAGGCCAACGTGACGATCCTGAACGGCGCAGAGGGCCTCGGCGAGCTGGTGGCGGGCCTCGCCGCGCAGGCGACGTCCATCCTCGACATGGTGCGGCGCGGCACAAATGGTGCCGGGCTCCTGCCTATGGGCGTCGGCGCCACCCCCGGGCCTCTCGCTCAGCCGGCGCCGCTTACGGCTCCTTCCCAGCCCTCCCCGCCTGCACCGCCGGCACCCCCCACGGGCGGGCCGGCCTCACGCCGCTCCTGAGCGCAGCAAGAGCCGGCGACGGAGCTCGTCGCGGCGAAGCTTGCCGAGCGGGGTCTTGGGGAGGTCACTAAAAAAGAGCAGCTCCCTGGGAGCGGCAAAGGGCGCGAGGTGGTCTTTCACCAGCGCGCGGAGCTCGGGCAGCGACGGGGGATGGTGCTCGTCGAGGGGCACAACGCATGCCACGAGCCGCTCTCCCCATTCCGGGTCCGGACAGCTGGAGACGGCTACCTCGGCAACGCCCGGGTGCTCTGCTAGCACGCGCTCGACGGCGAGAGGCCATACGTTTTCCCCCCCCGTCACGACCATGTCGCTAAGGCGCCCTTCCACTCGGAGCCGACCTTGCTCGTCCAGGTACCCGCGGTCGCCGGTCGGCAACCAGCCCTCGCCGTCGAAGGGGACAGTGTCGTCGCGGTAGGCCCGCAAGAGCATCGGCCCCCGCAAACGGATCTCGCCGGAACGATCGATCGCCACTTCGACGCCCGCTAGGGGCACCCCGTCGTAAACGACCCCACTGCCAGTCTCGGTCATGCCGTAGGTCGTTACGACGTTGGGCGGCAAATCAGGCGGCGGTGCGGAGCCGCCGAGGAGGACCTTGTAGAAATCTGCCGCCCCCACACGGGAAAGCGCGGTCGGTACCAAGGAGACAAGCGTGCCCGGCCCTGCTGCACCAATGACCCTGGCCGGGTCGAAACCCTCATGCACATCCAGGGGCGTACCGGTGAGAAGGGCTCGGGAGACCACCGAGAAGCCACCGATGTGGCTGAGGGGGAGGCAGGCGACCCAGCGGTGCCGGCGCGGGTCGGCGCCGAGGCGCTCGGAGGTTGCGCGAGCTGAAGCCGCCACGGCCTCGTGCGTAAGGACGGCTCCCTTGGGCTCCCCGGTGCTCCCGCCCGTTGCCATGACTACTGCGTCGCCGTCTTGGACCGGGCGTCCGGCTGAGTGTGTGAAAGTCCCGGTTGGCGTCACTGTGCGAGACGGCGCGAGGGCTTCCAGCAGGCGCTCGCGGGCGGCCGGAGCGAGGCGGCGGTCGATGGGGGCGACTGCGTTGCCGGCGCTCCAGGTCTCCAGGACCGCTCTCACGAAGGCCGCGCCGCCCGGTAGGTCGAGGGCCACCAGTTCAGCCATGGGCGCCAGTTTGCCGCTTGCGGGGCGGGAGAGGCGCTGCGGTCGCTAGGGCCACCGCAGCGGCTTGTCAACTGGCCCTGTGGGCAAAGCACGGTAGCGTCTGCCCGTGATGGTCGCGCCGGGCACCGCCAAGCACCCGTGGTTGCTGGGCGCCCGCCCGCGCACCTTGCCCGCCTCCGTGGTGCCCGTTCTCGTTGGCACCGGAGCGGCGGGGGCTTATGGAGAGGCCGTTTGGTGGCGAGCCGTTCTTGCTGGGGTTGTCGCCGTCGCCATGCAGGTGGGTGTGAACTACGCCAACGACTACAGCGACGGCGTTCGGGGAAGCGACCGCGTCCGGGTGGGCCCGGTCCGCCTGGTCGCCTCGGGCCTGGCCAGCCCGTCCGCGGTGAGGCGGGCCGCTCTTGCTGCCTTCGCGGTGGCGGGGTCAGCCGGGCTCGCTCTCGCGGCCGTCGCTGGGTGGTGGCTCATCGCCCTGGGGTTTGCTTGCGTTGTTGCAGCATGGGCCTACACCGGTGGCCCAAAGCCTTACGGGTACGTGGGCTTGGGGGAGGTGTCCGTTTTCATTTTCTTCGGCCTCGTGGCCACCACGGGGACGGCGTACGTGCAAACGGGGCGCCTCACGGTCCTGGAAGTGCTCGCGGCGCTCCCAGTGGGCCTCCTCGCTGTGGGCTTGCTCGTAGTCAACAACCTCCGGGACATCCCGGGCGACACCGCGGCGGGGAAGCGGACGCTGGCAGTGCGCATAGGGCCCCGCGCGACCCGAGCGCTCTACCTGGCGTGCATCACGGGCGCGATCGTTTTGGTACTGCCAATCGCAATCGTACGGCCCTGGGCTCTCATCGCCCTCGCCGCTGTCGCAGCCGCCCTCCGCCCGGCCCGTGCCGTCCTCGGCGGTGCCAGTGGGAAGGACCTCATCCCCGTACTGGGTGCGACTGGCCAACTGCAGCTTGTTCTCGGGGCCCTGGTGGCGGCTGGGCTTGCGTTATGAGGTAAGCCGGGCGCGGGGTGCCGGTGCTGAGTGGCCCTGGCTAGCCGGGAGCACGCTTCAGGCGCTGCGGGCGCCGGCAGAACTCCCCAATGAGGCCGCCGACTTCCTCCGGCTTTTCGAGGTGGCAAGCGTGCCCGGCGCCCTCTACCAGGTAGAGCTCGGCGCTCTGCCCGATCCCAGCCACCAAGCGCCTTGCGATCGCGCTGTACCTCTCGTCGAGCGCCCCAGCTATCACGAGCGTCGGGAGGCTGCGCCCGCCAAGCTCGTGCAAACGTGGCCAAAGAGTTCCCTGAGCCCCCGCCCCGGCCTTGCGAAGGCTCGATGCCAGCCCGGCGGCGGTGTTCTGACGGCGGTCCTGGAGGTCTGAGCGCTTTGGCTCGAGCGTGGCAAAGAGGGGCTGGCTCAGCCAGTCGGTGAGGAAATGGTCGACGCCCTCCCGCTCGATCGCCTCGGCGCGCTCATTGTCTGCCCGTCGGCGGGCCTCGCGCTCTTGTGGGTCGTCGATACCGGCGGTGCCGCTGATCAGTACCAGGCGCTCGACTTGACGAGGGAAGGCAAGGGCGACGTGGAGAGCCGTTCGCCCACCCATCGAGTACCCGGCCCAACTGGCGGCACCGTCGCAGCGGTCCTGCACCAGCTGAGAGAGCATTCGCGCGGTCTCCCAGAGGTCGGCTTCAACCGTTGCCGAGCCCCCGTGGCCGGGCGCGTCGGGCACGAGAATGCCTACACCTGGGGCCGCGTGCTCGATCGCACCGAGCAATGGGGACCAAGAGCTGTTGGTCTGGGTGAACCCATGCAGCAGGACCAGTGGCACCGTGCCCGCTTGCCCGCACTCGCCGATCAGCCGGCTCCAAAGTTCCATAGTCTGCCTGGCTGTAGTCTTCTCGCCCTGATGACCAGTTCCCCGCTCGACAACGATACCCAGGCTGCGTTTGCCGCGGTGCTGGTGGACGAATGGGCACGGGCGGGGGTAACCGATGCGGTGGTAGCACCTGGTTCGCGCTCGACGCCGATGCTGGTCGCCCTCGCCGAAAGAGCGGAGGAAGGGGCGCTGCGGTTGCATGTGGTGCTCGACGAGCGTTCGGCCGGTTTTATCGCCCTCGGCCTGGGCCGGGCTGCGGGGCGACCTGCGGTCGTGCTCACGACGAGCGGGACAGCCGCTGTTGAGTTACACCCTGCCGTCGTCGAGGCCGACCAAAGCGGTACGCCGCTGCTCGTGGTGACGGCGGACCGCCCGCCCGAACTTCACGGTTGTGGTGCGCCCCAGACCGTGCCGCAGACCGGCATATTTGGCTCGGCAACTCGATGGGAGGCCTCGCCGGGAGTAGCGGAGATGGCGGCTTCGGGTTCCTGGCGGTCCCTCGCCTCACGCGCGTTTGCCGAGGCCCTTGGTGGCGCCCGTGGCCCAGGCCCTGTCCACCTAAACCTCGCCTTCAGGGAACCCCTGGTCGGCCCCGCCGGGGCGGGCGCCGCGTTCGCCGGGCGTCCTGGGGGCTCACCTTGGCATTCCGTGGCCCCGCCAGGTCCACAGCCGGCCTCAGAAGAGGTCGTCGCTATGTTGGCCAGAGCTGGCACCCACGCCTTGGTGATCGCCGGCCCGGGGACCGACGCTCCTTCCGAGGTCTTCGAGCTTTCGCAAGCAGCGGGTTGGCCGGTCCTGGCAGATCCGCTGAGCGGGTGCCGATGGCCGGGCGCCATCGCCTCCGCTGACGCTCTCCTCCGGGTGCCGTCGGTGCGCGCCTGGGAGCCCGCAATGGTCTTGCGCCTCGGCGCTCCATGGCTCTCGCGGGTCGTCAACGGGTGGCTCGCCGAGCTCCCCTGCCCGCAGGTGCTCGTCGACCGTTGGGGCTCCTGGGCAGCTCCGGACCGCCGGCCGGAGCTGATCGTCCCGGCGAGCCCGGGGACAGTTTGCAGGCAGGTGGCCGCCGCCGTACGGGGCCCCAGCGACCGGGGTTGGGCCGAGCAGTGGGCGTTCGCCGAGCGCCTCGCTCAAGAGGCGATCGGCCAAGTCCTCGGCCAAGTGGCCACGGTCAGCGAGCCGGCGCTCGCGAGGGAGCTGGTTGCCTGGTTGCCAGAGGGGTCGGTTCTCATGGTGTCGGCGTCGATGCCGGTGAGGGACCTCGAGTGGTGGTCTAAACCCCGCAAAGGCGTTCGCTTTTTGGCTAACCGAGGCGCCAATGGCATTGACGGGGTGCTTTCGACCGCAATTGGTGTCGCCCTGGGTAACGATATGCCCACTTGGGACGGGCCAGCTCACCGGGCGAGCTCGGGGGCGCGGGCCGTAGCCCTTGTGGGCGACCTGGCGTTCATTTACGACTCGGGTTCTTTGGCCTTTGCGAGCCGGCTGGGGGCCCGCCTGGACGTGGTGGTGGTCGACAACAACGGGGGAGGGATTTTTAACTTCCTGCCCCAGGCTCATGCTCAGCCAGCGGAAAGGTTCGAACGGCTCTGGGGCACTCCCCACGGGCTTGACCTTTGCGAAGTCGCCGAAAGCTTCGGGGCCTCCTCGCAACGCGTGCACGATGTCCGGGGGCTCCTCGAGGCGCTGAGCATCCCGACGCCCGGTGGTGTGAGGGTGATCGTCGTGCCAGTCGAGCGCGGAGGGAACGTGGCTGTCCACAAGCAACTTCACGAAGCAGTCGTGGCCGCTGTCGGCTCGGTCGCGCCCGGCCCCCTTACCCCGCCGCTTGCGTGAAGGGCTAGGGGCGCACCATGGCAGCGAGGAGCGCTTGCAACTTGAGCTGGGTTTCGCCGAGCTCGGCGTCGGGGTCTGACCCAGGCACGATCCCGTTGCCCGCGTAGAGGGCAGCGGTAGCGCCCCGGATCGTTGCGCTCCGGAGGCCGAGCGCCCAGTCGCCGTTGCCATGGCGGTCAACCCAGCCCACCGGCCCTGCGTACCGGCCGCGGTCGAAGCCTTCGTAGGAGCGCTGCCAGTCAAGGGCCGCCTCGGTCGGGTGACCGCCAACCGCAGGGGTCGGGTGGAGCAGGGCTGCGAGCTGGAGGGCGCTTGGCAGGCCGTCTCCGCCAACCGCGCTACCAGGTCCCTGCCCAACGCTTTGAGGGCGAAGTTGCCCGCTTATGTGCGTCGCGAGATGCGAGACGTTCCGCAATGCAAGCACCGACGGCTCGGCGGGCACGTCGAGCTTGCGGCACAGCGGGGCAAGCTCCGCAGCGATGGCGTCAACGACGAGGCCGTGCTCTCGGCGGTCCTTCGCTGAGGCCATCAGGCCTGCCAAAAGAGCCTTGTCGGTGGCGTCGTCCCCGCTGCGAGCGACGGTCCCCGCTAACGGGGTGCTGACGACTTCATCCCCCAACTTGCGCAGAAGAGTTTCGGGGCTCGCGCCGAGGAAGCCTTCGACGTGGAAGATCGTGCACGAGGGGTAGAGGTAGGACAGGCGAGCGAGCACTTCAGCCACGACGAACGGGCGGTTCGCGCTGATGTCGACCTTTCGGGCGACGACCACCTTGTCGAGCCCACCGCGCTCCATGTCCCTGACAGCTCGTTTGACCAAACGCTTCCACTCTCCGTGGGGCATGCTCGCTAGTAGCTCGAACCGGTCGGGTAGCTCGCCTACGTCCGCGCCGTTGGCAAGATCGCGGACTTCGGCCTCGATGGCCCTGCCGGCTTGGTCGCCGGGCATTGTTGATGAAGCGTCGAAGAGCCTGGTTGCCCAGATCGAGGCGTTGTCGGATGCCAGGAGCAGGCTCGGGATGCTCAGGTGGCCAGGCCGACCGGGGTCGTAGGGTAGCGCGCCCATCGCCACCGGCCCCGTTGCCGGCGCAGGGTCGTCTCCGACCTGCAGCGATTGGAGCACGTTGGCGACGAAAGTGGCATTGCTCGAGGCGGTCCAGCCGGCGCCGTCCGCACTGTCGTCGGGCCCGGCATCGCCGCCAAGGGGGATCCTGAGTGCCTCGCCGACCCCGAGGAGAGCCAGGTCGGTGGTCTTCCAGAGCCAGCGATCGGGTGCCCCCCCGGCACGGACCAGGTCGGGCAGCGCCTCGGCGGGTAGGCGGGTTGTGAAGCTTCGTAGCTGGGCGGCGCGCCTGAGCGTCGTCGTCTTTTCGGCAGCCTTGTGGGAGGTACCGGAGGTGAGGGTCATACGGGTGCCATCATCGTGCGCGACCTCCAGCCGGGCAGCCAGTGGAGCGGGTGGCGGTGAAGAGCCGGCAGACACCGCCGCTCAGCGGCTCGTGCTCGGCTGCGAGGAAACCTGCCATTTCCAGTTGACCTGCGAGGACGTGGGGAGGAGGGAGGTAGGCGAGGCTCCGAGGGAGGTAGCGGTAAGCAGCGCCGTCAGAAAGCGTCTTGCCGAGGAAAGTCACGCCGTAACGTGACCAAACGCGGTGGCCGGCTCGCAACAGCGGGTTATCGGGTTCGCTCAGGTCCAGGAGCGAGACGCGCCCGCCTGGTTTTATGACGCGGGCGAGCTCGCTGAAGAGCGCCCCCAGGTCGACGACGTTGCGAAGGGCAAAGCCGCTCACTGCTCCGTCAAATGAGCTCGAGCGGAGCGGGCTCGCCAGGGCGTCCGCGAGGAGGAGCGGTGCGCCCGTGCGGGCCTTAGCGAGCATCCCCGGAGATAGGTCCGCTCCCACAGCTCGCTGCCCGCGGCGGGACAGTTCCCTGCACAGGTCGCCCGTGCCGCAAGCGACGTCGAGCACCAGCGAACCTTCTGGGAGAGCGAGGGCTTCGACGCACCTGCGGCGCCAGCCCTTGTCCATCCCAAAAGTCATGACGGTGTTGAGAGCCTCGTAGCGGGGGGCGATGGAGTCGAACATCTGGCGCACGAGACGGGCTTTTTGCTCCCCCGTGGGTAGTTCGGGAACAGGCTGACGGTCGGGCCCGTTGGCAGTGGCAAGGCGCTCTGCGAACGGGCCGGCAGCCATTCGGGGCAGGTTAGGGCACCCTGGGCGCTACGAGCCAAGCTGCGGCTTGCTCTGCTAACAGGTATTATACTGAGAGCATATAAAACTACATCATATCTGCAGGGTCTGCAAAGGGGCTCGCGTCGCAGCGGACGGGACGTCGGGGCGGTCGTGGGCGAGGGCGGCGGTAGCATGGCCCGCTAATGTTCGAGACGCTGTCGGACCGCTTCGAGGGAATTTTCACCCGCCTCCGCGGCCGTGGCCGGCTCGGGCCAGAAGATGTCGACGAGGCTCTCCGGGAGATCCGCACAGCGCTGCTGCAAGCAGACGTCAACCTCCTCGTCGTGCGGGACGTCGTTTCCCGGCTGCGAGCAGAGCTGGTCGGGGCGGACCTCGCCCGCAGCCTCACCCCGGGCCAGCAGGTAGTCAAAGCCGTCCATAGTGAGCTCGTACGCGTCCTTGGCGGCAGCGCGCTCAAGATCACGTACGCTTCCCGGCCCCCGACGGTCGTCCTCCTCGCGGGCCTGCAGGGCGCAGGGAAGACGACAGAGGCCGCCAAGCTGGCAAAGTGGTTCAAACAGCAGGGCCGTAACCCGCTCCTCGTGGGGGCTGACCTTCAGCGCCCTGCAGCTGTCGAGCAACTGCGAGTGCTCGGGTCCCAAGTCAGCGTCCCGGTCTTTTCCGAGCCCTCAGACCCCGTGACGGTCGCAAAAAAGGGCCTCGCGGAGGCTGTCCGGGTCGGGCGCGACGTGCTCATAGTGGACACCGCCGGGCGCCTCCACATCGACGCCGAGATGATGGACCAAGTACGCCAGATCGCCGAGGCGGTCCAACCGCATTACACCTTCCTCGTCATCGACGCCATGACAGGCCAGGACGCGGTCACCACAGCCGAAGCTTTCCACAAGGCTCTCGAGCTCGACGCCGTCATCCTCACCAAGGTCGACGGCGACGCCCGCGGTGGCGCTGCCCTGTCGGTGAAGGAAGTCGTCGGGCGCCCGATCGCGTTCGCCTCGACTGGTGAGAAGATCGAGGATTTCGAGGTGTTCCACCCCGACCGGATGGCGGGGCGCATCCTCGGTATGGGCGACGTCCTGTCCCTGATCGACCGGGCGGAGCAGGCGATCCAGCGCGAGGACGCCGAAAAAGCAGTCGAGAAGCTGGCGGCAGGCCGCTTCGGTCTCGACGATTTCCTCGACCAGCTGCAGTCCGTCAAGAAAATGGGCCCTCTTTCGGGGCTCATCGGGATGCTCCCCATGGTCCCGAAGGAAGTTCGCGATGCCCAGATCGACGATTCGATGCTGAAGCCGGTCGAAGCGATCATCCACTCGATGACCCAGGCAGAGCGAGCCGACCCCTCCATCATCAACGGGAGCCGGCGGTCCCGGATCGCCGCGGGCTCCGGCACGACCGTGCAGGACGTGAACGACCTCCTGGACCGGTTCAAGCAAGTCCAGGCCTACATGCGCCAGGTCCCTGCTCTGGCAGCCATGTCACGCCGAGCAAATGCGAAAAAGGCAGCATCCAAGCGCAAAAAGCGCCGGTGAGCTCCCAAGGCCAAGCGGCGCCGCCACCATCGCTCCACAGGCTCCTTGCGCCGGCGGGGCGGCAGGGCCGCTAACCTAGAGTCGCTTAGGTCCTAGGTAGCCGGCACTTAGGCACTTCTTGCAGCGCAGACAAGGGGTACAACGAGAACATGGCAGTGAAGCTACGCCTGATGAGGATGGGCAAAACCAAACAGCCGACCTATCGCCTGGTCGCAGCGGACAGCCGCTCGCCCCGGGATGGCCGGTTCATCGAGGTCATAGGCAGTTATGCCCCGCGCCAAGCGGAGAACAAGGTCGTGCTGCGGGCCGATCGCGTCGAGCGCTGGCTGAAAGAAGGTGCTCAGCCCACTGACCGCGTGAAGCGGATCCTCGTGCAGCAAGGCCTTGTGACAGCGCCCGCTCCCGCGCCAGAGCCTGCGGGGGCCCGCGCCGGCAAGGCTGGTGCCGCGGGTAAAGCCAAGTGAGCGACCCTTACAACCGGGTACCTGGCGGTACGGCTCGTGCGGTGCTCGAGTACCTCGCTCGCCAGATCGTCGATGAGCCAGAAGCCGTCGGGGTTGTGACCAGCGGGGGGGACGGCCAAGCGGTTCGGCTCCGGCTCGAGGTAGCCCCTGACGACGTTGGGCGAGTCATCGGCCGGCGCGGCCGCACCGCGCAAGCGATCAGAGCGGTGACCAGGGCCGCCGCAGCCCGTGACGGCGAGGAAGTCTTCGTCGACATCGCCGACTGAAGGGCCCCGGCCCCTTCAACGGCAAAGCGGCCTGCCGGGCGGGACGGGGCCGCTTATCAGGGCATCAGGCGGAGGCATGCTCCTCGAGGTCGGTTATGTCGGGCGTCCCCACGGCCTTCGGGGTGAAGTCGTCGTCCGGCTCGTCAGCAACGTCGAGGACCGGCTGGCACCTGGTGCCACCCTGCACGCCCGGGACGGGACGCTCGTCGTCGAGACGGCGCGCCCTCTGGCGTCGGGGCGTGGTGCTCAGTTGAGCCAGTGGGTAGTGCGTTTCGCCGGCATCTCCTCGCGCGAGGGAGCCGAACCGCTCACGGGTGCTTCCTTGTTGGCAGAACCTAAGGCGGGCGGGGAGGCGCTCTGGGTGCACGAGATCATCGGTTCGGAAGTCGTCGGGGTAGACGGGCAGCGCCACGGCTTGGTCCTCTCGGTCGAGGCCAACCCGGCCAGCGACCTCCTTGTCCTCGGCTCTGGCGCCCTCGTACCCCTCCGCTTCGTGGTCGCCTCGGAGCCCGGGCGCTTGACGGTCGACGTTCCAGCAGGGCTGTTCGAGCTGTAGAGGAGCACGGGTGCGCGTAGGGATCTTCACCATCTTCCCGGACATGGTGGCTGCGTGGTGCTCTGCGAGCCTGCTTGGCAAGGCATGGCGGGCCGGCGCGCTGGACATCGTGGTGCACGACCTGCGCGCCGGAGCCAAAGGCCCGCACCGCAGCGTTGACGACAGCCCTTTTGGCGGGGGAGCGGGGATGGTGCTCTCGCCTGAACCTGTTTTCGCCGCCGTCGAAACGGCGACGCCCCCCCGGCCGCTGTTCCTCCTTGGCCCGGGCGGGCGCCATTTCGACCAGTCGATGGCGCGCGAGCTGTCTGAGCAGCCAGGGTTTTCGCTGCTCTGTGGCCGTTACGAGGGTGTTGACCAAAGGGTCGCCGATCATCTGGTCGAGGGGGAGATCTCGATCGGGGATTATGTCCTGGCGGGCGGCGAGGCTGCTGCAGTCGTCGTCCTCGAGGCTGTTGGCCGCCTCGTCCCCGGCGTCATGGGCAACCTCTCGTCACAGGAAGAAGAGAGCTTCTCAGACGGGCTCCTCGAGTACCCCCACTACACGCGCCCGTCCGACTTCCGGGGCTGGCAGGTCCCCGAGGTGCTCCTTTCGGGCCATCACGACCGCGTCGCCCGGTGGAGAAGAGCCGCAGCGATCGCTCGCACCATGGAGCGCCGGCCAGACTTGATCGCCGCGCGGGGTGGGGTTTCCAACGAGGAGCGGACATTGCTCGCGGAGTTCGGTTTTGACCGGCAGGTTTGAGGCTTCGTTGGCCCCGCCCGCTCCGGGCCCGGTATCCTCGTTCGGCTATGGGCCCCACCGACCTGATCGACAGAGAGAGCTTGAGAGACGACGTCCCGGACTTCTCGCCTGGTGACACAGTCCGGGTGCACGTGAGGGTGGTTGAGGGCAACAGGGAGCGGGTGCAGGCATTTCAAGGCGCGGTGATCGCCCGCAAGGGCTCGGGTGTACGTGAGACGTTCACGGTGCGCAAGGTGAGCTCCGGAGTCGGTGTTGAGCGCACGTGGCCGGTCCACTCCCCGTCGATCGCGAGAGTCGAAGTGGTGACCCAAGGAGACGTGAGGCGGGCCAAGCTGTACTACCTGCGGGAACGGGTGGGCAAGGCCGCCAAGATCAGGGAGAAGCGCCAGCCCTCAGCCCCCTTGGCAAAGTGATCTAACGCTGCTCAGGCCTCTTGTTTGGGCCGTACGAAAACGGCGCCGCTTAGGTGCTTGTACGAAAAGCACCCCTCGAGGGCATGCTCCTCTCGCAACCCGGGGAAGCCGTACGATGCTTTGGTAGGGAAAAGCACAGGGAGGAGTGCCGATGAGCGCTGAAGACCTCGAGCGTTACGAAACCGAGATCGAACTGGCACTTTTTCAGGAGTACCGTGCTGTCCTGCCGATGTTCCGTTACGTGGTGGAGACAGAACGCCGCTTCTACCTTGCTAACGACGTCCAGATGGAGGCGCGCTCGGACGGGCCTCGCACTTACTTCGAGGTGAAGCTCTCCGATGCCTGGGTCTGGGACATGTACCGCCCCGCTCGCTTCGTCTCCAATGTCAGGGTCGTCACCTTCAAGGACGTAAACGTCGAGGAGCTGCCCGAAAAGGAGCTGTAGCACGTCCCGGACGGCACTAGTCCCGCCAACCGGGCCCCGGATAGCGGTCGGTGGCCAATGAGATCCTGGCAACCATGGCGACATATGAGCGGGTGCATGACAGGTCAGCGGCGGCGTCTCGGCGCGCCTTGGGGGACGCCGGCGAGAGCCTGGCAGCTGTCTGGTACCAGGGTCATGGTTACGAGGTAGTTGCTCGCAATTGGGCCTGCCGTTCGGGCGAGGTCGACCTGGTCCTTCGGGACGGCCGCTTGACGGTTTTCTGCGAAGTCAAGTCCCGCTCCTCGCTCAGGTTCGGCAGCCCCGGAGAAGCCGTAGGACCTCTCAAACAGTTGCGGCTCAGGCGGCTGGCAGCTTTGTGGTTCGCGTCCTGCTCGTCCCGAGGAGAGGACCGGCACCTGCCTGGTGGCGGGCCGGTCCGCTTCGACGTTGCGTGCGTGCTCGGCGACCAAGTCGAGGTGCTCGAAGGCGCTTTCTGAGCTACCTCAGTGCCCGGGGCGCCTTCTGTCTCGCATTGACCAGCAAGGGGCGTGCCAATGGCGGCGCAGGTCGGGGGACCCGGGTGGGACCACGACGACGTGCTGCGTGCCGATTGGGATTTCTTGCTGGCACCCCGGGCAGCTGTAGACCTTGGTGGCCCGCGCCGCGCTTACCCGCCGCACCTCTACTACTGAGCCGTCGCTGCTCGCCCCCTGGTCGAGCTGCACGAAGTCCTCGAGCCCGGCGAGGCGCCGGTTGGCAGGAAGGGCGGCCGAACGGCTCATGTCGCGCCGCTTGGTTGCTCTTCCCATGCTCTAACCGTACCGTTCTGGCAGCTATCGGCTCGGCGAAGGTGGCTGCGCCCCCGCCGTAACGGTCAGAGCCCCCTGTTATCTTTTCTTCGGGCTCGTGGCCGGCTGTGGCCTCCTATAGGCGCTGTCTCTCCCAAAAAGGGGACCACATGTTGGCAACTGTCGCGTCCGCCACCCTCGTTGGAGTTGAAGGCCAAGCGGTATCTGTGGAAGTCCATGTAGCGAACGGGCTCCCAGGGCTCCGCGTTGTCGGGTTGCCCGACGCCTCCTGCAGAGAGGCGCGCGACCGCGTAAGAGCAGCGCTCATGTCAAGTGGGTTCAAGTGGCCGCAAAAGCGGGTCACTGTCAACCTCGCCCCTTCCGGCCTGCGCAAAGCAGGCTCGGGTCTCGACCTCGCTATCGCGCTTGGCACCCTCATTGCTGATGGTCAGGCTCCCTGGCAGCCCGCCGCGCGCCTGTCGTTCATCGCAGAGCTAGGGCTTGACGGCTCTCTTCGACCCGTGACAGGGACCCTGCCCCTCGCCGCCGCCGTGGCGACGGCCGAGGTCGTGGTCGCTCCAGCCAGCGCGCACGAGGCTACCCTCGTCGGCCGGGTCGGGGTTCGCACAGCGCCCGATCTGCGGACCCTCATTGGCATCCTCGAGGGGCGCGATCGCTGGCCACAGCCTCCCCCTCGAGGGTCTTACCCGCCTGGGCCACCGCCCCCGGATCTTGCCGAGGTCAAGGGGCAGGTGCTTGGCCGCCAGGCGCTCGAGGTGGCTGCCGCAGGTGGTCACCACCTGCTCTTGGTCGGCCCTGCCGGAGCAGGCAAGACGATGCTCGCGCTGAGGCTCCCCGGCTTGCTACCGCCCCTGCAGCCCGAGGAGGCGCTCGAAGTAGCGCGCGTGCATTCGGCGGCGGGCCTCCAAGTAGGGATCTCAGGGCTGTCTCCCAGGCCCCCGTTCCGCGCCCCGCATCACAGCGCGTCAGCGGTCGCTCTCGTTGGAGGAGGAGGTGCCCGCCTTCGCCCGGGCGAGATCAGTTGCGCGCATCGCGGTGTTTTGTTCCTGGACGAGCTTGCGGAGTTCCCCGGGGCAGTCCTCGACAACCTCCGCCAGCCACTTGAAGAGGGGCGAATAGTGGTTTGCCGAGCAACCGCGACGGTCTCGTTCCCCGCCCGCTTCATGCTTGTGGGCGCCATGAACGCCTGCCGCTGCGGCGCCGACGGCTCCCCGGGGTCCTGCAGCTGTCCCGAGGTCTCCCGAGCGCGCTACACCGCCCGCGTATCGGGCCCGCTGCTGGACCGTTTCGACCTCCGTGTACGGGTAAGGCGACCCGAGGTCGAGGATCTTCTCGGCGCCGGCGGGCCGGCCGAAGCGACCAACGAGCCGACGCACGTCGTCGCAGCGCGCGTAGCTATGGCGAGGGACATGGCACGAGCGCGGGCGGTGCGGGCAAACGCCGACCTCGACACTTCCGCTCTTGAGAGGCATGCAACCCTCGGCCCTGCTGCTAAGCGCATTTTGGAGCGCCGCCTGACGGATGGGAGGCTCTCTGCCCGAGGCCTCGGCCGCATCCGGCGTGTGGCCCTGACAATCGCGGACCTAGCCGGGGACGAGGTGCCGCTCGGGGAGGAACACGTCCTCCTGGCACTCGCGCTGCGAGCGACGGGAGTGCTCGGGCGCGAGGACCAGGTCCCCGCTGCGGCCACCTTCGGGAAGAGCGGCGAGGGCCTGGCCCAGGTACCCGCATGAGAGCTAATGAAATGGCCGGCCACGCGCTCCCACCAGCCGTCTATGCCGCCGGGCTCGCCTCCCTCCCGAGGGTGGGGCCAAGCTGGTTGCGAAGCGTGATCGCCAGCCATGGCCCGCGGCGAGCTTGGCAACTGGCCGTCGAGGGGCACTTGGCGCCGCCGTCTCAGCCACCCCGCGAACAGCGGCCGCCTACGCCTTCTTTGGGCGAAGCCGCCCGTGCTGTTGACTTGGAGGCGCTCTGGAACCGCCTCGAGCGCAATGACATCGCCGTCACCTGGCCCGATGAGGCCCTCTACCCAAAGGTGCTTCTCGAGCGCCCGTCCCCGCCCGGGGTCCTCTTCATGTCGGGCGACCCGAGCGTCTTCGCCCGGCAACCCTGCGTGGCACTAATCGGGACCCGCCGTTGCACTCCAGACGGTGCGGCTGTCGCATACCAAATGGCCCGCGAACTCGCTGAAGCGGGCGTCGCGGTTGTCTCGGGGCTGGCGTTGGGCATAGACGGCGCCGCACACTCGGGCGCCCTTGCGGCGGCAGCTGGCCTGCGCACTGGGCCGACCATTGGCGTCTCGGCGAGCGGTGTCGACGTGGTGTACCCGCGCCAGCACGCCGCCCTCTGGCGTCAGATAGTGCGTTCAGGCGCCATCATTTCGGAGACGCCGCCAGGGGTCGCCGCGCAAGCCTGGCGCTTCCCGTCCCGCAACCGCGTCATCGCGGCGCTGTCGCAGATGGTGGTCGTCGTCGAGTGCCACGCGCGGGGTGGTTCTTGGCACACGGTCGACGCAGCGCTCCGCTCGGGGGTCGAGGTGGGCGCGGTTCCCGGCCCGGTCCGTAGCTCGGCGTCTGTTGGCACGAACACCCTCTTGTATGAGGGCGCCGCGCCGGTTCGAAGCGCTGACGACGTGCTCGTTTCTTTGGGGCACCCCGGGCCGGGCGCGCCGGCGAGTGCCACGGCAGGCAACCTGTGCTCGCTTGCTGGCACGGGCCCGGAGCAGGGGACGGGTCTTCGTTCAGGAGGCAGGCGGGCAAACGTGGCGGGAGGCAGGGCCGCCGGACGCGCTCCTGAGAGACCTAAGGGAGCTTGTGACCGAGCTCCCGAGCTTCAGGCGAAAGCCCTCGGGCGACTGGAGCTCCAGGTGCTCGCGTCACTCGGCTGGCGGCCGCTTTGCTTGGAAGAAATAGCCGAGCGCAGTGGCCTTCCTCTCGGCCCGGTCATCTTGAGCCTGGAAAACCTCGAGCAATACGGCGTCATTGAGGGAACCCGCGGTTGGTGGGCGAGAAAGTGAAGCAGTGAGAGCTTATCCCGCCCCGTAGTCGGCTCCCTTGGACGGGGGTACCTCGATCCCCCATTTTTTGAGGCCTTTTTCGAGGTGCTGTATCACTGTTTCGAGCACCTTGACACGGGCGTAGTGCTTGTCCTCAGCAGCCACGAGATCCCAGGGAGCTCGTTTGTGGTCCGTGCGCTCCAGCATTTCTTCGAGTGCGCGCAGGTAGGCTCGCCGCTTGGCACGGTTGCGCCAGTCCTCGTCGGTGAGCTTCCAGCTCCGGAGGGGGTCGTCACGGCGCCTTTCAAAGCGGGCAAGTTGTTCGCGCGACGAGATGTGCAGCCAAAACTTGACAAGGGTCATGCCATCGTCGACGAGGCCCGCCTCGAAACTGACGATGTCGTCATAGGCGCGGCGCCATTGCTCGGGCGTCGCAAAACCTTCCACGCGCTCGACGAGGACCCGCCCGTACCAAGACCGGTCAAAGATAGCCATCCCGCCCCAGCCAGGAAGGTTTGCCGAGAACCTCCAAAGAAAGTGGTGCCGCTTCTCCCTTTCGGTGGGGGCGGCATAGGACTGGACGCGCACATGGCGAGGGTCCAGGCCGGCAACCAAGCGCTTGATGGCGCCACCCTTACCAGAAGCGTCCCAGCCCTCGAACAAGATGCACAGGGGTGGGCCCCAGCGCCCGTCGCCGGTTAGCCCGCCCGATATGAGCCGCAAATGCAGGAGCCTCCGCTGCAGCACCGCAAGGCGCCGCTCGCTGTCCTCTTTGCTCATGGTTAGGGAGAGGTCGACTTTGTCGAGCTTGTTCATTGCCCCAATTGAAGCGCTGCCGGCAACCTCGCGCGCGGACCCTTGCGCCGAGCGCGCTCGCTCGGGCTTGGACGGCACCCGCTAGGAGATCCACAAGGGCCTGGCAGGTGGGCCTTCAGCGAGCCAGTTCGCCACGAGGGGGCCAAGGCCCGGGGGGTGGACACTCTCGCAGGTCGTGAGCAGTTCCTGGACCGGCCACCAGCGTGCCCCGGTGGTAGTTCGCTGTTCGAGGGGCGTGAGGGCGGTGGCCTGAGGCGTGAAGCGTTCGCTCAGGACGACAAAGAAGGACTCGTCCTGTTCGTACCACGACCCGGCAAAGCCAAAGCTCACTCTCCGTCGCCAAACCACCGGCCCGAGGTCGCCGACGACGGCACCCACCTCTTCGTACAATTCGCGCCGAGCGGCCGCCTCCGCCGTCTCATCGCCTTCAGCACCCCCTCCAGGGACGAACCAAAAGGGCGGGGCGGTCGCGTCCTCTGGGTCCTTCCCCGAGAGCAACAACACAGATTTCAGTGGGCTCACCACCACAATCCGCCCCGCCCGCCGCACCATCTTCGTGGGGACGACTATAGATTGGCGAGCACCAAGGGAGGCTTGGCAGAGCATGGACGAAGATTCGTGAGGAACGACTACGTTTTCTCTCCGCACAAAGTCCATCTCCCGCTACGATTACCACTGTGAGATCTTCGGCTAGCACGCAACGTGGTCGAGGGCAGCCGGAACGGGAGGTCAGGGGCTCAGCTGAGCAGCTTGCGCTCGGGCGCAACTCCAAGGAGGAGGGCCTTCCTCAGATAGCGGCGAGCTGGCGTTTGGACGATTGGGTGCTTTCTCTCACGGGCTTGTCGCCTGCGAGCGTTCGTGCGTACCGCACCGGGGCCCGTTCGTTCATCGCTTGGGCCGGGCGGGCCGGTGTGGAAGGCCCTGGGGAGGTCAGCCGCCTCCTGCTCCGACGCTACCTGGCATTTTTGACAACCAGGCGGTACGCGCGCCAAACGGTTTCTCAAAGGGCTTCGGCGCTCCGCCGGTACTTCGCTTGGCTGGCACGGAGGGGCTTGGTGGCCGGCGACCCGTCCGTGGGCCTTTCCGCCAAGGTGGGCGGTGCCCGCCTACCAAGAGCCCTCTCCAGGGGGGAGGTCGAGGTCCTCCTCGAGGGGCGCTCACAGGGGCCCGCCAATGGCCGCTCTGTGGCCGAGCCCGTACGTTCGCGTGACGACGCCGTCCTCGAACTTCTCTATGGGAGCGGCCTCCGGGTGAGCGAGCTCTGCAACCTGGACGTTGCTGACCTCGACTTGTCGAGCGGTTGGGCAAGGGTGTGGGGCAAGGGCTCCAAACAGAGACAGGTCCCCGTCTCGGAGGCCGCCGTCGCGGCCATCAGGACGTGGCTCGGGGGAGGGCGGCAGGCCCTTGCCTGTGAAACCTCTCCCCGAGGTGCCTTGTTCTTGAACGCAAGAGGACGGCGCTTAGGCCCGCGCGATGTCCGGCGGGTTGTCGACAGGCGCTCGCCGGTCCCTTCCCACCCACACGCCTTGCGCCACAGTTTTGCGACTCACATGCTTGACGGGGGTGCCGACCTTAGAGTTGTGCAGGAGCTACTCGGCCACAGCAGCGTCAGGACGACACAGGTGTACACGCATATAAGCAAAGAACGGCTTCTCGCCGTCTACGAGACGTCACACCCGAGGGCCTGATGGAAACAGACCAGGAGGCCCTCCCTACAGACGAGCTGTGGGCAGATTACAAACGCACCGGTTCCCGGGATCTGCGCGACAAACTGATCGTGCGCTATTCACCCTTGGTGAAGTACGTCGCCGGCCGTGTCTCCGTGGGCCTTCCCAACACGATCGAACAGTGCGACCTCGTCAGCTACGGCATCTTCGGCCTGATCGACGCCATTGAGAAGTTCGACAACCAGAGGGCGATCAAGTTCGAGACTTACGCAATAACTCGCATCAAGGGTGCCATCATCGACGAGTTGCGCAGCATCGATTGGGTCCCGCGTTCTGTGCGTGCAAAAGCGAGAGCGATCGAAAAGGCATATGCAAAGTTGGAGGCGCAGTTGCTCCGGACCCCGACTGATGCCGAGGTGGCCAACGAGCTTGGTCTTTCCGAAGAAGAGCTGCAGGCGCAGTTCTCCCAGATCTCCTTCGTCGGCATCGTCGCGCTCGACGAGGTGCTCTCAGGTGGCGACAGGGGGGAGTCGACAACTCTTGGTGACACCCTGCCGGACCGCCACGACGGGCCGATGGCAGCATTCGAGGTCGAGGAGATCAAGCAAATCCTCGCCGGTGCCATCAACAGGCTCGGGGACAGGGAAAAGATCGTCCTGTCGCTTTACTACTATGAGGGCCTCACATTGGCGGAGATAGGCCAAGTCCTCGGGGTCACCGAGAGCCGCGTCTGCCAGATCCACACCAAAGCGGTCCTCCAGCTCCGGGCGCGCATGCTGGTGGCTGACAAGGAGACCGCCTAGCGAGACAGGCGGGGCCGGCAGAGCGTCCGCGGGCTTGGTGTACTGTAGTTAGTGGCTTCCCCAAGGAGGAGGCCAGGAGCTGCGCGCGGTGCCGCAGCTCGCAAAGCCTATGACCGCACAACCTGTACTCGGGCGCCTCCACGGTCGCCTGCGGCCCCTCGCCTGGGGGGTCGTTGGCGCAAGCCCCCGAGGAAAGACAACCGATGGAGAGGAGTTCTGATGGCCGTCGTCACAATGCGGCAACTGTTAGAGGCGGGGGTCCACTTCGGGCACCAGACAAGGCGCTGGAACCCAAAGATGAAGCGCTTCATTTTCGGTGAGCGCAACGGGATCTACATCATCGACTTGAACCAGACCCTTCAACGGGTCGACGTTGCCTACTCGTTCATCCGGGACCTCGTTGCGAACGGCGGTACCGTGCTCTTTATCGGGACCAAGAAGCAGTCCCAGGACCCCATTGCGCGCTCGGCTCAGCAATGCGGCATGCCCTACGTGAACGAGCGCTGGCTTGGCGGGATGCTCACTAACTTCACGACCATTGCTGCACGAGTCAAGAAAATGCAGGAGTACGAACGCATGCGTACCGCCGGTGACTTCGAAGCGATGCCCAAGAAAGAAGCGCTCATCCTCAGCCGGGAGCTCGAAAAGCTCGAACGCAACTTGGGTGGGATCAGGCATATGAACCGTCTGCCCGACGCCGTCTTCATCATCGACATCAAAAAAGAGCACATCGCTGTTTCCGAGGCGAACAAGATGAGCATCCCAATCGTGGCGGTCGTGGACACCAACTGCGACCCAGACTTGGTCCAGTTCCCGATCCCGGGGAACGACGACGCCATCCGCAGCGGCTCGCTCATGTGCCGGGTGATAGCCGATGCGGTACAAGAGGGCAAGTTCGTGGCCTCGCGGCGGGGCACCTTTGCCCCGGCAGGGCCGGCCTTCATCGTCCCTGCGGCTCCAGCACCAGCGCCCCCCGCTGCTCCCGCCACCCAACAGGCCCACGCTCAGGCGGCGCCGGCTGCCCAACCAGCCGCGCCGGAGGCAGTTCCGCAGGTCTTTCCGGCGAGCCCAGGGGCACAAGTGGCGCCCGCGCCCTCGGAGGCAGCTGGCCCGTCGGAGGCACCCCGGGTACCAAGCGCGAACATCGCGGAGGGCGAGGTCACTGACGCTGCCGTGCCCACCGCTGCCTCTACAGCGACGAGAGCCCGAGACGAAAGTTAGGAGCCAAGCAAAAGATGCCAGAATTCACAGCTAAGGACGTCCAGTCCCTGCGCAACCTCACCGGCGCTGGGATGATGGACGCGAAGAGGGCGCTCACCGAGAGCGGCGGGGACCCCCGGGCGGCGGCCAAGTGGCTGCGCGAACGTGGGCTCGGCAAGGCTGCCGAGCGCGCGGGCCGTGAGGCGCAAGAGGGTGCGGTCGCCGTCTCCTACGACTCCGGCACGAACGCGATCGCGCTCGTGCAACTGCGCTCCGAGACAGACTTCGGCGCCAAAAGCCCTGACTTCGTGAACCTCGTGAACGAGCTGGCCACGCTTGTCGCCACCGAGGGTGAGGACGCGGTGGGCCAGCGTAAGGCCGCTGTTGAGGACCTCAACATCATCACCAGGGAAAACGTCCAGGTGGGCGAGGTTGTGCGCTTCCAGGCGGCACCGGGAGATGTGCTCGGCTGGTACCTCCACGTCCAAAACGACCGCGGCGTGAACGGAGTGGTCCTCGAGCTCTCAGGTGGGGACGACGAGCTTGCTCACGACATCGCCGTCCATATCGCTTTCGGCAAGCCGAAGTACCTCCGCCGGGAGGACGTGCCTACCGAGGAAGTCGATGCCGAACGCGAGACGCTTCTCACGGCCACTCGTCTCGAAGGCAAGCCCGAGGCGGCCCTCGGCAAGATCGTCGAGGGCAAGCTCGCCGGTTGGTACAAGCGCGTCCCAGGCGGCGTCTTGCTCGAGCAGCCTTACGCCAAAGATGACAGCCGCACGGTGGCCGACGTGCTGGGTAAGGCAGAGGTCGTGCGCTTCGCACAAGTCGTGATCGGCGGTTGATGGGACGTCCAGGAGCACCCTGGAAACGGGTCGTGCTCAAGGTTTCCGGCGAGGCGCTCGCGAGCGACTCTGCCGACGAAGTCATCGATGTCAGCCTCGTCGAGCGCCTCGCACGCGAAGTCGCCGAGGTGCGCGCCCTTGGGACAGAGATCGCGGTTGTCATCGGTAGCGGGAACATATGGCGCGGAGCCGTCGGTTCGGCGAGCGGGATGGACCGCGCGACCGCTGACTATATGGGGATGCTGGCCACTGTCATAAATGCCCTGGCCCTGCGCGATGCCCTCGAGCGCGAAGGCCAACCCACTCGAGTGCAGACGGCGATCGGGATGTCCGAGATCGCCGAGCCGTACATACGCCTGCGTGCCATGCGCCACCTCGAAAAGGGCCGTGTCGTGGTCTTCGCGGCCGGCACCGGCAACCCGTTTTTTACGACGGACACAGCCGGTGCGCTCCGGGCGGTCGAGATCGGGGCCGAGGTGCTGCTGAAAGGGACGCATGGAAAGGTCGACGGCGTCTATACAGCCGACCCTCGCAAGGACCCCACGGCCATGTTGCTGCCTGAAGTCCATTTCAGCGACATCCTCGAAAAGGACCTCCGGGCCATGGACCTCACCGCGATAACGCTTTGCAAGGAGAACGCCCTCCCTATCCTCTACTTCAACATCATGAAAGAGGGCAACCTACGCAGCGCGCTCGCTGGTGAGGAGATAGGTACGCTTATCTACTGATGGCCGACAACCTGCTAGGCACCGCGATCGAAGAATGCCGTGACCGCATGGCCAAGGCAGTCGAGCATACGAAGGGTGAGTTTGGCGCCATCCGCACGGGCCGTGCCGCGCCCGCTCTGGTGGAGAAGCTGCGTGTCGATTACTACGGAGCCGAGGTGCCGTTGCAACAGCTAGCCGGCTTCCACGTGCCTGAACCCAGGACCCTTGTCATAAGCCCGTACGAAAGAGGGCCTGCGGTCATCAAGGCAATCGAAAAAGCCATCCAGTCCTCGGACCTAGGGATCACGCCGAACAACGACGGCACGGTGGTACGGCTGGTTTTCCCTGTCCTGACGGTTGAGAGGCGCAAGGAGCTCGTCAAGGTGGTGCACCACAAAGCTGAGGACGGCCGGGTGGCTGTCCGCAACGCCCGGCGCGCCACCCGCAAGGACCTGGAGACCTTGGAAAAGGACGGCGACATTTCCTCCGATGACCTTGACCGTGCCGAGAAGGAACTGGACAAGCTCACCCACGATTTCACTGCTGAGATCGACCGAGTGCTGGCCCACAAGGAGCAGGAGCTCCTAGGTAGCTGAGCGCCGCTTTCGCGACAGCTTCGCCCGGTAGCCCTGCAAAAAAAAGGAGTAGCGCTGCGCCCGACACCTGGTGCTAAAAGGGGCCGTCGCCGCCGGGGCCAACAGGCCCAGGGGGCCCCACTCGTCGTCGCCGAATGGGGCGATGCCGGGCCGCCTGAGGACTATGACCCGGGCGCCCCAACAGGGCCGGTCGAGCCAGTGGAAGAAGCGGGCGGAGCGAGCAGCCTCGCGCCCGTTGAGGCAGGAGCGGCGCCAGAGCCGCTCCAGGCACCAGAGCTGGCAGCAATGGAGCCTGCGGGCCCGGCCGAGGCGGACGAGCAGGTGGCGGGAGGGGCGCCCGCCGAGCACGGAGAGGCACGCGCAGGTGCCGCGAGCGAGGCCCGAGCGCAAGCTCGGTCAGAGGAGGCTCTTGGGGAGCCGGTGCCAGAGGAGGTTGCGGCTTCGACTGCCTCGGCCGGCCCGGCGGATGAGGGAGCGACACCGGTAGTGCCGCTGCGGATATCCACTCCCGATGAGCAGATGGAGTACCCTCGCGAGGATCCACCTAGTGCGGAATTGGTTGCCACAGTGAGCTCAGGCGAGGGCACGGAACTTCCTCATTGGGCAGACCCCCCTACGGGCGAGGTGCCTCGTGCTTTCGCGGAGCAACACGGCAGCGACGAGGAGATGCAAGCCTGGCGGCTGCTTGGTTCTCGCGGGTTGCACTGGCGCGATGACGTGAACGATTGGGCTGATAGCCCCGGTGTCGAAGACCTTGTCGGCGCGAACGACGAGCCCGTGACGCCGCCGCCCCCCTCGAAGGGGGGCCCTTTTTCCTTTGACGAGGACTTCGAGCGACTGGAGCGCGAGCGTGGGCGAACCGGAAGGGGTACGCCGGGAGAGGAGCGCTCAGAACCCGAGCCGCTCACCGGCAGGACGGGGGGCATTCCCGGCGAGTACCAAAACGAGGACACGGTTTTCGCTGCACCTCCCCACGGCCGGCCGGCGGGGGTGCCACCAGAGACAGTTGCCGCGCCGGTGTTGCCCGAGGCCCGGGCCGCGACGAGCGAAGGCGTCGCCGGCAAACAGCCACGAGCGCGGCTCCCGAAAGGGCCGCGTCGCCGTGGTGGCGACGAACAGGGCGCGCAGGCGACGCCCGTTGCAAGTTCCATGTCCTCTAACGACGAGGCTTCGACCGTGACCAACTGGGCCCCGACCAACAGGGCAGAGCGTCCCTATGACGTAGCCGCCGAGGTGAAGGCATCGGACAGCAGGGGCCGGGACATAGGCCCCGCCGTGCTCACGGGCGCCATCCTCGCCGTCTTGTTGGCCGTTTGCTACGTCGCAGGGCCGGCAGCACTGGTTGGGCTCAGTGCCGTCGTGTTGCTCGGTTGCGCTCTCGAGGCTTTTGCGATGCTGCAGCGTGTCGGCTTCAGGCCCGCGACCCTCATCGGCGGCCTTGGTGCTGCGGGGACTGTCTTGGCTGCCTACTGGAAAGGGCCCGGGGCGCTGGGAGTCATCTTTGCCACGGTGCTGGCAGCAAGCCTCCTGTGGTACTTGTTCAGGGTCGTGGACGCGAGGCCGGTTGTCAACGTCGCCGTGACGTTCCTCGGCTACTCGTGGGTGGGAGCCCTCGGCGGTTTCGCCGGCCTGCTCTTGCAAGCCCCCTACGGGAAGCACCTCTTCCTGGGAGCGGTCATCCCCACGGTCGTCTGCGACATTGGTGCCTGGCTGGCAGGGAGCTTCTTCGGGTCCCATCATCTCGCCCCTCACATAAGCCCGGGAAAGACTTGGGAGGGCTTCGTGGGCGGCGGGATCGTGGCAGTCATCGCGGGCGCCGTGATCGGCAAGGAGCTGACACCATGGGGTGGGGCGGTCCACGGCATCGAGCTCGGCGTCTTGGTGGCGATCGTCGCCCCCATCGGCGACCTCGTGCAGTCAATGGTGAAGCGTGACCTCCGGCTGAAGGACTCGGGCGCGCTCCTGCCCGGCCACGGCGGCCTCCTGGACAGGTTCGACTCGATGCTCTTCGTGCTCCCCGCGACCTATTTCCTGGTCGCCGCGCTGCACCTCTTGTAAGGCAACGGCGTAGCCTTCGCGAGCACAGCGGAGCGGTCCAACGCGATGTCGGAGGCGGTAATGGCACCCAAGACGGTTTACCTCGCTGGCAGCACAGGCTCGATCGGGCGCCAAGCTCTCGATGTCGTCCGCTCCTCGGGGGGGCGCTTCAGTGTCGTCGCCCTCAGTGCGAGATCTTCGGTGGAGCTGCTTGCCGAGCAAGCCCGCGAGGTCCACCCCGCTTACGTCGCCGTGGGGGACCCCAGCCGTGCCAGCGAGCTCGCGCAGCTCCTGCCCCCAGGGGTGAACCTCCTGGCAGGGCCTCGCGCGCTTGCCGACCTCGCTGAGACTGCGGAGATCGTCCTGAACGGCGTGGTCGGCTTCGCCGGTCTCGAGGTGACCTTGGCTGCGCTCGGCGCCGGCAAGCGCCTCGCCCTTGCCAACAAGGAGTCGCTGATCGCCGGGGGCCCCATCGTGCAGCGAGCGCGCCGCCAGCCGGGCGCCGAGATCGTGCCCGTTGACTCAGAGCATTGCGCAGTGCATCAGTGCCTTAGGGCAGTCAGTGCTCTGCCTGACGATGGGAGAGCCGAAATAGGTGCCCCGGCGCTGCGTCGCCTCCTCATCACGGCCTCAGGTGGGCCGTTCCGGGGCAGGTCTGCCCAAGAGCTCGGGCAGGTGTCAGTAGACGATGCCCTCGCGCACCCGACGTGGAAGATGGGCCCGAAGATCACCGTGGACAGCTCGACGCTCATGAACAAGGGCCTCGAAGTTATCGAGGCACACCTTCTCTTCGGCGCGAGCTACGACCAGATCGACGTGGTCATCCACCCCCAATCGGTGGTCCACTCCATGGTCGAGACGACCGACGGCGCGGTAATTGCCCAGTTGTCCATGCCTGACATGCGCCTCCCCATTGGCTATGCCCTCTCGTACCCTGAACGCATGCCTGTCCCCTTCGGCGTCATCGACTGGGCAACCCTCAGCCGCTTGGACTTCGACGTCCCGGACACCGACGCCTTCCCCTGCCTTGCGCTCGCCTATGACGCCGGGCGCCGGGGCGGGACGGCCACGGCCTGCCTGAACGGAGCGAACGAGGTCGCGGTGGAAGGTTTCCTCAATGGGCGGCTGCGCTGGGCCGACATTCCCTCGGTGATCCGTTCGGCGATGAGTGCCTTCGTGGAAACCCAACCGCGAGACCTCTGCGACGTGCTTGCAGCCGACGCCGAGGGTCGTGCCTTGGCGGCCGCAGCCTTGGAACGGCTCGAACCGCCCGTAGCGGGGCAAGCGGGGAGGGTCGACGTTGGCTGACCTGAAGCCACTCGATTGGCCTAGCGGCTCCTCGGGCGACGCCAACGGCCCGCCCGGGCGCCGCAACGGTGCACCCGAGGGCACGGGGCGCTACCGGTCCCCTTCGGGGCCAGGGGGCGAAGCGGGCGACGAGATGGACCTTCGCGAGCAACGGGGCGCCCTCCTGCGCTTGGCGCTCGTTGTAGCTGGGGGGCTGGTGGTCGCCTATTTCCTTGGCGCCATTTACACCGTGCTCGTGGTCTTTGCGCTGATAATCATGATCGTCCTGCACGAGCTCGGGCACTTCGTGGCAGCCAAGCGCGCTGGCATGAAAGTGAGCGAGTTCTTCTTCGGGTTCGGGCCACGGCTCTGGGCAGTACAACGGGGCGAGACGACGTATGGCATCAAGGCTCTGCCGTTAGGTGGTTATTGCCGCATCGTCGGCATGACGAGCGCGGAAGTGGTGGCCCCCGAAGACGAACCCCGCGCGTACCGTGCTCAGCCCACATGGAGGCGCTTGACGGTAGCTCTCGCAGGTTCTTTCGTCCACTTTCTGCTCGCCTTTGTGATGCTCGTCGCGCTCTTTTGGGGGCCGGGCGACATTGGCAATTTCATAAGCGACCCGCCTGCGAACAACCCGATCGCGGCCGTCGACAGCTTCCAGCACTCAGACAGCCCGGCGGAGCTCGCCGGTATCGAGCCCGGGGACAGGCTGGCCTCGGTCAACGGCCACCATTTTTCGACCTGGGACGAAGTGAGCGAATACCTGAAGTCGCGTCCCGGGGAAAAGGTCGCGATTGTGGTCGACCGGCACGGACGAGAGGTGGCACTCAAGCCCGTCGTGCTCGCCGACGCATCAAAGGTAGTTCTCAAAGGCCAAAAGACCCCTCTCTACAAGACCCCCACCGGGCTCCTCGGGATTGAAGTGAGCCCGTACGTGCGGTTCGGTTTCCTCGGGTCGGTGGGGCACGCCGGCACCTCCTTCGGGGCCACGGCAGCTTCATCGGTGAAGAACTTGGGCCACGTGGTCACAGACTTCAGCGGGTACGTGAACATGCTCACTCACCAGAAAGCGGCGGACAACCCCAACGCCGTGCGGTTCGTCTCGCCGGTTGGTGTCGTGCGCCTGGCGAGCGTGGCGACACAGGTCGGTTGGTCAGAGGTGCTCTACCTCCTCATCCTCATCAACATTTTCGTCGGGATCTTCAACCTGGTCCCGCTCCTGCCCCTCGACGGCGGCCACGTGGCGATCGCCCTCTACGAGAAGTTGCGCAGCATGCGCACCAAGCAGCCTTACCATGCCGACGTCAACAAGATGGCCCCGGTCATTTACGCCGTCCTCGCGGTCATTATTTTCTACGGCGTGTCGTCGCTGTTCTTGGACCTGCGGGACATAATCACTTGAGCTAAGGCGGCGCTGGCGCCGGGGACCGGTATCGTGTCAAGCGAGCAAAGGTTGCCTGTCGTGGCACTCGGAGAGGTGATCGGAAGAGCAAATGGACAGCTACCCGCGTAGGAAGACCCGCCAGATCGTGATCGGCTCTGTACCTGTTGGCGGGGACGCCCCCATCACGGTGCAGTCGATGACTACCACGAAGACCGCTGACGTCGATGGGACCTTGGCCCAGATATACGCGCTGAAAGCCGCCGGCGCGGACATTGTGCGCTGCACTTGTAACGAAAAGGAGGCTGCTCTCGGGCTTGCCCGCATCGTCCCGAGAAGCCCGGTCCCCATAGTTGCAGACATCCATTTCCATGTGGAGATGGCTCTCGCCGCGCTCGAAGCGGGGGCCCATTGTCTTCGGCTTAACCCCGGCAACCTCCGCAAGGCGGAGGAGATCAGGCTCGTAGCGCGCGAATGCAAGGACCGCGGTACCCCGGTCCGCATCGGGGTGAACGCCGGTTCTCTCGACAAACGGCTCTATGAGAAGTACGGCGAAGCAACGCCCGAAGCGCTTGTGGAATCGGCGTTGCATGAGCTTTCGCTGTTTGGTGAGGTGGGTTTCGACAACGTAAAGATCTCGGTAAAAGCTTCCCGGGTGCCGATCATGGTCGAGGCTTACCGCCAGCTCTCCGACCAAGTCGACTACCCGCTTCACCTCGGGCTTACCGAGGCTGGCCCGCCGCCCGCGGGGGTCATCAAGGGCACCGCGGGGATCGGGACGTTGCTCCTGGAAGGGATCGGGGACACGATCCGCTACTCCCTCACCACCGACCCGGTGGAAGAAGCCAAGGCCGGGCGCACTTTGCTGGAAGCACTGGGTCTCCGGGAGCGCCGCAACGTCGACCTGATCGCATGCCCCTCCTGCGGACGAGCGGAGATCGACGTCTACAGGGTGGCAGCCGAAGCCCAGGCTGCCCTCGAAGCGCGGGAGATCCCTCTCCAGGTGGCCGTAATGGGGTGCGTGGTGAACGGCCCCGGCGAAGCTCGCTCTGCCGACCTTGGGATCGCGGCCGGCAAGCACAGGGGCCATTTGTTCATCAGGGGAGAGATCGTCCGGGTGGTGCCTGAGGCAGAGATGGTCCAAGCCCTTGTCGAGGAGGCCGAAAAGCTGGTCAAAGAAGGCTTCGATGCGCGCCTGGCAGCAGCCGACTGGCGAGCCGCCAAGGAGGCCGAAGCCGACCGGCTTGCCCTCCTTGGAGCTCACGGCTCAGACGTAAACCGGAGCGAGGCCAAGGTCGAGCTGATCAACCGGCGCTTGGGCTCGCAGGCGGGGGAGGGGAGCACGGCAGTGCCCCCCGCCTAGGCCCTGCCCGGGATCTGACAGCCAGCTGCGAGTGGCCAAGCTCAAGGTCGACCTCCACGAGATTTACAACAAAGGCGACCTGATCGAACGCGCCCTGCGCGACGTCCTCGACGAGGCGGTCCGCATCAAGGCGAGCGAGGTCGAGATCATCCCTGGCAAGGGCTCGGGGCAGCTGAAAAAGCGTGTTCTCAGGTTCCTCGAGCGCAAAGACGTCAAAGCCCTCTACCACCGCGTCGAAAAGGACTCCGACAACTTCGGGCGAGTTTTTGTCTACTTCCGATGGAAGTGAGGCGCGAGGCCTAGGGGGGCCGGGGGGCCTCAGCAGATAACACAAAACCGGGCGCGCCAATACCAGCCCCCAAGACGAAACAGGACCGGTATTGGCTATAATACTCGGTGTTGCCGCTTGGTGATGTTGGGCGTGGGCCTTCCTGCCTGGCAGGGTGCCCACGTTTTTGTTTGATGGACCTTGACCACGAGGAGGTGAGATGGCCGCCGAGGAAGCAATTTCTGGGGCTCTTCGGCCCGTAGTGCAGGCTGCAGGGCTCGAGATTTGGGACGTCGAGCGTTCGGGTACCTCCGTACGGGTGCTGGTGGAGGGCAGCGAGGGGGTCGACCTGGACGCGATCGCGACCTTGAGCGGTGCTATCTCCTCGGTCCTTGACGAGCGTGACGACCTCGTGCCGGCGGGCCGTTACACACTCGAGGTCTCGAGCCCAGGGCTCGAGCGCCGGCTGCGTTACCCGCACCATTTCGCTCGCTATGTCGGAGAAGACCTGGTCGTCAAGACCACCTCCGGGGCAGCGGCGCCGCGACGCTTGCGCGGCAAGCTGGTTGCCGCCTCCGAAACCGAGCTCACGCTTCTCGCAGATGCCGGCGACGGGGGCCTGCAAGAGGTGACGCTGCCGCTGGCGTGGGTAGAGCGCGCCACCACGGTCTTCGAGTGGGGCGCGCCGGCGCGCCATCCCACCAAACAGGCTGCCGGCAAAACACCTCGCAGGACCGGGCCACGCCCGGCTGCTGCCCTTGCACCGTCCCGGGAGGCTCGATGAGCTCGATGAAAGACAACATGGCTTTCCTGGAGGCGTTGCAGCAGATCGCCAAGGACAAAGGCATCAGCGTGGACGTTCTCCTGGACGCGCTTGCCAACGCGTTAGTTGCTGCCTACAAGCGCATGCCAGGGGCTGCCGAGGAAGCCGTGGTGACGATAGAGCCTGACGGCGGCGAGATCCGTGTCTACGGCCAAGAGCTCGACGACGAGGGCAATGTCGTGCGGGAATGGGATGACACGCCCAAAGATTTCGGCCGCATCGCCGCGCAGACCGCCAAGCAGGTGATCTTCCAGCGTATCCGCGAGGCCGAGCGAGACCTCAAGTACGAGGAGTACGCCGGGCGGGAGGGTGACATCGTCACGGGCATCATCCAGCAAAGCGACAACCGCTACACGCTCCTCGACCTCGGCAAGGTCGAGGCTCTCCTGCCACAGGCAGAACAGGTGCCCTTCGAGCACTACGAACATGGCACCCGCCTGAAGGCCTACATAGTCGAGGTCCGCAAGACGAGCAAAGGCCCCCAGATCGTCGTCTCCCGGACACACCCGGGGCTCATTAAGCGGCTCTTTGAGCTTGAGGTCCCCGAGATCGCAAACGGGATCGTGGAGATCAAGGCGGCGGCGCGCGAGCCGGGGCACCGGACCAAGATCGCTGTGTGGTCCAACGACCCGAACGTGGACCCCGTAGGAGCCTGCGTTGGGGCGCGGGGGGCGCGCGTGCGCATGGTTACTACCGAGCTCCGGGGCGAGAAGGTCGACATCGTTCCTTACTCGGAGGACGCCCGGGAATTTGTCATGCGAGCGCTCCAGCCGGCCAAGGTCAAGGACGTGGATCTCGACGAGGAGTCCGGCACGGCCACTGTGATCGTCAACGACTACCAGCTCTCCTTGGCGATAGGTAAGGAAGGGCAAAATGCCCGCCTCGCGGCCCGCCTAACGGGGTGGCGTATCGACATCAAGAGCGAGAGCCAGCTGGCTGAGGAAGAGGCGTATGCCGCCGAGGAGTGGGCCGAAGGCGAATGGTTGCAGAACGACGCGGGCGAGATGGTGTGGCAGCCCGCGGGTGGCGGCGAGGCCCTCTCGGCAGAGCAGTGGGAAGCCGTTTCGCGTACTTCGGCTGAGAGCGAATGGGGCAACAACGGGAGCGCCGAGGTCGTTGAGGCGCCTGGAGAGGCCCCTTCCCAGGGCGTCGCCGGCGAGCAAGCGGGCAGCGTGCCCGAGGAAGCGCCAGCACGCGAGGGGGCCAGCTAGACGCGCGTACCACTGCGGACCTGCGTTGGGTGCCGGGCCCGGGTGGCCACCGGTACACTGGTGAGGGTTGCGCTGAGCCAGGACGGCCGGCTTGTTGTCGACAGAGGAGCACCAGGCCGCGGTGCCTGGCTATGCCGCCTCGGGGACCTCGAGGTGGCGCGGCCGGAGTGTGTGCACAAGGCTGCAAAAAGGCGCGCCTTCGGCAGGGCCTTGCGCGGCGAGGTCGCCGCGGCCGAGGTAGAGGCGCTGCTCAGTTGGGCTTGCGAACATGCGAGGATGGAGCAAGTAACGCCACCGGCTGTGATAGCGGCGGAGCGACAGATGCAGAAAGGGACTTAAGAGCAACTTGTCGAAGAAGATCCGGGTGTACGAGCTGGCACGCGAGCTCGGCCTTAGCAACAAAGAAGGCTTAGAGCTGTGCCTCGCAATGGGGATCGGGGTGACGAGCCATTCGTCGAGCATCGAAGAGGCTCAGGCTGATCGCGTCCGCCGCAAGGCTGAGCGGGAGGGCCTGAAGCGTGCACACCCGCCGGAGGAGGTGCCTGCAGCCGCGGCAGTGCCAACCGTGCCCCCGCTCGCCCGGGTGGTGGCGGCCACCCCTGGAGGGGGTTTCGCAACCGCCGAAGCGCCTGCCCCCGGTCCTCCTCGGCACCGGCCCGTAGCAGTGACGCCAGGGCCCTCGGCCGCCCCCGTGGGTATCATCGCCCCGCCCGCCGACGCCCGCCCCGCGCCGGCTGCGCCAACATCGCGCCCAGTCCACCCCGAGCCCGTAGTTGCGCGAGACGGCGCCGCAAGCGCCCGAGAGACGAGCAGACCGGAGTCTACCCACGGTGTAGGACGCCCCCAGCCGGGGCCCCTTGCTCCCCCCCCGGGAGTGCGCGCCCCGTCTCAGCCAGCACTTCCTGCGCACCCGGTCGCTCCTCAAGCGCAACCCTCAGCCCAGCCCGCCCAGCCCGCTGTGGCCGTCGCGAACGCCGCTATGACGGCTCGTTCCGGTGCGGCATCGCAAGCGGGCCAAGGCGCCCAAGCGAGCGGGGCGGCCCCCGCGAGGCCAATGTTGGGCGGGCCGGGGCCCGATAGTGGCGCAGTGGCGTCGCCGCCGCAGGGCCGGGGCGCCGTCTCTCCGATGACGGGCAAACCGATCCCGCCGCCCCCCGGCTTCAGCCGCCCGGTTTCGCCCCTTACCGGCAAGCCGATCCCTCCCCCCGTGCGGCCCCCCGCGAGCGGGCCTGAAGGCAGCGCCGGCAGGGGTAGCAGTGCCGGAGGAGCGCAGGCGCGTTCGGGTGGCAGTTATTCGCCGGGCGGGGTCGGACGCTTTGCCGGCAGGCCGGACCAAGGACGCCCCTCGCCCGGTGGCCGGCCCGGAGGACCTCGCACGGGGCCAGGTGGCCCGGTCGGGCGCCAAGCGCCCGGGGGTGGGGGAGCCCCAGGTGGGCCGAGGCAAGGTATGCCCGGAGCACGGCCAGGCGGCCCCGGAGGCAGCGGAGGAAGGCCTTCGGGCCCGGGCGCCCGGCCCGGTGGCGCGCGCCCGGTCGCGCCAAGAGGCGGGCCTCTTTCTCGAGACGCGACGTACCGCGCACCTTCTAGTGGAGGTCCCTACCGCGGTGGTGTTCCGGGCGGCCCGGGCATGCCGCCGCGCGGAGGAGGCCGCCCAGGCCCGGGAGGCGCCGGAGGCGGGCCTGGTGGGCGCGGAGGCGGGAGCCGGCCGAGCGCAAGGCGTTCGCGCAGCCGCAAGCAAAGCCGCGAAGAGCTAGAGGCACAGGTCCCGACCACCTACGTGCCCTCCCACGCCCCTGTACCAGAGGGCGAAGTGATCGTGGAGCGTGGTTCGACAGCACAGGACCTGGCGCCACGGCTCAACCGCAGTGCCGCTGATGTCGTCCGTTTCCTCTTCAGCCAAGGCGAGATGGTCACGGCAACGATGTCGCTCTCGGACGAGATGATCGAGCTTTTCGCCGCCGAGATCGGAGCCCACGTTCGCCTTGTCGACCCGGGCGAGCAAAAGGAGGCGGAGCTCCAGGCGAGGTACTTCGCCGAGGGTGACGAGGAAGAGTCCGAGGACCAGCTGCGGCCGCGGCCGCCCGTGGTGACAGTGATGGGCCATGTCGACCACGGCAAGACGTCCCTGCTCGACCGGATCCGCGAATCGGACGTCGCCTCGGGCGAGACGGGCGGGATAACCCAGCACATAGGCGCGTACCAAGTAACGACGCCGGCAGGAGCCGTCATCACCTTCATTGACACGCCGGGCCACGAAGCCTTCACGGCGATGCGTGCTCGTGGTGCCGAAGTTACCGACATCGTCGTCCTCGTCGTCGCTGCCGATGACGGCGTCATGCCCCAGACCGTCGAAGCGCTCAACCACGCGAAAGCCGCAGACGTCCCGATCGTGGTAGCGATCAACAAGATCGACCGCGCCGACGCCGACCCCAATCACGTGATGCAGCAGCTCTCCGAGCTCGGGCTCGTACCTGAGCGCTGGGGTGGCGACACGATCATGGTCGAGGTTTCCGCTCTGCAAAACCTCGGGATCGACGACTTGCTAGAGCAATTGCTGGTAGTGGCGGAAGTCGAGGAGCTGCGAGCCAACCCTGAAGGGCACACGCGCGGCGTGGTGCTCGAGGCCAACCTGGACCCAGGCAAAGGCCCGGTCGCCACAGTCATCATCCAAAACGGCACGCTGCGCGTTGGCGACCACGTTGTCGCGGGTGCAGCATGGGGCCGCGTCAAGGCGCTGATCGACGACAAAGGCGACAACATCAAAGAAGCGCCCCCCTCGTTCCCGGCACAGGTGCTCGGCTTTGGTTCGCTCCCGGCAGCAGGCGACGAGCTGCGAGGTGTCGCTGACGCGCGCACAGCTCGTGAAGTTGCTGAACAGCGCGAGCAGCGCTTCCGGAGCGCGGACCTCCGCCGGAGCTCAGCAGCGACAAGTGGCGGCGCCAAGCTCGAGGACATTTTCGAACAGATCCAGCGGGGCGAGGCGGCCACGCTCAACCTGGTGGTGAAGGCAGACGTGCAGGGGTCCCTCGAAGCAGTCACCGAGAGCTTGCGAAAGCTCGAGCGAGACGACGTGAAGCTCTCTTTCGTCCACCGTGCTGTTGGTGGGATCACCGAGAACGACGTGGCGCTCGCCGCCGCTTCCAATGCCACGATCATCGGCTTCAACGTCCGGCCCGGACGTGAGGCACGAGCGATGGCGGCTGCACAAAGCGTCGAGATCCGGACTTACGAGATCATCTACAAATTGATCGAAGACGTCCAAGCCGCCATGGTGGGCATGCTGGCACCCGAGTACGAGGAGATCGTCACGGGCGAGACCGAGGTCCGGGAGATCTTCCGGGTCCCGCGCATCGGTGCGATTGCCGGGTGCTATGTCCGCAGCGGCGTGATCACCCGCGGCTCGAAGGTGCGCTTCCTTCGCGACGGGGTCATCATCTGGAAGGGTTCGATCACCTCGCTGCGGCGGTTCAAGGAGGACGTCCGAGAAGTTCACGAGGGCTTCGAGTGCGGCATCGGGCTCTCCAACAACCAGGACCTGCGAGAGGGCGACCTAATAGAAACCTACGAGGAGCGGGAGATCCCGCGCTCCTAAGGGGCAGGCTGGTGCGGGATGCATGCAGCGGCGCTGTCCGTCGAGCTCCATATACCAGAGGCACGGTCATTGAAGGACAAGCGCGCCGTTATCCGGCCGATAGTCGACGGGAGCCGGCACCGCTTCGGCGTCGCGGCAGCTGAAGTTGGAAAGCAAGACCGTTGGCAGGCGGCGGAGCTCGCCTTTGCGGCAGTCGCCGGGAGCGCAGGGCATGTCGAGGAGGTGCTCACGTCGGTGGAGCGCTTCGTGTGGTCCTTTCCAGAGGTGGAAGTGGTCTCAACACAACGCCACTGGTGGGGCCAGTGAGCCGCCGCGGCCGCCCCCTGGCCCGCCATTACCCAAGGATGGCTCGTGTGAACGAGCTGCTCCGGGAGGTGCTGGCCGAGGCCATCGAGCGAGCTGCCGGCAGTGACCCGCGCCTCGAGATGGCTACTGTAACGGCCGTAAGCTGTGACCCAGACCTCCGGCATGCGACAGTGTTCCTCTCGTCGCTGTCGGGCCCGGCGGCAGAGGCGCTTGCGCAGGCTCGGCCGCGCCTTCAGGCCGCAGTCGCTCACCAGGTCCGCATCAAGCGGACCCCGCAGCTTTCCTTCGACGCCGACCCCGCAGTTGCCTACGGGGAAAGGGTCGAGTCCGTGCTGCGAGGGCTTCGCTCGAGTGGGCAACTGCCCGAAACCGGGCTCGGGCAAGGCGGTCCAGGGGGCTCGGGCGAGGTGGCCGGGCTCGACGGTCCCGCTGACCCGGCGAGCTCGCCAGGCTAGCCGGAGCGGGGGTACGGGGGTTCGCGTGGTTGGCCCGCTGCGGGCTGGCACGTCTCAGGCTCAAGTCGATGGCGTCCTTGTCCTGGACAAGCCTGCGGGTTGCACGAGCCACGACGTCGTCAATATCTGCCGCCAAGTCTTCGGGCAAAAAAGGGTCGGGCACGCCGGTACCCTCGACCCCGATGCCACCGGGGCTCTCGTCGTCGGGCTTGGGCAAGCCACCAGGCTGCTGCAGTTCCTTGGGGGGGCGACTAAGCGCTACACCGGCGTAGTGGTGCTCGGGACGAGCACCACTACCCTCGACTCGAGCGGGGAAATCACCGCCGAGTACCAAATGTCCGCGGTCAGCGCGGAGGAGGTTGCCAGCGCAGCGGGGCGCCTCACCGGCGAAATTATGCAAGTCCCGCCGATGGTTTCCGCTTTGAAAGTCGGCGGGCGCAGGCTGCACGAGCTCGCCCGGCGCGGGGTCGAAGTCGAAAGGGCGCCCCGTCCAGTCGTCGTGAGCAGCTTCGGCACGCGTGTCATCGGGGCAACTGAGCGCGGGCCAGTCGTTGCTGTCGACGTCGAATGTTCCGCGGGGACTTACGTGCGCTCTCTCGCTGCTGACCTCGGCCGTCTGCTCGGGGGCGGCGCCTACCTGAGGGAGCTGCGGCGGTTGCGGTCGGGGGCTTTCAGCGTGGAAGAGGCCGTCTCCCTCGAGGTCCTGAGAAGCGAAGCTGGCCCGGCCCGCTGGGTTGTGAGCCCGGCTGCGGCGCTTCGCCAGGCCGGCTTCGCTGAGGCGGTTGCTGGCGTCGAACTTGCTGACCTCGTGCGCCACGGCCGGGTGCTCCCTGTAGAAGTCCTTCGAGGCGCTGGCGCAAACGGGCCCGGGCCTTGGGCCGTCACTTCGGGCGTGGGGCACTTGCTGGCGGTTTACGAACGTTACCGAGGCGACGTTGCCAAGCCCGCCGCCGTCTTCGAGGCCACCCCGGGGGCCTCAGCCGGGGTCGAGGGGATGCCGGGCTAATGCATCGACGACGTTCCTGAAGGCAGCGGTACTTGCCCTACTCCTACTTCTCCACGCTCGCTCGTTCGCGCTTGACCTTGTCCCAGAGGTTCTGGGGCATGATCTCGTAATGGTCGTGCTTTGCCCGGAACCGCCCGCGCCCACCTGTGAGGCTACGCAGGTCGATGGCATAACGGACAAGCTCTGAGGTTGGGACCGTGGCGACGATGATGGACTCGCCCGCCTGGCCTGTCTCGGTACCCTGGACCCTCCCGCGGCGGCTGTTCAAGTCGCCCAGGACATCGCCTTGGTAGGCGTTGGGCACAGTTACTTCCAATAAGGAAACCGGTTCGAGGATAACCGGCCCAGCCTTGGCCAAAGCCTCCCTCACGGCCAGAGCACCAGCCATTTTGAACGACATTTCTGAAGAGTCCACCGGGTGGTGCTTCCCATCGAAGCACGTGACGCGCACATCAACGACGGGCCAGCCAAAATTCCCCCCGTCCGCCATGGCCTCTTCGGAGCCTTTTTGGACAGCGGGTATGTACTGGCGCGGGATCACGCCGCCGACGATGTTGTCCACAAATTGGAAGCCCGCACCGCGCTCCATGGGCTCGATGCGCAACGATGCGACGCCGAACTGGCCATGGCCACCGGTCTGCTTTTTGTACTTCCCTTCGGCTTCGGCAGTGCCAGTTACAGTTTCCCGGTAAGGGATCACGAGGTCTTCGTGCTCGACGGCAACGCCAAATTTGCGCGAGAGGCGTTCCATGGCAATCGCCAGGTGTGTTTCGCCGGTGCCCGATATCACGGTTTGGTGGGTCTCGTCCTCCCGGCGCACTACGAGCGTCGGGTCTTCTTCTTGCAGGCGATGGAGCGCCGTCATCAATTTGTCCTCGTCGGCCTTGCTCTTTGGCCGGATCGCCATGGAGAGCACGGGCATGGCGGCTTCGGCGAGCCAGTTGGAAGCTCCGTCCGCCCCGGCACCACGGGGCTCTCCCGGGGGCACGACGGTCACGGGCATGTTCCTCGGCGTCAGGGTGTCCTTGGTGTTGGTGGCGGCGAGCTTCGCCACCGCGCCGATATCGCCTGCGGAAAGTTCGGGCAGCGCGATCTGCTCCTTGCCACGGAGGCTGAAGAGGGCATGAAGGCGCTCTTCCGAACGGGACCTCGGGTTGTAGAGGACGGCATCGGGCCGGACTGTGCCTGAGAGGACCTTGAAAAGCGAGATCTTTCCCACGTAGGGGTCGGCGATCGTCTTGAAAACCCAGGCGAGGGGCTGGCCCGCCGCGTCGGGCGCTACCTCGGCTAGCTCATTGGCGCCCGCTCGAGCCTGCGCAGGTGGGCGCTCGAGAGGCGAGGGGGCCACGTCGCAGATCGCGTCAAGGAGGCGGTCGATGCCAACGAGCTTGGTAGCCGAGCCGCAGATAACAGGGAAAACCTGTGATGAGACGACGCCTTTGGCAAGGGTCTTGGAGAGCTCCTCGGCGGAGATCTCCTCCCCTTCGAGGTAACGGGACATGAGGTCGTCGTCAGCGACGACGATGCCTTCGACGAGCGAGTCCCTCACGGTGTGCTCGCTTTCGGCTATCGAGTCGGGGACCGGGCCGCTCGTCGCAGTGCACTTGCCGGGCTGATAGGCGAAGGCGGTATCGGTCAATAAGTCGGCGACGCCGTTGAAATCTGCTTCAGAACCGATCGGCAGCTCGAGGGGCGCCACGCCGGCGCCAAACGCGTTATGAAGCTGTTGCAGGACGGTGCCAAAATCCGCCCGTTCCCTGTCGAGCTTGTTCATGAAGACCATACGCGGGGTACCCAGTTCGGTCGCGGCCCGCCAGAACACCTCAGTCTGGACCTCGACCCCGTCGACTGCGCTCACAACGAAGACAGCGAGGTCGGCAACTGACAGAGCCGCGAGAGCTTCTGGTACAAAATCTGCGTAGCCGGGGCAGTCCAAGACGTTCACCTTGTAACCGCGCCACTCGAGGGCGGCAAGCGAAAGCGAAGTCGACATGTGGTGGGTGTGCTCCTCGGGCTCGAAATCTGAAAGCGTCGTCCCGTCTTCAACCCGCCCCGTCCGGTTGAGCGCGCCGCTGCACAAAGCAAGCGCTTCTGTCAGGGTGGTCTTGCCCGAGCCACCGTGGCCTACGAGTGCGACATTTCGGACCTTTGCCGGTGGGTACGCTTTCATGCGGCACCTCTTCTTCCTTGCCTGCGGGCCTGTCCCGTCAGGTCCCCTTCCCGAGGTTTCCACAGGCTACCTTGCCAGGCGCACCGGGTGCCCCGTCGGGCGAGGGGGCACGGCTCGGTGCTCCAGGGCCCTGGCCCTGGGCCGTGGTCGTTCGGCCGTGCGGGCCGGGGCCGGTGGTAGGCTCGGGCTAAAGACCTCGGCCGATAGGAGCACCTGAGCTTGTTCGATGCACGCTTCCGGGCGGCGGTTGACCGAGTGGTAAGCCCCGCCGGCCGGGCGCTCCGGCGCACCGGGCTAGCTCCTGACCATTTGACGGCGCTCGGTATCGTCTTGTCGGTCCCCGCCGCATGGGCGATAGCGACTGGGCACCTCATTGCCGGCATGCTGGTCCTGATCGGCTCGGCACTGCCAGACCTCTTCGACGGCAGTTTGGCTAAGGCGAGCGGCCGGGCGAGCCGGAGAGGCGCCTTCTTCGATTCTGTCGGGGACCGTGTCAGCGACTCGGTCGTGCTGGTGGGGATGGCGTGGTACGCGCAGGGCCGCTTTGGGGGCCACGCTGCGTTGGTGCCTCTTGCTGTGCTCGGCGCCTCCCAGCTCGTCTCGTATATCCGCGCGAAAGCCGACGCTCTCGGGATCGACGCCAAAGGCGGCCTCATGGAGAGAGGGGAAAGGGTCTTCGTCCTCTGCTTCGCACTGAAGTTCCCCGCGGACATGCTCTGGCTGCTCTGGCTGGTGTTCGCCCTCTCATGCATCACAGCTGGGCAGCGGTTCATAAAGGTGTGGCGGCAAGCCGAGCGGCCACCAGCACCTTTGCCCGTCGAGCCGACAGCCGTCGTGCTCAAGTGGCGGGCGTGGCGCGAGGAGCGTACGGGGCCGAGGAGCGCTCGCAGCTCGGCCACACGCATGCCGGCCGGAGGAGGCTTCTTTGCCGGGAGCAGGCGACCTGCCAACTCCGCGCCGGGCGGCCGCTGGCACGAGAGGCGGGTCGCCAGGCGGCAGCGCTATGAGGACCAGCGCTATGACGATGGCCCTGACGCCGGCGGAGACCAGGAGAGCCCTTCTCGGCGCCGGCCGCGAAGGGCTTCGGGGTAACCCGCCGGTAGGGGCCTGGCGTGACCTTGTGAGCTGGCCCGTAGGCCGGTTGCTGCCGTAGGGTCTGGTCGTGCCGAGAGCAAGGCTCGCCCTGTATAGGGCCGCGATGCTGGCCGCCTCGGCGCTCCCCCCAGAGGCCTCCTGCCGGCTCGCAGTTTTGACCGGGGAAGTGCTGGGACGGCTCCCCGACCTCGACGGGCGCCGTGCCGTTGTCGCGTCGCACATGGCCCGGGTGCTCGGCCGGCCGCTCGAGCGAGCGGAGCGCAAGCGGCTCGTCGCCGAGGTCTTCGCGAACTACGCCCGCTATTGGGCGGAAAGCTTCCGTCTGCCCTCTGTAGGCGCGACGAAGGCGGCAGCGAGCGTCACGACCGGTGGCGAGGACAACTTGGACGCGTGCCTCTCGCAGGGAAAAGGGGTCATCATATCTGCGCCCCACCTCGGGGGGTGGGAGTGGGGTGCGCTGTACTTGATCGCTCGCGGCCTACAGGTGACCGTAGCGGTCGAGCCGCTCGAGCCTCCCGAAGTTTTTCAGTGGTTCGCCGCCTACCGCGAGCGATTGGGCATGCACGTGGTGCCGGTCGGCTCGGGTGCGGGCGCCGCGGTCCTCCAGGCTCTCAAGGAAGGCCACGTCGTCTGCCTGCTTTCTGATCGCCTTGTTGGCAACGCGGCGGGGGTCGAGGTCGAGTTCTTCGGTTCGCCGGTGCGTATGCCGGCTGGCCCAGCAACTCTCGCGCTCCGCTCCAAGGCGCCGCTCATGTTGGCTGCGATCTATTACGGCAGATCGGCGGATGCTCACCACATAGATTTCCGGCCGGCCATCGAGCCTCCCGAGACGGGCAGCTTCCGCACGCGCGTGCAAGAAAGCACTCAAGCGCTTGCAAGAGAACTGGAGGGGCTCATCCGGGCTTCCCCCAGCCAATGGCACCTGCTGCAACCGAACTGGCCCGATGACCCCTCCTTGCGGGGGTGGCCGGGGCGCCGCGCCGGCGAGCGCGCAACCGCCAATAAACGAGGCTCGCTCGCGGAGGTCGACGTAAAGTGAGCGCGCCGGGCGCGCCGAGCAGCCTTCCCGCCATCGACGCAGCGGGGCGAGGGTGGGCGGGGCTGAGGGTCGCCATGGTCTGCCCGTACAGCTTGAGCATCCCAGGCGGCGTCCAAGGGCAGGTAATGGGGATCGCAAAGGCGATGCGCGAACTGGGCGTGGAAGTAAGGGCGCTCGCGCCCTGCGACGGCCCACCTCCCGAGCCCTGGGTTTCGCCCCTGGGCGCGTCGGTACCGACTGCGGCCAACGGGTCGGTGGCGCCGATCGCGCCCGACCCCTCTGCTGCGCTGCGGACAATCCGCGCGCTGCGGGACGAGCAGTTTGACATAGTCCACCTCCACGAACCATTGGTCCCAGGCCCCACGCTGACAGCACTTGTTTTCAGCGACCGCCCTCTCGTGGGCACGTTCCACAGGGCAGGGGACATCGCCTGGTACCGGGCTCTGAAGGTCCCCGGGAGATGGGCGGCGCGGCGTTTGTCGGTCCGCTGCGCAGTCTCGGGCCTCGCACTGGCTACGGCGCGCCGGGCCCTGGGCGGGCAGTATGAGCTGCTTTGGAACGGGATCGACATCGGCCTGGTCAACGCAGCGAGCGCCTGGCCGACGAACGGGCCCACTGTGCTCTTCCTCGGCCGCCATGAGCCGCGCAAGGGCCTTGCAGTCCTCGTGGAGGCGGTCATGCAGCAGGGAGTCGACGCCCGCGTATGGGTGGCTGGCGACGGCCCCCAGTCGCGCGCGTTGCGTGAGGCGACAATGGGTGATGCGCGCTTCGAGTGGCTAGGGACGATCGATGAGGAGGAGAAGCTGCGCCGCCTGCGAGGAGCAGACGTGCTGGTCGCGCCCTCCTTGCACGGGGAAAGCTTTGGCGTCGTCCTGCTCGAGGGGATGGCTGCCAGGGCGACCGTAGTAGCGAGCGACATTGCCGGTTATGCAAATGTCGCCCGGGGGTCGCGGGACGCTTTCTTGGTGCCCCCAGGGGACCCGGCAGCCCTTGCAGGCGCGCTCCAAAAAGCGCTCGCAGGGGGGCCCGAGGTCAAAGCGATGCAGGAATCTGCCTACCAGCGGGCGGCCGCGCATTCGTTAGGTGCCTTAGCACAGAAGTACCTGGAGCTGTACGAGCCGCTCCAGGCGGAGCGGCAGCGGCGTCGCTAGGCGCCCAAGCGCTCTCGCAGCCGTTCGGCTCGGCTCGGGCGGGCCACGCCCGCTTTTGCGTGCAAAAAGCTCTTCAAAAGAACGCCCTTAGCTGGCCGGTATTGCTCGGAAAGGTCAGCCACCTTGGGCTTGTTACGCTACTTCGCCTCCGTTCCCGCGAGCGTGCTCGTCGGCGTTCTCGCTGGTCTTTGGGCGCGGTCGGGCCAAGCCACGCGCGAAGGCCACCGGGAAGGGCAGCCGGCCCCGGACGAGAGGAGAGGGGCCCCACTGGCGCTGTGGGTCGCTGTGCCGGCTGCTTCGTGCGCAACGAGAGCAGTCTTCACAGCCGCACAAATAGCGCTTGACGACAGGTTCTCAGTGGTCGCGGCAGTTGGCCTGTGGGCTTGGACAACACTTTGGGCAGGTGCCCTCGGGATTTTTGCGCTCGTCGACATCGAGCGGATGTTGCTGCCGACACCCTGGCTCCGCGCGGCAGGTGCGCTGGTAGCAATTGGCCTCGCTTGGGGCTGTTCCGCGAGCCGCGATTGGAAGCCTTTTGCGTGGGCAGGGATATCTTGCGCTGCCACAGCGGCCGGCTACCTCACTTGGTACACGCTCGCTCCGGCGAGCATCGGCTTGGGGGATGTGCGTTTGGCGTGCCTAGTGGCTTTTGGTGCGGGCGCGTTCTGTCCAGCTGCTTCGATGGCCGCTGTTTCCTGCGCGCCGCTTGCGGCCGGGCTAACCGGGGTCGCGATGTCCGCGAAGAGGCAACTACGCTCTCGGCAACGTTCAGCCGTCCCCGCTCAACTTTGCCAGGCCCGTCCCCCAACACGGGTTGCCGTTCCTCTCGGGCCGTTCTTGGCGGTTGCGGGTTTGGTTGCCGCGGTGGGTAATGCGTTCTGAGACGGTCTCCTTAGCGGCTGAGGCCAGCGCGCCACCGTCTCCGATCGTCGCTGGTAAAGCGGTCCGCCGTCGGGCCCGGCCGCGCGGGCGCAGCAGCGCGAGCATTGTCCCGTTAGCACTTGCCGTTTTAGGCGGGGCCTTTGCGTACGAGGCTCTTCAGGACCGCTCCGCCGAGACGGCGATAGTTGTCGCAAGCGCGACGCTCCCTGCAGGGTCGGCCGTCGACGCTGCCGATACCAAGGTCGTTCGGGTGCACGCAAGCGACCGGCTACTGGCTAAAGGGCTTCTCAGCCCTTCCCAGCTAACCGGGGGGTTCGTTGCGGCAGTCCCCATTAGAGCCGGGGACGCCGTCACATCAGGCGAGCTAGGTCGGCCTGACCGGGGGGTGCTCGGCGAAATGAGCATCGCTGTCCCGCTGCAGCAAGCCGCCGGGGGCGCGATCGACGTGGGAGACGAAGTCGACGTCATCGCGTCACCTGAGGCGGGGGAGTCCTACTACGTAGCCCAGGGCCTCCGGGTGCTCGCCGTGGCACCTACCTCAGGCGTCAGTGGTGCCCTCGGCGGGGGTACGGACGGGTATTTCGTGGTTGTCGGTGTGGACAAGCAGACGGCGTTGCGCTTGGCTGCGGCTCTCAGCAGCGGAGGGCTGAGCGGCGCGGCCGACGAGGTGCAAGTTGTGCGTTCGACCGGGGAAGCCGTCGCGGCTCTTCCCGGCTACCAAGCGCCCGTGAGCATCGAAGGGGCGCCCTTGGGCCCGGGTGGGAGCAGGCACTGATGGCCTCACTGAAAGTGGCGGTGGCGGCAACTAAATCGCCGTGGAGCACGGCACTTCGCGCGCACGTACGCGACCACGGGCAAGGTGTCGACATCGAAATCGTCATGGACGGCACCGGCCTTCGGCGCCTCCTGCCAAAGCTCGACGTGCTGGTGCTCGATGACGTAATGCGGGCCCTTTCCTCGGCTGACCTGGCGAAGGCACGAGATTTCGGGGCCCACGTGATAGGGGTCTGGGACGCCGCCAATGGCATGGGCCGCCAGTACCTTCTCGCCTTGGGCGCTGAGGAGCTCCTGCCGGCATCGTCGCCCGCAGCCGACCTTTTCGACCTCATAAGCCAGGTGCGCCCGCGCGACAGCGTTGGGGCCTCGCGGGAGCGGGGCGGCTCGCCACGGCCAACCAGGGCCATTGGCGCCCGCAAGCACCGCGGGCTTCTCACTGCCTGGACCAAGGTGAGCGGCGGAGCTGGCCTGACGGAGCTCGTGGTCGGTGCTGCTGAGCATTTTTCGCAAAGCCACCCAGTTCTTTTGGTGGAAGCCGAGGAGCTGTCGCCAGTTTTGGTCTCGAGGTTGGCGAGGGCTCCCGAAGGAGGCCTGCCCTGGGCCCTGGCTCGGGCGCGCCAAGGAATGCCGGCCGTGGCGAGCTCTCTTTCGGGCGAAAGAGGCGACGGGACCGAGGCGACGGGCCATTTTGACATATTGTGTGCGGCACCCGGCTCGCCTACGGTTCTGAGCCCGAACCAGCTGGAGCGAGTTCTCGAAGAAGCGCTTGGTTCTTATGCCAAGGTGCTCGTGGAGACGGGATGGCTGATCGGCTCCCCCTCGGCGCGCGAGCGCTTCAGTTCCACCCGCTCTGTGCTCCAACTGGCCTCGGCGGTATGTGTTGTCGCCTCGTGTGACCCCGAGGGTGCCGCGCGGCTCGTGCAGTGGAAGGCGTCTGCCTTGCTAGCGGGGATTTCAGCGCCCTGCTGGGCAGTATTCGGCCGGGCACGGTTGAGCCGCCACCAGAAAGATCATTTGCGGGCCTTGGTGCAAAGCAACACGGGAGGCCACCCTTTCGCTGGGATCGGTTTCATACCCGAAGACGACGCCGTGCAAACGGCAAGGTGGAACGGTGAGCTGGTAACGAAGGGCTCTTGGCACCGGGCCATGCGGGAGCTAGCCGCCGCTATTGGCACCGGCGCCATGTCACAACCGCCTAGCGCCGACCTGGGCTCAGGCCATGCCCCTGAACGGCGCCCAGTGACCGGGGCTTCGGATCTCCCGGTGCCGACGGCTTGGGTGGCATCGTGAACGCGACCGCTTTCGACGAGCTGCGTTCGCGGGTCCTTGGGGTCGTTGCGGCCCGGGACCTGGACGTGGCAGCTGACCCCTCGCAGGCGCGCAGTTTGGTCGAGTCCGAGACCGAGCGCTTCCAGCGAGAGCTGATGAGAGGATCTCGCAGGGATCTTCAGCCGTTCTCGGACCCTCCAGACGTCGTTGAGCGGATGCTGCAGGAGCTCACCGGTATCGGTGCTCAACTCGAGCAACTCATAAACGACCATCGGGTCGAGGAGGTTTATGGTGCGGACGGCGAAATGACAGCGCGCCTGGTAGGAGGCGAAACTCTCTGCAGCACTGCCCCGGCCCAGCCGGGCGCAATTTTGGCCGCTCTGCAGAGGCTTGTCGGCTCCGCAGGCGAAAACCTCGACGCTTCCCACCCCAAGGTCGACGGCGCACGGGTGATCTTGCCCGGAGGGCGCCAAGCGCGCCTCACTGTGTCGATACCGCCTCGGATCGACGGCACCGTGTCGTTCAGTTTGCGCGTCCCCCAGCGGCGCAACACGACGTTGGGAGATCTCGTGTCTGCAGGGTCCTTATCGCAAGAAGCCGCCGGGTTCCTCGAAACCCTCATGCACATCCGGCGCACTCGGGCCCTTGTTGCCGGCCCGCCCGGGGCGGGCAAGACAACGATGATCGAAGCCCTCCTGAGAGCCGTCCCCTCGGGCCGCCGCGTCATTTGCGCGGAAGAGCAACGAGAGTTGAACGCCCCTTTGCTCAACGGCGAGTACTGGCAGAGCTCAAAAGTCGAGGCACTTGCAGACCTTGTGCGCTCGGCGCGCGTGGCCTCGCCCGAGCTGATCGTGCTCGGTGAGCTCAAAGGGCCGGAGGCCTGGGAGCTGCTGATGGCAGGTGCCTTGGGGATCGGTGTGATCGCCGCGGTACATGCCGAAGACAGCGCAGGCGCTTTCGAGGCATTGGCCGTCTGCGCAACAAAAGCCGTCCCAGCATCGCCCTTCTCGGAACTTGAAACCCGCTTTGCGGCCATGTTCGACATCGTCATCTACTGCGACTTGGACGACGCGGGATCTGAAGTGCTCCGCCAGGTGACCGAGATTTCCATCGTCCCGCCACAGCTGGCTACGGGCGGGTCCGGCGTCGCGGTCACCCCTATCTTCGCGCGAGCCGACGTCGGCGAGCTGATGGAGCTTCGTAGTGGTGCGGTCGGAGAACGGCTGGAGCGCCGTTGCAACAGGTTGCTCGCCCAGTACGGGCTGACCCTGAACGATGTCCTCCAGGGTGCCGAGGTGCAATGGTGAGCCTTTTGGCGGGGCTCTTCGCGGCAGCCTGCATCTGGGTCGCGGCGCGCGCTGCGCTCGGCGGCTCGTCGCTTGAACAGATCCCACCGCGGTTGTTTGGCGCAAAGCACCTTCGTGGGACCGGGCCAGGTTTTCAAGTGTGGCTTTCGCAAGCTGGCGCTGCGGTAACGCCTGCTCAGTTCTGCGCCGTCTCGGCTGGAGTGGGCGCGGCCACTTTCCTGGTTTTGTTGGCTGTCCTCCGCACGCCCGTCGTGGCCACAGCACCAGCTCTTGCTGCCAGCGCTGCCCCGTACGCTTACTGGGCCTCGCAGCGGCGCAAGCAAGCTGCTGCACGCAGCAGTGCCTGGCCTGACGCCCTTCGTTACCTGGTCGGCGTGCTGGGAGCAGGGATCGCGACATTGCACGAAGCCCTCGAGCAGCTCTCCAAGTCAGGCCCCGAGCCCCTGCGCGGGCCCATGGGCCGATATGTGCGCTTGGCTGGTCGTCTAGGTGCTCTGCAAGCGCTCGAGACTGTCCGCGCCGAGCTCGCCGACCCGATCTCGGACCCGGTCCTGCTTGCTTTTGGGGGCGCCGTGGAAGAAGGGACCGACACCGCGCTGCGAGTGCTCTCGGACCTTGGTTCCCAGATCACCGCCGATATCCAATTGGCGGAAAAAGTTCGCACCCTGCAGACGCAATCGAGGATGGCCACCTGGGGGTGCTTCGCAATGCCGTACGCGGTCTTGATGTTCCTTTGCGCAACCAACGTGGAGTACCGGCATTTCTTTTCGCAGGCAGTTGGGCTGGTCGTAGTCCTCTTGGGCGCTTGCCTCTCACTACTTGGCCTGTTGGCATCGCGGCGCTTGGTCCGGCCTATAGCCACCAGTACACGAGTATTTGCGGCCGGGGCTCCTCAATGACCGCTGCCCAACTCGACATTTCCCTGAGCGCCATGTGCGCGGCGGCGACCGTCGGGCTGTTCGCCCGGCTGTGCGCGCACCCTCTGCGCTCACCCCGTTCGCGGATGGCCCTCTACCTCGACGTCCCAAGAGCACAGCTCGGTGCGCCTGCCAGGTCCGGTCCGGGACCGCTGGTAGCAAGCGAAGCATTGCGCAGGGTACTCGGCCCGGTGGCCGTTTCCGGGCTGGCTTTGCTCGACAGGGTCGTCCGCCTCGGGCCGCCCGAGGGGCTCGAGGTCTCCCTACGGCGAGCCGGCATGGCGATGAGCGCCGACGAGTACAGGCGCGAGCACCTTCGCTGGGCCGTCGCGATGCCGCTGATGCTGGGCGGTCTCGGAGCGCTCAGTGGACGGGCGACCTATGTAGTCATTTTTTTCCTCGCGGGCGTCTTGGCGGGCGCACGGCGGATGCCCGAGCGGGTCAAGGCGGCGACGCGTCGGCGCAACGACCGCACCCGTAGTGACTTACCCGCTGTGGCGGCAGTCCTGGCGTTGAAGATCGACAACAACAAGAGCTTGGCGGTAGCAGTCCCCGAGCTGGTGTCCCAAGGTACAGGGCCGGTGATCGAGGATCTCACTCGCGCCGTCCACTTGGTAAACGCCGGTTACGGCGAGGTCTCGGCGTTCGAGCTCTTGGCGTGCGAAACCGGCGAGCCGGCTGCGGGACGCTTCTACAGGTTCCTGGCAGCGGCGTGCTCAGGCGGCCTCGACCTCGCCCGGGCCTTGCTCGACCAGGCCAATGAGCTACGTGCGCAGCGGCGCGAGGAGGTCGAACGGAGCGCTGCTCGCCGGCAAATGTCACTTGTAGTGCCGAACTTGGTCTTCATGGCACCAGTGCTCTTCGTGTTCCTGTTAGCCCCGCTTCCCCAGTTGCTGTTCGGAAAATGAGCTGCCTGCCGTCAAATATGAGAGGAGACACATATGTCAATGCCGAGCGCTGCCTTCGCCTCGAAGTGCTTCAGGACCTGGCGACGAGCAGCTACGTGGGGACGCTCCAAGCTCCAGCTGGCCCGCCTGGGAGCAGGCGACCAACGGGGGAGCCAAATAACCGACAACCTCGGGCTCATCGTCATCGGGATTGTTGCCATCGTGGCTATTGGGGGGCTTATCAGCGGCTTGGACACCACGGTGTTCACCTGGGTCAGCAAGCAGCTCGGGCTGTCCTGAGGAGGCGAAGGGCTTCTCATCTGGTGCTTCCCGGACCGGCAACTGCTGAGGCGGGTTCTTCAGTCGTGGTTGGCGTCATCGCCATCGCAGTGTTGCTGGTCAGTTTTGTGGGTGCGACAAATGTTGTGCTGGACGAGTACGCCACAGGAGCACTCCGCACCGCAGTCGACGACGCAGCCCAGGCAGGCGCCGCCGCCGGGGGCTCCCTGAGCGCCTGTTACGCCGAAGGCGACCAAGTGAGGCAGGAGCTGTTGCCTGGCCCTTACGGCGATGGGGTGCGGTTCGCATGCACGTTGGCGCCTGGCGAGGTCGTCGCCTCGGCGAGTGGCTACCTGCCCAGCTTCGTGCCTGAAGTCCCACGCCAGGAGGTAGTTGTGCAAGGGCTCTCGCTCATTGACGTGGCTGGCGGGCCATGACGCGCTGGCTCGGTTTGGAGAAGTCCTCCGGCCAAGGAGAGGCCGGGTCGTCGACCCCCTTCACCCTTCTTTTGGGGACCGCCTTGATCGTGATGCCGGTGATGATATTGGTCCTGTCCATCCCGGTCTGGGAACAGCGAGCGGTGGACGCGCGCGACGCAGCCAGGGCGGCCGCGCTCGCGCTCGCCACCGCTACCACCTGGCAGTCAGGGGTCGAGACGGCTGACGAGGTGGTGGCTCAGATAGCGGCGCAAAATGGTATCCCGGGAGCAGACCTCGGCACTGACTATGAAGGTTCCCTCGCGCCGGGCTCCTTGGTCAGCGCCACGGTGAGCGTTGCCGTCCCGGTAGGCGACTTGCCCGGTCTCGGCGACGTCGGCACTTTGCACTACAGCGCGAGTTCGGTAGAGCACGTCGATTCCTACCGGGGAGACCAGTGAAGGCCGCTTGCCCAGGCGAGCCCGTTGCCCGGCGCGGGGGGGACAACGGGGAGGCGATGGTCATTTGGTGCCTGCTGTTGGCGCTCATGATTTTGCCCCTCGCTTCAACCTCTGTGGACCTGTGGCATGCCATAGCAGTACAACGCCAGCTCCAAGCGGCCGCCGAAGACGCTGCTCTCGCAGGATCTTCGGGCCTCGACGTGGAGGCCTACCGCTCGAGGGGGTGCATATCTCTGGCCCCGTCCTCCGCGGTCGCGCTTGCAGATGAGAACCTCGCGGACCAGCAAGGGCTTGGCCCGCTTTCGGCTTCGCGTGTTGCCGTCACGCCGGGCGGGTGGCAGATATCCGTTTGGCTGGAAGAACAAGTTCACCTGACCCTGCTATCCCTGCTCGAAGGCGGTCGCTCCCTCGCCGTCAGCGCGACGGCCGTGAGCGGGCCGAGAGGATCGGTTTCGGGAAGTGGCTGTCCTGGGGATGTCGCGCCGTGATCGTCCGGCGTAGTGCTGCCTCCGGGGTCGTGCGCGGTAGCAGCAGAGCGACGTTCTGGCAATTGGTGAGGGTCGAAGCTCGAGCGTTCGGGGGTGCCCAGCCGGGAGCTTTGCGAGGAGCGCTGCTCTTTGCCCGCAGCGCCCTTTCACTTTGGGCGCACCACGTCAGGGTGCACCCGAGCGGGCAGGCTCTCTGCCTCCTGGGCCCGAGGCCATGGCGAGTTTGCGGGGCGGCCGTGGCTCTGTTGGTTTTCACAGGAGCGCTCGGTACCGTCTCGCGAGCCGCTGCCCTGAGCATTACGTCAGCCGTGCTGGTGGTCCTTTTCCCTTCCGCCACCTGGGCTATCTCGAGGGCCCCAAGCTGGCGGGCCTGGAAAAAAGAGCGCCCGCCAAGGCCTTACACCTTCATCGGTTCACTTGCGAGCGTCAAACCTGGGGCTGGAGCACAACTCGTGCAGGCTGTTGTCTCGGAGGCCGCTGCAAAAGGCCAAGGGGTTGTGCTGGATGCAGACAACGACGCTTTGGTGCGTTACTACGAGCGATTGGGCTTCCTAGCGTTCAAGGCCAGCCAGGAGGACCGTCCCCTCCGGCCGCTGCCTGTGAGGATGTGGCGGCCGCCGTGCACGGAGTGAGAAGGCGCGCCGAGCTCCCCCGGAAGGCAGGGCGCTATTTGGACGCCGTAGCTGTGCTCGTATGCGAGCTCGCCCTGCTAGCTTTCTTCGTGAAGTCGGCCCACTTCCTGGGCACCGTCAATTTCGGGCACTTTTCGGCGTGGGTGCAGACCACCAACGCGCAAAGGGCCCTCACCGCGCTCTTCCGCCTCTTTGGCATCACGGTGTCGAGTTGGCTTCTCCTCACTACCGTCGTTTACGGCTTGGCGGCCCTCAGCGGGCGCAAGTGGCTCATCCGCGGCACGAGGGTCATCACGCTGCCAGTTCTGCGCAGGGCCATCGATGCTCTCGTGGCCGCGACCATGGCTGCGTCCTCGTTGTCGCTCGCCATTAGCCGTCCTGTGCCTTTGGCGAGACTCGCGCCCTCGGCTTTGTACTCCCGCTACGTGAGCCGCCCCGCTGGCCAAGCTGATGTGGCTTCCTCGGTTTCGTCTCGGCCGGTGCGCATAAACGACAGCCCTCAGGGCAGGCACTTGCCTCACCCGGGGAGCGCGAGGCACGTCCTGCGGGACAGCATCGCTAGTGCAGTGCCCAACCTTGAGGCCCCGAGTGCAGAGAACGGCTTCGCAGGGCTCGCGGCAGGGACGAAGGTTGTCGTGGTGCAGCCCGGGGACTGCCTGTCGGTGCTGGCTCAGAGGTACCTAGGCGATTGGCGCCTCGACATCGAGATAGAAGCCCTCAATCTCGGCCGGGAGCAGCCGGATGGACGGGCCTTAGTAAACGACCATTGGATCTACCCCGGCTGGGTGTTGGTGATGCCGCCCAATGCCGTTGGTACTTTGGTCGTCGGCGAGCCTTCCGTGACCCGAGACGGTGCTCGTCACGCTGTTCATCGTCCCGACCGCCACGCTCCCGAGCCGACGACCCTGCCCGCTCCGCGCGCAGCTCTCCCAGGTCCCGCCCAGACCGCTGGCGCCGGGCGGGGCGGCGCACACCCAGGTGGCAAGCGGCCAACCACCTCTCCGAGCCCGAGCACGGTCCCTCAAACGACCAGTGCTCCTACCATGATCGCCAGTGCTCCTACCACCATCGCCAGTCCTACTACCAGCGCCCCAAGCCCCGTTACCTCCGTAGCTGCGGGCGCAAAGCCTGAGCGGCCTGAGGCGCCCAGCCAGCTCCCGATGACAGGTGTCCTTGCTGGTGTCGGAGCGCTCGCTGCGGCCGGTATAACTTGGCGGCTCGGCCGGGCTCGGCGCGAACAGGCTCACGCTCGCCGAAGGGGCTACACGGTTGCGCGCAACAGGCCTCAAGTGGAAGCCGCCGAGCGAAGGGCGCGCTCGGTCGCTTCAGCCGACGCTCTCCTTTGGGCCGACCTCCTGGTGCGCTACCTGAGCGCACTGGTCGACACGCAGTTTTCGGGGGAACCTGGGTGCTTTCCATCCCTAGTCATGCTGAAAATTGGCCGGCCAGGTGTGGAAGCGGTGCTTGAGCCTTGCCCGAAAGGAAGGTTCGGCTGGTTTTCGGAGAATGAGGATGGGACAGCATTGGTCCTGGACTCAGACATTGACCTCGAGGACTTGCGGCCATTGGCGGAGGACCGCTGGCCAGCCTGGCCCGCCCTGGTCAGTGTCGGTGAGGACAAAGGCTCAGTGCTGCTGTTCAACCTCGAAAGCGCCGGGGCCCTCTCAGTCGACGGCCCCCCGCAACAGGTCCGGGGCGTCCTCGCGTCGTTCGCTCTCCAGTTGGCGACCCAGCCCTGGGCGGACGAAATGCTCGCTGGGCTTTACGCCACGGGCAACAGCCCCTTAGTGACGCCGCCGCCGGGGCTCGAGCAGTTAGGCGCCGCAGGCTCGCTAGCGCTAGCCGACAAGCTGCACGCAGTCGCCGGTGCCCGCTGGGAGACGACGGCCCGAGTTCCACTTTCGGCCATCCGCGCCTCGGCGTGCGAGGCGATGCCCCATGTCGTGATCGCCTTCGATGGTACGGAGGCGCGCGTCTTGGAACAGTTGTCCTCAGTGGCAGTCCCTGAGCGAAGCGCGTTGGCGGTTGCCGCCGCCGGCCCCTACGCTGGGGCCCGGTGGCACCTCTTGGTGGGTGGGGAGGCGGCCTCGTTACGTGGGGAAATCGGCGGGCGGCTGGTGTTTTTCGATGTGACTGTGGGTTGCGATCCTGGGGAGGCTGCGTTGCTGAGCGAGGCGTTAGGAGCAAGCGCTGACCGTGAAGGCGTGCCGATGGCGCAAAGCGACAATGGTGCTGAGGCGGCCCCATCGGGAGTGCTCGACATTAGGGGGGCCCCTTCAGACGGGGAGCCCAGCGGCGAGGAGTACGCACCTCGGGGCGACGTCGAGGTTTGTCTGCTCGGTGCAGTCGAGGTCGTCGGCGGAGACCTGGGTGCCCTCGAAAGCTCCCGGCGTATGGCTGCGCTCGCTGTGATCGCCTACTTGGCTTCACACCCGCGTCCGGTGAGCGCAGACGAGCTCGGCGCCAACTTATGGCCCCTCGACGCAGCCCGGGCAGATCTGAGCGGGCCACAGCACAAGACGGTGATGAACGTTGTCTCGAGAGCCAGGCTCTTGCTCGGTTACGGAGCAGGCGGTAAAGAGCGCCTGGTGCACTCATCGATGGGCTACCGGCTGGGCGAGGACGTGACCTGCGACTTCGAACGCTTCGAGCGCTTGGTAGCCCGGGCGCGTTTGCAGTCGACGCCGAGAGCCATCGCGACGCTCCGGCAGGCGCTCGAGCTCGTACGCGGCCAGCCTTTCGCCGGAGCGATCTCGAGCCAGTTCTTCGAGTGGGTGGCGAGCGAGCACCTGGATTTCATGATGTCCGGGAAGCTCGTCGATGTAGCGCAAGAACTCGCCGAGCTCGCGTTCGAGACGGGGGACTCGTCGACGGTCCTATGGGCGGTGGACAAAGGTCTCCAGCTCGAGCCGACCCGTGAAGAAATGTTCCGCTTGTGGATGCACACGCTGGGACAGGCGGGGCGCCCGGCGAAAGTGGACGAGGTTTACCGGCGATTGAAGCTCGTGCTGCGCCAGAAGCTCCACCCCTTACAAGAGCCGCAGCCCGAGAGCCGTGAGGTCTGGCGGCGGTACACCTCGATGGAGGTCGCTGGGACCTAGGCGCTGGCAGCCCGCCTATGATGCCGCCCCCGGTCGTCGTTCTCGGGGCCCATTCGAGCGCGACAAACTACCATGAGATAATCTTTGCAAGGCCGCGACCCATCGGGCGCTGTCCTTTACGTTCTCAGGCCGCGCCGGTTCCGTTAGTGATGTATTGACAACCGAAAAAGGAGGGTCAGTCCATTCCCCAAACGAACATGGTCCACCTCCCTTCGGCTCCGTCGCCCGTGGGGTGGGCGAAGGGGCATTCGGGGTTGAGCTGCACGCAGGCTCATGACCTTCTCTCACAACATTATGCCCGTGGTCTGGCACCACCAGTGCCTACCGAGGGTGATTTCGCGTTCACACGAAGCTGACATGACCCGCCATGGGTTGGCTTACGCGATGGGTTGGCTTAAAGGTGCAGGATGACGCGGGGCGGGCGGGAGCGGGCCAGGTGAGCGGGCTGACGTGCGGGCGCTGAGACGGTGGCGGCAGTGAACGGCGCGGGCGCGACGAGGTTGGCAGTGGACCGCCCGTCAACCCCGCGAGCACCCTTGACGAGGTCGGCAGCGATCCTCGGGCTCGTCGCTGCTGCAGGTGCCGCCTTGTACTTCGAGAAGCTCTCACATCTGCGGCCCCCAGGCGGGGACCGCATCGCCCTTTGGCCGCTCGTGGCCCTCGGCATTTGGGCCGGCACCATTTACCACGTGCCCGTAAGGAACCGGCAGGTGAGCATGCACATCGGGCTCACCGGCATCCCGGTGGTGCTTGCCCTGCCGTTCCTTGCCCCGGGGGCGGCCCTCAGCGCATTTTTCTGCGGGAGGATGGCCGGGCAGCTCCAGAGCCGTAAGCCGCTGGACAAGGCTCTCATCAACTGTGCCGTCAACGCGACGGACTTCGCACTTGGGATCCTGTTTTACGACCACGCCCTGGGGCGGTCCTCCCCCACAAGCGTGTGGGGTTTTGCCGTTGCCTGCGTGGCGGCGACCATCGTCGGCGGAGCTGACCTCGTGGGTGTCGTACTGGCTTCTGCGGCCTATAACTGGCGATGGCGGCCCCCGCCCGTGCCGCCAATGGTTGCTCACTTTGGCCTCGACATCGTGATCTCTTCTGTGGGTGGTGTCACTGCCATCGTCCTCGCGCGAGCGGGCACATGGGACGTCGTGTTGTTCGCCCTCGTCGTCGCAGTTGGCGACGCGGGTTGGAGGAAGGCCGCCCGAGCTGCCCAGCGTCACGCGGCCTTGCACCGCCTCTACACCTTCACTGAGAAGCTCGCCCTCGCCGAAGGTGGCGAACGCGAGCTTGTGAACACCGTTTTGGAAGGGGCGCGGTCTCTGTTGTCTGCTAGTCGCGCCGTCTTGGCGGTCCCGCTGCAGGCCCCCTTGGACGACCTCATGCTGCGGTGTTCTTTGCAGGGCGACGGCCCGGTAACGATCGAGGAGGCGGTGGCTCGTGACGCTTTCGCTCGCCACGTCGCCACGCAAGGGGCTGTCGTTGCGCCCCAGGGGCACCCGCTCCTGGAACGTGCCGATGAGGTTCGAGAAGCGGTAATAGCGCCTCTTCGCCCCGGCGACGCTGCTACAGGCTATCTACTCGTGGCTGACAGGCCTTTCAGCCACGAGGGCTTTGGCGTCCAGGACCTCGAGCTACTGGGGATGTTCGCCTCCAATGCGGCCGCGGCGCTCGACCGGGGCGGCCTTGTGGACAAGCTGCGCCACGAGGCTGCCATCCGTGATTACGAAGCGCGCCATGACCCGCTCACTCGCTTGCCAAACCGCGTCCTTTTCACGGACCGCTTAGAGGACGCGCTCCGTAGGAGGCAGGGGGCCTCCTGCCTTGGCCTCGTGTTGATCGGGCTCGACGGCTTCAAGCAGGTGAACGACACCCTTGGGCATGGCAGCGGCGACCTCGTGTTGGTCGAGGTCGCGAAGCGGCTCGGGCCGATGGCAGACGACAAGACGCTTGTCGCGCGCCTTGGGGCCGACGAGTTCGCGTGCCTCCTGGAAGATGTTGGTAGCGACGAGGACTGCCTGACAAGCGCCGCCGCGGTACTGGCTTCGGTCGCGACCCCGATGAACATTGAGGGTTTGGAGCTCATTGTGCGGGCTAGCGCTGGTACTGCAACCGCCACGGAAGCGCGCACGACTGCTGCCGATCTCCTTCGCCAGGCCGAAGTCGCCATGCACAAGGCAAAAGCGCAGGGTGGGGGAGCCCGCGCCTACGACGTGTCCAGCGACCACGCCGGGCTTAGGCGTCTCACGCTCGCGGGCGAGCTTCGCAGGGCGATTGACGCGGGGTCTCTTCAGGTCTATTACCAGGCCGTTGCTTCGGTCCCGAGCGGCACGATCATCGGTTTCGAGGCGCTCGCAAGGTGGGCGCATGAAGAGCTCGGCGAAGTGCCCCCGGAGCGCTTTGTACCAGTTGCCGAAAAGGCGGGTCTCATCGAACCGTTGACCTGGCTGGTGCTGAACAGGGCACTCGAGGAAGTCCGCGCCTGGCGTGCGTTGCTGCCCAACTTGTCCGTCTCGGTCAACTTCTCGGCGATCTCGCTTCTCAAGCGCGACCTTCGCCGCAGGGTGTCCGAGGCGCTCGACGCGTCGGGCCTGCCTCCGAGGGCACTTCGCTTTGAGCTGACCGAGACCTCGATAATGGCCGAGCTGGGCAAGAGAGCTCTTGACGAGCTCTGGGACTTGGGAGTGCCGCTGTCGATCGACGACTTTGGCACCGGGTACTCCTCTCTCAGCAGGCTCCGGCTTTTGCCCTTCGACGAGGTCAAGATCGACCGTAGCTTCGTGGCGAACATGTGCCGGGTGCGCGACGACGAAGCGGTCGTCGCCTCAGTGATAGAACTGGCCCGCGGCCTCGGTAAAGTCGCGACGGCTGAGGGCGTAGAGGACAAAGCGACCTTCGAGCGCCTGGCAGCCCTCGGGTGCCACCGGGCGCAAGGCTTTTACCTCGCCAGGCCGCTCCCGCCCCAGGAGTGCGAAGCGCTACTGCATGCGCCGGGAGCGCGCCTTCCCTTCCCGCGAAGTGCGAGCAGCACTTCTTTGGGACTTCCCCTGGCGCAGCCGTTCTCGGAACCAGCCGGCTAAGCCTCGCAGTTATCATCCCGTGCAGCGAGCGTCACAAGCCGCTCGGGGGGGCTTCAGGCACCTTGAGCGCAAGTTCGTGCCGGTCTTCCTGGCGATGACGTCCCTCGCGACGGTGGCCAACCAGCATGCAGTGGCGTCGCGGCCCGTGGCGCCAAAGCCTTGGCCCGTCCTCGAGGTGGGTGATTCCCTCGGCATCGACCTTGGATGGGGGTTGGGCCCGGCGTTGGCAGGGAGCGGGCATGCCTTTGTCAACCAAGCTGCAGGTGACACAGGCTTGGCCGAGACCTGGTACTACAACTGGCCTGCCCACCTGGCGACCGATCTCGCTACGTACCGCCCGGGTTTGGTCGTAGTGTTCCTAGGCGCGAACGATGTCGAGAACCTGTACGTGGATGGGCACTTTGCTGCTTTTGGGTCACCGGCCTGGGCCCATGATTACGGCGAGCGCGTGGAACAGGTGCTCCGCGAGAGCCTGCGCTCCCATGCCAATGTGCTCTGGGTGGGCATGCCGCCAATGGGCAGCCCTGCGTTTTCCTCGGACATGCGAACGCTCAATGCCGTTTACTGGCGCCAGGCAAGCCACGAGGGGAAGGACGCCGCCTATTTCTCCTCCTGGGACGTCCTTGGGGGGCCCCACGGCCAGTACGAAGCGGGGCCGCCCGGCGCAAGCGCCGAAGGCACACTTTGGCGTGCCCCTGACGGCATCCACATAACTACGGCGGGGGCTCAAGTGCTGGCTGGCGCCGTCATGCGCTACCTCCAAGCGAAGGGATGGCTTGGGGGACCGAAGGAATAGCTGCAGCTACGGCAAAAAGCCTTCGCCGGTGGCTCGCGGCCGCCGGCGAAGGCCTCACGCCAGTCCGCTCAGGTCAACGAGGGAGGGGGTTTGAGCTGTGCGGCTGGCCGGAGAAAGGTCGCTTTGTCGCGCGCCGACCGGCTCGGCGCCGAGGTACCGCGGGCTGTCGCCCTGCTCGAGGAGGAGGCAGCGAACCGAGGGGAGGGGTGGAGTCGCACTTGCAGCATGTCCTTTCTCTCTAGCCAGTATCCCTAAATGCCTTCAAGAGGTGCTGAGGCTTACATAAGCTTCTCCTGAGATGGTTGCAAGTGGCGGGCAGGAGCGTGCGCGCCAAGGGTGGGCCTTGTTGCGCCGGGCAATGCGCGGGCACTGGAAAATCCTCTGGTGCTCCGTGGGCGCGGCATTGGTTTCCTCGGCTGCGGTGGCAGCGATCCCTCTCCTCCTCGGAGACGCTGTCGACGATGGGCTGCTGGCACATCGCTGGGGGCGTTTTGGCCTGTTTGTCGGAGTTATCACAGCCGCCGGCTTTCTACAGGCCGTCGCTTCGAGAGGGAGGCGGTGGTGGAACGGCGTTGCGTCGCGCCGGGTCGAGTCACAGCTTCGGCGCCAGTTCCATGACCATTTGCTTTTTCTCGACGTGGCTTACCACTCAAGCGTCAACCGCGGGCAGCTGCTTTCTCGAGTCACAAGTGACTTGTTCCAGATCCAGGCGGTCGTGGCCTCCGCGCCTTATTGGGTTGGCAGCGCCGCCCTCGCAGGCGCCGTCGCGGTCATCATGCTCGTCGAGAGCCCGGTGCTGGCGGCGGTCGCCCTCTGTGCCCTGCCCTTGGTGGCTGTCACGTCGCAAAGGTTTTCGAAGAGGGTCCGCGATGCTATCTCTGACCTGCAGCGCGAGCGCGGGGCCCTCGCGGGCGTAGTCGAAGAGACGATATCCGGGATCCGCGCAGTGAAAGGCTTTGGCTCGGAGCCGATGATGAGCCAACGCCTCAGCCGATCGGCGGACGACGTGCTGCGCGAAGCAATGAGAGTGGTCCGGACGAGAGCGAGGTACCTACCAACCCTCAACACTGTCCCCATGCTCGAGCTTGCCGCGGTCAACTGGCTGGGCGGCTACCTCGTGCTAAGGCACCAGTTGAGCATCGGCATGCTGGTCGCCTTCAACGCCTACCTCGCGACTCTCACCGGGCCTCTGCAGTCCATCGGCGCCTACATCGTGATGGTGCAACGAGCCGTGGTCTCGGCTTACCGCCTCGACAGCATCCTTGCGCGGGTGAGCCGAGTCGCCCAGGCCACGTCCCCGCTGCCGCTTCCGGCCGGCACGGGCGGCGTGACCTTCTCAGGTGTGACCTTTGCCTACCCATGTACACCACTGAGGGACGGCAGGGGGCTGCCAGTGGGCCAGCGCCCAGCGCGCAAAGCCGATGCCGTGAGCCGTCCAGTGCTCGACGACTTGCAACTGTCAATCGTCGGGGGAGAGGTGGTAGCCCTGGTTGGGGCCACAGGCTCTGGGAAGACGACGATCTTGTCGTTGCTCGCGCGGTTGTACGACCCGGCGAGAGGGACCGTGAGCCTCGACGGCGCCGACGTGGGACAGTTGCGGCTCTCGGACCTGAGGGAAGCGGTCGCAGTCGTGTTCGAGGAGAGCTTCCTTTTCAACGACACGATCGCCGCCAACCTGCGCGTTGGCCGCCCGGGAGCTAGCGACGAAGAAGTTGCTCAGGCGGCACGCTTGGCGCAAGCCGATGAGTTCATTAACCAGTTGCCACTCGGCTACGGCACACCCGTTGGCGAGCGCGGCCTTTCGCTGTCCGGAGGCCAGCGTCAGAGGCTCGCGCTCGCGAGGGCTTTGCTCGCCAGGCCGCGGGTGCTCGTCCTCGACGACGCGACATCGTCGGTCGACGCGCCACGCGAGCTGCAGGTGGTGCGGGCGCTCGCCGAGGCGCGGGCGGGCCAGACGACAGTGATCATTTCGCACCGTCCTGCGACGATCGCGATCGCGGACCGCGTTTTACTTGTGGAAGGCGGCCAGGTCGTCGCCGAGGGCACGCACGAAGGGCTGATAGCGCAGAGCGAGTTGTACCGCCAAGTCCTCGGCCTGCGCGCAGATGAGGACGGCGACGAGCTCTTGGAGAGCCAAGGCCCGAGGCGTTCAGCATGACGCTGCTGCCCAAAGAACCCGGGGGGGCCGAGAGCGTGCCAGGATTTCTCGGGCCGGTAATTTCGTCCCTCCGCCCTTACAGAAAACGGGTGACTTTAGCGGTCCTGGTCCTGCTCGCCGGCCTCGGCGCCACCTTGGCGGGGCCTGCACTGGTTGGGTACGCGATAAACGACGGCCTCGTCCGTCATCACTCGTCGCGCGTGATAGCCATTGCCGGGGTGGCGTACGTTGCAGTGAGCCTCGCCTATTTTGCCCTCACGCGTGCTCAGACGCTGATGGTTTCCGGGATCGGGGAGTCCTACCTGAACGATTTGCGCAAGCGCGTCTTTGGCCACTTGCTCGCGCAGCCACTTTCCTTTTTTGAGTCCGAGAGCTCAGGGCAGCTCCTCTCGCGGATGACCGCTGACATTGACACGCTTGAAAGCCTTGTGCAAAGCGGCCTTTCAAGCTTCGTCACGAGCATCGGCCTATTTGTCGCTGTCCTCGCCGTGCTCGTGGTGATGTCGCCGCTCCTCACTGTCGTCGTTGTAGTTTCGCTTGTCCCGGCCCTGGTGTCGGCGTCTCGCTACAGGCGGCGTTCTACGAGGGCCTACACAGACGTGCGCGGGCTGATCGGAGACGCCCTCGCCTCCTTGGACGAGAGCTTGGCGGGAGTACACGTCGTGCAGGCTTTCCGCCTCGAGGACGAAATGATCGGCCGGTTCGAGCGCGTCAACAGGGCCCAGCTCGATGGGGAGCTGGCGACGGTGCGGCTGTCTGCTCGCTTTTTCCCAAAGATCGAGTGGTCGGGCGTAATGGCCTCCGTGATCGTGCTCCTTGTCGGGGCGCTCTTAGTCGACAAGCACATGACATCGGTGGGCACGGTCGCAGCTTTTGTCCTCTATTTGGCGAACCTTTTCAACGCGATAACGAGCCTCTCGGCACTGTTTGACTTGCTGCAGTCCTCTGGGGCTGCGCTCGCCACCGTCTACCGGCTGCTGGCCGTCGACCCCTCCATGGTCGACCCAGAGAAGCCGGCAGCCCTGCCAGAAAACGGTGCGTTGGAGCTGCAGTCGGTCGATTTCGCGTACGCAGCGCGAAGCATCGAAGAGGGCGACGAGGTCGGGGACCGCCTGGTGCTCGAAGGCGTGGACTTGCGCGTGGAAGCAGGGGAAAGGCTTGTGCTTGTCGGCCCAACAGGTGGGGGTAAGTCGACCCTGGCAAAGCTCGCCGGGAGGCTCTATGACCCGCTCGCTGGGACCGTCCGCTTTGGCGGCGTAGACTTGCGCGAGGCCCTTCTTTCGCACATCCGTGAGCGAATAGTTGTCCTCCCACAAGAGGGCTTCCTCTTCCGGGGGACGGTCCTGGAGAACGTCGCCCTCGGCCGCCCCGGGGCGACCATGGACGAAGCCCGCGCGGCGATAGCCGACTTGGGCTTGGAGGACTGGGTGGCGAGCCTGCCCCATGGCGAAATGACAGATGTAGGAGAGCGGGGCTCACACCTCAGTGCGGGGGAGCGCCAGCTGGTCAGCCTTGCCCGGGCCGCCTTGAGCTCGCCAGCAGTCCTGGTCCTCGACGAGGCAACTTCGAGCATAGACCCGGGAACGGAGCGGCAGACCGAAACGGCGCTCGCCAAGCTCGCGGCGGGAAGGACGGTGATAGTCGTCGCACACCGCCTCACTGCGGCCGAACGCGCCGACCGTGTAGCCGTGGTACGGGATGGGTCTCTAGTCGAGGTGGGCAGCCATGAAGAACTGCTCGAGGCCGACGGCCATTACGCCCGGCTGTTCGCGGCCTGGAGTGGTGGCGGCCCGGCGAACTGATCAGCGGCGTCAGCCGCGGCGAGGATTGCCCGAGCGAGCTCCCGCGCTCGTCGGGGGTCCATCTCTACTGCCACTCTCGCTCCAGGACCGGCCTCGGGGTTCAGGAAATCCACGTTCACCGTGTGGTCGGCCGGGGCGTGGACCGGGTGGTCGTAATATACCGACGCGCTCATAAGGGGGAACCACCCCTCCCGGCCTTTGCCGCTGCAGCCCTGCATTTGGAGTATTTCTGTGTGGTATGTGCACATGAGAGCTCAGGAGGCCAGGTAACGCCCGAAGAAATCGTTCAGCTTGCCGTACGCGTCGAGCGCGGCTTCCGGTCTGTACGATGGGCGGTCAACGTTGAAGAACGCGTGGCTCGCGCCTGGGTACGAATGGAACTCATAGGTTTTGCCATATGCTTCGAGCTCTTTTGCGAGCACCTCAACCTCTTCGGGAGACGGGTGCGTGTCCTCAGCGCCAAAGAGGCCGAGAAGCGGGCAAGACAGGTCCTTGGCGCGCCCAAGTAACGGGGCCATTTTTAGTGGTGACTCGGGCGGCGTCCCGTAAACGAGTGCGCCACCGTAGCAATTCACAGCAGCATCAAGCTTAATGGAGGTGGCGGCCAAAAAACTTTGCCTGCCCCCAGAGCAGTAACCGATACAACCCACCTTGCCATTTGAGCTGGGTAACGCGCTGATGTAGTTGGCTGCCCCCTCTACGTCGCCGACCAAGCGCTCGTCGGGGACCCCGCCCTTGGCTCGAGCGGCAGCCGCAGCGTCGTCAGGCGAAGCGCCTGGTGCTTCCCGAAAATAGAGGTTCGGCATCAAGGCGATGTAGCCATCGGCCGCGAAACGCCGAGCTATCTCCTTGGTGCTCCTGTCATAGCCGGGGAGATGGTGGATCACCACGACGCCGCCGTAAGAGCCCTCGGCCATCGGCTGGGCGAGGTAGGCCTCGACTTCGTCGCCCAAGTGGCCCTCGATCCTTACGGTTTGAGCCTTCATATCTTGAGTCATAGAGCCAAGGTTAGTGCTACCTCGAGGGACCTTTGCTCGCTCGCCTTACCCGATGGGGCTGGTCCGGCCCGCAACTTAGGCCGCCGACGGGTCGCCGCCATCAGTAGTCGATGTGGTCGACGGCGCGCCAGCCCCTGGCACCCAAGCTTGCCGGTTAGCTTGCAGCTGGGTCAGGTCCATGACCCGTTCCGCTGTGACGGTCGAGCCGTTGACGACCGCCTCGACCGTTACTTGATCGCCTTGGTTGACCGAGAGGATGCCTTCGTAATCGGCGTTCACCACCGTCCCAGAGCCGACTTCGTAAGTTTGGCTGAACCCGTCGGCACTCTTTACGGTTATCGAGCTCGATGTGACCGTTTCGGCGGTACCCACCTGGGTGTCTATGGTCTCATAATTGCCGTCCCCGTCCTTGACGGTGTAGGAGGCGTGGACGACGCCGTTGTTGCCGATGGCGCCGAGAGCCCCCGGGCCGCCGATCGCGAAGCCAGCGCCCCCGAAGGGACCACCGCCGAAGAACGGCCGGCGCATCTTGAGCGGCCCGGGCGTCGCCGGAGCAGCAAAAGGAGGCGTGGTGGTCGTCGCGGAGGGGTCGGTAGTTGTCGTCGCGGAGGGGGCCGTAGTCGTGGTCGCCGCGCTACCTGTCGTCGTCGTTGTCGCATCGGAACTCGCGAGAGAGGCTGCCGGAGAACCCGATGTGGCCGCAATGACAGCACCAACCCCTGCGCCCGCTCCGAGGACAAGGGCTAGACCTGCGGCCGTCTTGGTCACCCGCGAACGACGGGACCGCTGCCGCTCGGTGGGGGCTGCACCTGGCTCGTCACTGGAAGGGGGCGGGGGCGGGGGGGTGAACGGGTAGAGGTTGCTGTCGGAGCCGTCGGTGCTCATTTGCGCTGTTCTCCTTTGCCGGGTCTCCCGTGGCGGCTTACGCCCGGCGTGCTAAGTCTCGCCCGCGGAAATGAAAAATAGGTGAGTAATTGATAAGTTTGGCCTTGCCAACCTACCGATCGTCACCGGGCGCTACCAGGCGCGGAGGAGCATCCCCGAGCGCGGCTTGGGCCAGAAGAACGTGGTTTTGGGAGGCATCCGCGCCCCACCTCGAGCAGTGGCCGCTATCTGTCCCGTGGTGGCAGGGCGGCAGAAGATAGCTGCCTCCGCGAGGCCCTGCCTTACTGCGCTCGCGGCCGCTTCCATGTCGTGCTCGTAGGTCAGCCTGTGCCCGGGCAACCTCTCAAGAGCAGCGTCCACGCGGCTTGAATCGAGCTCGGGCCCCGGGCCCGGCCAGCGCTGCAAAGGGTGTGCCAGCCACGTCCGTTGCGCTGTGAGGACCCCGATCGCCCCGCGGGAGGCCATGGCGTCCAATAACTGAGGGCCCTCGGCGTGGGTTGGGACGAGCTCGAAGCCGCTTTCGAAGGCCGCGACCACGTCGGCTGTCGGCGGGAGGCCGGAGACGAGGCGATGGATCGCAAGGACCTCGAGGTGCTCGCCGGAAAGCTCCACGACTAGGGCGAGCACCGCTGAGGGGCCTTCAGCACCAGGGGGATGCTCGGCCTGGTACGCGAGCGCTGTCTCGTACCGGTGGTGGCCGTCCGCCACAACGAGAGGTGCCCTGCCGACTATGTCCTGCACGGCCTTGTGGGCGCCCGGCGCCGCGATTGGCCAGAGCTCATGGGTAGTGCCGTCGTCGTCGGTCGCCACTGCGCCGCCCCGCCCCTCTTCGAGGGCTGCGGCTAAACCAGGCACAGTGCTGAGGCACCAAATAGGCGAAGTGTTGGCGCGGACGGACCGGATGAGCTCGAGGCGGTCCGACTTGGCTTTGGGCGTTGTCTGCTCGTGGGGCAGGATCCCTTGCCCCGGGGGCTCGAGGACGAGGGCGCCAAGTACGCCGACGGTCTCGCGCCGAGCGCCGGCGGGGGTCGTGAAGCTCATCCGGTACCCGTAGAGCGCCGGCAAGGCATCCTGGTTGAGAGCCCCCATTGCTCGCCATTGGGCGAGCAGCCTCGCCGCCAGTGAATAATCCTCGGCGGGGAGCTCGATCCTCACGTAGTTGTAGGGGCTGCGGGCGAGGAGAGCCAAGCGTTGCTCTTCGGTTATGACGTCGTAAGGAGGGCAGACGAAACCCCCGAGCGGCCCGACTATGGACGGGTCAGGGCGCAAGCCGCGAAAGGGGAGCAGCCGGGGCATTGGGGCCTGACTATAGGGCCCTTCAACCAGGTCTCCTAAGCGGGTGGCGGTACCGTGGTGAGGTATGCCAGACCGACGCCGGGGTAACCCCAGTGCTACGACAGGCAACCTTGCAGGCAGCGCCACTTGGGGCGGCGTCCCTGAACAGGCGGGCAAGTGGAGCTGAAGGGCTTCCGCTCGCCGACGCCAGAGGAGCCGGCTCCAGGGGATGACAAGCTGAGCTGGCCCGCCCCAAACGGCCCGGCGCTCCCGTTCCCGCCACCGCCTGGGGCAATACCCGGGAGCTCCGAGTGGCCAGTTCGTGACGATGGGCATGGTGGCGGTCCCCGTCCACCTGGCTACTGGTGGCCCGGAGAGCAGGCGCAAAGGGCTGGCACAAGTACTGGCAAGCAGCCCGGTGTGCTCCGCAGAGCGTGGCAGCGTTTTGCTGCCGGCGCGGCTGCCTTAGGGGCGTTCCTGGCCAAGTTTGGCGCGCTCTTGCTAAAGGTCAAGTACCTCAGCCTGGTGCTTTCAATGTTCGTTTCGGTGCTTGCTTACACGCTGTTGTGGGGCTGGAGCTTCGCGATCGGGTTTGTCGCGCTCATGTTCATCCACGAAATGGGCCACGTCGTAGAGCTCCGTCGGCAGGGCATCCGGGCGTCTTTGCCAATGTTCATCCCCTTCCTGGGGGCTTTCGTCAACATGCGCGAGATGCCGCGGAGTGCGTACCAGGAGGCGCTCTCGGGCCTCGCCGGGCCATACTTCGGCACCGCCGCCTCTGTGGTGGTTGCATTTTGGGGCAATGCGACGGGGTCCAATTTCCTCATGCAGTTGGCCGCCATCGGGTTCCTCCTCAACCTTTTCAACCTGCTGCCGATGCTGCCGCTGGACGGCGGGCGCGCAGTCGCTGCCCTCCACCCGGCGATATGGTTCCTCGGGCTGCTCGCGGTCCTGGCGTTCGCGATCTACTTCGAAGCGCCCATCGCCTTTTTGATCCTCCTCCTTGGCGGTCTTGAGCTCTGGAGGCGCTGGACGAGGCGTAACAGCCCTTCTTCGCTCGCCTACCACTCCCTGAGCGCCCGCCAACGGCTAACAGCCGGCTGCCTTTATGTGACGGTTGTCGCGGTGGCTGTCGCGGGGTTCCAACTTTCCTACGTAGCTCGCAGCGTCAGGTTCTAGTGGCGCCACGATGACCTGGGCTCTCGACCTCGACGGGGTGATCTGGCTCGCGGGGCGGGGGATACCCGGGTCGTCGCAAGCTGTGGAGGAACTTCGCGGCTCGGGGGAAAGGGCCCTCTTCCTCACCAATAACTCGGGCCCAACACTTGCTGCCCACATGGCTGCTCTCGCCGCCGTTGGGGTGGAGGCCTCAGAGGACGACCTTGTTACCTCCGCACAAGCGGCTGCGTCTTTGGTCGGGAGAGGCACCAAAGTGGCGCTGATCGGCGGCGAGGGGATCAGGGAAGCATTGCGAGCACGCGGAGCGGTCCTCGTCGCGCCCAACGAGGCGCCAGAGGCGGTTGTGGTCGGCAGGTCCGTCAGCCTCGACTACTGGGCACTTTCCTCTGCTGCAGCCGCTATCCGCGGCGGCGCCAGGTTCATTGCCACGAACACAGACGCGACCTTTCCCGTGGGTACCCCCGCCGGCGGCGAGGGGGGCGACCTTCACCAGGCTCTCGCAGCGCCCGCGGTAGTCCCGAGCGACGGCCTTTTGCCGGGGGCTGGGGCGCTTGTGGCCTTTGTGGCCACAGCTGCGCGCCGCCAACCTGAGGTGGCGGGCAAGCCCCACCCACCGATGGCGGCGTTGGTCCGGCAACGTGTCGACAATGTGGACGTCGTGGCGGGTGACCGCCCAGATACTGACGGGCTGTTCGCGAGGCTTGTCGGGGCCAGGTTCGGGCTCGTCCTCTCCGGTGTCACCCGTCGGGCCGACTTGCCCGTCGACCCGGCCCCGGACTTCGTTGGGGAGGACCTGCTGGCGCTCGTCGACGTGGCAAGAGGCAAGACGGCGCAGCCAGCGCAGGCCCGCATTGGCGAGAATGCAGCTGAAGCGCAACAAGCCCAACGTAGGATGTAACGTTTGTCTGAACAAGGGGGGCCCGAGTGGCCCAGATGAGCCTGCTGGAGGCGCAATGGCAACGGTGACGCTGGAGAAGGTCACGAAGATCTACCCCAACGGTTTTCCTGCAGTCAGAGATCTCGACCTCGATGTCGCCGAGGGCGAGCTGATGGTCTTGGTGGGGCCGTCTGGCTCTGGCAAGTCGACTGCTTTACGCATGGTGGCGGGGCTCGAGGAGATAAGTTCCGGCACGCTCACAATGGGTGGCAAAGTAGTCAACGACCTACCTCCGAAAGACCGCAACGTTGCCATGGTCTTCCAGAGCTATGCGCTTTACCCGCATATGACGGTCGGCGAGAACATCGGCTTTTCCCTGAAGCTTCGCAAGGTGCCCAAGGCTCAGATCCAGGCCAAGGTGAAGGAGGCGGCGGACCTGCTCGGTCTAACCGACTATTTGGACCGCAAGCCTGGGCAGCTCTCCGGTGGCCAACGGCAAAGAGTAGCCATGGGACGGGCAATTGTACGCGAGCCCTCGGTGTTCTTGATGGACGAGCCGCTTTCCAACCTGGACGCGAAAATGCGCGTCCAGATGCGGGCCGAGATCTCCCGCATCCAAAGGCGGGTCGGTGTCGCGACTTTCTATGTCACTCACGACCAGACCGAGGCGATGACAATGGGCGACCGAGTTGCCGTGCTTCACAAGGGCGAGCTGCAGCAGGTCGACACTCCTCAGGTCCTCTACGACCACCCCGACAACATGTTTGTCGCCGCCTTCATCGGGTCCCCGGCCATGAACCTTTACGAGGCGACGCTGTCGCCCACGGGCGAAGAGATAAAGATCGGCCAACAAATGCTTGTTTTGCCGGCTTCGGTGAACCAGGCGCGCCCGGCACTTGGTAACTACCGTGACCGCAAGCTGATCGTGGGTGTGCGGCCCGAGAACCTGCGCGATGCCGCTCTGGGGGACGCGCCTGCGCCCGGCACGACGCTCGACGCGGACGTGGAGCTCATCGAAGCGCTCGGGCACGAGATCGAGGTGCACTTCCTCATCGACGCTACGACAGCTCGTTCTGCGGACACAGACCTCGCCACGGGCGCAGTCGAAGAGCTCGGCGAGGTAGCATCCATGCCGGCTATGGGTCGCGACAAGAGCGAAGGTGTCGCGCGCGTATCGCCCCGCTCGACGCTGAAGGGTGGGAGTCACGCCGTGTTCGTGGTGGACACCGACAAACTTCACTTCTTCGACCCCGACACGGGCAAAGCCATTTGGAACTGAACGACTGACCACGACGACCGGCAGGTGCTGCGCCTGCCCGCGGGTGCCGTCAGGCCTGCACTTGTAACAAGAGGGCAGGCAGGTCTTCCATATCGGTGAAAATGACGTCGGCCGTCTTCAGTTTTTCTTGGGGCGTCCGGGCTGCATAGCCGTAAGCGGTCATCCCGGCCGCGTGCGCCGCGAGCACACCTAGCTCGGCGTCCTCGACAACCACGCAACGGCGGGGAACTGCTCCCATGGACTTGGCGGCGAGGAGGAAAAGCTCCGGAGAGGGCTTCCCCTCGGAGACGTCCTCGGCTCCCCACCAGCGCTCAGCGAAGCGCGATGCGATCCCGGCCGCCTGCAGGCTGAACAGGACACGCTCGCGCCGCCCCGACGAGGCGAGGCAGTACGGCATCCCCGCGAGCTCGAGGGCGTCGAGCACCGCAGCGACCCCCTCGACGGCGCGCAGGCTGCTCGCCATGAGCGCGCGAAGTCGTGCCGTGTAAGATTGCTCAAAATCGTTCGGTAGCACGAGAGAAAAACGTTCGGCCACCAGTTGACGGTCACGAGCGAGAGTGCCGCCCTGAAACAATTCCTCGCATTCCCCGGGCGACAACTTACAGCCGGATAAGGCGAGGGTTTCCGACATCGCCTGGCCTGCGAGGTGCTCGCTGTCCACGACAACTCCGTCGTTGTCGAAAATAACCAGGTCAAAGCGGCGCCCGCGCACGTTACCTTGTTCCACCGCCAGGACCCTAGCGCCCCGGCGCAGCCCTACACTGCCGGGTATGGCTATCGAAGACGATCTTCGGCGCTGCGGGCAAGCAGGGAAGGCCTCTCCCGCGCCTCGGCGGGCGCAGGCACGCCCAGGCGGGGAGCCCTCTGGCACTTCGGGACGAGACTGAGCTGGGCGCGAAACGACGGCTCGACCTCGAGCTCGTGGCGCGCGGGCTCGTGTCGAGCCGCTCGCAGGCTTGCGAGCTGGTGGAGGCGGGCAGGGTGCTCGTGAGCGGAGCGGTCGCCGAAAAAGTTTCGCGCCAAGTCGCCGCTTCTGAGCCGCTCTTGGTTACCGGCCCGCCGCCCCGTTTCGCGAGCCGCGGAGGGGACAAGCTCGAGGCAGCTCTCGAGCACTTCGCGGTAAAGGTCACCGGCAAACAAGCTTTTGACGCCGGGGCTTCAACCGGGGGCTTCACGGACTGCCTCCTCCAATGGGGGGCCTCGAGCGTCGTTGCGGTCGATGTTGGCCACGGGCAGTTGCTGCCACGGTTACGTGCCGACCCGAGAGTGCAAGTCATCGAGCACGCCAACATCCGGCGGTTGTCGCCAGAAAATTTCGGGGGGCAGCGTTTCGACCTTGTCGTGGCCGACCTTTCTTTTATCTCGCTGATGATGGTGGCGTCGCCCTTGTTGTCTTTGGCGAAAACGGAAGGAGAGCTCATAGTGTTGGTCAAGCCCCAGTTCGAAGCCGGGCGCGCCGCGGTGTCAAAGGGCAAAGGCGTGGTGCGCGACCCGCGAATTTGGGCAACGGTACTGTGCGACGTCGCGGGAGCCTTCCAGGCGGGCGGTGCGTCGGTCGCCGGAGGTATGACTTCTCCGCTGCTCGGTGCTCGTGGCAATGTCGAGTTTTTCCTCCATCTCTTAGCAGGCGGCCCAAGTTCGAGCTTGCCGTTGCTGGCCGAAGAGCTGGCATCGGCAGCACTGCTGGCCCTGAACGCAGAGACGAAGAGCAAAGACCCGCTAAAGGACCGCGGCAAATGGCGCGGATAGGCCTGGTACCCCACGTCGAGCGCTCGACTGCTGTCGAGGTCGCCAAGGACACTGCCCTTTGGCTGGAGGAGGCAGGGCACAGAGCCATCGTGATCTTCGATGGCTCCCCGAGCGGTTTGGACAAAGCAGAGCTCGGCTCGCTCGACTTGCTCGTGAGCATGGGCGGCGACGGGACGATGCTGCGTGCGGTTGGGATGGTCGTGGGCGCAGATGTGCCCGTCCTTGGCGTCAACTTCGGGGCTTTCGGCTATCTCTCAGCTGCGGAGCCCGAAGGCTTACGGGAGGCGGTCCAAAGGTTTTTGTCCGGGGACTACCAACTGACGCACCGGATGACAGTGGACGCCGACGTACTGCCCAAAGGCTCGACCCGCAAGCGTTATTCGGCGACGGGAGTCAACGATGTGGTGCTTTCACGACCTTCGGGGACGCACGCGATCAAGACGAGGGTATCCATCTCCGGTGAGGGTTTTCTGACCTATGCCTCAGATTCCATGATCGTCTCGACGGCGACCGGTTCCACCGGCTACAACCTCTCTGCCCGGGGACCGATCGTCTCACCAAGGTTGCGCTGCCTCGTGCTCACCCCAGTTTCGCCTCACATGCTCTTTGACCGCAGCCTCGTGCTCGACAGCACCGATGAGGTGCTATTGCGCGTCGAGGGGCAGAGCAAAGCAGAGCTCATCGTCGACGGGGTGCGGCACGGTTCCCTCGAGGTCGGCGAGCAGCTTGCCTGCCGGGCGGGAACCCACGATGCCGTCCTTGTGAGCTTTGGCGAGAGAAGCTTCGAGAGCGTGCTCAAGACCAAGTTCCACCTCGCCGACCGGTAAGAACACTGTGCGGAGCAGGCGCTGTACGGTCAAAACGTGCTGAGCGAGCTGCGGGTAAGCCAACTCGGGGTGATCCGAGATCTCAGCCTCGTGCTGGGCCGCGGCATGACCGCGCTCACCGGGGAGACCGGGGCCGGCAAGACCCTTGTGGTGGAAGCCCTCGAGCTTCTTGTGGGTGGGAGAGCAGAAAGCGACCTGGTGAGAAGCGGCGCCGAGGAGGCGCTCGTCGAGGGGAGGTTCGAGCTCTCTGGAGAGCCGCCCCGGGACATGCCTGGAGAGACAGCCGAAAATGACGAGGTTGTCCTGCGGCGCGTCGTGCCCGCCGCCGGGCGCGCCCGGGCGTACGTGGACGGGCGTATGGTGACGGCAAGCGTGCTGGCAGAGATGGGTGCAAGCCTGGTCGACCTGCACGGCCAACATGCCCACCAATCCCTTTTGTCCACGCCCTCCCAGCGGGACGCGCTCGACACCTACGCCGGGACAGTGCCCGCCGAGCGAGCCAGGCGCGACGAGGCGCGCGACCGGGCCCGGCACCTTCGCGGCGCCCTCGAGGCGCTCGGCGGTGACGCGGCAGCGCGCGAGAGAGAGCTCGCCCTCCTTTCCTTCCAGGTAAAGGAGATCCGCGACGCGCGCATAGATGGCGCCGACGAAGACGACAGGCTCGCCGAAGAAGAAGATGCGCTGGCGAAAGCGGCCTCCCACCGGGCGGCGGCCGAGGGGGCCTACGAAGCGCTCCAGGGAGACGACCAGGTCCTCGACCAGCTCGGGAAGGTGGCGAACTTGCTTGCCGGGCACGGGCCCATGGCCGCGTGCGCCGAGCGGCTGAGGGGTGTGCTGGCCGAACTGGCCGATGTCGGCTACGACCTGCGCTCTGCCGCGGGCTCCATCGAAGAGGACCCCGAGCGCCTCGCTTTGGTGACGCAACGCCGGAGCATGCTGCGCGAGCTCGTGCGCAAGTACGCTGGCGGCGGGAAGGGCCTGAGGGGGGTGCTCGAGTTCCTCGCGGGAGCCGAGGACCGTCTTGTGGCGCTCGAGGACCAGAGCGGCTCGGCTGCCAAGCTCGCCGAGGAGCATGCCGAGGCCGTTGCTGAGCTCGAACGAGCTTGCAGAGAGCTCGGCCTCGCGCGCCGGGCAGCAGCGGGAGGCTTTGCTGCTGCGGTCCAGGAGGAGCTGCAAAAGCTGGCTATGCCGCATGCACGTTTCGAGGTCGCAGTCGGCATGCCCAGAGATGTCGAGCCAGGTGACCTAAGGGGCATAGCAGGCGAAGACGTTTCCTTCTTGCTGTGCGCCAACCCAGGCGAGCCCCTTCTCCCGCTCTCCAGGACGGCATCGGGAGGGGAGCTCGCTCGGGCGATGCTCGCTCTCCGGTTGGTCCTCGCTGGCCGTGCCCCGGCCAGCGACGCGGGGCCTCGCACACTCGTGTTCGACGAGGTCGACGCCGGGATCGGTGGTGAAGCGGCGCTTGCAGTGGGGGGAGCGTTAGCCGAGCTCGCCGCCCGTTACCAGGTCATCGTGGTGACCCACTTGGCTCAAGTGGCCGCGTTCGCCGATGCCCACGTGGCTGTCAGCAAAGTTGGTGATGCCCGCCGCACTGAAGCCCGCGCCCATCTAGTAAGCGGCGAGGCCAGGGTGGTCGAGCTGTCACGGATGCTCTCGGGCCGCCCCGAGAGCACGACAGCGCGTCTTCACGCCGAAGAGCTGTTGCGCTCCGCACGGGCGAAGCCCGAGGCACACCAAGCAGTCGATGAACCAAGGCACCGAAAGCAAGGCTCGCCTTGAAGCACGAGTTGTGCTCCCAGGCGAGGCCTCTGGCGGGTTCAGGCGGTGTAGCTCAAGAGCTCGTCGGAGCCCAGAGGTTCGCTCAAGGCGTGCCCCAAGTAGGTCATGCCCATGGTGCCCCCGCTGTTTTCGACCATGCCCACGTTCTTGGCCAGGTACAGGTGGAAAGTCATCTTCATCGACATTGCCAACGTCCCCGTGGTCTTTATGGCGACGGTCAATTGGAGCTCATAGGTGCTGAACTTCCCGGCCGGGACACGGACGGTTTTGGCACCGAGGGCGGTAGCCGTCTCGGCAAGTGTCCCGGTCATGGACTGGCCGCTGAAGGAGGCTGAGAACGGCCCGCTGAACTTACACGCCGCGCACGACTGGATTTGAGACGCGGTCGGGATCCAGTAACTGAGGGAGAAGCTGGCGGCGCTCGAGCCTGTGCCGGTGCCGCTTTCGACCTTCACGCTCCCATTCGTACCGATGGTGTAGGTAAGGGTCGTAGCCTTCCCTGGTAGGAGCGAGCTGCTCGAAGAGAGGGTGACGTTGGTGCCGGCGGCGGTGACGCTGCTCCCGGTCACCGATTCGGTCGTGGTGAACGTGCTGGAACTAGTGCTGTACTTGTAGGTCCATTTCGCACCCGCTACGAGCGGGAAGTAGGGGTTGCCGCTCAAGTTGGAGCCACCGCCAACATTGGCCTTACCTGCAACGCGCGCAGCCGGTGAAGCCCAGCCTGGCTGCGCGAAGATAGCGCCGAACAGGGCCGCAGCCAGTGCAGCCTTGGCGAGCACGGGGAACGAGCGAGTGAACCGGTTCGTCATGGTTACCTCCCAAACCGAAGACGTTGGACCAAATGATTATGGCTTCCGGGAGCCCGTGGGTGCGGTACCAGTGCGCCGGCCAGGCACGCAGGTCGCCGCGCCCTCCTGTGGTCCACCAACTAGCCGAGCGGCCTGAGCTATGGTTTATGGGGCTCGCAAGACTACCCGCCGGTATTGCCGGTCCCGTCTGACCAAGCGGTAGATCTGAGGCGGCCTGAGCCAGGCATGGCGCGGGCTTTGGCCGGCTCCACCGGCGGCAGTGGACCGACCGAGCATGGAGGAGACCGTGGCGAAGCACATCTTCGTGACCGGGGGAGTGGCGAGCTCGTTAGGCAAGGGCCTTACAGCAGCCTCCTTGGGGCGCTTGCTGAAGAGCAGGGGCCTTCGGGTCACGATGCAGAAGCTCGACCCCTACATAAACGTGGACCCAGGGACGATGAACCCCTTCGAGCACGGCGAGGTTTTCGTAACCGAAGATGGGGGCGAGACCGACCTCGACCTTGGGCATTACGAGCGGTTCATAGACGAGCCGCTCTCGCGCGATTCAAACGCGACTACGGGTTCGATCTACCAGTCCGTGATCGCAAAGGAGCGGCGGGGCGAGTACCTGGGCAAGACCGTTCAGGTGATCCCACATATCACAAACGAGATCAAGCACCGGATCCGGCGCCTGGGGACGGAAGATGTCGACGTGGTCATCACCGAGATCGGGGGCACGGTCGGGGACATCGAGATACTCCCCTACTTGGAGGCAGTCCGCCAGGTCCGCAACGATGTCGGACGCGACAACGTCTGTTTCGTGCATGTGACCCTTGTGCCTTACCTGGGGCCCTCGGGAGAGCAAAAGACCAAGCCTACGCAGCATTCTGTCACCGAACTGCGCTCAAGGGGCATCCAGCCCGACGTGATCATCCTGCGCAGCGACCGGCCGATCCCGGCGACGTTGAAGACCAAGATCTCCCTGCTCTGCGACGTGCCCGAAAAGGCCGTCATTTCCAATGTCGACGCGCCGAACCTCTACGAGATCCCCCTCGCTCTCCACGAGGAGGGGCTCGACGACTACGTCTGCGGCATCCTTCGGCTGAACGAGCTGGCTGCAAACGACCAAGCCGGCAAGGCTCGGCCAAACCTCTCCCGTTGGGAGGCCCTCGTCCAGCGCGCCGAGCTCGCGTCGAAGCCGGTAAGGGTTGGCCTCATCGGCAAGTACGTGAACCTGCCGGACGCTTACCTCTCGGTCGTCGAGGCATTGAAGCATGGTTGTTACGCCCACGGCGCCCGGCTCCAGCTGGACTGGGTGCAGGCCGAAGAGGTCGAAGGATTGATGGTGGAGGGCCGTCTCAAGGACCTCGACGGCATGATCGTGCCAGGTGGCTTCGGCGAGCGGGGCATCGAAGGCATGATCGCGGCGGTCGGCTACGCCCGTGACCAGCAGATCCCGTGCTTTGGCATCTGCCTCGGGCTGCAAGTAATGGTCATCGAATTTGCCCGGTCAAAAGCTGGGCTCGAGCGCGCGAACTCGCGGGAGTTTGCCCCGAGCGCTCCCCACCTCGTGATCGACCTGATGGACGAGCAGCGCGAAGCGGTCAGCCAGTCGAACTACGGCGGTACCATGCGGCTCGGGACCTACCCCGCCAAACTGCGCTCGGGGAGCCAGATGGCGGCCATCTATGGCGAGGGCCTCGTGTTTGAGCGCCACCGGCACCGTTATGAGGTCAACCCTCGTTATCGCAGCCGCCTCGAACAGGCCGGCCTTTCCTGCTCGGGAGAGTCACCGGACGGGAGGCTGGTGGAGATGATCGAGCTCCCGAGCCACCCGCTGTGGATCGGGACACAAGCGCACCCCGAGTTCAAAAGCAGGCCCGACCGCCCCCACCCCATGTTCGACGCCCTCATCGGCGCTTCGCTCGCGAGAGCAGAGGGGCGTCACCCGCACCTGATCGACCCGGACCGCCTCGGCGACGGGCTCGCGGGGGCTCACGTTGCCGTCCACTAAGTTCCGCAAGGTGGACGAGCGGAGCATCCATCGCTCGAGCCTCCTCCATTTTGTCGAGGGGACCTTCGAAGGGCCCGATGGGCAGCGCTTTGATCGTGACCTCGTACGTCACCCAGGCGCCGTCGTAGTGGTCCCTTACGACGACAAGACCCGGGATGTCGTTTTCGTGAGGCAGTACAGGGCGCCGCTCGACATGGAGCTGCTCGAAGTCCCGGCAGGCAAAAGGGACGTCGCCGGTGAGCCGAACGAGGTGACGGCAGCCCGAGAGCTCGCCGAAGAGACCGGGCTCGCTGCCGGTCGCTGGGAACAGATCGCGCATTTTTACAATTCGCCCGGGTTTTCCGACGAGGAAAGCTGGTGCTTCCTCGCCCGTGACCTGTACGAAGTGCCCGGCTCCCGCCATGGCATCGAGGAACAGCACATGACGGTGGAACGCCACTCGATGGCCGAGGTTACCCATCTGGTCCGCTCCGGGGACATCACCGACGCCAAGACCATCGTCGGCCTCCTCTTGGCCCAAGTGGTTCTTGGAGAAGGCTGAAGCCATACCAGCCACGGAGCTGCCGTTGGGGAGATGGCGCGGCGCGGCGTTGTCTGTTCCAGCTGAGGAGATGCTGAGCTGGCTTTCGGTCGAAAAGGGCCGCGCTCCCAACACTGTTTCCGCGTACCGCCGCGACCTCTGGGCTTACGAGTCCTGGCTGCGTTCGCGGCCGGGGTCACCAGCGGCTGAACTGGCGGACGAACGACTTGTCGCCGAGTACGTGGTCCACCTGCGCCGCTCGGGCTTTGCCCCGGCTTCGGTCGCTCGCCACCTCGTCGCCGTCCGCCAGCTGCACCGGTTCCTGGTCCAAGAAGGCGACCTCGAGCTGGACCCGACCGCCGAGCTTCGCCCGCCACCGGTACCCCAAAGCCTCCCCAAGGCACTGAGGGAGGAGGAGGTCGGCTCTCTCATGGCTTCAGTCACAGGGTCATCGCCCGTCGAGGTACGCGACCGGGCCGTGCTGGAGACCCTCTACGGCACGGGTATGCGGATATCGGAACTGACCGGCTTATCGCTTTCGGACGTGTTCATAGAGGACCAGCTGGTGCGTGTGCTCGGCAAAGGCAACAAGGAGCGAATGGTGCCTCTCGGGCGTTTTGCGAGGCAAGCGTTGCAAGCTTGGACAGGTCCTGGTGGCCGGCAAGCCTTCGTGCCGGCCAGGTGGGCAAGGCGCACAGACTCGGCCGCCGTTTTCCTCAACCAGAGGGGAGGGAGGCTCACTCGCCAAGGAGCATGGGGCATCGTGCGTCACTACGGGGAAAGGTCCGGGCTGAGCGGCCGCCTGAGCCCGCACGTGCTCCGTCACAGTTGCGCGACGCACATGCTCGACCACGGGGCGGATATACGGGTTGTCCAGGAGCTCCTCGGGCATGCCTCCATAGCGACGACACAGGTCTACACAAAGGTCTCGACCGAACGGCTGAAGGCCGCGTACCTGGCGGCGCACCCCCGTGCGAGAGCTCGCTAAGGGGACCTCGAGGGCGGGGCCGGCGGCCCGCGAGGTCGGACGAACTTAGCCATTATGGGCGTTACGAGCCGCACCACTGGGGCTACACTGCGCAGGATGGAGGCCAGTGCGACAAGCGCTCTGCGCGAGGACCTGTTAGCCCAGCGGGTATCGCTGCGCCAGGAACTTCAGGAGCTTGGGTATGGCAGCGAGGGGCTGTCGTATGACCCCAATTTTGCGGATTCGAGCCAAGTCACCGCCGAGCGCGGTGAGACCGAGGCTCTTGCGACGACACTGACTACGAACCTGGTCGAGGTGGAACACGCCTTGGGGAAGCTCGACGCCGGCACGTACGGGATCTGCGAGTCCTGCCACCAGGAGATCGCACCGGCCCGCCTCGAGGCCATGCCTGCGGCGCGCTTTTGCATTTCTTGCGCTGCCCACCGCCGCTGACCTGAGCGACGTCACCCGAGAGGGTTTTACCTGCCTGGGCGCTCAGCCAGCCTGACGGCACAGTCCCGAATTGCGTCTTTTGCGTGGCAGGTTTGTTCCGTTGCGGGAAAGTTGCGATGACAACCACTTTCGCCGTTGCCGTTCGCGCCGCTAGCATCCTTTAGGAGTTCCTAAACAGGGTGTTGCGACTGAATAGGAGCTGCTCAAGGAGTGATTTTCGGCACAAGGTGAAAAGTTGCGCAATACTGGCCCCACTCGAAAGGTGAGCCGTGGGCTCGCTGCATGAGGAGGCAAGAGGATGCGCCGTTTGCAGCTCAAGCACTACCTCGACGCGGCAGGAGTGGGAGAGGACAAGTACCTCTTGGTAGGGGTTGACCCGCCCCGCACGGTTTGTGAGGGGGCGTGGATTTTGCGGCCCAACCAGCGCGATTGGGAGGTCTTGGCCTGGCGGCCGGTGAGGCTGGCACCATCGTTGATGTTCCTCACCGAGGAGCAAGCGTGCCAGTACGTGCTCGACATGCTCATCGCCAAGAGCCCTGACGACCTCACTGCGGCGGCAGTCGAAGAGGTCGCAGAGGGCTCGGTTGTCACCGCAGGAGCGCTCTAAGCCCCTGGCTACAACCATGACCGGGCAGGACCGTGCCTACCTCGGCAACAAGCCGATCATGTCCTGCGCTCTGCGCAGAGTCATCGAAGCTACCTCGCTCGCCCGCTCTGCGCCTTTGGCCAAGACCTCTCGCACGGCCCCCGGGTCTGCAGCGATCTCGCGGTAGCGCTCCTGGATGGGGCGGGCCGCGGTGATCACCGCCTCCGCGACATCATTCTTCAGCTGGCCGTAGCTCGAGTACCGGGTGGCTACCTCCTCAGGCTTCCCACCCGCGATGGCAGCGATCAGCTCCAAGAGGTTGGACACCCCAGGCTTGGCTTCCCGGTCCCAACGAACGGCACTTGGGCCGGGGGGATCGAGGTCGGTAACAGCCCGTTTCACCTTGTGCTCAATGACCTTGGGGTCGTCGAAGAGATAGACCACGCCAGCGTCGGAAGCAGCGCTCTTTGACATCTTCCGCGAGGGGTCCTGCAGGTCCATGACCCGGGCGCCTCCCCCCGGCGGCGGGATCACGGCCTCGGGAAGAGTGAAGGTCCGGCCGTACCGGCCGTTCCATCGCTGCGCCAAGTCTCTCGTGAGCTCGAGGTGCTGGCGCTGGTCGTCGCCGACAGGCACGAGGTCGGCGTCGTAAAGCAGGATGTCGGCTGCCTGCAGCACCGGGTAGGCAAACAGCGCGACCCGGGCAGCCTCCTCGCCCCCCCTGGCCGCCTTGTCCTTGAACTGGGTCATCCGCTGAAGCTCGCCCATGCTGGCGGTGCACTCGAGGAGCCAGGTGAGCTCGGCGTGCTCGTGGACGTGGCTTTGGACGAACAAAGTGCAGCGGGCGGGGTCGAGCCCACAGGCGAGCAGGACCATGGCCATGGTGAGAGTGTCCTTACGAAGCTCCTCGGGGTCGCCTGGGATGGTGAGCGCGTGGAGGTCTACGACACAGTAAAAGGCGTCGTAGTGGTCCTGGAAGTCGACCCACCACCGCAGCGCCCCCAAGTAGTTGCCGAGGTGGGTGCTGCCCGTTGGCTGTATCCCTGACAGGGCTCTCTTTTTCGCGCCGGTTGTCGCGCTGGGCATAGTCACGGTGACGAAAGTACCGGCTCGGCCCAGCGAGGCGCAGCACCGCTTGGCACGGTGGGTCCACCGCCGGCCGGGGGGGCCACCAGTAGGCTCGGTGCTGTGGGCTACCAGGTGAGCACGCCCGTCTTCGAAGGCCCGTTTGACCTCTTGCTCCACCTCGTTAGCAAGAAACAGGTCGACATTTGGGAGCTGTCCCTGTCCTCGATCGTCGACGAGTACGTGGCGGCCCTCGAGGAGATGCAAGCGTTCGACCTGTCCGTCGCCACGGAGTTCCTTCTCATCGCTGCCGTCCTGCTCGAGCTGAAAGCGCGCCGCCTGCTACCCGAGCCCGCCGGTGAGACCGAAGAGGAACTGGCCCTCTGGGAGGAGCGGGACCTCCTGCTCGCACGCCTGCTCGAGTGCAAGACGTTCAAGGATGCCTCGGCCGCTCTGTGGCGGACCATGGGCTTGGCAGAGCGTTCGGTGCCGCGCCGCGCAGGCCTGGAAGAACAGTTCCTCGGGCTGGCACCAGACCCGCTCGAAGGAGTGGCGCCGCGCAGGCTGCGCGACGCGTTAGCCAGGTTGCTCTCCCCGAGGCCACCGGTGCAGGTCAATACCGACCACATCGCGCCGGTGCGGGTAAGTGTGGCAGAAACGCTCGAGGACCTGCTCGCCCTCTTGCCAAAGGAGCCCGTGACAACATTCCGTGAGCTCACCTCCTGCCTGAACGAACGGCTCGAAGTCATCGTCTGTTTCCTCGCCCTGCTCGAGCTGTACAAGCGCGGGACCGTCGACCTCGAGCAAGGTTCGAAGCTCGCTGAACTGCACGTGAAGTGGCTGGGGCCTGAGAGCGGCCCCGGGTTGTACCGTGAGGACGGTAGGTCGCCCCTAGTAGACGAGTACCAGGGATAGGCGAGCGCAGGGGAGCAAGGCCAAGATGGAGGACTCCAAAGAGATCGACCTCGTCGGTCCCGAAGTGGTCGGGCCAAAGGTGGTCGCCCACGCCGCCAGCCAAGCAGGAGCCACCGGTCCCGAACGCGAGCCCGAGCGCGCGATCGAAGCAGTGTTGATGGTGGCGGAATCGCCTGTGGAGCTCAGCTTGCTCGCGCAACTTCTCGAGCTGCCCCCTGCGAAAGTAGAGGCGGTCTGCGAGCAATTAGCCGAGGGCTACCGGCGGGAACGGCGCGGGTTTGTCCTCGCCCGGGTGGCAGGCGGCTACAGGTTCCAGAGCCACCCCGACCTTGCGTCCTACATCGAAAGGTTTGTACTAGAAGGTCAATCGGCGCGCCTGTCAGCCTCCGCGCTCGAGGCCCTTGCCATAGTGGCCTACAAACAGCCGGTGTCCCGGGCTCAGGTGGCCTCGATAAGAGGGGTCAACTCCGATGCGGTGTTGCGGACATTGTGCCAGCGGGGGTACGTGGAAGAAGTCGGGCGCGACCCAGGGCCAGGCCAGGCGGTCCTCTATGGCACGACAAAGCTCATGCTCGAGCGGCTGGGACTGGACAGGATCGAAGATCTCCCGCCCTTGGGCGATTTTGTACCAGGCCCAGAGGTTATGGACGCTCTGGAGCAGGGCCTGCGGCCTCCGCCGGCGTAGAGCCTGGTAGAGCGTTCCCGGGCACGCCGTCGTGCTCGGCCTCGAGGTCGACGGCTTCTTCGAGCGTTATGACAGCCGCCCCCCCAGAGGCCGCGAGGTGGCGGCGTTTACGGGCGAAATGGTCCGCGAAGAGCACAGACCCCACCCCGAAGAGCACGAAAAGGACGACCGTCGTGACCAAGGGAGCGTGCGAGGGCCCAGAAGCCGTTGAACCGGGCCGAAGTAACACCTGCACCACGACGAAGAGCGTCACCAGGAACGTGACCGCCCAGGCGCCTTTGTGCCAGGCCTGCAATTTGTGGCCGGGCATGAACTTGAGGGGGAGGAGCGATATCAGCTGGCCCACCATGCTCGAAACGAACAGCGACGCGAGAAAATCGTCCACGAGGACGAGGCCGAAGAAGCTGCCACGCTTGCCGGCGTCATGCGTGATGGCTGCCCACAGCGCCCAAGCGAGGACAGCGATGGCGACTTTCAGCCAAGACCCAAGGGCTACTACGTGGCCCTCCTCGTGCTTGGCTAGCGGGCGGGCAAAGGAAACCCCCGCTATTACCCCGTAGAGGTACCCGGGCCGGAAACCGGTGGCACGGGAAACTATTACGCAGAAGGCCGCCACGAGGAGGCCTATCGGGAGAGCCTCCAACTTGTACGCGACTCGCCCGTGCTTGCGGGCCCGGTGGTAAGTGCCCGTGACCAAGCCTGAGATCGCGACACCAGCAAAGAGCGCCAAGACGATCGAAACAAAGCTCAGCACGGTGCGGAAGTTGGCCCCGAACGACGGGTCCAACATTGCGCCCAGTAACGAACCCCCGACGAGGACCACTGCAAAGATCGCATTTTCTCGTTGGAGGCGCTTTGCCCGCGAGCGGCCCGCGAGCTTGAGCCGGGCGAGGAGGAAGGCCTTGAGCTTGCCCAGCCCGCTCTTCACCGCTCGGCGGAGCGGCGGCGGGAACAACCTGCGGGCCCACTTTCCCCACCAAGACACGATGTCCTCGTAGTTCTCCTGGAAAGTGGAGTTGAACAAGTTGGCGGGAAAGGTTATGAACAGCGCGATCCCGAGCGTTATCACGAGGTCGATGGCGTCGGAGGAGACGGAGCGAAAAGCTCGTGCCGGGGTCGGCAGGGAGGAGCCGATCGAACTGACCCTCGAGTTGAGGCTCACCAGCGAGCTGACGACCGAGGAGCCGGGGCCGCCAGCCGTCAGGTAAACGGTGGCAGGTCCCGCGCCTGTCTGCGCGTTCCAAACCTGGACCGCTACTTTGTCTCCCTTCTTCATCAAGTAGTCGTAATTGAACGTGTGTGGGTAACCCTGGAAGCTGGGGATATTGGCATCCCCGCCAGCAAAGGCGCTCAGCGTTATTTCTGTGCCCGTCCAGCTCGTGATGTTGCAGTTGACCCCGTTTGGGCCGACGTAGGGCTGCCCGGCGATGTCCGAGCAGGCGCTCCAGTGCAGCAACTGGGGAACGTCACTTCCACCTACAACGGACTTCATTTGGCCGAGCGACGTGCCAGGCGGGAAAACGACCACCCCAAAATGGGGGCTATCGGAGCGCAGAATTGTCCCACCCGTCCCAAAACAGCTCCCACTGAGGGTGAACTGCGGGTAAGGCCCGGCCTTGAAGCTGGTGAAAGACGTGATGACGGGTTGGCAACCGGCAGCGCTCTGCAATGAGGCGGCCCGGGCGCTGCCGGCGAGCAAAGCCGCCACGGCCAGCGCGCAGCCGAGGGCCCCGATCGACAAGAGCGACATGAGAGCCACGAGACGGCGCATTGCAGGTACCCCCTGTTAGTTCCCTAGTGGCAAGAAATTGTATTTGGCCCGCCGTCCCCGAGCTGGCTGAATGCCGCCCACCAGGTCCCCCTTTTGAACCTCGCCGTGTTGTCGCGTGGCAGTAACATTGCGCCCCGTGCCGGAGCCGGACGAGCGGCCTGAGAGGCCCGTGCTCCAACCTGAGGGAGCACGGCTTCAAAAGGTGCTCGCGGGCGCCGGCCTCGGGAGCCGGAGGGCATGCGAAGAACTGATCTCCGCTGGCCGCGTGACCGTGAACGGCTCACCGGCGCACCTCGGCCAGCGCGCCGACCCTCGTCGCGACCGGATCGCGGTCGACGGGGCCCCTCTGCCAGGGAGGGAGGGCCTCGTTTACTACCTTCTCAACAAGCCGCTGGGCGTGGTTTCGACCGCCTCGGACCCAGAAGGAAGGGCTACCGTCGTGGACCTTGCGCCACCTGGGCAGCGAGTGTTCCCGGTCGGCCGCCTGGACGTGGCATCTGAGGGCCTTCTCCTCCTCACCAACGACGGCGAGCTCGCCTACCACCTCACCCATCCGACCTTTGGCGTCCAAAAGGAGTACGTGGTGGAGTTCGAAGGAGCCCTTTGCCGAGAAGAGGTTGGGCGCTTGCGGCGAGGGGTGGAGCTGGACGATGGCCTCACGGCACCCGCACGGGTCCAGGAACTGGGGCCCCGGGCAGCTCGCGTGGCCATCCACGAAGGGCGCAACCGGCAGGTGCGCCGCATGTTCGACGCCATCGGGCACCCCGTCACCCGCCTCGTCAGGGTGCGCATAGGCCCGCTCTCGGACAACAAGCTGGCGCCAGGGGAGGTGCGCCCGCTCACCTCAAGAGAAGTCATGGCTCTTTGGGGTGCCGTGAAGGACCCTGGCACCGGCCTCCGCGCGAGCCGGCGAAGGCTGAAGGGCCAGGCAAGCGGGGCCGCCCTGTAACCTTGCCTCGCCATGGTCGACCCAGGTTCACCACTTCCGCCCGCCGGCGCCCGTCGCCGCGTACGTGGGCTCCGGGGGGCAACGACTGTCGAACGAGACACTGCCGAGCAGGTGACCGCGCGCACCCAGGCGCTCCTGAGGGCCATGGTCGAGCGCAACGGCGTTGAGCACAGCGACATCATCTCCGTCCTGTTCACGGCGACGGACGACCTGCATTCGATGTTCCCGGCGATGGCTGCGCGAGCCATCGGTTTTGGCGACGTCCCGCTGCTTTGCGCCCGAGAGCTCGACATCGAGGGCGCTCAAGCGCTCTGCATCCGTGTGATGATGCACGTCGAATCTGACCGGGACGAGCTGCACCACGTCTACCTCGAAGGCGCGCGCGGGCTGCGCGATGACCTCCCTGAGTGACAGGGGCTTGGGCCCCGGAGGCAGGCAAAGGGCGGCCATCGTCGGGACCGGGCTCATCGGTGGGTCGATCGGCATGGCACTGCGCCGCCTGGGTTGGTGGGTGAGCGGGTCAGACCGGGACGGGAAGAAGGCCGAGCGGGCGCTCGAGCTGGGCGCGATCGACGAGGTCGGCACAGACCCGCTTGCCGCCGTCACCGTGGTCGCTGTGCCCGCTGGCGCAGTGGGCGAAGTCGCCAACGCCGTCCTGTCTCAACAGGGAAGGGTTGGGACGAGCCCGAGCCTGACCCGGGTCGTCACCGACGTCGCTGGCATCAAGGAGGGCATCGTGAGCGCAGTCGGCCACCCACGGTTCGTCGGTGGCCACCCCATGGCGGGGTCGGAGCAAGAAGGAGTAGACGGCGCCCACCCCGACCTCTTCCTCGGCGCGACTTGGGTGCTCACGCCGGGGGACAACACCTTGCCGGAGGCATATTCGGAGGTACAGGGCCTCGTACGGCTGCTCGGCGCGAACCCGGTGGCGCTCCAGCCCCGTCGCCATGACGAGCTCGTTGCGCTCGTGTCGCACACACCTCATTTGGCGGCGGCGACGCTCATGAACCTGGCGGCCGACGTCGCCGCCTCCGACGCCACGCTCCTGCGCTTGGCCGCTGGGGGCTTCCGTGACATGACGAGGGTTGCGGCGGGGCACCCGGGGATCTGGCCCGACGTGGTCGCTGAGAACCGGGGAGCCATCCTCGCTGCGCTCGACCGCCTCTCTGCGAGCCTCGGGAGCCTGCGGTCCGTGGTCGCTTCGGGGGACCGGGCGGCGCTTCTCGCCCTCCTTGAACGTGCTCGGGAGGCTCGCAGAAATCTCCCTACGGGGGCTCCCTCGCTCGAGCGGGCGACAGAAGTGAGGGTGCCCGTCCCGGACCGGCCAGGCGTGATCGCCGAAGTGAGCACGTTGCTTGGCGGGCTCGGGGTCAACATTTTCGACCTGGAGATCGCGCATTCCGCCGAAGGCGACCGTGGCGTCATGGTGCTCATCGTCGATTCAAGCTCAGAGGAGGTGGTCCGCTCGGCGCTCGCTGGCAGGGGTTACCGGGCGGCGCTGCGCCCGCTCGAGGGCTCGTGACTTGGGCGCCCAGTGACTGGCTGTTGTGGGGCTAGGTGGAACGTCTGCGCCACCTGCCGGTAGGTTTGCCTGGGAGGTAGCGAGACGAAGTGGCTGAGGAGGCCCGCTGAGCACGCAACTGGTAGTCGGCCCGGCTGCGGGACGGGCGCTCCGGGGTCGGCTTCGCGCACCGGGCGACAAGTCGGTCTCGCATCGAGCCTTGCTGATCGCGGCGAAAGCCTCGGGCCGTTCCCGGGTACGTGGGCTGTCGAAGGGTGAGGACGTCCGGCACACGCTCCAAGCGGTTGTCGCGCTCGGTGCGGGCGCCGAGCGGGCAGGGGAGGAGATCTTCGTGGACGGCGGCCCAGAGCGCCTGCACGAGCCGGGAGCCGTTATCGACGTTGGCAATTCCGGCACGGGTATCCGTTTGCTCGCGGGCTTTGTTTCTACGATCAATGGCCTCTCAGTGCTCCAAGGCGACGCCTCGATCGCGCGGAGGCCCATGGACCGGGTGGCCGTCCCGCTCCGCGAGATGGGCGCGGAGGTGGACGGCAGAGAAGGTGGGCGCTTTGCTCCCCTGGTAGTGCGCGGCGGGCACCTGAGGGGGTTTCACTACACCCTTCCCGTGCCGAGCGCACAAGTGAAATCGGCCATATTGTTCGCTGCTCTTGGCGCCGACGGCGCGACGCTAGTGCACGAGCCTGTGCCGACCCGTGCCCATACAGAGGAAATGTTGGCCGCCGCCGGCGCAGACATCGAGGTGGTCCCTGCGGGGAGCGGCTACGAGGTGACGTTGCGCCCGAGCGCGCTCCATGCAGGAGACATCGACGTGCCGGCGGACCCTTCGCAAGCCGCTTTTTGGGCGGTTGCCGCCTGCCTGGTGCCTGGGAGCGACCTGTTGCTCGAGGACGTCTACGTGGGGCGCGGGCGCGGAGGTTTCATCGACGTCCTGGCCCGCATGGGCGCGAACATCGAGCTGGTCAACCAAGATCCTGCGCGCCAGACAGCAGACGTTCATGTCCTCTCCGGGCCGCTCGCCGCGACGTCGGTCGGCGGTCCCGAAGTCGCAGCACTGATCGACGAAATCCCCGTCCTTTCCGTCGCCGCTGCTCTTGCAGAAGGCACGACGTCGTTTTCCGACGCCGCCGAACTGCGCGTGAAAGAAACAGACCGCGTCGCCACGACTGTAAAAATGCTGCAAGTTCTCGGGGTTCACGCGGAGCCGGCTCGAGATGGGCTCGTCGTGGAAGGCACCCCAGGGAGGCCATTGCGCGCCGGGACGGTTTCGTCGTACGGGGACCACAGGATCGCTATGGCGGGTGCCGTCGCCGCTCTTGTCGCGGACGGCCCGGTGAGGGTCGCCGGCTGGGACGCGACCGCAACGAGCTACCCCGGTTTCGAGGAGGACCTGTCCAAATGTCTCCTGTAAAGATTGACAAAAGGGTTGTCGCGATCGACGGGCCCGCGGGCTCGGGCAAGTCGACTGTTGCCAGGGCGGTGGCGGCTCGGCTCGGGATCGATTACCTGGACACCGGTGCCATGTACCGGGCGGTCGCGTTCGTCGCCATGCGCAGGGGAGTAGACCCTGAAGACACACCTGCAGTAGCGAAATTGGCGCGCGACATGGCTTTGGACGTCGCGGAGCGAGTTCTCGTCGATGGAGTCGACGCCACCATCGAGGTCCGAAGCCCGGAAGTGACCCGTGCGGTGAGCACTGTGGCGGCGAACCCTGAGGTACGAAAGGAACTTGTCCGCCGGCAACGTGAATGGGGAGAAGCCCACAATGGAGGCGTAGTTGAAGGCCGTGACATCGGGACCGTGGTTTTCCCGGAGGCAGCTGTCAAGGTCTACATGACTGCAAGCGACGAGCAGCGTGCCCAGCGCCGGACCCAGGAGATGCTGGACATGCACTACGACGAAGTCGCCGCCGACATAGCACGGCGCGACCACGTGGACTCGACCCGCCAACACGCCCCCCTCACCGCTGCGCGAGATGCCATTGTCGTCGACACAACCTCGAGCACCGTTGACGAGGTAGTCGAGCTGGTCTTGGAGCTCGCCGCCAAGGCCGGCCTCGGAGCTGCTTGAGCAAGAGGGCACCTTGAGCGCCTTACCTCGTTCCGGCGGGCCAGTCCTCAACAATGATGAGGGCCCTCCTTTCGAACTGCCCTCTCGCGGGTCGCTCCTCTGGTACCAGTTCGCTCGCGGCCTGCTCTTCATCCCCGCTTGGCTCTTCTGGCGCCCAATCTTGCTCGGCCAAGAGAACCTGCCCGCGACCACGCCCTATGTCATCGCACCCGTGCACCGTTCCTATGTAGATACTGTGCTAACTGCCTATATAACCAGGCGGCGGGTACGGTTCATGGCCAAATCGGGAGTGTTCGCAAAGCCTTGGGTAGCGAGGTTGTTCAGCTCTCTAGGCGGTTTCCCCGTGCGGCGTGGCACGCCTGACAGAGAAGCCCTGCACAACGCCGAGGAGGCGATCGCTGTTGGCGAGCCAGTGGTCCTTTACCCAGAGGGCCGGCGCTCCTCCGGTCCCGTCCTTGACCCCCTGATGAGAGGGCCCGCTTTCGTGGCGCTGCGCGCGGGCGTACCGATCGTCCCGGTGGGTATCGGAGGCACCGAGCGGTCAATGCCAATAGGTGCCAAGTGGGTATCGCCCGTCCGGGTAGCTATCGTGATCGGGAAGCCCATATGGCCGCCGCCCCGGCCGGGGAGCGAACGCGTCCCCCGCCGGATGGTGGAGGAGCTAACCGAGCGGCTGAGAGAGGAACTGCAGTCCGTTTTTGACCAGGCTCGGGTATTGGCCGGAGACTGAGAGGCACCTGCCCGGCCCGCCAAAGGCGAGCCGACCTAGGGCTAGGGCCCGGCTCAGGCAAGAGGAGGGACAGATGGAGTACAGGCAGCTTGGCCACAGTGGCCTCCGGGTCTCGACCGTGTCGCTCGGGACAATGACTTTTGGGGGGAGAGGCCCGTTCGCGAGCGTCGGCCAGGTAGACGTCGACGCCGCCTTACGTATCGTCGAGCGCTCCTGCGACGCCGGTGTCAACTTCATAGATACCGCCGACATCTATTCCGGGGGTGCCTCCGAAGAAATCGTCGGCCAGGTCGTAAAGGGCCGACGTGAGGAGGTGCTGCTGGCGACCAAGTGCAGGTTCCAAACCGAAGAGGGCTCAAATGGGGCGGGCAGCTCCCGCCACCACATCCTTCGGAGCCTCGAGGCCAGCCTGCGCAGGCTCGGCACGGATCACATCGACCTTTACCAGCTCCACGGCTGGGACGGTCAGACGGCTCTCGATGAGACCCTGGCGGCGCTCGAAGCGGCGGTGCGCTCGGGCAAAGTGCGCTACGTCGGGTGCTCCAACTATTCGGCCTGGCACCTCATGAAAGCGTTGGCCGTGGCGGAACGGAAAGGCTTCGAGCGCTTTGCCAGCCACCAGATCTACTGGTCCCTCATCGGGCGCGACGCGGAGGTCGAAGTGGTACCTGCTGCCATCGACCAGGGGCTTGGGATCCTCGTGTGGAGCCCGCTCGCCGGTGGTTTGCTCACGGGCAAGTACCGCAGGGACAGCAAGCCAGAAGGCACTTCGCGGCACCTCACCGCATGGGACGAACCGCCTATCAACGACGCTGACAAGGTCTACCGCGTCATCGACGTCTTGGTGGAGGTGGCCGACGGCCATGGCGTACCGCCGGCTCAGGTCGCACTGGCGTGGTTGCTGGACAAGCCCGCTGTGACGTCGGTCATCATCGGCGCTCGCAACGAAACCCAGGTCGGCCAGACCCTGGGTGCTGCTGACCTTAAGCTCAGCGCCGAGGACGTCAAGCGCCTCGACGCTGTCAGCGCCTCACCCCTGCCGTACCCGTTGTGGCACCAGGAAAGGACCGTTAGCGACAGGCTGAGCCCGGCAGACCGCGCCGCTTTCAGCTACGGGCCACCGAAGGGCTAGCTGGGCGCGCCGGGCGCCTACCGAGTGCGCTGAGCAACCTGGCCAAGTGCGGCTAGTACTTCGGAGGCCGGTATGTCCCGGCCATCCATTGGAGCCGGGTCAGCCTCATTGCGCGGGGAGGCAAAAGCGACCGTCGCCAGGGCTCCCGCCACGGCGCGCAGGAGCTCGCGGAGCTCGCGGGGGAGAGGAAAGTACTCATCTTCGGGCACCGCCAGCACCTCTTCGACACCACCGGCGGGCGCCAGGCGCTCGATGACCTGCTCGACAAGGGACTCGGGCGCCGACGCCCCTGCGATGACGCCGACAATGCCGCCCAAGTCGTCCGGCAGCTCTTCTGCCTTGTTTACTCGGAGCACTCGTGGGCACCCGGCGGTGGTCGCGGTGCGGACGAGCGCAAGAGTATTGGACGAGTTCGCGCTCCCGATGACCACGAGAGCGTCGCAGCGGGAAGCAATAGACCGAAGCGCAGCTTGGCGATTGGTCGTGGCGAAGCAAAGGTCGCTCCTGCCCGGCACCCAAAGTTCGGGCCAGCGCTCTTGTGCCGCCTCAAGGATGTTGCGCCACTCGTCGACTGCGAGCGTCGTCTGTGCCAGGAAAGCGACCGGGCCTCCTGGTTCGGCCATTTGGAGCACTTCGTCGACACTCTCGACCCGGTGGATCGCCTCGGGCGCGACTGCCATCGTGCCCACGGCCTCTTCGTGGCCCTCGTGGCCCACGTAGACGATCGAATAGCCTTTGGACGCCCGCAGCTTTACCTCGTGGTGGACCTTGGTCACGAGGGGGCAGACCGCGTTCACCACAGCACCCCCATTAGACCTGGCCGCGGCCACGACCTCGGGCGCCGAACCATGGGCCGAAAGCATCAGCGGGCGACCCGGCGGCACCTCGGAGGGGTCGTCGACGAAGACGACCCCGAGCTGGCGGAAACGGTCCACGACAACCTGGTTGTGGACGATCTCGTGGTAGCAGTAGACGGGCGGCTCGAAGACCCGCACCATCCACGCGAGGGCTTTGATGGCCATCTCTACACCGGCGCAGAAGCCCCGCGGCGAGGCAAGCAGGACCTGCTCGACTTCCACTCTCCCAAAGTACAGCTTGGTGAGCTGCCAGATGCTCGGTGAGCTGCCAGGCCCGCTGGGCGTCTATCCTGGGAAGCGCCATGGCCCTCCCCCGAGTGGTCGCGGTGGCCCCCGGGTCGCCCGCTGACCGGGCCGGCGTCCTACCCGGCGACGAGATCGTTGCCCTGGACGGCCAGCTCCCTCGCGACATCATCGAGTACCAGTTATTGGCTGACCAAGGCCGTCTCGCCGTCGACGTGAACCGCGGCGGTGTCGAGCTTTCACTAGAACTGGAGCGCCAGGGCGGGGAGCCGCTCGGCATGGAAGTGGACGCGGCCCTCTTCGACCGCGTGCGCACCTGTGACAACCACTGCGAGTTCTGTTTCATACACCAGCTCCCGAAAGGGATGCGCAGGAGCCTTTACGTGCGCGACGACGACTACCGGCTCTCGTTCCTCTATGGCAACTTCACGACCTTGACGCGCTTTACCGAAGCTGACCTCGAGCGCGTGGTGACAGAGGGTCTCTCCCCTCTGTTCGTGTCGCTCCACGCCACGCGCCCGGAGGTGCGGGCACGGATGCTGCGGAACCCCCGCGGAGCGACGAGCTTGCGCTGGCTCCGGGCACTGCTTGACGCAGGGGTGGAAGTGCACGGCCAAGTCGTCGTTTGCCCCGGGGTGAACGACGGGGAAGTTCTGGAGGACACACTTGCCGGGGTGCTCGAGGTTTACCCCGAGCTGAGGAGCGTGGCGTGCGTACCCCTCGGCGTCAGCCAGTACAACCGAGAAGCTTCGATGCGGCCCCACACTTTGGCGGAGGCGGTCGCAGTCGTCGAGCTCGTCGAGGACTGGCAAAGCATATTTTCCAAGTGCCTAGGGCGACTGCTCGTCTACGCGGCAGACGAGTACTACTTGCTGGCGCGGCTCGCGTTCCCCCCGCTGGAGAGCTATGGCGCGGTAGCCCAACACGACAATGGGGTCGGCATGGCGCGGGCTTTCGAAGCAGCCTTCCAAGGCCGCGACCTGGGCGAAGAGCTCGGGGACAAGGGCCCGAGCGGCTTTTTCCGCTCACTGGAGGGGGCGCCGGCAACTGGCTACCGTGCTCCCCGCGCCCCGGGCGCTCGAGGAGGCTCGGGCAAAGTCAGGTTGCTGGCGCGGAGATCTGCAGGAGTTACCGTCCTCACGGGGGAGTACGGGGCAGCAGTACTTTCCCCACTTGTCTCCCAACTGCCGGGCGACATCGAGGTCTTGGCCGTACCCAACCACTTCTTCGGTGGCAATATCGCGGTTGCCGGGTTGCTCAGCGGCGCCGACCTGTCTGGCGCCCTCTCGGGTTTGCCGGAGGGCCGACGCTACTTGTTACCTGATAGCTGCCTGTCTGGTGGCCGTTTCCTTGACGGCCTCACAGTCGAAGAGTTGCCCCGAGTTGTCGAGGTCGTCCCCGCCGACGGGGCGTCTCTTCGCAGAGCGCTTTGGCCCGCTCTCGAGCCGGCTGCGAGTGCTGCGCTGTGAAGGGCCGGCCGCTAGTCGCCGTTGTCGGGCGGCCAAACGTCGGCAAGTCGACCCTTGTCAACAGGATCGTCGGGCGGCGGGAAGCGATCGTGGAGGAGCAGCCCGGGGTCACAAGGGACCGCAAACTCCTCGAAGGGGAATGGGCAGGCCACGAGTTCACCCTCGTCGACACGGGTGGTTGGCAAGCAGGCGGTGAAGTGCTTGACAGGCTCGTGTCCGCTCAAGCGCAACGCGCTATCGACTCCGCCGACGTGGTCGTCTTCGTCGTGGACGCGACGGTAGGGCCGAGCACCGAGGACACTGAGGTGGCGAGGCTCCTATTGCGCTCGGGCCGGCCAGTAGTGCTAGCAGTCAACAAGGTGGACAACGAGGGCCGCGAGCTTGCGATCTGGGATTTCGCTGGTCTCGGGTTCCCGCAGCCGTGGCCGGTCTCTGCTCTTCATGGCCGCGGCACAGGCGACATGCTGGACGCTCTCGTTGCTGCCCTGCCTGCGCCGGGTGAGGGGGAGCCACCCGAGGGGCTGGGGACGGCCGGGCCCCCGGGCGGCGGTACCCCAGGGGCAGCTCCTGGCGATAATTCTCTGGCCATTTCGGTTGCCATCGTCGGCCGGCCGAACGTCGGCAAATCGACCTTGTTCAACAAGCTGATCGGCGACGAGCGCTCCATTGTCCACGACACGCCGGGCACCACTCGGGACACCGTTGACACTGTCGTCGAGACACCCGATGGGCCAGCCCGCTTCGTGGACACGGCAGGTCTGCGCCGGCGCGCCAAAGAATCAGAGGGCGCCGAGTACTACTCGATGGTCCGGGCGCTGCAGGCCATCGACCATGCCACCATGGCCCTTCTCGTGATTGACGCCTCCGAAGGTGTCACGCGCCAAGACCAGCGCCTTGCCGAGCGGGTCGATGCGGCCGGCAACCCAGTCGTAGTCGTGCTCAACAAGTGGGACCTGCTCGATGCGGAGGCGAAGGGCACGGTGCGCTCGCAGGTGCGAGAGATGCTCGGTTTCGTAGCCTACGCGCCCGCGCTCGAGATGAGCGCAAAGACCGGCCGCAACCTCCAGCGGCTCTACCCGGCCCTTGCCGGTGCGTTGGAGGCTTACCGCAAGAGGGTCCCGACGGCCTCGCTCAACCGCGCTCTTGCCGCTGCGCAGGCTGCCCAGCCCGCCCCGCACGGCGCAAGGGTGCTCTACGCAACGCAGGGGGCGACGGACCCCCCGACGTTCACCTTGTTCACCTCCAAGCAGTTACCGGCGAGCTACATGCGCTACCTGGAGCGCTCCATCCGGGAGGCCTTCAGCCTCGGGCCTACGCCCCTCAAGCTCAGGGTGCGCCGGCGAGCGAGCTGAGCCACCTCGGCCGGGACAGCCTCAGACCCGCCGGATGGCCATTACGGCGACGTCGTCTACCAGGGGCGAGGAAAAGTCCCGGGCCGCCTCCAAGAGGGTCTTGCATATGACGTCTGTGTCCTGGCCAGGGTCGCGGCGGATGAGCTGGGCGACCCGCTCCTCGCCAAAAAGCTGGCCGCCGGAACGGGCCTCGGTGAGGCCGTCGGTGTAAAGCACGGCGAGGTCACCGACTTTGAGAGGCATGTCGCGCGAGAAATAGCTGCCGTTGGCGTCGAGCGCCAACAAGGGACCGGTGGCAGGGAGAGAAAGGACCTCCCCTTCGTGCCAAACAAAGGCGGGCGGGTGCCCGGCGGAAGCGTGGCGCAGCGTCGCGGCGAGCGCGTCGAAGACCAGTACCGACACCGAGACCATGTCCTCGGGGCGGCCGAGATTAATGAGGGTCTTGTTGATTTCTTCGAGCGCTTGTGCCGGGTCTCGGTACTGGCGGAGAAAGATCCGCAAGACGTGCTTCACCTGGAACGCGGTGATGGAAGCCTCGATCCCATGCCCGGCGACGTCGCCGATGACTACCGCAAGGCGTTCCGGGCTGGTCGGGAAAACGTCGTAGAAGTCGCCAGCCATCACGCCGGTCCCTGGTTCGTAGACCCAGCCAATGTCGAAACCTTCGTAGGCAGGGAAAGTTTCTGGCGCAAGGCGGGCGGCCCAGCGACGGGGCGCCAGCTGCTCTTGGGCCAAGACTTCCTCGGCGCGTCGCTCGAGGCGGGAGCGCTGCTCGGCGAGGCGGGCTTCGGCAAGGAACCTCGGTGCATAACGGAGCGAGACCACGGCCGGGATGCTCACGGCAAGGAGGAGGACCTCGAACCAGGGGGAGGTCGAAAAGGAGGCGAGGATCAGGCCTCCTGCCAGGACCGAGTAAAGGACAGCGGCATGCAGATCTTTGTTGAAAGCCGTCCTCGCCAGCCGCGCCGCCTCCGATGTCGTGCCCGAGGCCAGCGTCTCTTCCTCGATCCGGCGCGCAGCACGCGCCAGGCGCACGGCTGCCCGGCCCCACACGACCGCTGCGACGGCACAGATGGCACCCACTGCCGCGAGCCACGGCTGCGCGAGGATCTTGTCGAGGTGAGGCGCCGCGCCGTTTGCAGCAGCAAGCGGGGCGTCGAGCGCCCAGCCCAAGACCGGCACTAGTGCCACGACAGGCAGCTTTGAGGCAGCACTAACTGCAGGTTACCTGCCTGGTCGCCACCTCAGCGGATGTTGGGTTGACCCTGAGCGCTCACACGCTCCAGAGCGCCTCGGTCGGTGCCATCCGGGCTGCGCGGAGCGCCGGCATCAGCCCAGCGATCGCGCCGATAGCAAGGGCAGCACCGAAGCCTCCCCCCCAGGCGACTGGTGGGACTACGATGCCCCAGCCCTTGGTGGAGGCATAGACCGCGGTCGAGATCGCACCGGCCGCGACACCAAACGCGCCGCCGATGAGCGAGAGCAGCACAGCCTCGGACATGAACTGCACGCGGATGTTGCCTTTTGTCGCCCCGAGGGCGCGCCGCAGCCCGATCTCGGAGCGACGCTCGAGCACCGAGATCACCATGATGTTCGCGACGCCGACGGCGCCGACCAGCAGCGAGACAGCACCCAGGCCGAGAAAGAGGGAATTGAGCGCGGCCTTCGCGTCAGCCTCCGCCGTAAGCGCCGCCGACGGCTGAGAAACGTCTACCTCGTTGGGGTTCTCCGGGTTGGCCGTGGCAGCAAGGACCGAATAGACGGCGTTGACTTGGTCTGTCTGGGCCCGCAGGTAGACCTCCGAAGGGTGCCCATCGAAGTCGAAATAGGTCTCGGCAGCTGGGAAACCTATCAGCACCGACGAGTCGATCTCGGGCGCGAGGACCGCTTGGTTGAGTATCCCCGCCACGTAAAACCACATGTTGCCAACCCAGATCCTCTGCCCGGGCAGCACCTCGTCGACACCGAGGCGCTGGGCGGCGGCGGCGCCCAGTACGGCAACTGGCTCTTGCTCGGTCGCAGCGTTCAAAAATGTGCCCTGCGCGACTGTAGTGCCAACGGCCGCTGGGAGCCCCAGGCTGGCGGCGTCCACAGTGATCGCGTTGGTCTCAACGCTCGGGACGAAAGGGTTCTTGAACGCGTTCGCGCTGTCGATCGCCCCGGTGTACTGGACGTCGTAAACAGGGCCGATCCTGCCGATCATGCCGGGTGCCGCGATGGGTAGCTCTGCGGTCTGGCCGAAAAGGGTCTGGCCGTTGGTAACTGTCAGCAGATTGGTACCGAGCTTGTTGATCTCGGTGAGCAAGTTCGATTCCGAGGACGCCGATAGCCCGAGCACAGCGACGATGGCCGCCACCCCGATTGCGATCCCGAGGGCAGACAGCCCGGCCCGCAGTTTGCGGGTGCGGATGCCGATGCTCGCCAAGCGCACGAGGTCCTTGGGGCGGAGCCGCGCGGGGATGAGCTGGGTCGCGCCGTTGTTTTGCCCATTGCCGTTCATGTGGGGCCGCCGTCCCGCATTGGTGCGGCCGTGTCTCCGACAACCAACCCGTCAAGCGTCTCGATAACCCTTGGCATACGCTCGGCGATCGAGCGGTCGTGCGTTATGACAGCGATAGTCACGCCGTTTTGGTTGAGCTCTGCAAAAAGGTCGAGGATCGACTTGCCCGTCGCGCTGTCGAGGTTGCCGGTAGGTTCGTCGGCAAGGACAATTGCGGGCGAGCCGACGATCGCCCGGGCGATGGCGACCCTTTGGCGCTGCCCCCCAGAAAGTTTCGTGGGGAGCGTTCGTAAGCGGTCCCCGAGGCCCACGCTCTCCAAAGCCGCCCCCGCCCGCGCCCGCCGCTCGACCAGGGGCGCACCCGCATAAAGGAGCCCATCGGCGACGTTGTCGAGGCTACTTTGGTGCTCGGCCAGGAAGAACTGCTGAAAAACAAACCCGATCCGGGACGCCCGCAACGCCGAGAGCTGGCGGTCGGTGAGCTTTGCCACGTCCACCCCGGTCACCCTGACAGTGCCGGTGGTCGGCCGGTCAAGGGTGCCCATGAGGTGGAGCAGGGTCGTCTTGCCAGAGCCCGAGGGCCCCACTATCGCCACGAGCTCCCCCTGGTGCACGGAAAAGCTCACTCCCTTGAGTGCTTGGACCGGGGGTTCAGCTGGATATATCTTGGTGACCCCTTCCAGCTCGAGGACGGGGGGCGCAGAGCTTTGCGGGTGGCTCAACACGGGCTCGGTTCCCGAGCCCAGGGTGGCCGCGCTCATACGCCCGGGACCACGACGCTCTCGCCTGCATGGACGCCGCTCCCGCTCACTTGCACCAAGCCGTCGGCGTCGTCGAAAAGGCCAAGCGTGACGGCTACGAGGTGGTGAGCACCCTTGGCGCCCACCACCTCGAGCGCGTACCCGCCGCCGGCCAGAGCGACCAAAGCATCTACGGGGACGACCAGGGCGCTCGGCACGCTCGCAGTCGTGATCCAGACGTTCACTGGTAGCTGGTCGAGGTCTCCCGTCGCCGCAGGGTCAAGCGGGGTCACGTAAACATTGATCGTCGGGGTGCTCGACCCGTTGCCGTTGTCGTTGTTGGGGACTTGAGCGACGGTACCCACATAGGACACAACACCCGGCGTGGTGCTGTTGTCGGGCATGACGATCGAGACCTGGTCCCCAACCGCGATATCCGTTTGCTGAGACGCGTCGAGGGCTATTTGTACTTGCCTGGCCATGAGCGTCCCGTCGAGGACCGCCTGCCCCGCGCTAACACTGCCCCCAACAGTTGGCGTGACGGCGGTCACACGGAAAGTGCCCGGTTCGAAAAGGACTGAGCCGAGGGGCAGTTGCCCTGTCGGCGCCATGCCATGCGCTCTCTGGAACTTCTTTACGGCTGCCTCGCTTGCTGCGCTGAAATCTTCGCCGGGCGGGCCACCGTACCCGAGCGCAGAGAGGTTGGCGTTGAGCTCTGCGACGTCTGGGCCTGGCGACATGCCTGGGATGAAAGCGCGCCAGGGTTGGCGGGGACCGTAGAGCAGGAGGACCGGCTGGCCGCTAATGGCAAAGAGCTCCTCGCCCCGCCGGACGACCTGGCCGATCTGAGGTAGGGACGTGTAGGTCGAGGTTTCGTCCGCGATCGACGCCGACGACACGTCTGTGGCGAGGTTCGCCTGGTCCTGCGATAGGGCCAATTGCGCCGCCTTCACTTCCGCCTGCGCTTGCTCGGTTGATTGCTGGTTGTGGGTGTTGGTTGAGGAGACGTTCTGCTCAGCGGCCGTCACCGCTGCCTTGTCGGCATCGACCTTGGTCTGTGCTTGTTGAGTGGACTGAGAGTTGTGTGTTTTCGTGGACGCGACGTTCTCCTCGGCGGCAGCCACTGCTGCCTGGTCGGACGCGACCTTTGCGAGTGCCTGCTGCACGGACTGGGCGTTATGGGTCTTGGTGGAGGCGACACCCTGTTCGGCTGTGGTGAGAGCAGCCTGAGCCGCTGTCAGTTGCGACTGTGCCGTCTGCGCGGACTGGGCGTTATGGGTCTTGGTGGAGGCGACACCCTGTTCGGCTGTGGTGAGTGCGGCCTGAGCCGCTGTCAGTTGCGACTGTGCGGTCTGCGCGGACTGAGCGTTATGGGTCTTGGTGGAGGCGACACCCTGTTCGGCTGTGGTGAGTGCGCCCTGAGCCGCTGTCAGTTGCGACTGTGCCGTCTGCACGGACTGAGCGTTATGGGTCTTGGTGGACGCGACACCCTGTTCGGCTGTGGTGAGAGCGGCCTCATCTGCGCTCACTTTCTGCTCGTCGCTGTTCACCGTTGACTGCTCGGTCGCCACCTGCGACATGTCGGTTGCGCAAGCGCTCGAGCCCGTGGTCGGCGATGGAGATCCCGCACCAGGGTGAGAAGCTCCCGCCGCGCCCGCTCGGCAATCCACCGCCTCCTTTTGCTCATCCGCAGAAAGCGTCGCCTGGTCGGAGCCAAGGGTCGACTTGTCGCTGGAGAGCGTCGATTGTGCCGTTGCAACCTGGGCTTCGGCCTGCTCCAGGGCCTCGGTGTTGGACTGTTGAGTGGTTGTCAGCGCCCCCTTGTCGGTTGCCAAGGTCGACCGGGCGGTGGCAACCTGCTGCTCGGCCTGCGCGAGCGCTTCTGCATTGGCTTGGTCGGCGCTCTTCAGCGCTCCTTGGTCGGTTGCCAAGGTCGACCGGGCGGTGGCAACCTGCGCCGCAGCTTGGGAAACCGACTCCGAATTGGACTGGTTCGCGGTAAAAAGAGCGGCCTTGTCACCTTTGAGCGTTTGCTCAGCCGTGGCGAGTTCTTCGCGCGCTTGGCTAGCTGCCTCTGTGTTTGATTGCCCGCCGGTACCAAGCGCCTGTTCGTCGGCCGCCAGGGTCGCCTCGGCCGTCGAGACTTCCTGTTCGGCCTGCATCAGAGAACCTGCGTTTGCTTCCAGCGTCGAAGCGAGCGCTGTGCGGTCGGCCGCGAGCACTTGTTCGGCGCTGCTCACTTGCTGCTTGGCCTGCGTGAGAGCAGAGGTCGCGGTACCCGCCGGCAAGACGACAGCGAGCGAAACCGCACTGTTGTTGCCACTCGCATAAGTGAGCGTGCCTTGGACCTCCGTCTGGGACGAAAGAGGTTGTTGCACCACGCTTTGGTACGAGATCGGGTAAGCGTTGTCGCTCACGCCAGAATTGTTGTTGTTGCCTCCAGAGAAGGGGTTGGTCACCAAGACCACGGCACCGGCGGCGACCAGTACTGCAATGCCAACGACAAGGGCCAAGAGGCGACGACGCCGCTTTTTGCCCGTTATGCCGTCGTTGCTGCCATTGGTCCCCAGTTCCGGGGTGCCCATGTGGGTGCTCGTGCTCATGTCAGTTGCTGTAGGGGAGGCCGGCCGGTATGAGTTTTTCGCAGATCTGGCGCGCTCCGACGAACTGCTGCGAGCTGGTGTTCATCCCTGTTGGAATGGGGAAATCGACGCCTTGTTGTCCCCCGAAGACCGGGTCCGGGAAGTTAGGGATCCCATGCGCCCGCATGCATGCAGCGCCTTTTAGGTAGTCCTGCTGGTCAGCAGGCGTGATGCTCGGGCCTTGCAGGCGCGCCGGCAGCAAATAACGGCACGCGGCCTGAGCCGTCGCAAACTTGGGGTTTTGCGCGATCGCCGGTGTTATCACGAGGCCAACTTTTCCGCCGCCGATGATCGGGCTCGGGAAGTCCGCCACTCCGTGGGAGCGCATGCAAGAGACGAACTTTTCGATCTTGGAGCCGATATCGGCTGGCGAGGGGCCCGATGCAGTTGGCGCTGCGGCCGCAGCAGCAGTCGTGGTCGAAGAAGTCGAGCCGATGTGCGCCACCGATTGCGGGCTGCTACCGCACGCCGCCACAGCGAACGCAAGAGTACCTGTACCCATGAGGATGAATATGGCTCGGCCACGAGCTTTTGGGGTTGTTCGGGGTTTGGTCATGGGGCTCCTGTTGAGACGAGTCTACATACGAGGTAAGCTACTAGGTAAGCCACGCACGTGACCGACATTGGCGAGCTGCTGCCCCAGCCCACGCCCGCTGTGCCCGCCGGAGCGCCCGAGGGAGCCATGGTCGTGGACGGGACGATCGCGCTTGACACCCACAGCGTAGGGCGTTGGAGCATAAGACTGTGGTACACCCCTTTGGGTAACACGGTGGGAACAGCAGCTGTTACTTGGCTGTTACTGCCAGGGTCACTGGATACGGTAGCCGGCACCAGGCAAGGTTTCGATAATGGGTGGCTCCCCGAGCTTGCGCCGAAGCCTGCCGATCGTCACCTGGACAGTTTTCGTGAAGGGGTCGGCATTTTCGTCCCATACCTTCTCCAAAAGGTCTTCCGCGCTCATGTAAGCAGGGCTCATGCTCATCAAGGCTTCCAACACGGCAAGCTCTTTCACGGAGAGCTCGACTTCACGGCTGTCTCGGCTGACCGTTCGCCGGAGGGGGTCGAGGACAAGCCCGCGTACCCGCAGTACGCGGGGCTGAGCGGTGGGCTTGCGCCGCCCAAGAGCCCGCACGCGCAGAACAAGTTCGGGGAAATGGAACGGTTTTGTCAAGTAGTCATCGGCGCCCAAACCAAGGCCTGCGACTCGCTCGCCGGGAGCTCCAGACGCCGTCAGCATCAGTACCATCGCCTGGTTTTCTTGTTCGGCTACGGTGCGACAGACGACATCGCCATGAACCCCGGGCAAGTCCCGGTCCAGTACCACGACGTCGTAGCTGTTGACATCAAGCTTGCTGAGCGCTTCTAGGCCGTCATAGGCGATGTCAGCTGCAATCCCCTGGTCGCGCAACCCTTCTGCGATGTCGTCGGCGAGGCGGCGGACGTCCTCTACGACCAGGACCCTCATAGGGGCGCCTGGGGCAGCTTCACGATAGTGATCAGCCCTCCTTCGGGGCGCGCCTCGAAACGAAGCGAGCCTCCGTGAGCTTCTGCGATCGCGCGCACAATGGAGAGGCCTAGCCCGGCGCCGTTGCCGTTCGCGACACGTTCGGTCCCCAAGCGGCGAAAAGGTTCGCCGAGCTCGGAAATCCTGCTTTGTTCGATCAGGGCGCCGCTGTTGGCGACCACAAGGCGCGCCATGTGGCCGTCACCGTCGTTGAAGACGTGGACCAGGCCCCCTCTCACATTGTGCCTTATCGCATTGTCTACGAGGTTGAAGACCATACGCGCGAGGAGCGTTTCATTTCCCATCACTTCAGCGGGGACGCTGTCGTTCTGCACGCTGAGGCCGAGCCGCAATATCTCCGTCCTGTGGGCACCGAGAGCGTCGCCCACGAGACCTTCGAGCGGCACCTCTGATATGTCCCCGATGGCCCCACGTTGCGCACGGGCCAGGACTAATAGGCCGTCGAGGAGGCGGTCGGCCTGGTCCAGGCCCTCTTCGAGCTTCGTGGCAAGGACTTTGACCTCTTCCCTTGGTTGAGGCTTGCCGAGCGCCACGTCGAGCGATGTCCGCATCATCGCGAGCGGCGTCCTAAGTTCGTGCGAGGCGTTGGCGACAAACCGGCGTTGGCTCTCGAACGCACGCTCGAGGCGAGCCAACAGGCCATTGATCGTCTCGCCTAGGTCCCGCATCTCGTCCGCAGGACCGCCGACGGCGAGGCGTTCGTGGAGGTTGTCTTCCGATATTTGCCGTGCCGAGGCGGTCATGGTCCGCAACGGGCGAAGAGCCCGCCCTGCCATGACCCAGCCGAGCCCTATGGAAACAAAAGCCATGAGGCCGAGGGCGATGCCACCTTCGAGCAGGAACCTGTCCCGGTCGACTACGGCGGACAGGGAAGCAATGACGCCTCGCTGGACGACGCCGGGAGGCAGTGGGCCTGCAGCCTGTTTGTTCCCCGCTCCCGCGGCGTAAGAGTAAGCCAGGGCCTGGAACGGGAGGGGCGCGACCTGGACGCCAAGGTCCTGGACGCAGGTCTGCGAAGCCGCGCGGAACGCAGGGGTTGTCGTAGTGCGCTGCGAGACTTGAATGTTGGCGCCGCCCTTGTCGACACTGACAGCGACGTTGGCTCCGTGCGCGTCCATGCACTGGGCGAACTTCAATAGTTCCGTCCTGGTCGGGGCCCTGGCGCTTATGGCCGTGAGCGCGCCGTCCGGTCCCCGGAGCACATTGAACGTGGCGCCCACTCTTTGGTTCGCGAGCAAGCCGTACGTGAGGGCGAGAAGGGCCGCGCCCGAGGCAAGAAAGAGCATCCCGTAGAGCGCAGTGAGCCGCAAGCGGACCGTGCGCCGTGGAAGGTGGAGCCAGCTGCGCGGCGCGAGCAGCGGCTTGCCCTCCATCTCCCCAGCGTGCGCTTTGTCTAGTAACAAGGGGTTAACGGTCCTTGTTTGCTTCGTGTTACCACCCTGACCGCACAACGAAGGGTGTGCAGAGCCCTGTCACGGCGGCGGGTGTTGTCATGGGCGTTTCGCTGCTTCTTGCCGGCGTGTGGCAACGGCCTGTGCAGCGCTCGCCGTAGCCTGTTGGTCGTGGCTGTCGCCGCTCGTCCAAGAGGCTCTTGCTGATGCCCTGGTGCGACGATTGCAGCAGGTTTTGGAACCCTCCAGAGCTGCCCAAGGGTGGCCTTTGCCCCACGTGTGGTCGGGTGCTCCCGGCAGGTGACGCCCTCCATAAGCAAGAGAACCTCCGCAAACAAGAGGTGAGCGCCATCGATGACGGCGACCCGCGAACAGAGTTGCCGGGGGCCGGAGGACAAGCAGCTCTAACCCGCACGAAGGGGGCTCCGTGGCACTTCAAGCTATTAGTAGTCGGAGTGACCGTCTACATGGTCTACCGCATCTACTGGCTCATCGAATGGTTACCCAAGCACATTTGAACCGAGGACGTTAGGGGGAGGCCTCACCCTGGTAGCCTCGTCCTTCGCACCACCCGGGCGGTGGCGCAGTTTGGTAGCGCACCAGACTGGGGGTCTGGGGGTCGCGGGTTCAAGTCCCGCCCGCCCGACAAAGAAATACCTGTTCGGGATGGGTGAGCGGCATCCCGTACCCTCCCGTTTGCGCCTCTACTGTAACTCAACTGTAACTAAGC
>DATJSU010000052.1:0-1412 GCA_035503915.1 Acidimicrobiales bacterium | reverse complement strand
AATGGCGGCCAGGTTGACGGTCGGCGCGAGTCCCGAAGTGGTGCCGCCGAAGACGGCGTAGATCGTGAAGGGACTGCCGACGCCCGGGTTCGCGGGGCTGATCCACGCCTGGATCACCGTCGGGGGCGAGTTGAAGGCCTGCCCGGGAAGGACGACCGAATAGAGCAGCTGGGTGGGGCTCACGACGTAGATCGTCACGTTTTGAAGTCTCGGCTGCGGGGTTGGGAACGTGTAGACCCAGCTCTGACCCAGATTCCACGTTTTCCCCCCGCCAATCCCGGAGGCTACGGTCTCGCTGCTCGTGAACGAGGGGTAGGTCGGGTCGAGGGCACCCTTCAGGTACACCGTGTCCGTACCGGCCACGGATGGCCCGCCCAAGTGCAGAATCGAGACGCTCTTGATGAACGTCCCGTTTGTGGTGAGCTGCAACGTGCCCTGGAACTGATTCGAGTTCTGCGGCGAGGGAGAGGGGAACGACGTCACAAACACGAAGATCGCGGCGAAAAGGGTGACCGTGAGCGCGAGGAGCAGGATGGTGGCGATGACGTCGGACACTCCGCGCCGAGACCGCCGACGGCCCCATTGGCGACCCAGGCGAGGAGGGCGGCTAACAGAGTAGGGAGCAAGAACCATGGGGGCCTACCCTCACCGCACCGGAAGTTTACAGGTGGGGGGGCATTATTTAGACGTTGCCGTGGGCACCGCGGCCGGCTGACGGGGAATCCGCTCGCGCGAGAACCCGGAGCAGCCTCAAAAACCAGTTCCCGGTGGCGGATTTCTCCGCCACCGGAGGGAAAGGGTTGGTCCCACGCGCGACCCTACCTTACGGGAGGGATGCGGGGGAGGTCGTACCGGAGTACGAGCCCTGGCCGATCGCGACGAGGCTGAGGCCCTGCCCCGTGGGCGCGCTCACGGTGTTGAAGTTCACAACCACCGTGAACAGCCCAGGGGTGAGGGTCGAGCTCGAGCTGTAGCCACTCGTGTAGGTCCAGCCAGGCGAGGCCGGCATCACGAATCCGCCCGCGGCCGTCAGGGTGTAGTACGCCGCGGTCATGCCGGACGAGACCGACACCAACGCGAACGAGGCACCCGAGGCTGCCGGATAGGCTCCGCCGCCCGCCGTGATGACCTCAAAGAGGACGCTGCTGAACGTCACGGTCGACTGCTCGATCGTGAGGTTGTAGATCCCCTTGCCACCCGCGGCACAGCCGTTCGTTGCCACCGTGCCCGTGCAGGTGGCCGACTTGGCGTTGCCCACCGCAAAGGCGCTACCGATCGGCGTCGACCCCGGACCGTGCGTCAGGCCCGAAATCAGCACATACAGCACGGCGGCGAGCACGACCGTGATCGCGACGAGCAAGATCGTCGCAATGATCGGCGACACCGCGCGCTTCTGCGCCTTTCTCCAGCTT
>DATJSU010000051.1:0-1383 GCA_035503915.1 Acidimicrobiales bacterium | reverse complement strand
CGGGCGCCCACCTTTGGAGGTCTTTGCCGCCACGACCGACCCGAGGTGGCAGCGGCAACAGCCAAACGCCCGTTGCCAGGCCCCTAATTGTGGCTACGGCGTCATCCGGAGCGCCTTGTGCTCGGCGCATTTCCAGCGCTGGGACCGTTCCGGTCGTCCTGACCTGGAGTCCTGGCTCACCACGGTGCCCGCAGTCAAGAGGCCGGTGCCGGGGACGAGCTGCCTGATCGCGCATTGCGAGCTGTGGCCCCACGGCGCGACCCCGCTCTGCCGGGCCCATGAGGCCACCTGGCGTGCCAATGGGCGCCCCGGTATCGACGACTTCGCCCACGGTTTCCTGCCGAGGCCCACCACTGCGGACGAGACAATAGAGCTCGGGAAGCTCGCCACCCAGCTAAAGCTCGAGATCAAATACGCCTTGCAATGCCGTCGTGACGACCTGGCCGGCAAGCTCGCTCCCGCCATCGTGCGCCGGGCGGTGAACTTCCTGGCCGAGGGCCGGGCCGGCTCGCTTCTGGACAAAAGCGAAGATGAGTGGCGGGCACAGGCGCAACGGGAGATGCCAAAAGACCCAGCAATAGGCCGGTTCTTGGCCTACGCGCACCGCAAGCTCACCGACCTGGCGGACGGCGACCGCGGTTGGGAAGCAGAGTTCGCCCGCGACGTATGGCTGATGCGCCGTTTCGGCCGGGCGGGCAACGAGACGCTCAGCTTCGAGAAGATCCCCCAGCCATGGCTACGGGACTTGGCCAAGCGCTGGGTGCGCTGGAGGCTGGCCGCAGAGCTGCACCTTGAAACTGTCCGCCGTGGGGTGCGCTCGCTCGCCCGCTTCAGCGCCTTTTGCGCACGTACGGGCGTGGGCAGCCTCGCCGAAGTCGACCGCCCCCTGCTGGAGCGCTACTTGGCCGACCTGCACACAGAATGGGCCGGCCGCCAACGCCACAACGACCACACCGGCCAGCTCAACTCGTTCCTCCACGCCATCCGCCAGCACCGCTGGGACGGCACGCTCCCCGCGAACGCTCTCATCTTCACCGACGACTACCCGAAACAGACCGCACTGGTGCCACGAGTGCTGGCTGAGCACGTGATGGCCCAGGTCGAGCAGCCAAGCAACCTCGAGCGCTGGGACAACCCGGCGTTCCGCGTGGTGACTCTCGTCCTTGTCCGTTGCGGGCTGAGGGTGACCGACGCATTGCGCCTCAAGGCCGACTGCGTGGTCAGCGACGCCGAGGGTGCTCCTTATCTCCGTTACGTAAATCACAAGATGAAGCGAGAAGCCCTGGTCCCCGTCGACGAGGAAGTCCTTGCCGGGGTCATTGAGCAGCGGGAGCGGGCCGGCTCTTCGCCATGGCTGTTCCCGCGGCCCATGAAGAACCCCGA
>DATJSU010000050.1:0-68908 GCA_035503915.1 Acidimicrobiales bacterium | reverse complement strand
ACGGGTGTGGGGGTCCCACGTTCGGGCGCTCGGCCCTTAGCCCCTCCCCGATTTGATCAGCCTTGTGGGCCTGGGCGTGCCGGCTCGTTGTTGCCCCGAACGGCGCCACAGGTCGGCGAACTCGCCGGCGGGCATTGGCCGGGCCCAATAGTAACCCTGGGCAAGGTCAGATCCGAGGTCTGAGACGAGCGCCCGTTGGAGCTCGTCCTCGACTCCCTCAGCCACCACCAGTAGCCCCATCGCGTGGCTCATCTCGATTATCGAGTGGACGACAGGAGCCGAGTCGTCTTCGCTCCCCAAGCGCGACACGAAGGAGCGGTCGACCTTGACCGTGGTCACCGGGAGCGTGTGCAGATAAGCGAGCGAAGAGTAACCCGTGCCGAAGTCGTCGATCGCCACTCGCAGCCCGAGGTCCTTGAACACCCGTAGTGAGCTCCGAGTGGAAGCGTTGTCCGCCATGAGCACGGACTCGGTGATCTCGAGTGCCACGCGGGCCGGGGTGATGCCAAACCGCTCGATGGCTTCGCGGACGATGCCGGCTGTGTGCGGGTCGTCCAATTGCTGAGCCGAGAGGTTGACGGCCAGTACCTGCAGGCGTGGCCCGTCGCTGGCGCAGTCCCATGCCGCCAGCTGGGCCATGGCCTCTTCGAACACCCAGTTCCCGATCGGCCTGACGAGGCCCGAGTCTTCGGCGACGGGGATGAAGTCGAGCGGCGGGACGAGCCCACGGGTCGGGTGGTTCCAGCGGATGAGCGCCTCTGCGGCGAAGGGGCGCCCGGTGACGGGTTCGACGACTGGTTGGTAATAGACCTCGAACTCGCCGCGTTCCAGCGCCCGGCGCAACTCGGATTCCAGGGTCAGGCGCGCGATCGAGCGCCGGTGCAAGCCTTCGTCAAAGATCGCGTACGTATTGCGCCCTGCGTCCTTGGCCTGGTACATCGCGGTATCGGCGTCACGCAGGACCATGGCCGCATCGCAGCTCGACGCCGGGATGACGATACCGATGCTGCCTGTCACGGTCAGGTCGTGGCCCCCCGAGCGCACCGGCGGCTCCAACAGGGCGAGGAGCCGCTTGGCTGCCGTCACGGCGCCTTCGACATTTTTCACCTCGCGGATGATGAACATGAACTCGTCACCGCCGAAGCGGGCAGCAGTCTCGCCCTCTCTCGTGGCGCGCATGAAGCGCTCGCCGACTTCCTTCAGCACGGCGTCCCCGGTCTCGTGCCCGAGGCTGTCGTTCACGAGCTTGAACCGGTCGAGGTCGAGGAAGAGCACGGCGATGTTGGAGCCTTTTCGGCGGTGCCGCGCCAGCTCCTGCTCCAGGCGGTCGAGGAAGAGCGCGCGGTTCGGCAGGCCGGTGAGGGCGTCGTAGAAGGCTTGGTGGGTGAGCTCCTCGCGGGCGTGCACTTCATCGGTGATGTCCTCGATGGTCGTCACGTAACCCTCGTCGCGACCGAGGCCTTTTGGTGCATTTGACATCCGCACATGTCGCACCTCGCCGTCTGGGCGCAAGATCCTGAAGGTCGTGGTCACGCTCGTCCGCCCCGGCCGGTGGCGCTCGATGAACGCGAGGAGCTCCGCCCTGTCGTCGGGGTGCACAGCCTCGACCCAACCCCTGCCCATGAGGGCCTCGGGGTCGCGCCCGCAGATCTCGCCGATGCGGGGGTTGGCATAGTTGACGCCGTCGCCGGGGTCCTCGACGATACCGATAGGGGCCGCGTCCGCAAGGGCCCGGAAACGTTCCTCGCTCGCCCTGAGCGAACCGGCGTTCCTCAGTCGCTCCATGCCAAATGCGAGCTCCGAAGCAAGCTCGGCCATGAGAGTGACCTCTGGTGTGTCGAACTCACCGGGCGACGAGGCGTACATGCCGAGCACACCGACCACCTCGCCGGCGATCTCGAGCGGGATGGCGCAGCACGAGCGCAGGTGGTACTTCTCGTTAGTGGCCTGCCGCGCTGCGAAATAGGGAGCGAGCCGCAGGTCGTTGACAACCTGGATGCTCCGAGTGCGGACAGCCACCCCAGCTGGGCCCTGCCCGAGCTCGTTGTCGGCCCAGCTGAGGGGGATTTTCTCCTTGAGCTCTGGTATGCCCGTCCAGGCCACCGGTCGGATGGTGGAGGCTTCGTCGTGCTCGACGTAGCCGACCCAGGCCAAGCCGCAGTCGCTGACTTCGACGATCATGCGGCAGACGTCTGCAAGCAAAGTGCTCTCGTCGACTGCATGGACGACGACGTGGATGGTCGCGCTCAGCGTGCGTTGCGCTCGTGCGAGGCGGACGTTGTCGGTCACGTCGCGGGCGTTTATCACCATGCCCCCGATAGCCGGCTCGTCCAGGCAGTTCGTCCCCACCACCTCGAGCAGGCGCCACTCGTTCGCTCCGGTGCGGAACCGGTAGGTGCCGGGAGGGTTGGGGCCGCGCGTCGAGATGTCCCTGGCGAAGGCCTCCGCGGCCCTACCGATGTCGTCGGGGTGGATGAGCTCGATCATGTTGCGGCCGACACTTTCGGCAGGTTCTCGCCCGAGCATCCGCTCCCCGGCCGGGTTGGCGTAGATCAGCTCCGCGTTCTCGTTCACGATCGCGATCAGGTCGTTCGAGTTGGCGAGGAGCTTTCGGAACCTTTGCTCGCTCGAGCGCAACGACCGTGTCGCCTCGGCTACCTCCTTTTGAGCGCGCGCCCGCGCCCGCGACTGGTTCCCGAGAAGGCTCGAGAGCAGGCCGACCGCCAGGAGGCCTAAGGCGAGCAAGACGAGAGGGCCCGTGAGGCCACCTCCTGGCAGTGGCGACCCCTTTGCCGCTCTAAAACGGATGCTCCAGCTCCCATAGCCATCGATCCTCCTGCTGAACGCCCAGGTGCCGCCTGGTGTAACCGATAGGGGCGCCCGCAGGACCGGCTGCGCCTGGCGCCCCCCGCTCGCTGCGGCCGAGACGATGAACTGGACACCTTGGGCGAGCGGGATCGACTTGAGCAGCCCAGCCCCATTGACGATCGCCAGGACCCAACCCGTCACCCGCTCCTGGCGCTGGGCAACAGATGACGGCGAACCGCTGTAGACCGGCTGGACGAGCACAAAGTCAGGCCCGTAGTCGGGGCCGAGGACTCTGCCGTTGAGGGCCTGCTCCTGTGCGGTCGTGGTTGCCTGGGAGAGGACCTTGGCCAGCGGGGCCACGGTGCAGAAGTCGTAGCCGAAGAGCGGGATCGTCAAGCTCAGGTTGCTCCAGTCGGCGTAGCTGCCGAGGCAGTACGCAGCGCGCCGGCCTGGGGGGCTTATCGAGCCGACGGCGATGCCGTCGGCTCGAAGGGAGGCGAGGAAGGCAGGGAGCTGGTCCGCCAGCACCCGTTTGATGAGCCCGGCACCTAGCAAGCCCGGGAAGCGGGAGGACCCGAAGCCGACCGAGCCGAGGAACGCGTCGTACTCAGCGCGCGTGACGACGCCCTGGTGGAACAAGGCGGCGGAGCCCGAGAGGAGGTCTTCGTAGCGGAGGAGGACGTTGGACACGTCCCCAGACAACTCGTCTGCCTGCGTGCGGAACTGCGCCTGCGCCTGAGAAACGTTGCGCGCGTGCCAATACCAGGCTCCCGCCCCAACGATCGCTGACCCTAAGAGAGCCACCAGCAGGACTGCCACCAACCAGCCGCGGCCAGCTCGGGACCGCCCCGCACAGACTGGTTCCTCGGGAGGGCTCGCTCCGTCGACGAGCCCGACGCGTGGGCGGCTAGGTCTCCCGACGACGCCAGTCACACCTACCTATCGGCCACAGTGAGTGAGGAGGAGAGGCTCTTCTTGGCTTTCGACCCAGGAGGACAGCCCGCGGTGCGCCTGGCCTTTGTTGTTGGCCTCCACGTCGCTAATGCCGTCGCGCTGTCGGCACCTTGGGCTTGGCCTTCGAGCACGAGTCGGGCCCTGTTCGCCAAGCCCGTCGCCGCGGCTGGCTTGCTCGTGTGCAACGGTGCCATCCTCGGGCTGGGGGAGTGGCGGCGGAAGTCGACGGTGAGCATGTCCCCGCTGGCCAGCCGCTCGGTGACGAGATCCCAGGTACGGGCGGAGCCGCCCCAGTAGTGCAAGAAAACCAGCGTTGCGCCGCTGCCCCGCTTGTGGTCCTAAGAGGGCGAGACGCGCCCCCAGTGCTGTTCATGATGGCTCCTTCTTTTTTCTTTGTCTTTTTCCGATGTCGAGGTGATGTCGTTCGGCCGGCAACGACGGGGGCAGCCAGCGCGCCAGGCCTGGACCTCCGGTCCTTGGCGCTGTCGTCAAGCTGGCCGTAGGCGACGGACCTCGATCAGTTCGAGACCAAGCGCCTCGATCTGCGCGAGCAGCCCGTAGAGGGCGGCCTGGTCGGCGAGCACACCTGACAAGATCGTGTTATCGGCCCGTACCTGGGCCCCCAGAGCCGGGAACGCGGAGCGGATCGTCTCGCCTAGGCGGCCGCCGACACAGATCTCATAGCGCCACCGCAGCGGACCGGGGTCTGCGCCGGTCATCTGTCCACCGGGCTCGAAGTGCGAACGACCACCGCATCTCCTGCCGGTTCGCTCTGGACGAGGCCGGCGGTCGCCTTGACAATGGTCTCTGCCATCGTTGCCCTCCCCGGAAGAGTGTGATTGAGCCCCGAATGGTGGCGCTTGCCGCGGCGTTTTTCGTTTTGCGTGCCCCGCCATCGGTGCTCATGCATGTCGAGCCTGACCAGCGACAGGGTGACTCGTCGTCATGCCGATGGTGTGGTTCTCGGCGGCCGGTGAACAGGCAGCCGCGCGGCAGGAGAGGCGCACCGTGTGCTCATGAGACTGCGGACCGAGGGGCCTCAGTCGGATCCTGCGAACCGTCAAGAGGTAGGTGAGGCGGTGGCCAGGGCCTCAAAGTTCTCGTACAGTCGGGGTGCGTCCAACCGTTTGCGGTCGCGAAGTGCGGCCGAGCCCACGCGGCTCCACGCCAGCCTCACCGACCACAAGTCAAGGACGAGCTCGCGATCAAGGAGCCCCCGCTTCACGAGTGTGCCGATGATCTCTCCGAAGGAAAGTATCGTCCGAACCGGCGGGTCGGCGGCCGTCGCCTCCTCAACATCGAAGTCGTCGGCGAAGATCTTCGCGCCAGCGTCCTGCAGGCCCATCTCTGTGCCCCAGCGAGCAAGCTGGACTACCAGCGCTGCGTCTTCCTGGGTGGCAGTCATATCGTCCTCCTAGCTCTGGTGAACTAACTATCGAAGGGAAACACCAGCGATTCTCGCGCTCAGCCAGTGCCTCCGCGTCCTTCCTACGCCGGTACCGGGCCCGGACCGGAGGGCGGCGTCGTCGACCGCGAGGTGCGGCCGCGCGTTTAGCCCCCCTGCCACCAGCTGGGCTTTCCGCCGCCTTCAGGCATGCGATCAAGGCACCCTGGGGCGGTGCCGAACAAGAGGGAGGGGCGGAGCTCGGCACGACCTCGGGCTGCTAGGTGCGCCAAAGAGGAAGACGCAAACGTGTACACTTTCGGCCTGTGGGCGCGCCAGAGGCCCAACGTCGGCCTCTCCGGGGCAAGGTTGTGTCGGCAACCTTGGTGGCGGTCTTCCTGGTAGCCGCGGCGACCCCTGCGTCGGCAGGGCCTGCCGCCTCTGCCGGCACGGCCGGGATGGGCCAGCCACGAAGGCCCCACGTCGGGCCTGAGTGCAGCAAGCCGCTCGCCGTAGACGTCTCGGACCTGCCGGCTGGGGCCCAGGCGGCCATTTTGGTCACCGGGCCGGGCGGTTTCAGGCACCCGTTGAGCGCTTCGGGCTCGCTCTGCCTTACCAGTGAAGGCGACTATTCGCTGGTAGCCGAACCGGTCACCTTCACCAACCCCCTTGGGCGGCCGTGGGACGCGTACCCGACCACGCCGACGGGGGCCCTGCCAGACGAGAGCGTGGGCATAGCGGTCTCGCAGGCGCTCATACCTGACCCCACCAGCGTTTCTGTGAGCTACTTCGACCAGGCACCGCTCACGACCATCGTGGTCCCTCCTTCGCTGGTGGTCTTACCGAGCGGTCGGTTGCTCCCCCGCTTTGGGGGGTTCCAGGTCCGCAAGACGACCCTCACCAGCCAGATCAAGCCGGGCGACATCGTCGTCTCGCCAGCTGGGCCCGGCCTCCCTCACGGCCTGCTGGGAACCGTCACCGAAGCACACCCCTTGACCAGCGGCATTTCCTTGCAAACCGTAGCTGCGTCCCCCTTCCGCGCCTTTTCCCAGGGCCGCCTGGTCGCAAGCGCCGTGTCGGCGGCCCCGGTAGTCAAGGACCTCGGAGCTCTCATGGACGAACCGGCCCAGCACGGGCGCTTGGTCCCGGCCCAGACGACGTTCGGCTTCGGCTGCGGCCAAAGCTTCACGGTAGGTGGGTCTGTGAGCTTCAAGCCGAGCATGTCCGCCGGTCTCGGCTGGTCGTGGGGGCCGTGGTACGCGCCGTGGCAGGTAGAGGTGACGGGGGACTTCTGGATCAACCCGGACGTGTCCGCCACCGCCACGGTCAGCTCGAGCGCAGGCATCAACTGCCAGTTCTCGACCAACTTCGAGGTGGCCCAGTTCTCCGTACCCGTCGGCGAGTTCGGCGACCTCACCTTCATCGTGAACGTCACCGTCTCTGTCGGGGGGAGCGTCGGGGAACAGTTCAGCCAGTCAGCAACCGAGAGCCTGACGAGCACGGTCCCAAATAGCGGCGTCGGGGCGAACTTCTCCTTCGGCTACAACGGCAACAATTTCAGTGGCTTCAACAACCTTGGCCTCACCGGGTCGTCGAACGTCAACGACAACTGCGGGGCTGATGGGACTTCGCTTTGCACTTGGCAGGGTTCGGTCGCGGTGGGGCTCGGCCCCACCCTCGAAGTGCAGTACGGCATCCCCGATGTCGCCGGGATCGGGCCAGAGGTGGGAGTGCAGGACAAGCTCACCCTCAACGCCGGGCCCAACGAAGGCCCCAACGCCAGCAACGGCTGGGACGTACAGGCCGGTGCAGACGCCTCGGTCGGGATCGCCGCCTCGGCGCTCGGGTTCTCCTACTCGGACTTTGCCTCGGTCGGCTTGGGCAGCCCCATCACTCTCGCGCAGGGCCCATGGCCGCAACAACCAAGCCCGCCCTTGGACGTCCAGGCATCGCCCGGGGCAACGAACACCGAGCTCGACGTCAGCTGGCAGCCACCCATCTGGGGAGGCTGCGGGCTGAGCGGCTATACCGTCTCGGCCGGGCCCCAGAGCACCACGGTGAGCGCCAGCGCGACGTCCGCCACCCTGAGCGGCCTCAGCGCGGGCACGGCGTACACGGTCACGGTCCAAGCCGGCACCGGTTGCTCGAGCACGAGCGAAGCTACGGCAAGCGCCACTACGGCCCCGCTTGCCCCCCCACCTGCCCCGGCTCTCAATTCGGTGACCACGGCACGCGGCTGGGGGCGCCCCGCTGGGATCGTCGTCTTCCAAGCAGGGTCTTGCCCCTCCGGCACGAGCTGCTCGCCGGTCACCGGCTACGTAGTCAACTGGTCAGGGGACGGCACAACCGGTAGCGCTCCCGTTGCGAGCTCGTCGGCGCTCTTCTACGTGCCGGCCTACGGCGTTCCCTATTCGGTCACCGTCAACGCCACCAGCTCGGCGGGGCCGAGCGCTTCGTCGAGCGCAGGGACCTTCACGCCGCAGGAGGTCCCCACCGCGCCGCTGGACGTTAGCGTCACCGCCGGACCAGGCCCGAACGGCCCCGAGGCCACGGTCACCTGGTCCCCGCCAGCCTCGGACGGCGGCCTGCCCCTGACGAGCTACCAGGTGGCGTGGCTCGACGGGACAGTCACCCAGCCGGTTTCGGCCGGGACCACAACGGTCATAAATTTGCCGGCGTACGGGGTCTCCTACGGTTTTATCGTGACGGCGACCAACAGCCTGGGCAGCGGGGACCAGTCGCCATTGCTCCACGCCACCGCGCTGACAGTTCCCACCGCCCCCACCGGCGTCTCGGCAAGCGTCGGCGCAGGCACCACGGTCAATGTGTCCTGGGGCCCTCCGGGCTCTGACGGCGGCACCCCCGCGACCAGCTACCAGGTCGACTGGGCCGGCCAGGGCACCTGGGGCGAGGACGTCGAAGCTGGGTCGGCGACCTCGGCCGCGGTGCAGGTCCCGGCGCAAGGCGCCTACGAGGTGACCGTCTTCGCCACGAACCAGGTCGGCGAGGGCGCCCCATCGGCTCCGGTCTGCGTCACGGTCGGCGCTTCCGCGCCCTGCGCGCCCACGATCACCTCAGCCAGCGCCGCGCGGGGGAAAGCCACAGTCTCGTGGTCGCCGGCGCCTGACAGCGGGAGCTCGCCCGTCACTTCCTACACGGTCGCCTGGGCCGGCCCAACCGCCTCGAGCTCAGGGAGCCTGGTCCAGCAAGCCTCGGCGGGGACGACGGCGACGTTCGACGTCAGCGCGCTCGGTCGGTACTCGGTTACGATGAGCGCCACCAACTCAGTCGGCACCGGCCCTGCCTCGCCTGCCGCGACCTTCAGCCAAACGGTTCCTCCTCCCCCGCCGCCCAAGGGTTGTGGGGGCAAGGGCACCGGCTGCCCGAAGGGCTAGCCGCGCGCAAGCAGGAGCGTCGCCGTAACGTGGCCTACCGCTGGCCTGCTTTGCTGGCGGGTGCCGCCTTGGCCTTTGAGATCCTGGCGCCGGTCGGCGCCACCAACGCCGGGGCGACCCGCTTGGCCCGGGCTGGCGCAGAGCCCACGATTTCCGCTCCCGCCCAGGGCCTTACCAGCACTGGCCAGGGCTTGATCGCGTTCCGCGACGACGAGGGGATCGGGGTGGCCAACCCGGTGACCGGACGGGAGCGCATGCTGCTGACAGTCCCGCCAGCCTGCGCCAGCAACACAGCGCTGCCCGACGTCCAGCTCGGGGGCCCGGTGTGGGCCGTCTCGGGCGGCGCAGCGCCAGAGCTGTACTTCTGGCTGACGGACTGGCAGACGACCGCCTCGGCCTGTCGTGGCCTGCCTTTGCCGCCGAGCTCTTTGTCGGGGGCGGCGGTCCTGGTAGAAGCCGACCCCATCACGGGAACATTGCGGGCCTTGGCCGCCGCCCCGACCGGGCTCCCCTGCCAGCCGGGGGCGGACCTGGCCGTGGCGGACGGTACGCTCGCCTTCACCAACGGCGACTGCGACGAGCCCGGCATCGAGACGCTCCCCGTCGACCTGCCCTCTGTGGCCGAGCCGGAGGGTGTGACGCCTTCGGTCCCCCCGGGCGCCTTCTGCGACTGCCCGGTCGCCCAACGGCTCCTGGGGACCGGCCCGGAGGGCACGTTCGTCTTCGAGGAGTCGGGTACCCAGGGCCCAAAGGCGCCGCCGCCGTCTCTCCAGTGGTTCGGCCCGGCCAGCCGCACCGGGCACCTGCTCTCTCCCCGCCCGCCCCGCTCCGTCCGGGGTGACCTAGTTGGCGCGGCCGCGGCTCCGACGGGTAGCTCCGAGGCCTTCGCGGCTGGGACGGCCGGGGCCGGCGCGCTCGACCTGCAGACCGGGGCTTGGTCGCCTGAGCCCTTGCCTGCCTGCCGGGCTGCCTGCTCGGGCGCGTCGTCGGTCTCGTTCTCATCGGACGGCAAAGAACTGGCTATCGCCGCGAACGGGACGCTGGTGATCGACTCCGTCAAGGGCGGCGGGCCAGCAAGGGCTCTTATGGGCGGCAGCGGTGTGAGCGAGGTGAGCTGGTCCGGCCCGATGACGACCGCGGTCCCTGGCACCGCCGGCGCCCTCGCGCCGCCACCTCCGGCACGTCTCAGCCGCGTGCTGCAATCCCTGTGGGCGTCCTTCTCCGGGTTTTGGGGAGCGGGTCTCGAGCACACCTGGCGGGTGGCGCCCGCCCCGGGCGGCACCGCGGTCCCAGAGACCTGGCCGGTCATGGTCGTGTCGCCGCCCGGCACACCGACTGCCCTGCTCATGGCATCCGACCAGGTCGCCCTTGCCGCAGGGGCCGACGGCGACATGTGGAGGAGCACCGACGGGGGTCGGACCTGGAAGGTCGTCGCCGCCCATTGCGCCGAGCTCCAAATGGTGACGCCCGATTACCCGCCATGCCAGATCCGGGACATGGCTGTCCTGCCCGGTGGCGTGGTGGTGGCCGGGGGGCCGCTGGGTGTCTGGCGCTCGGCGGACAGGGGGTTGAAGTGGCAACGCAACGCGTTGGCCGGGTACGTGGTGCAAGAAGGGCCTTGGGCCGCGGGCTCGACGGCGCTGGTCCTGGTCGAGCCGGCCAGCCCGGGCGGGCAGCCCGAAACCAACTCCACCGGCCTCACCTTGCTCTCCTCCACCGACGGGGCGCGCAGCTGGCACAAGCTCCTGGCTGTCCCCCGGCGCGACCCCTCCAGGGGCGCGGAGGCCATCTTTTTCGAGCAGCTCTTCGTCCTCGGGCCCGGGCGGGTGGCCGCTTTGTACCGGGCGGGCGACTGCTCGCTCCCGGCCGACCTCCGGGTCACCCTAGACGGGGGAGCCACGTGGACGTCCATAGCCGTGGCACCGCTGCTAGCGCCGGCGGCCGTCGTCCAAACCTCGGCGTCCCGCCTCGTCGTCGGGAGCAGCTTCTGCGGCTCAGCAGCGCCTTCCTACGGCCAGGGCATCTTCGCCCATGCGACTACCGCCGGCGGGCCTTGGGCCCCGCTCCGGCTGCCTTCGGGCTACTACGAGCTCGACGGGTTCGGCGGCAGCGGGCATTTCCCCAAGTCAGCGATGGCGGTCGAAGCGTTCTCTGTGGCCGGTCTCGCTTTTCCCGGGGCGGGCGTGGGGGTGGCCGTCGGCGCGACGGTGCCGACGGGCCTGGGCACAAGCGGCAACCCGGAAGGTTCGCCGCCCGCGCCCTACAGCCAGGACATGGTCCTCGTGAGCCGGGACGGAGGCTCGAGCTGGGCAGATGCGTCCGTCCCCGGCCCCGGAAGCTTGGCCTTCCTCAGCTGTGCCGGCCCCGGGCATTGCCTGGCTGCTCAGGCCTGAACCGGCCTAAACCCGGCCCGGGGCTCAGGGAGCCGGATAAGGGGCCATGGCTTTCGCCAGGGCAAGGGCCGCCAGCGCGCCGTGGTAGGTGCTGGCGACGTACACGTCACGCCCCAGCTGCCAGTACGCACCGGTGTGCAGGCCGTCGCCGGCGATATCCGACTCCATGTAGCCCTGGGCCCCGGGTAGGGAGCGGCCGCGTAAGTAGGAGATGACCTCGTTGGCCACCTGGTGCCAGGGCACCGTAGCGTCCCCGCGGGTACCGCCGTCCAGGTCCCCGGTGAGCGCGAAGGACCAGTGGCCTTCGTGCCAGACTGCCTCGCAGTTGCCCTCCGGGGAGGGGCCTGAGTAAAGCGTGGCGACGACGCCGGCCGCCAGCGGTACTGCTGCCTTGTCGGGGCAGGTGGGAGCGGGCAAGCGCAACGCACCAAGGGCCCCCGCCACGTCGGCGTAGGCATTGCCCCGGAAATACCCGTAGTAATCGGCCATGGTGCCGCAGACACCGGTGCCGATGCCCGGGTTGTTCACGGGCAACGCCGACGGGCAGCCGTAGAGTGCGACCGAGTACTCGCTGCGGCTGGCACTCGCTTGCGCCGAGCTCGGGACCGGGCCGGCCCCTGGCAACGCCCGCGGGGCCTCGAGCGGTACTCGGGTTCGCCGCTGCAGGTAGTTCATCGCTTCGTCCACCACCGCCGGCCAGCTCGAGGGCGTGCCCCTAGCCGAGGTACCGGTACCTGTGACCGGGGTACCTGGCAGCACCTCCGCCGGCAAGGTCACGTCGGCCAAACTCGTGGCCGCCCAATGCCCAAAGACCTGGGACACCGGCCCTGACCCGGTGGTGCGGTTGCGGACGAGGCGGACCGAGCTGACCGAGCTCAGGTACCCGAAACCCCTGCCGGAGATGGTAAAGGCCGCCCCGGCGTGAGCCGGGGAGGGGGACGTCGAGGTGATGACGGGAGCCTGGGCCGGTGATGCGAGGGACGTCGGCGCGACGTCCCAGGTCCCGTAGGCGCACTGGGTGCCTTCGAGGCCGTTGTGCAAGTAGAACTGGCCCGACAGCCGGAACAAGCCCACGCTCTTGCCGTTGAGGCACGTGTAGTGAGAGGACGCCGTGTTCACGTGAAGGGCAGCCGACCCGACGACGGAGCTGACGTCCTCCATGGTGATGTTGCCAAGGGCCAGGAGGTGATAAGTGTGCCCCGCGGTGATGCCAACCGCGCTCGACGACGTGACTGTGGCCGTGTAGGGCCAGAGCGTGACTGGTTCAGCGGCTGCGCTTGCCACCGGGCAGGCAACGCCGCACAAGCCGGCGACCAGTGCGACCGCCAGCGGTACAGGGCGCCTCAGAACTGGGGTGCGCCCGTTCCTCACCCCGGCGCAGTCGCCTGCCATTGCACTCGCGCGTGCCATTCCGTTCTCCTTTGCCGGGCCAGGCCGTGCCTAGCAAACCTTGCCGTTGTTGTCATCGTGCGCCCTTTGCCCAGGTCCTCAGGGTTGAGGCCGGGGCGGGGTCACGTTCTGAGAGCCGCTCAGGAACCACCTGCCGCCTATTTTCGACGCCTCGACACCTGTCGTAGTCACAGAAGCTGTCGCCTTTTGGGGGTGGCCGTTGGTCATCTCGGTCGCAACTTCAAGGGCGGTGACGTTCATAGTCGCCTGCGTGGGAGTGAGCCGCGTGAGCTTCACAGCAGTAACCATCTCGGACGCGGCCAGTGGGGACGTGCTCTTCGTCGCGCCGAGCAGGGTGGCCGGGTTCGTGCCCTTGCCCGTGATGAAAAAGTTCTCGATGGCGTCCTTTCGCGACGGCGGGAGCGATTCGAGCTTTTTCTCTAGCCGCTTGGCCTGGGGGCTCATGTCCAAGAAAGCCACCAGCAGGGCGATGCCATCGACAACGTACGCCGTCGTCTCGAACCCGCATTGTCCCAGGGCGTTTTTCGCACCGAACTGCCCGATGACGGCGGCTTGTGGGGTGGCACCGCCGGTGGCTGGCAGCAGCAGCCTGCCCGGGGGGGCGGCGAAGGCGACCAGCTTGCTCTGGCCCGCTTCGCCCGACAACAAGGCGTCGTCGATGATCTGGGCGAGCGTGGCTTTGCAGGGCCAGGGCGCGCTCGGCCCGGCTGCGGCCGGCACGGGAGCCCCCAGGGCTCGCGTCGTTGCCGCCTCGAGGGAGCCGGGCAACAACAAAGCGGTGCAGGTTGCCAGTGAAACGAGCCGTCGGGGCGCCGCCGCCCGGGAGGCACCAGTGAGCGCCATATGCCTTTCCTCCTGGTCGGGGCCTTCGAGGGACGAGCCTGTCGAACGGGGGAGGTTGCGCCTGGTCACCATTACATCAGGTGTTCGTAGGCAAGGCACAGCTCACGGTCGTGGCGCGACCGTGCCGATGGGGGCGGGCCGGCCGGTCACGGCATTACCGTGATCGTCTACGGCCATGCAGAAAGTGGTGGACGGGCACGATACCGAGCTGAGCCCTCCGGCGCGGCTATCGATGAACGCAGGCGCCGACCAGGCACCCCCATTGTAAGTGAAGGCATTGCCGGCGCTGTCCACAAGGGCGCACAGCTGGTCCGACGGGCAGGCGATTGGGCTGCCGTAACTGTCCGCCCCCGCCGCGCCGACCCCGATGTAACGCGGCGCCGACCACGATGAGCCGTCCCAGGTGAGGGCTCGGCCGATGAAGTCGACCGCGGCGCAGAAGTGTGTTGACGGGCAGGACACCGAGGCGAGGCCGCCGCCGTCCCGGTCAATGAGCCGAGGCGCCGACCACGAAGTCCCCTTGTACATGACGGCTCGGCCGTCGGAGCCAACGCCCATGCAGAACGTGACCGTGGGGCACGAGACCGAGCGGAGGTTGCCCCCGGGGTCGGCCGGTAGGGGCGCGAGCCAGTTGACACCGTTGTAGAAGAGAGCGTGGCCGGTGTAGTCGACTGCCACGCAGAAACCCTCGCGCGGGCACGACACTGACCCGAGGCTACCGTAACGGTCGGCTGGCTGAGGTGCGGTCCAGCTGCTCCCGTTGAAGACCATGGCGTCACCGGCGTCGTCCACGGCGACGCACCAGGGGGAGGGCCTCGAGCCTGTGGTGGGCGCCGGCGACGAGGGAGCGCAGGCAACGGAGTTGACATTGGTGGCGTTCGTGCCAAACCGTAGTGCCACCGACCAGGAAGTGCCGTCCCAGTACGTGCTTTCGTTGACGACGGCCCCACGCGCTCCCGGGTAGCTCGCATTGCCGCCAGTGACCAGGCAGCTCAACGCGCTCGCGCATGACACCAGCTCTGTGCCCGTGTCCGGGCTCACCACTCGAACAGGGCCCCACGCCAGTGCGCCGGCCGGGGCTGACCCCGGCGCCCAGTTCACCGGTGGCCAATTCGTGCTCGGTAGCTGCCCGGAGGGGCAATTGGGCGAAAGCTCGAGCAGGGGGCTGGCTCTTCCGGGTGCGCCCGAGCTTGTAAGCACCTGCCCGGTCAGCTTGGTGTAAACGTAGATCCGCCTGTAGTACTGGTACGTTTCGTGCGATCGCACTTCTGAAGCTTCGACCGGGCACAAGCCGGGCCGGGAAGCCTCGAGCTCGACAGGGAACTTCTCGAACGGGCCGCCGGCGCAGCTCTTAGTGCACAAGTCCTCGCTGATCGTGCCCTTGGCATGGGCTGCGCCTGGTGAGCCCCGGCTCCAGCGCAGGCCCGAGATAGCGGTGTCGTTGTCGATCTGGATGCTTGCCGGGAAGCGGGGCCATGAGTACAGCACGCCCAGCTCGGCCCCCGTCAGCACGTACAGCTGCGGGGACTCCGGAGTTGGGGTGGCGGCTGGGGAGCGTAGAGAGGGGCGCCCTGCTGCCTCGGCCCGGCCGCCAGGCCCTGCTGCGACGAGCATCGCGATGACACTGAAGGGCAGGACAACCGAACGCAAAAGGGATGACCGCGTCGTCAACTTCGCAACCCTCGCACTTGCAGTTTGCGGGGACAGCTCGCCGCTCCCCCCGAGACGTGGTCGCCGGCACAAAGAGATCATGCGGTCCCCGGCGGGTACTTGCACCGGTGCCAGTATCGCACGGCCCGGACCATTTGGCGGTGCCGAACTCCTGCGGCCCGGGCCAGTGAGCGAGGTGGGAACGTGTAGCTGGCCGCGGTGCTCTCAGGTTCTGCCACCATGGCAAACGGGCTTTAGAGGGCCCTCCACCAAGCAGCATGGTGCTGGGACACCTGAAGGTACCTCCAGTTCATGCGCCTAGGTGCCCGGAGATCGGATCGGTCGCTGGCACTCGAACAGCTGCTCATCGGCGTCGTCGACGGAGGTGGCGCCCCTGAGCACCACGACTCGGTGCAAGCCGTAGCACTCGCAACCGTGCAGGTCAGCCCAGCGGTGGATGTCGACCAAGACCTGCGGGAAAACGTCGGCGACGCGTCCCTTGCGGACGGCCGCCGCCACCTCCACTTCCGGCAAGGTCATCACCGCCGCTGGCATCGGAAGAGGGTCGGGGATGTCGGGAGCTGCGAGGGTCAGGTACGCGTGGAACTCTCCTTCGGGCTCCTCTGTGTAGTAGGTCACGAACGGGTCACTGCGGCCGCCGAGGAGCTCCCGGATACCAAGGGCGGCGAAATGCTCTTCGGCCCGGTTCAGGACCGGAAGGAGATCCTCGTTCGTTATCTGGCTCACTGGGCCGCCGATGGCGACTACCTGGGTGGCCGGAATGTCTTTGCGGACGATGTCGTCGATGGTCATGGTCCCTTCCCTTTCGATCTGGCGGAGGCGTGCCTCCACCCGCGCCAACTGCGCCCGCTGGGCGTCGATCTCGCCTTCGAGCTGCACCCACCGCAGGGCCAGCATCCCGTGGAGCTGCTCGGCGGTCACACCGTCTAGGAGTTGGGCGACCTGGGCCAGCGATAGGCCGAGGTCCTTCAGGGCAACGATGCGGTTCAGCTGGGCCAGCTGTTCCGGCCGGTAGGCGCGGTAGCCGGTGAGCGAGTCGACCTGCGCCGGTCCCAACAAACCGATGTCTTCGTAGTGACGCAAGGTCCGAGGCGTCACCGATCCCAGCCGGGCGAACTCACCGATCTTCAGGAACACAGGACCGAGTCTCCAACCTTCCGCGACGTCAGAGTCAAGGAGAACTTGTTGGCCAAACGAGAACCGCTCGAAAGCACCTGCTCCGACGGAAGGACAGCCAGCGGTGCAGTCCCAGGTGAACCACATCGGTCGACGGCACAAGTCCTCGGTGGGGCAAGTCACCCCGGCCCGGTTTGTGGCTCTGACCTGCGACGGCGCTTCCGAGGACGACTGCGATGTGACATACCCGGCTGCGATGGCCGAAGCGGCGCACCTTTCCCGCTGCCGTCGCTGCTGTCAAGCCAAGGTCACACATCTTGTGCGACGACAGCTCACCCCCTCCGGCGTGATGCTGGCCCGCATACCTCAAACGAAAGCGAGTGGTCATGTCATCGAGCGTCCTCATCGTCAATCTGTGGGTCCTCCTCGCGGTGTTAGAAGCTGATCTTGGCCGCCGGAAGATCACCCGGTTCCGGGTCGTCCGCCCGCTGTTGGTGGCCGGTGCGGTCGTGCCGCTGTTCGTGGAGCGGCCGGCGACGGCGGGGACGGGCGAGATCCTCGAGCTCGCCCTCGCCGGGCTGGGCGTGCTAATGGGCCTGTTCGCCTCGACGGGGCTCATGAGGGTCAGCTTCGACGAGGCCAACCAGCGCCCGGTGAGCATCGCCGGGACCGGGTACGGCCTGTTCTGGTGCGTGATCATCGGGGCTCGCCTGGCGTTCACCTACGGCGCCAACCACTGGTACACCGCTCAGCTCGGCCACTGGATGGCCACCAACGGCGTGCAGGTCGACGGGCTCACCGACGCCCTCATCTTCATGGCGATCGCCATGACCGTGACCCGGACGCTCCGCCTGGCGGTCGGGAAGTCACGATCGAGCCGCACCGGGCCAGCCATCACCACCCGTCAGCTCCAAGAGGCCTGAGATGACCCACACCCTCGTCCTGGCCGCCACCCATGGCAGCTCCATCCCGAGCCCCGTCACCATCGTGTTGGCTATCGCTGCGGTGGTGTGGGTGCTGTGGTCTCGCACCAAGGGCCAACCGCTGAAGGCCAAACGCCTGCTGGTGCTGCCCGTAGTGCTCACCGTGATCGGCGTCACTGACCTCTCCGGCTCCTCGGCGCCTCATCTCACCCCGACCGACATCGCCTTTCTCGCCGCCAGCGTCGTCGTCTCGGCGGTCCTCGGTGCCGCCCGGGGGGCCACAATCGAGCTGTACCCCAACCAAGGGGAGCTGTGGCAGCGCTATTGCCGCAGCACCGTCGGGCTGTGGGTCGCGCTCATCGTCACCAAGGTGTTCCTGCTGGCGGCGGCCAGCGCGGCCGGCGCATCAGCGGGCGGGGGGACCAACAGCCTCCTGGTGAGCCTCGGTGCCAGCCTGCTGGCCGAAGCGGCGGTCGTGGGCCCCCGCGCCCTGTCGACCGGGCTGCCCTTTGCCACCGACCACGAGGATTTCGACGCCAAGCGGTCCGGCCGGCCCCGGCCTGGCCCCTCGCAGTCCCGCCCATCGCTCAGCAACCGTCTCCTCGGCCCGGCCCCGCCCCACCAGCGCGGGACCAACGCCAGGGTGGACGACGAGCCTTACGAGCCGGCTCCCCAGGGCGACGAAGGCGAGCACAACGGCCGAGGGCAATGGAAGTCCCCCAGCCTGAGCGACGGGCTCGACTGGTTACGCCACCGGGCCGACCAGTCCGCAACGACCAACTGGAGCCAGCACGCCCCATCACGCGGCCCGTCCTGAGGAGGAACGCCGGCCATGGTACCGACCGCCTATCACGGGTTCTTCGCTGGGTGCGCCTCCGTGGCCGCCACCCTCATCGGCCTGCTGTTCGTGGCCATCTCGGTGTCCCCCCACAAAGAAGTCGGGAGACGTGCCCCGCTGAGCTTCCAGGTCCAGGCCGCGGTGGCGTTCACGACGCTGATCGACACGCTCGTCGTCGCTCTTGTCGCCCTCCTCCCCGGCAACAACCCGGGGTACAGCACCATGGTCCTGGCGTGCGCCGGGATCAGCTCGACGATCGGGATGACCGTGCTCGCCCTCCGGGACTGGCCGGCCGGTCGTGACCGGTGGCACCTGGTCATCATCCCCGTGCTCGGAGCTCTCTACATCCTCCAGCTGCTCAACGGCATCGACCTGTCGTTGCACCCGAGGGGCCCGGGTCCAATCCACCGCCAAGCCCTCCTGGTGATCGTCTTCTTCGTGATCGCCGTCCAGCGGGCATGGGAGCTGCTCGGCGCCCGAGATACCCGCATGGCGGCAGTGGTCGGTCACCTCGTCAGGGAACGACGAGCCCTGGCTATGGTCCCTACGGCTGTCAGCGAGACGACAGATGATGCCACCTCCACGCTGCCCGAGCAGCCTGGTCATGGAGCCAAGTGCTCGTACGGCGTTCCCAGCCCGAGTACCGGAGGCCTCGACGGGCCGACGACGGGGGCCTTGTCGTCATGAACGCACGCCGCTCGACGCGGTGGCGGCAGTGGGACATATGTTCTGATCTTCTGTAAGCAGACGTCGCGCGGGCGCTTCCCGGGTAGGGAAATGACGACCGTGGACGTGAGCTATCAAGAGGTACGGGGTACCCTCGCCGGGCGGGCCCCTGGTCGTGGTGCAGGCGGGGTGGTTGCCCGTCCGGGGCTGTTCGAGCGGCTGGGAGGTCCAGCCCGGGTGAAGGTGGTCTCGGCGCCGCCCGGCAGCGGCAAGACGGTGCTGCTGCGGTCGTGGATCAGCGTGGCGGGCTTGGCCGAGCACGCCGGGTGGGTGGCGGTCGAGCGGGACGCGCACGGTCCTTCGCGGTTTTGGCTTTCGGTCCTGGACGCCCTGCGCCAGACTGCGCCGGGTTCGGTGCTGGTGCAGGCGTTGACGGCAGCGCCGGGCCTGGACGGGTGGGCGATCGTGGAGCGGCTCTTGGCTGACCTGGCGTCGCTGCGGGACCCGTTGTGGTTGGTGCTCGACGATGTGCACGAGCTGAGCGCGGACCAGGCGCTGCGGGAGCTGGAGCTGCTGATGATGCGGGCGCCCCCGGAGCTGCGGTTCGTGCTCGCCACCCGCCACGACGTGCGCCTCGGCCTGCACCGGCTGCGGCTGGAGGGCGAGCTGGCTGAGATCCGCGCCGCTGATCTGCGCTTCAGCCTGGCTGAGGCCGGGGAGCTGTTCGCGGCGGCGAGGGTGGACCTGCCGGAGGCGGCGTTGGTGAGCTTGCACGAGCGGACCGAGGGGTGGGCGGCGGGGCTCCGGCTGGCGGCGCTGTCGCTTGCCGGGCACCCGGACCCGGAACGGTTCGCGGCCGGGTTCTCCGGCACCGAGCGGACGGTGGCGGAGTACCTGCTGGCCGAGGTGCTGGAACGTCAGAGCGAGGCGGTGCGGCGCCTGCTGCTGCGTACCAGCGTGCTGGAACGTGTGAGCGGGGAGTTGGCGGACCTGCTGACCGGGGACAGTGGCGGGGAACGGGTACTGCAAGACCTGGAGGAGGCCAACGCGTTCGTGGTCTCGCTGGGCCCCTCACGGTCATGGTTCCGCTACCACCAGATGTTCGCCGGGCTGCTGGCGCTGGAGCTGCGGCGCAGCGCGCCCGGGGAGGTCACGGTGCTGCACGAAGCCGCCAGCGCCTGGTTCGCGGCACACGGGTACCCGGTGGAGGCGGTCCGGCATGCCCAGGCCGCCGGTGACTGGGGTACGGCCGCCCGGTTGCTCGCCGCTCACTGGCCCAGCCTGCACTTGGACGGGCAGGAGGTCACCACCCACGAGCTGCTCGCCGGCTTCCCTGCCGGGGCTTGCACGGCAGATACCGAGCTCGCGGCGCTGACCGCGGCGGATGAGCTCGCACAGGGGTCGCTGGAGGCGGCCGAGCGGTACCTGGGCGTGGCGGAGCGGGGACCAGCGTCGGTGCCGACCGCCGCCCGCCACGCTCAGGCCCAGCTCCTGATGGGGATCGTCCGGCTGCTGGTGGCCCGCCATCGCGGGAACCTGGCCGAGGCGGCCGAGCAGGCGCAGCACCTGCGGGCGATGGCCGAGGCCCCGGACGCGGCGCCGCCCGGCCTGGGCGAGGACCTGCGCGCCCTGGTGCTGGTCAACCTCGGTGTCACCGAGTACTGGACGGCCCGGTTTGCAGAGGCGCGCCAGCACCTGGACCAGGGCCGAGCACTGGCGCGCCGGATCGGACGGCCTTACCTGGAGTTCACCGGTCTGGCCTACCAGGCGGCGGTCGAGGTCTTCCAGTCGTTCGCAGTAGCGACCGAGCACGCCAGCCAGGCGATCGAACTAGCCGAGCGGCACGGCTGGGCGGACAAGCCAGCCGCCGGCGTCGCCTGCATGGCGCTCGGCGCCGTGCTGGCGTGGCAGGCAAGGCTGGAGGAGGCAGAGCCGTTGGTCCAGCTCGCCGAACGCACCCTCAGCAAGGCCCAGCCCGGGGCGGGGCTGGCGATCTACTACGTCCGCGGGGTGCTCGAGTTGGCGCACGGTCGGCACGCCGATGCGCTGGCCGCATTCCGGGCCGCCGAGCAGCTAGCCCGCCCGCTCGCCGCACCGAACCTGCTCGTTACGGCGATGCGGGCATTTCTGTTGCAAACCGAGGTGCGTCTTGGCGAGACCGAGCACGTCGAGCAGGCGCTCGCCGGGTTCGACGACCGCGACCGTGGGGAGCTGCGTATTGCCACCGCGATGCTTCGCCTCGCCCAGGACGACCCGCACGCTGCGATTTCCGCGCTGGCCCCGGTCCTCGACGGCTCCGTCCCGCTGATCTGGCCGACCTGGATGACGCAAACGTTCCTACTGGAGGCGATCGCCGGTAACGCCCTCGGTGACGAGGACCTCGCCGACCGCGCCCTCGAACGCGCGCTGGATTGTGCCGAGCCCGACGGCGCGCTGCTGTGGTTCCTGCTGCACCCGCTGCCGGGCCTGCTGGAGCGCCAAGGACGGCGCCGTACCGCCCACGCTGCCCTGGTCGCCGAGGTCCAGAGCCTGCTCGCTGGGCACAGGGTCGCACCGGGCGCCGGGCCGCGGCCACCGCTCGAGGCGCTGAGCGACAGCGAGCTGCGCGTGCTGCGCTACTTGCCGACCAACCTGACCGCGCCGGAGATCGCCGGCGAACTGTATGTCTCGCGCAACACCGTCAAGACCCATATGCGCAACCTGTACGCCAAGCTTGGCACCCACCGCCGGGGCGAGACCGTCGCCCGCGCCCGCGCCCTGGGACTGCTCGCACCCTCCGCCAGGCGCTAGCCCGCCCCCCGCCCTCGCTACCACCCGGGTCAAACCATCACGAAGTGGTGTGAACAAGAAGTTCACCTGACTGATGGCGTGTGGACGCCTCGCCGTCATGTTGTGGTAAGGGCGTTTGGCTAAAACCCCATTTCATGCGAGATAGCCGTAAAGACAAAGGGAGTCGCCTCTTGGCGACGGTCGCGATGGTCGGGGCCGGGATGGTTGCCGCTGGTGGCGCCGTTCTGGTTTCCAGCTCGGCTGGCATGGCCACCCCCAGCCCCTCCACCTGCCCACAGGGCAGCACCTTGGAGGCACTGGTTGGGGGTGGCCAGGCCCAGTGCATCATCACGTCTACGGGGACGCCCGTTGGAGGAATAAAGCACGTCTGGCTGATAATCCTCGAGAACAAGTCCTACGACGAGACCTTCAGCGGGCTCAACCAGAACAGCTACCTGTGGGAGACCCTGCCCCAACAGGGTGCGCTGCTGACGCACTACTTCGGCACCGGGCACTTCAGCATGGACAACTACATCTCCCTGGTGTCCGGCCAGGCCCCCTCCTACGCGGTCCAAGACGACTGTTCGACCACGGCGAACATGACCAACAACAACGGCGGGATCATCACCACGGGCGAAGTTGGGAACGGCACCGATACCGATGGCACCGCCGACTCGGAGGGGACCTACACGAGCAGCCCGGTCCTCACCGGAACGGCGAGCGGCAACTACGGCCAGTTGATGGTGCACGGCGGCGTCGACGCCTCCCTGTCCAACAACGGCTGTGCCTACCCGACAGACGTCGCCACCTTGTTCAACCAACTCAACGCGGCCGGCGTCTCTTGGAAGGCGTACGCCCAGGACCTCGGGGGTGCCCAGCCGACTGGCTCGACCACCTATGTCACCGGGAGCACTCCTGGCGTGAGCGACACCGTTCCCGGTCGAGACGACGGGGCGTGCGGCTACCCCGGCACAAATGCCAATAACCCGGTGACAGACCCCACCAACCTGGTGGCACCCTCGGGTGATGTCAGCAGCTTCACTGGCGCCCAACCAGCCAACGCCAACAACAATGGCGACCCGGCCGACCAGTTCGTCGCCAAGCATTTCCCTGTTGCCTGGTTCAGCTCCCTGACCGGGGAGGCGGCTGGCAACCAGAACGGTGTCACCTACGGGGCTCAACCGGCGCTCAACGAGCCCAGCTCGGACCTCCCGGGCGAGGGCCCATTGGGAGCGACGCCGTCAAACTGTGACGCTAGCCATGTCGCCAACCTCGACGACCCCAAGTACGGGCTGGTGCACGACCTCAGCCTCCCAGCTAACGAGGTCCCCGCCTTCAACTGGATCACGCCGGACAACTGCAGCGACGCCCACGACGCCACGTGCCAGGGCAACAACCTCTCGGGTGCTTTCAACTCCGACGGCTCCCCCGACTACGCGCCGGCCGGCTTGCCCCCCTACGACCCGGAGGCGACCACCCCCACCAACTACACCGGAGGTCTCTACGCGGCGGACCTTTTCCTGCGGTACTACATCCCCCTCATCGAGCAATCCGCGGCTTTCGACGACGGTGGCCTGATCGACGTCACATTCGACGAAGCGAACCCGCCGTTCACCATCGGCAACAGCTTCAACAACCTACCTGCGCCGGGTGACAGCACAACCTACTCGGGCCCGGCCGACCAGCCGACTTTCGGTACGGCGGGGACTACGGCGCCGGGCGCCAGTTCGCTCTACGGCGCTTACGGCGTCCTCACCGACGCCGCCGGCGAGAACATCTACGGTCACAACGTCAACACCGAACCGACCGGTCCCAACGACCCTGAGGTGACCAACTCCAGCGGTGACCAGCTGCAGCCGGGCCCGGGCGCGTCCGCGTTCATCGACCGGCCCACCGGCCTCGCTGGCGAAAGCCCCTATTTGAGCGGGCCCCCGGGCGCGACCACTGAACCCGCCCTTGTCGCACCTGGGTCGAGCATGGTGATAGATCCCAAGATCAACGCTGACGACACCGGCCGTCTCGTATCGGGCACGGACTCGGCCGGCGACACTGTCCCTCCCGGCACCTTCGTAGGGGCGGTTGTGAACACCGGCCCTCTACCTCTCACAGCCAACGCCAGCACGACGACGCCGTCCAACAACTACGGCAAACCATGGACCGGCACCTTCCAGCTGCTCAACGATGCCGGCCAGCCCGTCACCCTGGCCAACGGCTTCAACGGGACCATCACCCTTAGCGCCGAAGGCGCGACGTCGACCGTAGGCTCGAGCTCGTGCCCGAGCGGCAACGAGGCGGCAACTACCTCTGGTTGCGTCACCGCCGACCCGCTCTACGACGCCACCGACTTCACCCCAGGTGGGGGGGACACCGGCAGTGTGCTGATCAGCCCCCTGATAAAACCTGGCACCGTCTCGAGCACGTACTACAACCACTACAGCTGGTTGCGCACCATGGAGGACCTCTTCCTAACGGGTCGGCCCTGCACTGAGCCCCACAATGCCGACACCCCGCTCGTCGCCGGAACAGTCTGTGGCGGGCTCGACGGGAAGGGTCATCTCGGCTATGCCGCCCAACCGGGCTTGGCGACTTTCGGGCCTGACGTGTTCACTGCGCAGTCGTACGTCCCCCTGCCGTCGCCACCCCGTAGCGGCCCGCATGGCTTGGTCAGCAAGACGCATTAGCTGTTAGCTGGCTCGAGCGTAATGGTTGTTCCCGCTACGACCTCCAGACCGCGTCGAGGCCGGGCCCGTGGCCCCGGCCTCGGCCGCGCCGGGCACCGGCTGGGTTGGTGGGCTCCGGCCGTGATGCTCATCGGGGCGGCATTGCCTACCGGGTGCGGAGGCGCCTCGGGACCGTCGTCCTCCCTGCCCCATTACCCATCGTTTCTCCCCAAGCGAGCACTCCACCCCGATGTCGACGCGACGCTCGTCGGCACGATGGCCAAGCCCGCGCTAACCGTCGAAGGCCTCGCTGTCGAGGTGAAGACGGCAAACTGGGACGTCCTCATAACCGTGAGCGGGCCAGTGGTACCCGGTGAGGGACTGCCCTACCAACCCGATGCGACGACCTGCACATGGACCGTGACGATGCGCAACGCCACCGGCGACGTGCCCGTCTTGGTGGCCGACTTCCACTCGGTGGACCACCTCGGCTCTGTGTTCCTGATGGGTCTCGTCCCCGGCGAGCACCGCCCTCCGCCGGTGCTGCACCCAGGGGAGGATTTCACCTTTCAGCTGCGCGCGTACGAACTGGTCGGCGAGGGGATGATGCAATGGGCACCCGACCACAAGCACGTTGTCGCCTACTGGGACTACACGGTGGAGGACGACTGACCCTGGTGCCTCAAACCGGAGGAGGAGGACCGAACCAACGGTCCCGTTCAGCGAAGATGAACTTCTTGGCAACAACTCGCGGATCAGGTACCGGACAACCAGTCTTGGGCGCACCGGCCATGGTGTCGGAGAGCTGGCCTCGGGCATGGCGGGCGGCGCTCAACATCCCCGCAAACCGGTCGAGGCCAAAGAGTGCCAGGCCCGGCCGCCCCTGTCCCAAACGTTCGAGCAAACGCCCGGTGCCGACAACTGCGACGAACGTGGCCATCTCTTAGGCTTTGGCCACGGAGACCCTGGCCTTCCTCTTCACTGATATCGAAGGGTCGACGGCGCTCCTCGGGCGCCTTGGCGAAGAGGCTTACGCCCATGTGCTCGCAGGTCACGGGGCCATCATCCGTTCGGCTCTGGCCGCCCACGGCGGCAAAGAGGTCGGCACCCAGGGCGACGGCTTTTTCGCCGTGTTCTCGTCACCGAGAGCTTGCGTGCTGGCAGTGATCGAGATGCAGCGCTCTCTCGCCGCCCGTGGTTGGCCTCGGGGCGAGCAGGTCCGAGTGCGCATGGGCGTCCACGTCGGGGAGGCTTACGAGACAGCCGCCGGGCCGGTCGGCCTGGACGTGCACCGCGGCGCCCGGGTGGCAGCCGTGGCCCACGGGGGCCAGGTGGTGTTCTCAGCTGCCGCCTGTGCGCTCGTGCGCGGCTCTCTCCCGCCGGGAGTGTCGCTGCGGGACCTCGGTCGTCACCGCCTGAAGGACCTCGGCCTGCCCGAGCACGTCTTCCAGCTTGACGCCGATGGGCTCGTGCGCGAGTTCCCGCCGTTGCGCTCGCTGGACAACCCCGAGCTGCCCAACAACCTGCCAAGCGACCTATCGAGCTTCGTCGGGCGCAAAGCGGAGCTCGAAGAGGTCCGCGCTCTGGTGGAGTCGAACCGTCTGGTGACCCTGGCGGGGGCCGGCGGCTCGGGCAAGACCCGGCTGGCCTTGCAGGTCGCGGCGGAGCTGCTCGATGGGAGCGGCGAGGGGGCCTGGTTCGTCGACCTGTCCTTGGTCACCGACCCCGAGGCCGTGGCCGGGTCGGTCCTGTCCGCGCTGGGGGCGCGCCGCACCGTGGACCGCCCCCCGCTCGAGCACCTGGTCGACCTCTTGCGCACCCAGCGCGTGCTGGTCGTCCTGGACAACTGCGAGCACTTGGTCGACGCCTGCGCCAAGGTCGCCGACCTGGTCCGGCGCAGCTGCAGTGCGGTCCACGTCCTGGCCACCTCGCGCGAACCTCTCGGTACCGACGGCGAACATGTCTACCGGCTGCGGCCGTTGTCGCTCCCGGCCGCGGGGGCCGACAGAGTGGAGGCCCTGGCTGGTTCCGAGGCCGTACAGCTATTCGTCGAACGTGCCCGCGCCCGCGACGGCTCGTTGGACCTCGGCGACGCCGACGCCGCCCTGGTCGGCTCTATCTGCCGACGCCTGGACGGCGTCCCCTTCGCTATCGAACTGGCGGCGGCACGCCTGTCCACCATGTCGCTCGTCGACCTGAACGACCGCTTGGACCAGCGCTTCCGCCTCCTCACCGGGGGGAGCAGGACCGCCGTGGCCCGCCAGCGCACCCTTCAGGCCACCGTCGACTGGTCCTACGACCTGTTGGGCCAACGCGAGCAACAGGTGCTCGGCCTACTGTCGGTATTTTCCGGCAGCTTCGACCTGGCCGCGGCCGAAGCCGTGTGCGCCCCCGCCGTCGCGTCGGTTTTCGAGGTGGCCGATGCCGTCGGTTCTCTGGTCAGCAAGAGCCTCGTCAGCGCCGAGCGGTCGTCGGGGACGCTGCGTTACCGGCTCCTCGAGACAATGCGCCAGTACGGCGCCGACCAACTTGTGCGAACTGGCGGAGAAGCCGCGGTTGGCGACGTGCGCAGTGCCCACGCCCTCTACTACCTCAAGCTCGCCGAAGAGGCGGCCCCTGAACTGTTGGGCCAGGGCCAGGCCACGTGGCTAAGGCGCCTCGACCCCGACTGGGACAACCTGCGCACTGCGCTCGAGTACCTTTCGGCCGAGGGCCGGAGCCAGGACGTCCTCCGGCTCGGTGCGGCGCTCTGGCGGTTCTTCGCGAGCCGCGGTTACCTCGAGCCCATCGCGCTGCTCGAAGCTGCGCTCGAGCGGTCCGACGACGTGCCCGATGGGGTACGGGGGCGAGGCCTCTTGGCGACCGGCACCCTAGTTTCGTTCCTGCTCGGGGCGCACTTGCGGGGTGAGGCGCTCGCCGCGATCGAGCTCTCCGACCAGGCCGTGCATGTCGCCAGGCGCACCGGTGACCAGCGGTTGCTCGCCGAGTCGCTCGGCCTAGGTTGCGCCTGCGAGGCGTTCGTCGGCGGTTCGGAGCGGGCGACGGAGCTAGGTCGGGAGTCTCTGGCGATCGCCCGGGACCTAGGTGACCCGAGGCTGGTCGGGGACGCCCTGTACTGCCTCGCCTTGGCGCACGTGGATCTCGGCCCCGAGGCGGCCCGGGAGCTGCTCGTCGAGGCGCTCGCTGAGCACCGGCGGGCGGGAGATACGTCCTGGATGTGCCTCGACATGGGCAACCTCGCGGCCACGATGGCGAGCATGGGCCGGCTTGTAGAGGCGCGTCCCTTGATCGAGGAGACGATCGGCCTCGCTGAGGAGGTCGGGTTCACGAGGGCCCTGCCTAACCACTGGGCCGGCCTCGGCATGGCCCTGTTGCTGGACGGGGAACCAGAAAAGGCCGTCCCGCTGTGCCGTAGGGCGTTGCTCGCTGCTCGTCGGGCCGACCCCCGCACCGTCGTAAGCGCTATTGAGAACTTGGCCCTCTGTGCGGCGGCTCTTGGCGACCAACGGCGTGCGGCGCAGTTGACAGGGGCGTTCGAGGTCCTCAATGCCGAACTGGTAGCGAACGCGCCGGCGCTCGGGTGGCGGTTGGTGCCCTGGGAGCTCAGGATGTTGGAGGACCACCAGGTTCGGCTGCGTGAAGCGCTCGGCGACACTGAGCTGGAGCGTTGCCTGGAGGCCGGCAAGCGGATGAGCATCGAGGAGGCGTGCGACCTCGCCCTCGGCAAGACTGTGCCGAAGTAGCGCCGGCTCTGGCCTCTGTCACCTCGGCTAAGCGAACTAAAGCCCGTTGTGGATGGCTATGCGGGCCAAAGCTGAAAAAACAGAGAGCGGCGGCGAGGTGATGTCACCGTTCTTGTTAGCGTCTTCAACGGTAATACCGAATTGCGCCTGTTTGGTCAGCACGGCGATGCTGTCTGCAGGAGGGGCTCCGAACGATGAGCAGTAATAAGCGACTATGCCCAAGCCTGGAGCTTTCTGGCACCAGGAACCGCAGATGCTATCGTGGAAGCCCGGCACATTCTCTGTGTCCAGGGCCACCTTTAAGCTGTGGAAGTTGGCCTCCATGTTAGCTGTCCCGCTGAAATTGTACGTGCAGCTTGGACCGACGTCGTCCGATGGGTTGTCGGAGTCAATATAAGCCGGATGGGCGGTAGTAGTTACGTGCTTGATCCCTGTGGCGCCGCTGAACTCAGATGCCGAGAGCATGGCGCAAGCGTTTAACTTCAAAACATCGATGGCAGGGCTGAGGGCTGCGGCATTAGCTTGTGCTGCTGGTGCCGGCGACAAGGGCGCAGCCATGCTGGCGAGAACAAGCGCAGCGGCCAGCGGTGCCGTCGTCAATGGTCTGGCGAACATTGCTACTCGTCCTTTCTCGATTGGCCCGGATCTGCCGGTCCAGGCCTCATTGTAGGTGATCGTCCCACGAGCGTCCCATGGCACGCCGCTCTGGGTTTGCGGCCACTTTTCATGCCAATGTCATGGGTTTACCGCGACCAGGCCCTTGGCGCCTGAGGGGTGAAGCCCTGGGCGAGCGCGTCCAAGCCCCCGACCACAGCGTCACCCACGCGCCGGGCCTTTGCGTCGCCTGTGGGGCTGGCTTGGCGGGGCGCTGGTGACCGGCACGGAGATCCTCTCCCCACCTGGCGACGAGGAGGCAGCCGACCGGAGTTGTCCAGGCCGCGCACCTCGTGGTCAAGGGAGCCTCAGCACGACGCCGACTCCCTTTTCCGAGCCGGCGGCGTAGCACGGCCCGCCCTTGCCGCAGCCGACGCCGTAGAGGAACGCGGTTGTCGCGTGGACCGGGCCCGGCCGGCCGGAGGTGAGGGCGAGCCACTCGCCCCCGGTCTGGCCGCTGCCCACGATGACGCACGACTGGTCCGACGAGCAGGCGACGCCGTCGAACGTGCCGGCGGCGCCGTGGGCCGCCGTGACGTGGCCGAGCGCCCCGGTGACCGGGTCGAAGGTGACGAACGCCGGGTCGCTGCCCAAGCTGTGGGATCCGACGATGACGCACTGGCTCGCCGACGGGCAGGCGACCGAGTAGGCATATGCGGTGATCGTCTCCAGCGCGGTCACCTTGGGCCCCGAGACGATGGCGACGAACCCGCTGGTGCCGTAGTTGCCGACCACGAGGCACGACGAGGCGCTCGGGGGGCACGCGGCCTGCATGCCCGACGACGACCCGCTGCCGGGGATGGCGACGGCGCGCCCGGGCCGGCCGTTGGTCACCACCGAGTACTCGGCGTCGCCGCTCACGTCGCCCTTGGACACCCCGGCGGCGTAGCACGTGGTCGGGGTGGCGCAAGCCATGCCGTGGTACTCGCCGATGGTTGCGTCCTGCTCCTGCGGTGTGCCTACGTGCCCGGTGGCCACCGCGATCGGCGTCACGGTCCCGTCGTTGTTGGCGTCCGTCCCCGCTGCGTAGCAGGTCGCGGCGGACGGACAGGCGGGCGCGCCGCTGGGGTACATAGCCGAGGGCGACACCGAGACCGGCCCGGGGCTACCCGCGGCGTCCAGGCGGGCGGCCACGAGGTCGCCAGACGCGTCGACGCCCACAGCCACACATGAGGTCGCGGTGGGACACGCGACACCCTGGTACTCCGTGACGGCCACGCTGGCGGCTGCGCCCACCGGCGCCCAGCCCAGCCCTGGAGTCACCAACGCGACCACCACGACTACCGCTCGACGCATCGGGCACCTCCTCGGTACGGGCGAGCTTAGTTATCGGTGCCGGGCCCAGCCCCGGGCAGAGTTGGTGGAGACCATAAAGGCAGGCCGGCGCCGTCTCGTGAGCATCATCGGCCCAGGTGGTCGGGCAAGACCGACCAATACTCGGCGCTGTCCCGTCGGGTGACGGCGCTAGCCCACCGAGACCTTGTCCTGCTAGTCGCCGGATTGGAGCCCTACGTCCTGGCGTACTGTGAGCGGCGGTACGCGGAGGCTGGGGAGGGTCAGTCTGAGTTGCTTGCGTTGTGGGAGACGATGGCGGTGACGGTCTTGCGTCCCAGCCCCGACACGTCGGCGAGCTGGCGAACAGACGCTCCAGCCCGGTGGGCAACCCGGATCATGTCGTCGCGAACCCGCGACTCCTTGGCAGCCCGTTGCGCGCTCAGTCCCACTACGACAAGAGCTGCACCGACCTCGCCCTCGTCCGCCCCTCTGTACTTGTCCATAGCCGCTGTCGCCGCAGATACTTCGTCATCGGTGTAGCTCATGGTTCCTCCCGAAGTGCGAGGGCCAGTTTGTCGCGGGTCGCCATCAGCAGGGGCACACGCGGGGACAACTCGACTCTGGCCTCGGCCGCGTTGAGATGCCCCAGTGTCACTCCCAGAAGCTCGAGAGCCTCGATTCGTTCAAGCTCAACTCTGACCACCGGCTCTATTGTAGCCACTGCCGGTCCTATACGGACCACGCCGGGCCCTGGGAGACGTGGCCCTCCCATTCGATGTTCGTCGGCCTCCTGCGGGACACCGCGAACTCCCTGAGAGCGGCAATCGCCTCTCCCTTCTGGGCCGCACTCAGTTGGCCGGCAGAAAGATCCAAATAGACAGTGCCACCGGTGGCCCTGGAAGCCCGGTTGAACGCGCCAAGGTACTTGCTCAAGATGTCTAGCTTGGCCTCGGTCCACCAACCTCCCCACTCCTTTGTCACATGGCCGCCGCGACCCGTATGGGCACTTCGTCCCACGGACGACCCTGGAGTTGGCGACCGCCAGCTTTGGGCGTGCGCCCTCCCACTGTTTGAAGAAAAACGGAACGTCGGCGGCGCGACGGCTGTCGTGTATGGCCGTTACCCAATCAAGGTGGACCGGTCGCGACTCCGCTCCACTCGCTCCGCCAACTATGACCCAGCCGATCTCCTCGAGGGAGAGTCTCGGTAGGGGATTTTGGGCCCGGGCGAGGACGCGTTATCTGAGGTTGTCCTCGACGTAGCGGTTGTCAAGGCCAGTTGCTAACCGCCGGTGGCTCTCGCGAGGTCGCGGACGGCGTACCGCTGGTGCTCCCACTCTTCGTTGAAGATGACGTGAAGACAGCGGAGGACCGGGATCCGGTGCTCGGGCGCCCAGGGATGGGGGCGGGTCTCCAGCCCCGCCCGGATAGGGCCCAAGGTCGGTTCGGCAATTAACGAGCGGGTCAATTCAGGCGCTCGTAGCGTTGCTTTCTCGTTTTCGCCGGGCTAGCTTCTCCGTCCGGGGTACCGGCACGGTGCGGCAGGATGGGAATAGGGGAGCGGCGTGCTCAAACGAGATGGGTGGCGTATAGGGCGTGTAGGGGTTGTCGTCACGGTTCTGGCTGGGGTCGCTGTGCCATGGGGGCCGGCGGCCGCTAAGGGGGTGTCGCTGCATACGCCGGCCGGCCACTTCAACCGCCCCACCGTGGCGTTCGCCGCCGCCGGTCACGTGTTCGTGGAGAACCAGGACCTCTCGATTGTCACGATAGACGCGGCGACCGGCGCCGTCCAGCGCTACCCGGTGCAAGCAGCCAATATCGAAGTGGCCGTGATGGGTTCTGAGCTGTTGGTGCAGAACGGGCCGCACGAGATCGACGAGTACCAGGTGGCCACGGGTGCTCCAATCCGAGCGATCCGGGACGAGGCGCTCTTCGTTGACGGGTTCACTGCCACGGATGGCGACCTTGTCGTTGCGACGGGAGTGACCTCCACGAGGGTGGCGGTGGTCAACGCCGTCACTGGACGTGTGCTGCGCTACCTCGCCTACTCCTTCGGCAGCTCGGCCATCTCCTTGGACATGGACGCCACCGGTGACGACGTGTTCTTCGACGGCATAACGACGGCGAACGACGAGCCCGTCGATGCGGTGCTCGAGTTCAGCTTGTCCACGGGCAAGGAGGTGCGGGCGGTCGCGATCCGCGGCCATGTCACGTCGCCCGGGCCGATGGCCGTGACAGGCCCCTACCTCTTTGTTTTCGATGCCAGCGCCGAGGGGCAGGATTACGTAGAGTTTGATGCGGCGAACGGCGCGTACCTCCGGAGGCTTCCTGTCGGTGGTTTCATGGCTGCTGACGGGGCCAACCTCTACCTCGTCGGCGGAACGACCTTGTCTTTGCTCGACCTGGCCACCGGCGCAACCCTGAAGACTTTCCAGGAGCCGACTTTCGACGACCCCGCCGGCGCTGCGCTCGAAGACGGCCACCTTTTCGTCGGCGAGCCCGACAGCAACGAGGTCACCATGCTCAACCCGAGCGGGGCAGTTCTCAAGCAAATCCGTTAGTGAGTAACGATCGGTCGGGCGAGCGTAGACAGTCAGTCGACGGGCCTGCTTGGGCGCTGAGGTCGTGGATGGTTCGGGGTTCTCGGGCGGCGCATAAAAGACCTCGGCGCGGCATGACCACCCCGGCGGCACCTGACGATCGCTGGCTCAGGCCGCTGCGAGCTTCATCGTTTCGAAGAAGAGCTTCCCACCGTACCCCTGGCGGCGGTGCTCCGGCAGTACCCGGGCGATGACCGTGACGTTGCCCACCTCGTTGGGGGGGCCTGACTGTTGCGCACCCGACCAAGCGGTCGCCGGCATAGGCGACTGTCAGGATGTAGCGGCCTACCCGCTCCCGCACCTCGTCGGTCGTGAGCGCTGCCGTGGGGACCACGATGTTGTGGACGGTCTAGGGTTTTCGTTATGGCTCTGAGGATCTTCACCGAACCCCAACAGGGTGCTTCCTACGACCAGATCTTGGCCGTGGCGCGCACCGCCGAAGATTGCGGTTTCGATGCCTTCTTCCGCTCGGACCACCTCCTGAGAATGGGGGAGGCGACAGGCCTGCCCGCGTACACCGATGCCTGGACCACGCTTGCCGCCTTAGCCCGCGATACGCAGTCGATAAGGCTCGGGACTCTCGTGACACCCGTTACCTTCAGGGCTGTCGGGACGTTCCCAGCCATCGTCGCCCAAGTTGACCACATGAGCCGGGGCCGCCTGGAACTTGGGCTCGGGGCGGGTTGGTACGAAGAAGAGCACAAAGCGTACGGTCTCGCGTTCCCGCCTCTCGGGGCCCGCTATGACCTTTTGGAAGACCAACTCGGCATCCTGCAAGGCGTTTGGTCAACGCCGCCCGAAGAAGAATTTGACTTCGTCGGTCGCAAGTGTAGCGTGCACCTGCAACCTCGCTCGCTCCGCCCCTTTCAGCAGCCCCATCCGCCGATAATCCTCGGCGGAGGTGGCGGGCCTCGGAACGCCCGGCTTGCGGCCACGTTCGCGAGCGAGTTCAATGCCCCGTTCATGCCGCTCGAACAAGTAAAGGCCGCCTATGGCTCGGTCCGCCGCCGCTGTACCGCGATGGGACGTGACCCGGCGGGGCTCGTATGGTCAGTGGCGCAGGTCCTGTGCTGCGGGCGGTCAGACGCTGAGCTCGCCAAGCGGGCGCACGCCATCGGGAGAGATATTGGAGAGCTGCGGGAGAACGGCTTGGCTGGCCGTCCGCAGGAGATCCTCGAAAAGATAGCCACCTTCGCCGAGGCCGGTGCCCAACGTTTTTACCTCCAGGTGCTCGACCTGTCCGATCTCGACCACTTGCGCCTCGTGGCCGAAGAGGTATTGCCGCACTTTACCTCCATGGCTTAATAAATGAGCTGGCCGCCAGTGACCTTGAGCGTCGGCGTGACATCCAGCGTGAGTCGAAGGAGCCATTTCGTGGCGTGGATGCGGATGATGGGTGCCGACTCGGTCGGCTACCACGAGCGCACTGTGCTGGGGCGCGAAGAAGCGGGCTGGCATCTGCAGGAGAACAATCACCAGGTATGGGCAGTGAAAAAGGGACTTGGGTCAACAATGCGGGCCCAAGCAGATCGAGACGGGTCGGCGTGCGTCGTCTCGCCTGCGCATCAACGACATGACGCCGCCGGTCGACACTGCCGGTCGTGCGGGAGACGGACCGCCAACCGGGCAAGTCTCACCTTGCTTCCTGCTCAGCGGAACCTTAGTTTCGGGCACCTCGGCCTGTTCGCCCTGAGCACAAGGGCCCTGCTGGACCACGGTGACGCAAGTGCCCTACCCACGATGGCGTCCCCCCTTGAAGTGAGGGCCCTATTCGTGAGTACGCCGCTCGCCAGCAACCAGGAGCATGACGTCCTATGCGCGTGTCCTTTCCTGCCGCTCCAGCCCGGTGAGGCGGCGATAACGAGCCTGTATTACATCAGCGGGACAACGTGATACGCTAGTCGCGTGAGAAGCCTGAGACTGGACGACGACCTAGACGACAAGGTCCGACGCGCTGCCGCCATCAGGAACGAATCGGTGTCGGAGTTCTTGCGAAATGCCGCTGCTCAGCGGGCTGAGGACACTTTGGCTTCGAGCGTGCGGGAGCAGTTCGCCGACGTTACGGGCGTCGTCCACGGAGGCGGAGGGCGGGCCAGGCGCACGGGCCAGGCATTTGGCAACCTCCTCGCCGAGCGACCTCGCAAGAAGTGACCCTGACCGATGCCGGCCCGCTGGTGGCCATAATCGACGCAGACGAGGCCGACCACGAGACCTGTCTCGAAGCCCTCGAGAGCGTGACCCTGCCTCTGGTGACGACCTGGCCTGCGTTCACCGAGGCCATGTACCTGATCGTGAGAGCTGGAGGGGCGCGCGGGCGTCAAGCTCTCTGGGACCTCGTGAGCACGGGACGTGTCGAGATCGCGGTGCTGTCCACTGCCGCCGTCAAACGCAGTGAGCTCCTGATGCGCAAGTACGCCGACACCCCAATGGACCTTGCGGACGCGACGCTCCTCGCCTTGGCTGAAGAGCTTGGCCAGCGCCGGATTTTCTCGCTCGACGACGACTTCGACGTCTACCGGCTGCAGGGTCGGCAGCGTTTCGAGAGGATCCCAGCCCCCTCGCGTTCAAAGGTGGCCAAAGACGTTCCGCCCCGGCGGGGCAAGGCGCGCCGAGGTCCTTGAGGGCAGCGGCCAGCCGAGACGGCTTGTCGACCGCTTTGGAGTACCACCTCGGCTATACCTTCAAGGGGCGGATGGCCAAAGGGCCCCACGGGTACTTCCTAGGGTTCAACCCGGCCATCAGCAGTGGTTTGAGATCTCGGTCGATGGCAAACCTGTCGGCTCCCTCGCGAACCACGAAACGGTAGAGACCTCGAGCGGGCCCGAGCCCACCGCTCAAGGTGTTCCGCTTGGCACCGGGGACCACGACCTACCCGGCTATAACGCCGCACGAGCCACGATATTTGACCCGTCAATGGTGCTCGCCTACCGAGCCGGTGTCTGGCGCGCGTTCCAAAACGCAGCGATGCCCTAAACGAAAGGCGAACCGGCAGAGGCTTCTTCGCCTCAGTCCGACCGGCCGGCCCATGTCAGCCGGCCGCGGGGATGGTATTGGCACTTGTGAGACGTCGGAGAGGTTCACCTAGGGCTTTCCCCAGTTGCAAACGTCCCGCGGTGGTGCGAGGATCTGTTCGGAAAGCACGCCCGGCCGAAAGGAGCAAAGTGGGGGCACGCAAGGTGCTTTACGTCCTCCCAGCAGGTGACGCGCTGAACACGGCGAGTGCCTTTGCGCCGAAAACCTGGCCACGGACAAGTTCAGCCGCCGGTCGCTCTCGGGCCTGGTAGCCTGCGGAAGCTGATCTGTCGGGGCTTCAGTGCAATGAGGCCTTGATCTCATGGGCACATCGTTCGTTCGCGGGCACCGGCCCAAGAGGCGGCGCTCTCGTCCGTTGGGGGTGCGCGCTTGGCGAAGGCCGAAGCCGGGGCTGCTCTTGTTTGTCACCGCGTCCGTATGGGCCGGCAGCCTGGCGACCGCGGTAGTGCCCGGCCACGCCTCCGAGGCCACATTGGCAGTCCTCCAAACCTCCTCGGCGACCTCGAGCACCGTCCCGCCCCTTGTGCTGACATTGGTCTACACGGGCACGTTGAACGTCGAGGCCAAGTCGAGCAGGGTGATCTATAACTACGGGGCATACGGCATCACGACACATGAACAACTCGCCTGGACTATCAAAGAGACTCAAACGATCTCCAGCACCCTGCAGCACCCAGACCCGAATGGCCCCACGTCGGTCTTCTCGGCCAGTGTCAGCGGTACGTTCTCGGAGCGGGACCTGGTGCCCAACTCCAACCCGACAATTGTTGAGTTCAAGTGGTCCACATGCGACTTGTCGCCGGCGGTGCGGGACTGGACCGCAACGGCGGCCAACGGGCGCCCGGTTGCCACGATCCTTGGCCCCGAGTATGCCAATTCAACGCTCCCCGATAGCCGAGTCTTCGTGTCCTACAGCGCCTATTACCCTTGGGAGGATGTCACCTCGGGAGGGAGCAACTTCTGCGAGCAGCTAACAGCAAACGAGGGCTCTGGCCTCGCGCTCTATGACCTGCCGACCCACAACCCGACCGCAAGCGCGCTCGAGCCGGGTGCACTGGTTAGCCTTGCCGACTTGAAGGCCCATGGGGGCCAGGTCAGTTATAACTATTCCGTTGGCAATTACACGTACCATCCGGGTGGCCCAGACTTTACGGATACAGTCGACATCCACGACTCGTTGGTCGTGGGTTTGGGAGGTGGGTGCCCCACCTGTCCCTCATGCAGCGCGGGTCAGGCGGGTGCTCCTCCAACAGCGGTCCCGGGCCCCCAAGCAGGGCACCGTCCCCGGGCGGCCGCCGTGGAAGGGCCAGGCGATCTTATCGAGGGCCCGCCGGGCACGGTAACGTTGTTGAAACCTATTGGCGTGGTAGCAGTGATCAGGCCGTGGCCCGTTTGCGGCGGCTATCTCGAGTGGCAGGTAACGCGCGCAGGTTCCTCCGACTGGACGACTGTCGGGCGAAGTTTTCTCGGCCCCGCCCCCCAGAGCTGGCTTTCCCTACCGTTCGGGCCTACTGGGGGGACGATCAAGTACTCGCACGAGGCCGCCGTGGCCGGCAAGTTCGTGTTCCGCTGGACTGCATTCCTCGATGGCGCGTGGAAGTCATCGGAAAATGAAGTGCGGGTCAGCGTATTGTTTCCCACCATCTACCAGATAGCTAGCCAACCTGGAGTGGAAGCTGACGCGCTCTCAGCCTGGAACGAGACGGTTTACAAGAGCGCTAACCAGCAGTCGCGTCACGAAATTGGTTATTGGGTGACACTTGACACTTGCAACGCCTCGTACGGGCACACACCTGAGGTTCTTGGGCCAACTACGAGCAATTCGGTCCCAGACGCGGCGACTCTAAAACTCGGCCGGCGCCCGCAGGACGACCCGAAAAGTGCTCCCTTCGACAGCTGCGCCACGTATGTTGTTGCCAGCTTCCACACCCATACGCCTACCTTCTACCTGCCCAAGGCGGATCCTCCGCGCCCAGTCGGCCCGAGTACCCAGGACAAGCAAGCGACCGAGCAAAATGGGGCCTTTGCTGTGCCGGGCCTCGTCTATGACTACTGCCCGGCGGTCACGATTGTCCCGCGGCAGACAGCGGACTGCACCCAGGAGAGCGGGACCATCCCGAGTGGCTGGGCCCTTGGGAACCCTGCGAAGCTCTGGTTGTACGGTCCCCTGAGGCGTCTCAACGCGGACTAGCGCCCGGCACCGTCCGTAGCAGATTTCCAGCTCGGCCGAGCCGACGACAGGATCTCGACTTACACCGTGGCCCTTGCCATCGGGCTACGCCCGAGCGAAGCCCTGGGGCTCAAGTGGGCCGACATTACTTCGCCGAGGGGACAGTGCGGGTACCGCGAGTTTTGGAACGCCAAGGTGATGGTCAGCGCGGCGGTGGCTGCAAGCCTGTCGCAGGCCGAGGCAAGCCAGCGCCTGGCCCGCGGGACCGACCTCCCCATCGCCGCTGCCGGCGTGGCCGACCTCCCCATCGCCGCTGCCGGCGTGGCACCCGGAGCATCGAGCGGAGCGCTAGCGAGCACCCAAGTCCTTTGCGCGGGCGGCATCGCACATTGCGAGGATGTTCTGTGGTGGCACGTCCGCCTGGACATTGTGGGCCGGCGCGATCACGTACCCCCCTTCAGTCGCGAACTGGCGTGCCCGCAGGGCAACTTCTTCCGCGACGTCCTCTGTGGTACCGCGGGGAAGAGTGACGTGAGAGCCGGTGCCGCCCCAGAACGCGAGCCGGTGCCCAAAGCGTTCTTTGAGCCTTTCCGGCTCGGGGATAGCACTCACCTGGACAGGGTTTAGCACCTCGACGCCGCTCTCGATGAGGTCATCTAGGAGGTCGACGACATTTCCATCGGAGTGAAAAAAGATCTTCGCATCGGTGTACTGGCGGATGAGAGCAAAGTAGCGACGATGGAAAGATTTGAGCACCTTTCGGTAGGTCGCCGGGGACATCATAAGCAACTGCTGGGTACCGAGGTCGTCGGCAGTGCGGATGAGGCGCTCTGGGTCGATAGGGGGCAGGTACCGTTGGGCGTCCGCCAGCCCGGCGGCCACCGCAGCCGCCGCCCTCGGTCCCCTCAAGCTATAGCCACGGGGCGCGAGGCGGGAGCTGTCCCGAGGAGACGGCGCGTCGCCTTGAAGGCGCATGGCAGTTCCCTCCATCGGTCAGGTACCGCCGGCGCACGCAGCAAGCCATTCGTCCGTCGTGCACGTGTACCCAACATGAGTCTCGATGAACCGCACAGCAAGGAAGTTGGCCCATCGCTCCTCCGCAGTTTCCACCTCCTCGGCAGTTGCCGTCCCATCCCGTAGGACAACGACGCGGTAGTTGCGGTACATCGCGTCCGTCACCGTGTTGCCCAGGCATACCCGGCTGTCGAAACCTACGGTGACCAGGTTGTAGGCGTTGAGCGACCGAAGCAGCGAATCAAGGTTCGTATCGAAAAAGCCCGAGTAATGTTGCTTCTTGACTAGGTAGTCACCTTCTGCTGGCGCGATGATGTTCGAGTGCGCCAGGTAGTCGCTGGGCTCTTTCCACACTTGGAGGAGGTCCACATCGTCGGAGCGGAGGGACACCTGACGGAGCTCGCTATCGGGTGCCAGTGCCTCAGATAGGTGATTTGTCAGGTACACGATAGGGATGCCGAGACGCTTGGCAGCTGACTTGGCAGCTACGATATGATTGACAACGACATCATGGATCTCTCTGATGTACTTCTGGACTATCGGAGGGACGGCCTGTGATGGTGGTTCGTCACCGAACCCGAGGCCGTAGACGTCAACGATAAGGAAGACGGTCCGGTCAACCGCGAGGTGGAGCGTTTCCTGCGCGTAGCCGAGAGGCGAGCCGACGGGGTAGGTGCGGTAAAAGCGACCTGGCAAAATGATGGAACGAGGTCTCATCGAGCTGTCTTCGGTTTGTGAGCCTGAGGTCATCGTTGGAACTTCTACCTATGTTCGAGCTTTCTCCGTCGATGTGGGGCCCGCCCAAGTGTACGACACCGAGGGGCGATGGTTGCGGGCCGTGGGGGAAGGCTTTTTGAACAGCCCGAGCGCTTTCGCAACAGATGGCCCGAACATCGTGGTCGCTGAGCTGTTCGCCCGGCTCGCCGTAGTCGGCCAGAAGATCGTCTCGTGGGTTACTTGAGCCACGATAGCGAGGCGCTCAAGAGCCCTGGGTGGCCAAATAGCCTCGGGGCCAATGAGCCGCCTACCCGTTACCCGCTTGGCCGCGTACCCGCGGGCAGGACGACGGCTCGTTCAGCCGATGGTGTACCCGCCATCGACGACTATGTCTGCGCCGTTTATCATGCCCGCGGCGCCCGATGCCAGGAAGAGGGCGGCCGCGGCGACGTCCTCGGGCTCTGCGAAGCGACCTGTCGGGATGAGCGCCTTCATGGCATCGCCTTTTGGCCCCTCCCATGCCCGCCGGCCCAGCTCGGTCATGACGATCGTGGGAGAAATGGCGTTCACGGTGATGCCCCGGCCGCCCCACTCATAAGCGAGGGCCCTCGTGAGCCCCAATAGGCCCGCCTTGGACGCGCAATAGGCGGCGTGCTCCCTTAGCGCCACGGTCGCCGCCTGGGAGGCAATGTTGATTATCTTGCCTCGCCCCGCCCCGAGCATATGCCGGCCCACTGCCTGGGACATCAAGAAGGCACCTGTCAGGTTCACGGCGAGGGTGGCGTCCCAGGCCCGCACCTCGAGCTCTTCGGCGGGGCCCAAGAAAGATACGCCAGCGTTATTTACCAAAATGTCGACGTGGCCAAAATGCGCCACTATATTGGCGACAGTCGCTGCCACAGAACGTTCGTCGGCTACGTCACAGGTGAAGGCTGCACCGGGCTCGCCGATTTCTGCGGCTTGCTTCTCCGCCCGTTCTTCGTCCAGGTCTACGACAGCGACCCGCCCCCCTTTTGTCGCGAAGGCCCGTACGATAGCCGCGCCAATGCCCGAGCCACCCCCGGTCACCACCGCAACTTGGCCTCCCAGGTTGAAAGAGAGGTCGATCGAACCGTTTGCATTGTCCATGGCCATTGCTCCTTGCCATCGTGGTCGGAGGAAGTCCCTCCCTAGTTACCCCTGTAACATCCTCAATTTTCCTCATAGTTCCATCGCGGCGGCGAAAGTGTCTACGAACCCAGGGTGGACGGTTAGCTCCACATAATGGGAACGCCCAGCGACCGTTCGCGAGAGGGATCTTTGCCTGCGGCTGAGCAACATCTCGATCGCGCCGAGCCCAGCCGCGTTGCCGACTTGGCGGAAGCGTTCATTCGGCAATTTCGGCAACAGGCCGATAGCGATCGCGCTCTCCAGGTCCAGGTACGTCCCAAAAGCACCGGCAATTACCACCTCGTCCAAACTGGCAGCGCTCAGGCCGGCAACCGCCATGAGCACCTCGGCCCCAGCGCGGATGGCGCCCTTTGCCAACTGGATCTCGTTGACATCAGAACGAGTGAATATCACGTCGCGGCCACAGCCTGCCTCTTCGGCACTTACCAGCAGGCAGGTCGGGCCGTACTCAGTGTGGGAGACAAGTGGGTGGTCGCGTGACAGAGCGCCCCGCCGGTCGATGATCCCGGACCTGCGCCCCTCGGCAACCGCGTCGAGTATGCCTGAGCCGCAGATCCCAACAGGCGGCTCGTCGTCTATGGTCTGTACGAAAAAACGGTCGCCTAGGTAGCGCACGTGCTCGATCGCCCCCGGCGCAGCCCTCATCCCCTGGCGGATATGGGCTCCCTCAAAGGCGGGCCCCGACGCTGTCGAACAGCTCCACAGCTCATCACCCTTGGCAAGGGAGATTTCCGTGTTGGTCCCTATGTCGAGGCCGAGGGCCGTGCGGCCGCTGGTGCTGAGGTTCGTGGCCAAGAGCATGGCCAAATGGTCCGCTCCCACAAAGCCGGCGACAATGGGGGGTAAATAGCACCTAGCCCCCGGGTTGACGGCAAGGCCGAGGCTCGAAGCCGGCGTTTGCACCTCTTCACTGGCCGCTGGTACGTAGGGCGCTTCGCCGAGCTGACGGACGGGCAGGCCGAGGAGGAGGTGGTGCATGGCGGTATTGCCAACGATGACCACGTCGACAATGTCGCGCGCTGAGCACGCCGCCTCGGCACAGAGCCGGCCGATGAGAGCGTTGCAGCTCTCGACCACGCTCTCGCGCAAGAGGCGGGCATTGGCAGGCGTCTCGTTGGCGCTCGCAATGCGGCTGAGGACATCTTCGCCGAACGCGACCTGAGGGTTCATTGCGCCGCCCTGGCTGAGCACCTCCGCCGTGCCGAGGCGAACGAGGTAGCCGGCCAGCTTTGTCGTGCCGAGGTCGACAGCGAGCCCCAAGGGGGCGCTCCTGGGGGGCAAGACCCCAACAAGCCTTGGGGCCCCGTCGTCCCGGTGCGAGATGATTGCCTGGGCAGACCAACGCTCGGCTCGGAGGCAACCCGGGAGCTCTGCTAAGACCTCCACCGGCGTCGCTCCCAGGGCCCAACCTTGGACTACGAGTGCCTCCCGGAACCGGGTTGCATCGGAGCGCAGGTCATCGAGCCGCGGCGGGTCAACGCTGACCACGACGGTCTCGACCGGTGCGTCCGGCCCTCCAAGTACACCCGGCCCCAAAGGTACCGAGCCTTCAAACGCGAACCGCTGGCTAGCGCTGAGAGAAGCCTGGGGGAGGTGCACCCGACAGTCCGAGACCGGGCGGGCCTGGCAAGCGAGCCGGGCACCGGCGGAAAGTTCCCCTGCTGTGAGCACAGCTACTTCAGCAGCGCTCGGCGGCGACAGTTCGCCCTTGACAACCCGTACGCGACAGCTCCCGCAGGCGCCGTTGCCGCCACAGATCGCCACTATCCCGGCTCTCACTGCTTGGGCGGCGGTGAGGACGGTTGTGCCGACCTCGACCTCTACTCGCCGGCCAGGCGGCTCAAGGTCGACTTGGACCTTACCTGCGGGAAGTGCGTTCATCGGGCAGGTTCGTCAGCGGGAGCGGTAGCGGCAAATGTCAGCCAGTTCGCAGAGGTCGCACTCGGTACCCTCGGTGGCGAGCCCTGGGCCGAGGCCAAGGACGAAAGAAGTCGACTTCAAAGGTCGCATCATGGAACTGGCGGTCAATGTGACCTCGATGCGGGCGGCGTCCACGATGCCGAACAGCTGGCGCTGGCCGGCGACCAGGTCCCAGCCGCCAACGCCGGGGCTGAGGGGAAGGCTGGCGTGCCAGGACCTGCGCGCGGCCTGTTGCTCCACCCTTTGGCAGGCCCACACTTGGAGACGGTGGAGCGCGGCTGAACCGACCGCGTCGATGGCGACCGCTAGCGCCGGGTCCCTCTTGAACTCGAGCGAGGCCTTCTCTTCCAGCTGGGGGCCGATGGTGCAAACCACGGCTGCTAGCTGGCAAGCCGAGCTCAATTGGTCAGCTTGGACGGCCGACAGGGCCCAGGGGACGCCGTCTTCGAGCATGATCTTGTGGTGCTTGCGGCCCATGACGACCACGTAGCGGACGGCGGCCCGGGGGTGCAACCAACCACGGCTCAGCTCGAGCGCACGGGCGGCGATGACCGGGGCCTCCGAGCCCCGCCGTTGCATCGCTTCGAGGTCACCCCCCTCGGCCCTGATCACGTCGTCTACCGCGAGACCTTGGGCGGACCTCCGCCAGACCTTTGTCGCTTGTCCACCAAAAGCGGGTGACTGCACGTCCCTGCCTATGCCCCGAGGAGCTCTTTGACCTTGCGTACCGCCTTGGGCGCGTCAGCGGCGTAACCGTCAGCGCCGATCTCCTCGGCATAGCGGGCCGTAATGGGCGCGCCACCGACGATGATGCGTACATGGTCGCGCAACCCGGCTTCTTTCAGGGCGTCCACTACCGCCCTCATGTTGGTCATGGTCGTGGTGAGCAAGGCCGACATCGCCACCACGTCCGCCCCCGAGCGCACTGCGTCGGCAAAGCGTTCGACGGGGACGTCCGTACCAAGGTCCACGACCGTGAAACCCGACCCTTCGAGCATCATCGCCACCAAGTTCTTCCCGATGTCGTGGAGGTCGCCTTGGACCGTCCCGATGACAACTGTCCCAGCCGAGCGCGTCGCGCCCTCTCCGACAAGATGTGGCTTCAAAAGGTCCAAAGCGGCGTTCATCGCCCGTGCCGAGACAAGCATCTCAGGCACGAAGATCTCGCCCTCCTCGAACAAACGCCCGACCTCGTTCATCGCCGCGATCAGGCACTCCTGGAGCAGCACGCCCGCGGCGATGCCCGCTTGGAGCCCTTCGGCAGCTTTCGACGCTGCCAACTTGGCCTGCCCGTCAACGATCGCTTGTCGTAGCTCGTCCTCGACTACCATCACCCATCTCCTTTCATGTTCCTTGTCCCCTAACAGTTGTTCTTCGTGCTCGAGCCGCGGCGGGCGCGCAGCCCGAAGTGCCCGGGGCGCCAGCGGTTGCTTAGGAGCTATAGCGCTCGCTCAGGTCCGTGGCCATTTTCGCCCATTCCCAGAGCCGCTGCGGCTGGTGGCGGAGGGTGCTGATGTCCTTCATGATCACCTCCACGACGCACCCATGGGCCTTGGCCTTGACGAACACGGCCTCCAAGTCGTCGCGGGCCCGGGCGAGGTCCCAGTTGTCTTCTGCCAAGACTGCCGGGCTGGGCTTGTAGGAGAACACGTAGCGGTTGCCCATGTTCGCCACCGCCTCATCGACGTCAATGAACGCGCTCATCGATACTTTCCGCAGGTTGGGGATCTTCTCGAGGAGGGCCATCTTGCGGTGCAGTGGCTCGCAACACCCATAGTAATTGAGGCCAAATCGGCTCAGCCAGCGCAGCTCGTAATGGAGGGCGAACTCTTCGTGCATGCGGGGGGAGACACTGCCGCAAATTTGCGCGGTACTGCTGCCCCAGAGGTCCTTCGCCCGCACGTGGGCCGGGTCATAGCCCGGCTGAGGGAGCTCGTCGGTGTACCCGAGGCCACCCGAGCCGACCCGGCCGTAAGTGTTGTTGAGGCTGAGCAAGTTTTGTGCTTCCAGTTGGTCGAGGACGCCGAGGTGAGCGTTCATGAGCTTGTCTACTGCCTTGTGCACGAGCTCGGGCCGGTCGACCATGTCGACCAGGACTTCCTGCACCCCCCACCAAGTAGTGAGGAGGTCCCACGGTGCGATCCAAAAAACGGGCACGTTAGCACCACGCTTTTTCACTTCTATCACGCCGCTCATTATCTCTCGGAACTGCTCGTACTGCTGGTCGGTGACGGCGCCGTCATAACTGACGGTCGGGACCTCGATCCTCTCGAGGTCTTCCTCGTCCCTGATCTGGACGTTGTAGTGGCGAGAAATTATCTCGTCCGTGCTCGACTGCCATGCTCGCTCTACTGCGGCCGACCGTGGCTCAGCAGTGGGGGCAGGCCCGTGGGCCGGGGCGATGTCGACGTGCTCGGCAATCCCGAAGCCCGTGTTGTAGACAACCAAGGGGGAGTACAAGACCGGCTCGACGACCATGTCTGCTGGCATGTGGCGCCATGTATAGAGCAAGACGCGCATTTCCCATTCGTAGTAACGGGCCCAATCGCTCGTCGTGCGCAACCGAAGTTCGTCGTCGACGTCCATCTCGCTCCAAGGGGGCTCCTGGACCCAGATCATCGGCTTGACTGGCTGGAGCCCATTGAGGGCTTTCCATTTCGCAACCGTACCCTCGTGCACCGAAAGCCCGGCTATCTCGGCGATCCTTTCGCCGAGGTCCCGTAATACTTTTTTGTCCGCTCTTGAGAACTCGGTCCCCGGGGTATGAGGCGGTTCGGTCCCCGTCCCTGTCCAGAAGTTGACATCTTGCACTAGCGCCATGGTCGCTCCTTCGGTGACTTTCTTGTATCGCTTTTCAGTTCCTGCCAGGCCCAGGCAGGGCTCAGCGAGCCTGCCGGCTAGGGCGGCGGTACCGGCTGGCGCGACAGGTTGGGCCTGAGGTCGGCGACTACCCGGCCGCCCACGGTCCTCACCGGGTAGGAACGGAGCGGGACGGTGGCTGGGCGCCTGATGGCTTCGCCCGTGCGGACGTCGAAACGACCGTTGTGCTTGGGGCATTCGATGACATGGCCCTCGAGGTGCCCATCGGCCAGGTGCGTGCCGGCATGGGTGCAGAGGCCGTCCGTGAGGGCAAAATCGTTAGCTGCCAGACAGTACAAGGCATAGGAACTGCCCTCCCGGTCGATGCGCACTACCTGGCCGGGCAGGAACGCGCCTGATGGGCCAAGGTCGACCTCGGACAGCGGGGGAGCGGGCGGCTCCCCCCGGTCTACTTCGCCGGGCAGCCTTGGGGAAGGCGGCGTGCCGCCGGGAGGCAAATAGGGGGCCGGCAGTTCCCAAGTCGGATCTCGGCGCTGCATCCTGAGCGCGTGGACGATCTCCTTGTAGGCGGCGAGGACCGATGGTTTTGGGGGCGGCAGGTACGCCTTTATCTCTTCATGGAGAGCCGGCAAGTTGTAATAGGGCACCGATGGGAACAGGTGGTGCTCGAGGTGATAGTTCATGTTCAGGTAGAGGAAGCGGAAGACGGGGTTCATGTACACCGTGCGTGTGTTCAAGCGGTGGTCAAGGACGTCTTCTTTCAAACCTGCGTGCTGGGTGATCGCAAAGAACCAGATCATCCAGGCGCCGTAAAAGGAGGGCAACCCGAAAAAAAGCAGCGGCAGGACAGTGCCACTTGCCACGGCCCAAGCGACCACCCCGGCCAGCAGGCTGAGATAGGCACGCGCCTCCCAGGTCACTCGCCCGAAGTCCTCTTCGGGCACCAGCTCACGAGTCGTCGGGTCGGTCCTGCCAGCGGCGTGCTGAGCCATCAGCCAGAGCATCTTGGGGCCATTTATCAGGTTCAAGTAGTTCAGGAGCAAGACCCCTAAGCGGGTGGGGCGCGGGAAGGAGATCTCAGCGTCGCGCCCGACAATGATCGTGTCGGAGTGGTGCCGGAAGTGGGACCAACGCCAAAGCGTCCCTTCCCGCAACAACATAAACGCGGCCAGGTGGTAAAAGACATCGTTTGCCCATTTCGCCTTGAACGCGGTGGCGTGGCCGTTCTCGTGCCAGCGAGGGTCGGCAGAACCGCCGTAGAGGGCACCGAAGGCGGCGAAGGCTGGGATGGCCCACCAGGTGCCAAGGCTCATGAAAGCGGCTGTTCCCGTGCCGCCCAGGAGGGCCAACCACAGTGCTGTGTCGCGAGCTGGTCGCCAGTTGTTGCGCTCCGTGAGAGCACGTAAGCGCTCGGGGTCAACCGGTGGCCGGTACCACTCGGCGTCGGCAAGCCCAGCGGCGACAGCGAGCGCCGCCGCCGCACCTGTCAGGCTGTAGTCCCGCTCCCGAGCGCTGGCGGCCACAGCTCAGCTCCCTGGCAGCACGACTGGTTTGACAGCGAGCGGTTCCTTCTGGCCAACAGAAAGCGCTTCTGCCACTTGGGCGAGGCCGTAGTGGCCCGTCACGAGCTCGTCGAGGCGGACCTCGCCCGAAGCGGCGAGCGCCATCGCCGTCGGGTAGGTATTGGCGTAGCGGAACGTCCCTGTCAGCTCGACCTCTTGGCGCTGCACAAGGGCTAGTGGCACCGGCACGAGGCTCTCGGCCGACATCCCAACGACGACAGCGCGTGCTCCCGGCCCGAGCGCGCGCAACCCAGCCGCAAGGGCCGCGGGCGAACCCGAGCACTCCACGAGGACATCTGCCCCGTCCCCGGCAGCCACCAGGTCACTGCTCCCCCCGCTCACGACCGTGGTAGCGCCCATCCGCTTCGCCAGTTCGAGGCGGGCCTCCTGGGTATCGCTGACGATGACTTCGCGCGCCCCAGCGGAGCGGGCGACGGCGGCCGCCAGCAAACCGATCGGCCCGGCACCAGTGACCAGCACCCGGTCGCCAATACTGACCCGGGCTTTCCAGGCCGCCCAGACCCCGACAGAGAGCGGTTCCAAGAGCGCACCGGCGTCGTCGGAGAGCTCTCGCGGGAGCGGGTAGCAGAAATCCTCGTCATGCAACACATAGCGGGCGAAAGTCCCATCGATGGGCGGTGTGGCAAAGAAGCGCACATCCGGGCAGAGGTTGTACTTCCCGCTCCGACAAGCGCGGCAACGCCGGCAGGGGACCCCTGGCTCCATGGCCACTCTCTGGCCCCTCTCCAGGCGGCTGACGCCCGCTCCGAGCGCCCTCACCACGCCCGAGGCTTCGTGGCCGAGGACGAGGGGCTTCTCGACGACGAAATCGCCGATGCGCCCTTCCCTGAAATAGTGGACGTCCGAACCGCACACACCTACGGCGCTTACTTCTATCAGCACCTGCCCGGGCCCGGGCACGGGCACCGGTCGCTCCTCGACCCGGATCTCGCCGGGGGCAACCAGTACTGCCACTTCCATTGCTGCCAGTTCAGCGGTGCTCATATGAACCTCCCCTCAGGCCTGCTCGGCCAAGTTGTTGTCCGGGTTGCCCGGCCCAAAATGCTTGAGCATCACGAGCGGCTCGGTGTCGCTCTCGTTCTTCACCCAGACGCCTTGACGGGCCGCTTCTTCGGAGACAAAGAACTCATCAGCGGTTAGCTGCCCGTAGCGGATCAAAGTGGGGCACTCGAGCGCCCAACCCCCGAGCGAGCCCCTGCCCTGGACCACGATGCACCCGTAGGCCGCGGAGTCCCGTACCAGGGCACGAGCGCCCGGGTGCACTGTGAGCTCCTTGGCGCTGAACCAACGCGAGCGGTACACGACCCAGTTCTCCTCGCAGCCTTCGGAACGGTCTGCCACGGCAACTGGGGGCGAAAAGCGGGAGCGGAAAAAGTCCGGAGAAGTGTTCTTCTCCCAGTCCACTAGCGAGACGGCAAAGTCCCAGTCGCCCCGGTGCTTTTCCGGCACGTCCTTCCAGAGCAGGTCGTCAGAGATGGTACGGGAGCATGTCCAGCACTCGCACATGGCAAGTACGTCGGAGGCTCGTTGCGGCTCGTAGGTGCAGACGCTCGCGGGAGCGTGCAGGACACCCGCTGGTACGTCCCAGCCCGTCCCGAGCTGGATCCGGTAAGCGAGCGAGAGCTCTGTGATCCGGTTGTCGCCCATCACGCCGAACCCGGCCAAACGCTCTTTGAACTCCTCCTTCGTGGTGCCGGGGATGAGCCCAAAATAGGTGACGGGGGTGGTCCCGACGTGGTTGTTCATCTGCGGGGAGAAGTAGTAAGCCTCGGGTTTGCCAACGCGCCCAACAAGGCTGGCCTTTTCGTCGGTCTGGTGCAAATGGAACGGGAGCGGCCCTTCGTTGTCGAAGAACTTGCTGTACATCGTCCACCCGCCGTGCTCTGCCCACAAGCGCTCGCCGATCAAGTCTGCACCGAGCTCGGCGACGACCTCATCGAAGGGGAGCCTCTCCTCCTCAGGCCCGACGACGAAGCTCAAGCCCTCGTCTGGCCCGGTGAGCGGCCCGTTGTCGGCCCTGATGGTCGACGAGAACCAGCGCTCGTCGATCCCGCCCCGTTCGCCCCCAAGGGCGAAGTAGTCGTCGGGGTGCAACTTGATCCGCCGTCCGGGCACGCAGAAGGACCGGGGCACCCATGTTGGCGCGAGCCGCAATATGCCCTTGCCTTGGTCCAAAGCCGCCTCTATCGAAGAGCGCTTCGTGGACCTAGTAATACTTTCAGTTCCTGTCATGATCAGGCTCCAGTTCTCTATTGGCGCCGGGTTGGCCCGGCCTCGCAAAAACCGCTGCGGCCCCGAGGTCACCCACGGCACACGATCCTGATCAGCTCGTCGAGAGCCAGTTCGTCGCGCGTCGCGTTGAGGGCGACCTGGCCGCGCTCCAGGATCACAAAGCGGTCACATATTTGATAAGCGTCGTATAGGTCATGCGTGACCAGGATGCTGCTCAGGCCGTCTTTACGCAGCGAGGCGATGTACTCGAAGAGAGCGGCAGTCGCTCGCGCGGCCAGCGCGCTCGTCGGCTCGTCCAAGATGAGCAGCTTGCGCTTGAAGTAGACGGCTCGAGCGATAGCCACAGCCTGTTGCTGGCCTCCCGAAAGCCCGCCCACGAGCCGCTCTGGGCTGTCGACCCCCCGGATCCCGACAACGGTGCCGAGGATTTCCGTCGACGCGTCACGCATGGCTCGCTGCTTGAGAAAACCAAACCTCCCAACTAGTTCGCGCCCCATGAACATGTTCCGGCTCACGCTCATACTGCGCACGAGTGCGCTGTCCTGAAAGATGGTCTCGATCCCGAGCTCAGCGGACTCGATCCGGCTGCGCATTGAGACCTGTTTGCCTTCCCATCTGAGAGACCCCGAGTCGGGCTGGACAACCCCGCTGATCACACCGACGAGGGTGGACTTGCCGGCACCGTTGTCGCCGAGCAGCCCGACGACCTCGCCGCCTCTCACCGTGAGGGACACTTTGTCGAGCGCGGGGGAGCCTCCGTAGGCCTTGGATATGTCACGCAAGTCCAGCAGTACCGGGCCGTTGGCCTCGCTCGCCTCGGGCGTCACAATACCCTCCTTTGCTTAGCGACCCCGTAGAGGGCCGCCGCCACGATGATCAAGGCACCGACAAAGGCGTCCAGGTAGAACCCGGGTGCCCCGAGCAACAACAAAACATCTTCGATCCAGTAGAGGAGTGCCGCTCCTAGTGCCATCCCGAGCACCGTCCCGCTGCCGCCCATAAGGGCCGTACCGCCGATGACGCAAGCTCCAATCGCCTGGAGAGGCAGGTCCGTCTCGCCCCCCGGCGTGATGGTGGCCACGCGCGTCGCCGCCAGGATGCCGGCAAGAGCGGCGAGCGTCCCAGCGAACACGAAGGCAAACAGCTTGGTGCGCCGCACCGATATCCCGGTCGCGTTGGCGGCCTTCGCGTTGCCCCCGACGGCGAAAAGATGGTTCCCCAAGCGGTGGCGTTGGAGGAGGGCCCAGGTCGCCACGGCGAGCCCGAGCATCCAGAACATCTCAGCCGGGAACACGCCGATAGTCCCGGAAGTGAGCGTAGCGAAGGGCCCGCTCAGGTTGAAGGTCTGCGAAGCGGCCCCGTGCACGAAGAGCGTGGCCGCTGCCCAGATACCGGTTGTACCGAGAGTCGTGATCAATGAGGGTATGCGCAGCCAGAGGGTGATGAGGCCGTTGAGGAGGCCGATGCCAGCGCCGATGGCCAGGCCGAAAAGGGCCGCCACGAAGGGGTCCCATCCTTGGCCAATTAGCATCGCCATCACGATGCTGCTGAATATGAAGTTCGACCCCACAGACAGGTCAAATTCTCCAGCGACCATCAGCACGCCGACGCCGATGGCCGTGATGCCCAGCAAAGGGATCGCTTCCAGCGCCGTCAGGATGTTGGCGCTGATCGTGTAAGCGAAGGAGGTCGACCACACCGAGCCGGCGACTACGCTGCCCACCTGGATGAGCAGGAACAGCACGGTCAGGTCGAGAGCCGACTGGCGCAGGCGGTACCTCTGGTGTACCGAGATATGGCGTACTAAAGGCAAGTGCATGAAACGCCCCGGTAAAAACCCAGACGGCGCGGTGGCCGGGCCGCCCGCCCCCGAGTGAGCTTCGCTTCCCTCGCCGAGGACAAGCTGCTCTTTGACACTAGTCATAACGTCGCCCCAATCGTTCTTGCCCATGAAGCGTGGCCACGTCCAGATAAGCCCTTTCCTCCCGGGCCTTGGGCCGCTCGCGCACGTCCGCTTTGCCAGCGCTTGAGCGGCAAAGCGGACGGTGCGTTCGCCACGGGCCACGAGCCGGCAGAGTGCCGACGTCAAGCAACGGTTTCCTACCGCCCTGGCAGTAACACCGGCGCCTTCTCACTCTGACGGCTCGTCTCCCTCTCACACCACGCAACTAGAGGTGTGCGCTCTCAGCGCTATTGGTAGTTCGGGACCAGGCTAAGGACCTGGTCGACGTTTGAGCTGTCGACGAGGCCCGTCCCGCCGGTGTTCATGCTGGACGGGAAAAGGGCGTACTTGAGCTGCAGCGCCAGTTGGAGGACGGCAAAGAACCCTTGTGAGTACGGTTGCTGGTCGACAGTAGCCATGATCTGGCCGCTCTTGATGCCGGTGAGGATGTTGTTGGTGAGGTCGAAGCCCCCGATGGGGACCTTGAGGCCGGCCTTCTGGGCGGCGGCGACGGCAACGGTGAGCGGGGTCGAGCCGAGGGCCAAGATCGCGCTCGTCTGGCGGTGCCCGAGCAAGTAGTCGACCATCGTGGTCTCAGCTCCCGAGGCGCCGAAACCGACTGCCAGCAGGGAGCAGCTAGCCCCGAGCTTGCTGAGGACGTCCATTACCCCTTGGTACCTCTGCACGGCGTAAACAGCCGTTGTCGTCTCCACAGGGCAGAAGACGTGGTCGCCTTTCTTTATTGCCCCGTCGCTCACCATGCGCTGCGCGATGACTTGCCCCGCACTGACGAAGTCCTGGCCTATGAAGCCTTCAACGCAGTTGAGAGCACTCCCAGTGAGGCCGTCCACGTTCCAGGCGAGCACCGGGATATGTGCCGCTTCAGCGGCGCATATGGCCTTGTCGGTCGCCCCGTCTGGCAGCGAGGCGGCAATGCCGGCGACATGGCTCGCGATGGCCACCTCCAGTTGGTTCACCTGGGTGGCATCATCGCTGTTTGAGTACTCCAGGTCCAGGTTGAGGCCCGTAAGAGCGGCAGCGGCCTTGGCCCCGTTGACGGCCGGTACGAAGAACGACGTTGACTCGTCCGTGTACACCTGGAAAACAACAGTCTTCCCGACTATGTTCGCGCCACCGGAGAGCGACGCGTTGGCCCCGTTTTCAAAGCTCGCGAGCGCCTCCGCCGCTGCGAGGGACGTGGCCGGGTGAGCGGCGCTGGCGCTAAACGCACCAGCCGTGGATGCTGCACCCATGCCGATCGCCAACATGCCAATGACGACTGAGCCAGCCATTAACTTTTTGCCATAAGAACGAACCATCTTCACTGCCTCCTTGATGACAGTATTTGCTACTTGAATGACAGTAAATCTGCGGGCACCCTTAGGGCCCCGACCTGCTCTACCCGGCTGTAACAGAGATCCCCTCTCTTCGTCCATCACCTCTATCGTCGTGGGGAGCGCCTAGCAGTTGCAGGTCAAGGGCATGGCAAACGGTAAACGGTTGTCAGACAGCGCCGGCCCAGTGCCTAGCCTCTTTATGGCCTTCCTGAAAGCGGCCGTCTTGGTCACCGTAGTCCCCCTTGACTCGATTGCCCTGTTTTGCCGTTATTTTCTCTTTGGTCTCAACGCCGCGCTGGAATGGCGACCCCTGCGGCGCCAAGCCGTGGGGCTGACCGATGCCAGACCAGCTTGGCAACCGATTGCCATACTAAGCACCCCAATGGTGCGACGTCAAGGCGTACCGGTTGCTTCGCTGCTAGTTTGAAGGCCGAGCGAGCCACCGAGGAAGACCATGGGCTCGCCTGGTCCGGAAAGAGCAGAGAAAGAGGCGAACCTCATGACTGATGTCGAGCAGGAACCACACCCCGTACAACGGGTCGGAGCTGTTACGCGACTACTGCCCGAAAAGGAGGCCGAATACCGTAGGCTCCATAAGTCTGTTTGGCCGGGTGTCCTGGCAGCCTTGAAGCGGGCAAATATCAGCAACTATTCCATCTTCCTACGGGACGGCTACCTGTTCAGCTACCTCGAGTACTCAGGGGACGATTACGAGGCGGACACTGCCATCATGGGTGCCAAGAAGGTCTTCCAGGACTGGTGGGAGCTCACGGACCCGTGCCAGGCCAGGTTGGCAACGGGGGACGGCGAAAGGTGGGCGCCCGCTGAAGAGGTGTTCCACCTTGATTGAGCGCTCTCGCCGCCTGAGCCGGTAACGGCGATGTGTGGTCGTGCTCGGGGCACGCTCGACAGATGGGCGGCCATTTGCCGCCGGCGGTGCTCGCGTGCCCCGGGCTGTACCGGTCCTCGGCTGAGGGCAGCTCGCGGGTAGGGAATTGACCCGGCTGTCTTGGGTGTAAAGCTCCGGGGGCCCCATGCGTATGGCAATCGGTTGCCAGCAAGCGACCGTTCCTGCTACCGTGTCGTAGTGTGGCTACGATTGACGATGTCGCTAGGCTCGCGAAGGTTTCGACAGCCAGCGTCTCGCGTGCTCTCAGCGGCTCGCGCGGTGTGCGCGCTGAGACATTAGCCCGTGTTACTGCCGCGGCAAATAGGCTGAATTACAAAGTCAACCCCGTGGCGAGCGCGCTGCGAGGCCGCGTCACGCGGACGGTCGGGATGGTCGTACCCGACATCACCAACCCGTTCTTTCCCGCTGTTGTGAAAACCGTCGAGGATGCTTTGCACAACTCGGGGATGAGCCTCTTTCTTTGCGACGCCAACGACTCTCCCGATGTGGAGGCTGAGCGGCTGGCAGCGTTGCTCGCGCGCAGCGTCGACGGCGTTATCATCAGCCCGGTTGACGTCCAGAGGAGCCGCGCTGCGGTCCTCGCGGCCTCTAAGCGGGTCGCCCTCGTCCAGGTTGACCGTTTCGTGAATGTGGACAGCGACATCGTCTCGGTCGACCACCGTCGTGGTATCCAGCTTGTGGTCGAGCACTTGGCCGGGCAAGGGTGCTCGTCGTTTGCCTTTGTCACGACAGCGCGGCGTTTTAGCATTGCCGCAGAGCGTTACCAGGCTTACGTTGATTGCACGCGGCCTATTGACCGGCCGAGCGCCAAACGGGTGCTGGCGGGCGACCTCTCCGCCGCCTGGGGCGAGGAGGCGGCCGCGCGACTTGCCAAGGCGGGCGCGCCCGAGGCCGTAGTTTGCGCCAACGACCTGATCGCCATCGGGGTACTGCGGACGTTCCGGAGGTTGGGCGTGAAAGTGCCCCAGGACGTGGCCGTCACCGGGTATGACGACTTGATGGTCGCGGACATGTTGGACGCAGGGTTGACGACGGTGCGCCAACCACTCGAGCAGCTCGGCCAGGAGGCCGTACATTTTGTCCTCTCGGGCATCGAGTCGCCCGACGGGCCTCGGCGACAGCTGCGCCTGCTGCCGGAACTGGTAGTGCGCGGGTCGACTTCCCGTCTCAGTTGAGCGCGCAGCGCGACCTCGCCATTAGCCGCGCCGCACGAGCGCGGCGCCGAGCACGGCCGTTAGCTCGCTCAGGCTGGGCCCTGTTGCCCCCCCTGCTCGCAGGGTGGAGAGCGACGCTGCCACGTTGGCTGCCCAGGCAGCGCCTGCTGGTGGGTCCCCGGCGGCGAGGCGGGCGAGCATGGCGCCCACGTGGACGTCCCCGGCACCTGTCGTGTCCATCGGCGTGACAGGCCGCCCCGGCACGTGGACCACGGTGCCGGCGCGGGCGAGCCAGCAACCATTGGGCCCATCACGCACGACGGCGATGGCGGGCGCCTCGAGGAGCGATGCGAGCCGCAGCGCCGCCTCAGGAGGTCCCTCGCTCCCAGAGATCAGCGCCGCCTCGCGGGCGCTGCAGCTCAGGACGTCGACGCGCCCGAGCACCTGGGAGAGCCCCGCGCCCGGGTCCTGGGCGGCGAGGGGGCCAGGGTCGACGACGAGAAGGTGGTCGCGAGAAAGAGAGTTTGCCCAGGCCACCAGCGCTGGGCCGGCGACTGGGTAGCTCAGGTCATAACCCGAGACGTAGACAGCATCGCCCTCTTGGAGCTGGGCTCGGGCAAGGTCGGTGGCTGACAGGCGGGACTCGGTCCCCGGTGAGGTGACGAAGGAACGTTCGCCGCTCGGTTCCACGATCCCGACGTCGAAGCCGGTGTCCCCCCATGCCTGGGTTGGCAAGGCAGCGTCTATGCCCTCGGACTCGAGGTCGCGCGCCACCTGGCGGCCGAAGATGCCGTCGCCGATGCGGCCCGCGTAACACCCCCGGAGGCCAAGACGTGCTGCCGCGGTCAGCACATTGAAGCCCCCGCCGCTCGTGATGAGATGGTGCTCGGAGAGCACGTCGCCGCCGCGCTCGGGAGGTGCCTTCACGTAGAGGAGGACGTCCACGAGGATGCTGCCGGCGAGGACGAGCCGCTTGGGCCGGCCCGCTAAGGGGACCTCGAGGCCGGTGGCACCCTCGAGGCGAGGAGCGCTAGCGCTCCCCGTCGGTACTCGCGTCGGTACTCGCGTCGGTACTCGCGTCGGCTTTGTCGGCCCCGCTGCCCCCACCTGTGCTCGCGAGCCCACCAGGTGCCAACCGAGGGCAGACAAAGCACCAGCCGCAGCGAGAGCGAAAACGAACCCGAAGCTACCTTGCGCGAGCGCGCCCCGAGCAAGCGGTCCCGTGTACCAAGGCGACACCGTGGTAGCCAGCCCAATACCGGTGGAAATGGCCCACGCGGCTACTCCCACGAGGTCGAGGTCAGCCCAACGTTTGTAGTGGAGCTCGAGCCCGGTGGCGGCACCGCCCCCGCGAGCCGGGCGCGCCCTGGCCATGTCGGCGAGCACCACGCCTGCCCATGCCGCCAGGCCGTCGGCGAGCAGCTCGAGGAAGCTCTCGAACGGGCTCATAAAACCCTGCCCGCCGAGCATCAGGTAGGCCCCACCCCCGATGACGACGGCCGCGTCCACGAGCACTGTCCGCGAACGCCGGATGCGCACCCCGAGCGCAAGCAAGTTCAACCCCGATGAGTACAAGGCCAAGTCGGTCTCGGCGAGCATGCCACCCGCAGCCGCAAGCAGGTAGGGGACTGCGAGCCAGGCCGGCAACGCCGCCCGGAGGGGGCCGACGGGGTCCAGGGTCGTAGCCAGGCCATGTACCTGCTCAGCGGCAAAGTACCCTGCCGCCACGAGCAAGGTGGTCGGCAGCGTCGCCGAGAGGGTCACCCAGGCGATGATCGACGGTGCCGGCTCCCTGGCTGGCAGGTACCGGCTGTAGTCGGGGGCGAGGTTGAGCCAGCTGACCCCGGTGCCCGCGGCGACGATGCTCGCGGCCGCCACCACGGTGCCCAAGGACGCCGTGCGGGCCCCGGCTGGTCCCGACCACCGGGCATGCACGAGGAGGAAAGGGACGACGAGCACTGTCAGGCCGCCAAAAACAACCGTTGCCCAACGCTGGAACCGCATCACGGTCGAGTACCCGAAGAACCCGAGCACGACCGAGGCGCCGACGGCGATGACGAGGCTCCCCCCGGTAGGGCCCCATCCGCTCCCCAGGTCGAAGAGCTTGCGTCCTAAGTCCAAGATCGCCCAAGCGGCGATCACCGACGACACCGTCTCCCAACCCAAGATGCTCACCCAACTGACGCCAGCGGGGCCGAGGTTGCCAACCCGCCCAAAGGCCCGGCGTGAGAGGGTGAGCGCCGGCATGCCCGACCAGGTGCCCGCCACTGAGATGCCGCCGACGAGCAAGAAGGACAGAGCCGGGGAAGCCACGCTCACGACGAGCGCCTGAGTCGTGCCCAGGCCGAGCGCGGCGAGGATGGCGCCGAACACCAGGGCGAGGATGCCAATGTTGGCGGCAAACCACACCGCTGCGAGCACCCTCGCCGTGCCCCGGCGCTCCTCCGCCGGCACGGCTTCTATGCCGCGCTTTTCGACAGCGTTCGTCAGCTGCACGCCGGCCCTCTGCCTTGACCGGGCTCGCTCGGGGCGGCGACCGCCGGGAGCGCCTGCGCGGGGGCGACCTCGTGACCGGCGCGCGCAACCGTCGAGCCGAGCGAGATCTCATGCGCTTTGAAAGGCGCTCCGGGCACGTTGCCTTTCCCTACGGCCTCAATGCTCATGGCAAAGGTGCCCGTCGGGAAATTGGCCTCTTTCGTGTTCCTGGCGTCCCCCCGGTCTTTTCATGGCGTCCCTCCTCATTGTCGAGGGCAATGCCAGGGGGCCCAGGGCGACCCTGCGACTAGCGCGTTACCTCGACGTGCTCAGTCACACCCACTGGCCAGGCGACCTGGCTTGCCCTGTTGCCGGCCAACCGGCACGGGGACACAGTTGCGGGACAGCACCGGCTTCTCACCGGAATTTCGCTCACCAGCAGGTTGCTACCGAGTACGGTACGCTCAGCCCGGCGCGAGCGCAAGCAAATGGCACCGAGGGCTGCGGAGGGGAGCGAGGTGCTCCATGGCCTCTGGTCGCCCGAGCCTCGCTGAGAGAACGCAAATCTAGGCGCACCTTACTCTCTATCTGCGGCACCTTCTCGTGCCCCGGCGGCAGTTCTGGCGGCCGCTCGCTCTCCTAAAGCAAGTGCGCTCGTGGGTGGTAACGTTCCGAGCTGTGGTAGGCGAACTGGGTACCGGTTATTTGTCGCTTGACAAATACTGGCCGCATAAGGCAGTTTGGGCCCAGGCCCAGGCCCAGGCCCGGGCCACCGTCGGGGTGCAAATGTGGTACGGAGCGGGACAAGGGGAGGTTTTAGGGTGCCTTTGGTAGCCGGGGTTGACTGTTCCACGCAGGGGACGAAGGTTTTGATCGTCAATAGCGACGACGGCCAAGTGGTGGCCACTGGCGTGGCGTCCCACGAGGTCGAGGGGGAAGGCGGGGCGAGGGAGACGAGCCCCGCGGTATGGGGACGGGCCCTGGCGGACGCGTTGGGCGAGACCGGGTTGGCGGACCGGGTGGAGGCTATTTCGGTGGGCGGTCAACAGCACGGGTTGGTCGTGCTGGGCGCGTCGGGCGAGCCTCTTTGCCCTGCACCGCTGTGGAACGACACCCGCAGCGCTCCTGATGCCGCCGCCCTCGTGACAGCTTTGGGCGGCCCTCAAATGTGTGCCGAGCGCGTTGGGTCCGTGCTGACTGCAGCTTTTACCGTGGCCCACTGGGCCTGGTTGCGCCGCGTACGGCCCGAGGTCGCCGCCGCCGCCGCAAGAGTGATGCTCCCGCACGATTACTTGAACTTCAGGCTAACCGGCGAGGCCGCTACCGACCGCAGTGACGTGTCGGGGACGGGCTGGTGGAGCCCTCGGGAAGGATCCTACGCCCACGATGTCCTCGACCTCGAACTGGTCGGTTTGGGCATAGCAGCATTACCGGCGGTGGTCGGTCCTCAAGAGGTGGCGGGAAAAGTAACGAGGACGGCAGCTACAGATTTCGGCCTGAGCGAGGGCGTGCCGGTCGCTTGCGGCGCCGGGGACAACGCCGCGGCCGCTCTCCCCCTGGCCTTGGGCGAGGGCGAAATGGCCATGTCCCTGGGCACTTCTGGCACGGTGTACGCCGCGAGCAGCTCGCCGAGCGCCGACCCTTCGGGTACCGTAGCTGGGTTTGCCAGTGCCGACGGGCGTTTCCTGCCCCTGGCTTGCACCCTCAACGCGACGCTGGCAGTGGACCGGGCTTGTGAGTGGCTGAACCTGGCCCGTGAAGACGTGGCCCCGTCCAACGGCGTTGTTTTCTTGCCATGGTTGGGCGGCGAGCGGACGCCCAATGTCCCGACGGCCACCGGCACCTTGACGGGCCTCAACTACAAGACCGACGGGCGCTCGATCCTCCAGGCGGCCTACGAGGGCATTGTGGCTACCCTCCTTGAAGCAGCGGGTGCGTTGGGGGACTGGGCACCACAGGATCCCGCCCAGCCGGTGCTGTTGGTGGGCGGGGGCGCCCGGGGGCGGGTGTGGCAAGAGACGGTACGGAGGCTTTCGGGGCGCCCTGTCTTGGTGGTGGAGCTCTCTGAGCTCGTCGCCTACGGTGCAGCCATGCAGGCCGGTGCCCTCGTCACGGGTGCCTCTCTGGCCGAGCTGAGCAAGACCTGGGGCGGGCGCAAGGGAGCCTTCCTCGAGCCCGCCCGCAAGGACGAGGCCACCATGGGAGCAATTGCGGCATGGCGCTCCCATGTACTGGCCTCCCTGGAGGGAGGACGGGGTAGCGGCACGGTCGCTACTTGCGAGTGACTTCGCCCATGGCGTTGAGCTTGGCCCAGATCTGGTCCTCGGCACCGCTCACGTAGAGCACGTCGCATTCGGTCCCGAGGATGAACGGCCGGCCAATGGCGGCCATGTTGTCCACCAGCTCCTGGGCTTGCTGGGTTACGCCCGCGACGCTGATCACTTCATCTGAATAAAACTTCTTCGAGGGGAGGTTGCCGTAGAGCACCGTCGTCGGGGGTACGACTTTGGCCGCTTCCCAGAGCTTCTCTGAGCTCCCCAAGCTGAGCACCGCCGGGTCGAGCTCTACTAAGTGGGCCAGGATGCCGTCTGTCAGCTCCCCGCAGTCGTGCAGGAAGAGGTCGGCCCCGAACTCGTCGAGGATGTCCTTGTAGTGCCGGAGGTTTGCCATCACGAGGCGGTCAAAGTTGTTGTCAGCGGCCCGCATCTGGCGCGGCGAAATGTAGACCCTGTTGACGGCCGGTTCGCAGACGACGGCCAGCCTCGCTCCCGCCTCCAGCTGGGCGCGCAGCGAGCGTTCGACGGCACGCGCCGAAAGCTCGAGGGCCTTCCACAACAAGGCTACGGACGGCTCTTCTTCTCCCGTCGCACCCGTACCGGCCATGTAGGCGGCGGTAATGGGGTCCTCGAGCAGGGTTGTCATGAGGGAGAAGGGCCCGATGGTCATAGCGCAGGGGATGAGATCTTTGGCCTCGGCGGCCACGGAACGCACGGCATCGACCTGAGCCTCCAGACCTCGGCTCAGCGGGCCGGACAAGGCGCCAGCGAGGGCACGCGTTTCCTCTTCGGTGGGCGGTGCCTTCAGGCGGAAAGCGCCCACGGCGTCATGGCCGCTCAGCAACCCCTGCAACAAGAACTCTTTTTCCAGCGTGAGGTCCATGTGGGGCAGGGCCAGTGGCGCGCCGAACTGCCGGGCCGCGTTTACGAGGACCTCTCCCAGCGCCGGCCCGTCCGTCAGCACCGCCTCGACAGCCTCCGGGCCCCTGTCCTTGTGCAACGTCAGGTCCACCGCCAAGGGCATGGTGAGGCCCTCTTCGGCTAAGCGTACGTACCAAGAGCGGTCCATTTTGCTTGAAACCTCCTCCGCCGGCGGGTCAGCCCGCTGTGCCTGAACGAACGTCGATCGACACGCTCTGGGGTAAGGCGAGCCCCGCCGCAACTTCGACCAGCTTCAGGAGCCCCACAGGGACGGGGCAACTGACGTGGGGGCTGTGGGTGGCGCAGGTCGTCCAAACGAGGCCTTTGTGCCGGTCTACGAAGAGCTCTTTGACAGCCTCGACCTCGTGTAAATGTTCGGCGATTTCTTTGTAGTTGGGGCATTCGCTCTCGATCTGGAGCGTGACGTGGTCGCCGTCGGGGCATTGGGCAGTGGCACGCACCGTGAAACCGCACACACCGCTCTTTATCACTACGGAGGCCATATCTGGTCTCTTCTTAGCACCCGTACCGTTCGCACAGCCTGGCTGGCGCCCGCATATGGTCCTTGGGCCAGCAAAATTGTGACAAACTACCTGTGCTGGTCGTGAAATCGCCAGCCCGCACGGCTTTTCCGGTTGCCCGAGCACAGAACCGGCTTCGAAAGCGACCACGCTCCCATCTGGAAAGCTACCACGCTCCCACCTGGGTCGTCAGCGAGGAGGGGATGGGCGAGAAGCTCCACCACCCGGAGGCGCCGGGCACCTCACTGCCGGGTGCCAGTTAGGCCGCCCCCAACCCGGCTTGTTCAGCCTTCAGCCACCACGCGGCGAATTCTCTCGCGGGTTGTGGCATCGACCAGTAGAAGCCCTGGGCTGCCTCGCAACCGAGCTCTGAGACCAAGCCCTGCAGGTAGCCGTCGCTCACGCCCTCGGCCACCACGCTCAGCCCGAGAGCGTGGCTCATCTCGACGATCGCCTTCACGACAGGCATGGAGTCGTCGTCTCTGCCCAGGCGTTCCACGAACGAGCGGTCGATCTTGACAGTCGTCACCGGGAGGGTGTGCAAATAAGCGAGAGAGGAATACCCCGTCCCAAAGTCGTCGATGGCGATTGACAAGCCGAGCGCTTTGAACGCTCTCAGGCAAGTACGCGTGGACGCATTGTCGCCCATCAGGACTGACTCGGTGACCTCTAGGCAGATCCGGTTCGCCGCCACTTTGTGGCGCTTTAGGGTACGGGAGACAAACGAGGGCGTCCCAGGGTCGTCAAGTTGCCGGGCGGACAGGTTGACGGCGAGCACGTCGAGGTGCGGGCCGGCCTCGTGAGCGTCCCAAGCCGCCATTTGAGATACCGCCTCCTCGAAAACCCAGCGCCCGACCCGTCCGATGAGGCCCGACTCTTCTGCGACAGGGATGAACTCGAGTGGTGGGACCAGTCCACGTCCCGGGTGGTTCCAGCGGACCAAGGCTTCGGCGGAGCGTGGGCGACCGCTCGCCGGGGCTACGAGAGGTTGGTAGAAGAGCTGGAGTTCCTGCCGTTCCAATGCTTTGTGGAGCTCGGCCTCTATCGAAAGCCTCCTGAGCGACCCGCGGTGGAGCCCTTCGTCGAAAACGGCCCAGCGGTTGCGGCCCTCCCGTTTCGCACGGTACATCGCGGCGTCGGCGTCCCGGAGCACTGTTGTCGCGTCCTCCCGGCCCGACGCAATAACGATCCCTATGCTCGCGCTCAATTTTATGTCGTGGCCCGCGCTGCCCACGGGGGCCTCCAAGGCCTCGAGCATGCGTTTAGCAGCTTTGGTGGCGGCCTGAGCGCCTCGTACGCCCGGGAGCATGAGGATGAACTCGTCCCCGCTGAAGCGAGCCAGTACGTCTGTCCCCCTGAGAGCGGCGCGGAGACGCTCGCCCACCTGGACGAGCACCTCGTCGCCTGCAACGTGGCCCAAGCTGTCGTTCACGACCTTGAAGTGGTCGATGTCCAAGAAAAGGACTGCGATCTTCGCTCTTGCTCCCCGGCACCGCCCAAGTTCGCGCGCGAGGAGGTCGAGGAACATCGCACGGTTGGGCAACCCCGTGAGGGAGTCGTGGAAAGCCTGGTACGCGAGCGCCTCCTGAGCGAGAGCTTCCTCGGTCACGTCCTCAACGGTCGTGATGAGGCCATTGTTGCCCTGCAGGCTTTTCGGTGCGAGGCTGAGCCGGACGTGGCGGACCTCCCCGTCGGGCCGGCATATCTTGAACCTTTTGACCGTCTTTTCCCCGCGGCCGACGCTTTCGGCGACTGCCGTCACTTCGGCTAGGTCATCGGGGTGGACAAGGTCGAGCCAGCGGCCAGGCGCTTGTGACCGTCCCAGGATCTCCCTCATCTTGGCGTTGGCGTACTCGATGTTGCCTTCGCTCGATGTCTCTACGATGCCGATCGGTGCTTCGTCGGCGAGAGCCTGGAAGCGCTGCTCGCTCTTATGAAGGGACTGGGCGTCCCGTAAGCGGGCGATCCCGTAGGAGAAATCGTCGGCGAGCTCTTGTAGTAACGACACCTCTCTTTCCCCAAAGGCCCCGGCTTCCTCCGCATAGATCGCGATCGCGCCAATGACCTCGTCCCCGACGCGCAACGCGAGCGCACAAGTTGAACGGAGCCCGAAACGCTCCGCCCGCTCTCGCCACGGCGCAAAGTTAGTGTGACCAAGGGTGTCGTTGACCACTTGCGTCTCGCCGGTCTTGATGGCGGCGCCGACGGGCCCGTTGCTGTAAGCGTCGCCGCCCCAGCCGACGCGGATCTCCTCGACATAGGCCGACCGTCCAGCCGACGCCACCCGCCTCACGCTCGAGCGGGCGTCGTGCTCGCGATATCCCACCCAAGCGAGGGGGAAACCTCCCACCTCGACGACAGTCCGGCAGGCATCGGCGAGGAGCGTCGCTTCGTCGTTGGCGGCGACGAGGAGCCTGTTGCCGGCGCTCAAGGTCCGCAGCACACGGCTGAGGTTGTCCTGCTCGGTGACGTCTCGCGCGTTGAACACGACGCCTCTCACGGAGGGGTCGTCAAGGCAGTTGGTCGCTACGACTTCGAGCACGCGCCAATCCCCGGGCCCGGCCGAGAAACGGTAGCGAGAGGATGGATGGCCGCCAGGTGCTGCCAAGTCTCGGACGAAGGCCTCTTTCGCACGCGTTAGGTCCTCTGGGTGGACAAGCTCGCCCATCCAGCGCCCGAGGACGCTTCCCGGCTCGACTCCGAAGAGCCTTCGGACCGCCGGGTTGCAGTAGATGATCTCGGCTTTGTCGTTGACGACGACGATCAGGTCGCTCGAGTTTTGCACCAGCGCACCGAGCCGGGTCTCGCTCCAGCGGCGGAGCACCCCCGTGGAAAGGATGTTGGCTATCGTCTGGAGGAGCTCGGCGTCGTGTTCGTCGAAGCTCCTTTCGGACCTCGACTGGCCAGAGAGGGCCCCTAAGACCTCGATACCTGCGCCGTACACCACGGCGCTCAGCCCCGATACCACGCCCATCTCGGTGAGGAACTGAGAAGGGATGAAACGGGCCTCCCTCCTCAGGTCTTGCACCACATCGGGGCTCGCGTGGGAAAGTGCGAAAGCGGCGTAAGAGCCACCGCCGCTGGCCGGTACCGTTGCCGCACCGATCAGTTCCTCCGGCCAGCCAATCGCCCCGCGCAGACGGAAGAGATCTTCCTCGGGGCTTAGCTCCATGTACTTCGCCATCTCGACGCCGAGCGTCTCTGCTACCGCCCGCACGGCTGCGTCGATCATCTCCTGCTCGGCCGCGCCCTCGAGGGCTAGGCGGCTCAAGCGAGCAAGGGATGCCATGGGGACGCCAGACGAGCACGGTTGCCGCGGGGTACCTAGAGTTCCTGAGAAGGCACTCCCAACTTCCATGTCGGCGATCTCTTCCTAAGCTGCCTGTTAGTCACAGAGCCCTAGGTCACTGGCTTGACGTACAAGGGTGAAGAGGGGCGCACTCGATCGTCTGTTTGCCCAAGAGGGCGTCCTTCTTGAAGACCTTGTTCGTCCCGGGTCGTCCCTTTGCTGAGATTTAGCGCTCCTCCGAAAACGTCCGGCAACGATGGGATCGGCGGCGGCGTGACCGACTTGAAGGGTACGGGCCAAAGGCCACAACTTCTGGGACCAAGGTCCTTAGCAGAAGGGGCCCCATTTCCCCATTGGGTGCTCAAAGGGGAAGCATGGCCGGGCCTCGTGGCCTCCCGACCACGACGCCCCGCCGGGCCGAGCATCGCTACGAGAGGCTCTCGGCTAATTGGCGGCTGAGCTCGGCTGTTGTCGCAGTCTGCTGCTCCACGGCGGCGGCGATCGCTGCCTGGCACTGGTCGATCCTGTTGACGACTTGGAGGATCGAGTTGATCGCGTCCACCGCTTCTTTTGCCTCGGCCTGGATGCTCTCAACCTGCTGCACCACCTGCGCGGTGGCGAGGCCGGTCTCTTGAGCAAGCTGCTTTACTTCGCTCGCCACGACGGCGAAGCCTCTCCCTGCGTCGCCCACCCGGGCCGCTTCGATCGTCGCGTTGAGGGCCAACAGCCGCGTTTGGGCCGCTATCCGGTTTATGACTTGGATCACGCTGCTGATCTCGGCGCTCGAGCGGTTCAGTCGATTGATGGTCTCGCTGGCCGCTGTAGCCGTTCGCGCGGCGTCGTTCGCAGTCGCCGCCGCCCCTTGGGCGTTGCGGGAAATGTCTGCGATCGAGGCCCGCATCTGTTCGGACTCCGCGGCGACCGCTTCGGCGGTCCTCCGCCGCCGCGTTACAAGAGAACCTGCCATGAACAAGGCGATGACGCGACCGGCGCCGTCAGTGACGGGGGCGGCGTAAAAGTCGATCCATTCCTCCCCGACGCTGTACACGCCAGAGAGGGCCTCGCGCCGGCCCGAGATGACCGAAGGCGCGAAGTCGGCAATCCCTAGGACTTCGTCGATGCGCGAACCCATCACTCGGTCGCGTGGTACGTGCAACCACGGGGCCAACTGGTCGAAGACGGCGTTCGCTGCGGCATTGGCGTAAAAGAGCCGGAAATCGTCTTCCGCGTCAGCGACAAGGCAGGCGCGGGGCGACCCGTTCAGGGCGCGCCCCATCTTCTCGTTGCGCCGCAGTTGCTCCTTCAGTTCCCCAACGGCAGCCTCGAGTTCTGCCACTTTTGCTTGCGCCGCCGGCAAGAGGTCCGGTGGCGCGCTGCTCGGAGGTAGCGGGCGGGCGTTAGATCTCCCCTTCAGCCGGGCCATCATCAGGCACTTGATCGACCGTGGGGGTCTCGCGCCGAGCCTGCCGGGCCGATTTCAGCACAAAGTCCTTCGCAATAGGGCCGGAAGCCTTTCTAGCGGCCGAGAAGGGTGAGGGCGCCTCTGCTGGCGAAAGCTCGTCGGAGAAGGGGCCCCCGTGATCGAAGACGGCGGCCACCGTAAGAACCCCTCTCGCGGAGCCGAGCGCAGCCTGTGGCCCCCCTAAAAGACGTGTATGCTGCGCCGAACAAACGCTCACACCCTCACGGGCAAACGAACCGTGAGCAACCGGGAGGTCGCCAAGTGCGCTGGCAAACAGGGCCCCGCAGAGCAGGTCCCTGGGGCCTGCTCCTTCGTCTCCAACGAGGCAGGCTTGCCCGAGCCATCGTTGCCGGCATTGCCTCGGTAAGTCTCGTCGGAGGCGTGTGCCTACCGAGCGCCCTCGCGGCACAAAAAGAACCGGCGCTCGGAGGGCGCTCGTGGGCCCAGGTTGCGTCCTTCGTCGGCGTCAGCAATATCTGGGGCCTGAGCTGTCCCTCGGCCGCCACCTGCGAGGCCGTCGGTGCCTTCAACGAGGCTGGCATTGCACTGCGCACGACCAACGCCGGAGCGAGCTGGTCGGACCAGCCGCTACCTTCGGGTGTTGGTGAGCTGAAGGTGGTCGCCTGCCACTCGGCATCGGTCTGTGTAGCGGCCGGCGAGTACACCGGGTACGACCTCTACGGAGAGGTCGCGCTCCGCACGACAAACGGTGGTGCCACATGGGTGGCCAAAAAGTTCCCGCCAGGCCTCGGGCAGCTCACCGCGATTTCTTGCCCGACCGCCTCGGTGTGCGAGGCCCTCGGCGCGAACTCGACGGGCTCTGGAGCCGAGGCGTCGCGCACCACCGACGGTGGGGCGACCTGGGTCAATAAAGCCATCCCCGGTGTCTCCCAAACGCTTGCGATTTCTTGCCCTTCGCCAAGTGCCTGCGAGGGCGTCGGCCTCAACAGCCGGGATTACGCCATGACCCTGCGGACTACGAACGGGGGTGGCACCTGGAGCACCAAGACACTGCCCCCGACCGAGGCTCAGTACCTCGAGTCCGTAGTTTGCCAGTCGGCAACCGTGTGCCAAGCGTCGGGCTCCAAGCAGGCCGCCCCAATGGTGCTCCGCACTACCAACGGTGGCCTGAGCTGGAAGCCGGAGACCGTCCCAACCGGGCTGAGCGATGGAGAAATTACCTCTCTCTCATGCCCCCGAGCGTCGCTCTGCACGGCCATCGACCCCAACGGCTTCATGCGCACCACTGACAGCGGGACGAAGTGGTCCCAGGAGCCGCTCCTCACCGGCATCTCGAGCGTGACCCTCCTGTCTTGTCCCTCCGCTTCGACCTGCGTGGCCGCCGCCAGTGCTAGCCAAGGCGAGATGAGCCTCCACACCACAGACGCCGGCATCAGGTGGGTGAGCGACGCCTTCCCTGTGGGCCTCTCGCAGCTCGATGCCATAGTTTGCCGGTCAACCCGGGTTTGCGAGGGCGGCGGGACCGGCGGCTCGGTGCGTACCACGGACGGCGGCGCCAGTTGGGTCGAGCAGACGACCGGCGCCTACTCTGACTACGCCGTCGACGCCATCGCATGCTCGTCGATCTCAGTTTGCGAAGCCGGAGAGGGCACCGCCTCCGCCGTCCTGCACACTACGAACGGCGGGACCACCTGGGTCGCCAGTACTACCTTCCCCCCCAGCCTTGGACGGGCGCCGTTCACCGGGATGGCTTGTCCCACGGCCTCGTTCTGCCTCGGCATCATGTCTGGGGGGGCTGGGAGCGCCGTCCTGCGCACGACGGACGGCGGGGAGGTGTGGGTGAACGTAGGGTCTCCACTGGCAGCTAGGGACAGCCTCACTGCGCTCGCCTGCCCGTCGGCATCGGTCTGCGAGGCCGTTGGCGAGGTCGGCTCCACCGAGGGAGGTGCGGTAGCGATCCGCACCACAGACGGTGGGCTGAAATGGGCCGGCGGTGAGAAGTTCCCGTCCAATATCGCCGAGCTCACGGGGGTAGCGTGCCCGACGACTTCGACGTGCGAGGCAGTGGGTGCGAGCTACGCGATTGAAGGCGGCTACACACTTGGGGGCAGCTACCCGCTTGCCTCGTGCCCTGGAGCCCCGGCATGCCGGGTGGCGGCCGGCAACACCCCGTCTTATCCTTACGTTCTCCGCACTACAGATGGCGGAGCGAGATGGGTGAGCACAAAGCTCTCGGCCGACGTCTCGGCCCTCGACGCCATCGCCTGCCCAACGCCCTCGGTCTGCGAGGCCATCGGTTCGCATGCCGCGGCTAGTTCTGTGGCGGGTGAGGGCACCACGCCTGCAGTCGTCGCCGTCCGCTCGACCGATGGCGGTACTACCTGGGCCAGCCAACCACTTCCCGCTGGCATCGCCGCTATCAAAGCCGTCGTCTGCCCGTCTCCCTATGATTGCTTCGCCGCCGGGTACAACCCAGCCGGGGGGCTCGTTCTTCGCTTCAGCTAACCCGCACTTGGAGAGCACTCAAGGGCCTATTGGCCAGCGAGTTGTAGCCGGGCCGGCAGGGATTTCGGTAAACGCACCTGGGAGCGGAGCGAGCTGAGTGCCCTCTGCTACCACGGCATCGCGCCTTGCCTGCGTGGTGCCTATCGTGAGCTGTATGACCGTTTCTGTCGAGGTCAGCTGGTGGCTGGATGACATCACCATGCGTGGCACGCTCATGCTCCCGGACGGCGACGGCCCGTTCCCAGCCGTCGTGCTCGTGGCTGGCAGCGGGCCCACCGACCGTGACTGGTGCTCCCCGCTGCTCCCCGGCAGCAACGGCAGCGGCCGCCTCTTGGCTGAGGCGTTCGCGGCCGCCGGCATCGCGTCGCTGCGCTATGACAAGCGCGCCTCCGGCCCTGACGCCGCCGAGAGCGCCCGGGCCCTGTTCGGCAAGCTGAGCATGCGCTCGCACCTCGACGAGCTCGTCGCAGCGGTCGGTGTCCTGGCCGGCCACGGCTCCATCGACGACGAGCGCATCGCCGGGCTCGGCAACAGCGAGGGCACGCTCCACGTGCTCCACTACGCCACCAGCCACCAGGACGTCCCGTTCGCCGCCATCGTGCTCGCCGCGCCGCCCGGGCGCTCCATCGGTGAGGTCGTCCTGGCCCAGCTCGCACTGCAGGCGGCGCAGGTGCACGGCGGTGCTGAGCTCATGCCGGAGGTGGAGGCCGCCGCCGCGCGCTACGAGGCTGGGCAGCCCATGGACCTCGACGAGCGCCTTCCCGAGAGCGTGAAGATGGTGCTCGCCAGCTTCGAGTCGCCGGCGAACCTACCCCTGGCCCGCGAACTGTGGGCCGAAGACGCCGCCGATCTGCTCGCCAAGGTGGAGGTCCCCACGCTCGTCCTCATCGGCCGCAAGGACCTCCAGGTCGACGCCACCGCCGACGGTGGGCCGCTCGAGCAGGCCGCGGCGGGGAAGGGAAACGTCACCTTCGCCTACCCTGCCAACGCCAACCACGTCTTCAAGGAGGACACCCGCACCCCCGCAGAGGCGGCTGCGGCGCCCGGTAGCGGCTACAACGAGGACGGCACTCGTCTCGACCCGGAGGCCCTCGAGACCATCCTCGGCTGGCTCGGCGGGGCCCTCGCGTACCTCAGACCCGAATGATCTCTGAATAAGGGTCCCACCCCTCTTTTACAATTGTTTGCAGGTCCCCTCCACATGAGGAAGGGCCGCACTCGCCGGCGGTGGGCTGGCCTCTCCCCAGAGCCTCTTGGCTCGGTTTGTCCCAACAGGAGGGCAAAGCACGTGTGCCTACGCCTTGGCGAGCTCCGCAAAGCCTTCGCCGACTACGCGGCGAGCTTCGACGCGGCGACGGTCGCCCCGGCCGAGCTAGCGAGCGCTCTTTCCGACGC
>DATJSU010000049.1:0-376536 GCA_035503915.1 Acidimicrobiales bacterium | reverse complement strand
GCCCGGCCGCGTAGCGCACGAGGCATTGTTCAACACAACTGATGGGACCTACCGTTGCCCTAGTACCCAACAGGGCTACTCTCCGTTTTCTACCTGGGCCCGGGGGCTCGCATGGGCGATGTGCGGTTTCGCCGAACAGTTGGAGTTCCTCCGTTGGGCGAACGACGACGACCTGACTCCTGTGGTGCTCCAAGCGGCCCGCGCGACCTGTGACTACTATGTCGATTCGGCCAGTGCTGCCGACGGGGTACCCTACTGGGACACCGGAGCCCCAGGCCTCGTGCAACTAGGCGAGTGGCAGTCGGTAGCATCGGATCCCTTCAATGCCTACGAGCCAGTGGACAGCTCAGCGGCCGCGATAGCCGCACAAGCTCTGCTTCGTCTCGGGAATTACCTAGGTGACACACGCTACGTTGCTGCTGGGCTCAGCATCGCCCACACCCTGCTCAAAGCTCCTTACCTGAGCGATAGCTCCTATCACGAGGGCCTACTTCTCCACAGTGTCTACCATCGGCCCAACGGCTGGGACAACGTGCCGCCTACTCGGGCCGTTCCCTGTGGTGAGTCTTCCATGTGGGGCGACTATCACCTCCGCGAAGTTGCGTTGCTGGTGGAGCGGCTCCGCGCTGGTGGGCCGTACCTGAGCTTCTTCAACGGCGCGAGGCGCTGAGGACATGAGAGTTGCCCTAGTGACCGGCGGGACAAGGGGCATCGGCCTCGGCATCGCGCTCCAGCTCGCGGCCGAGCATTTCAGCCTCGTCGTGTGCGGGCGTCGCCCGCAAAATGAGGTCCGAGAGGCCATGAAAGCTCTCGAGGCGAGGGGAACTAAGTCGCTATACGTACGCGCCGATGTCGCCGACAGCGCGGCTCGCCGACGGCTGGTAGAAAATGTACGTTTAGAGTTTGGTCGCCTCGACGTCCTCGTCAACAATGCCGGTATCGCGCCCAGGCGGCGCGTGGACATCTTATCGGCGACCGAGGAAAGTTTCGAGGAGGTAATACTGGCCAACCTCAAGGGCCCTTACTTCCTCACCCAAGCCTGTGCGGCCTGGATGATCGAGCAGAAAGCCGCCGACCCGAACTGGGTCGGCTGCATAGTCAACATTTCTTCCATGTCCGCAACAGTCGCGTCGCCGGACAGAGGCGAGTACTGCATATCCAAAGCTGGCTTGAGCATGGCCACGCGACTATGGGCCTCGCGGCTGGGCGAATTTGGCATCCCAGTGTACGAAGTTCGACCAGGCGTCATCCGGACAGATATGACCGCACCCGCGGAGGACAAGTACTCTCGGCTCATCACAAGCGGGCTGACTATCGAAAAACGTTGGGGCACGCCTGAAGATGTCGGCCGTGCAGTCGCTGTCCTGGTCCGAGGCGACCTCCCGTACACGACGGGCAATGTAGTCCATGTCGACGGCGGGCTGACCGTGCCACGACTATGAGAGAGATCGCGGAGGCCCCGCGTTGCGCTCCTTTGGAGCCGTCGGGAGAGTGAGCTAATTGAGTGCAGGAACTTCGTCAACCCAAATGTTCCTAAACGGGAGGTGGGTGGGCGCTCTCGATGGAGATACGATCGATGTGCTCAACCCGGCTACGGGTGAACTCATAACGAGGGTCCCGCACGCGAAGGCAGCCGACGTCGACCAAGCGGTGAGGAGTGCCCGGGGTACTTTTGATGCAGGGAAGTGGTGGCCTCAGACCAGCGAGAGACAGCGGGGGCGCATACTCTTGCGGGCAGCAGAGATCATACGGCGAGAAGCCGACCGTCTTGCTCGCCTGGAGACGCTTGACTGCGGAAAGCCAATCGCCGAATCGCGTGAAGACATTGAGGAAGTCGCGTTCATTTTCGAGTACTACGGAGGCTGGGCCACAAAGGTCTACGGGGAGATCCCACCCGTCGGGCCCGGCGCCATGTCGCTGGTGCTCAAGGAGCCCGTCGGCGTTGTCGCAGCAATAACGCCCTGGAACTACCCCCTAGTTATCGCTGCGCAAAAAGTTGCTCCCGCCCTAGCAGTGGGTTGCACTGTCATCCTCAAACCTGCAGAGCAGACGCCGCTTACAGCTCTCGAGCTCCCGGGTGTCCTGCAGGAAGCCGGCTTGCCGGAGAACGTCATGCAAGTCGTAACTGGCGCGGGCGAGAGTGCTGGGGCCACCCTCGTAGCTCACCCGCTCGTGGACAAGGTTGCGTTCACCGGGAGCGTCGAAGTCGGTAAGACGATAATGCGTAGCGCAGCCGATACTGTGAAGCGCGTCACGCTTGAGCTGGGGGGCAAGTCCCCCAACATCGTGTTCGCGGACGCGGAGTTTGATGCCGCTATGGACGGTTCCGCAAGAGGGATCTTTTGGAACCAGGGAGAGGTCTGTTCGGCTGGTTCGAGGGTGTTCGTCGAGCGGCCTATTTATGACGCCGCGCTCTCGGCGCTGGTTGAGCGCGCGGCCGCGGTCCGTTTGGGCGATGGCGCCGACGAGAGCACGACTATGGGCCCGCTCATCAGCAAGGAGCACCAAAAACGGGTGCGGCGCTACATCGATACCGGTACTGGGGAGGCTCGCCTTTTGTGGCATGGTGAGGTCCCCACGGACCCCCGATTAGTCAACGGGTATTTCGTACCACCGGTCATCTTCGCCGATGTCGGCAACGATGCGATCATTGCTCGCGAGGAGATTTTCGGGCCAGTGGTCTCGGTAATGCCCTTTACGAGCGTCGAGGAGGTGGTGAGGATCGCGAATGACTCGCACTATGGGCTCGCAGCGGCGATATGGACGAGAGATACGAAGACGGCCTTCAGTGTTGCCAAAGCATTACGAGTGGGGGTTGTCTGGGTCAACGACTCGCAACCTGCCCCGTCGGAGTCTCCCTGGGGAGGCTATAAGCAATCCGGCATTGGACGGGAACTTGGGCGACAAGGGCTAGAGGATTATTTGGAACTTAAGCATGTCTACGTCAGCTTGACGTGATCCGAAAGGAATGAGGTCTTGCAGGCTGCGCTTTTCGAAAAGCCAAACCAACCACTTGAAGTCGTGCAACTGGACCTGCAGGAGCCGCGGGCCGGAGAGGTCGAGGTCCGGCTTCTCTTTAGCGGGGTTTGCCATTCCGACTATCACGTGCTACTGGGCGAATGGACGATGCCCGTACCGCTCGTGCTCGGGCACGAAGGCGCGGGTGTCGTCGAAAAGGTTGGGGCGGGGGTTACAGGTGCCGCCGTAGGCGACCATGTAATCCTCTCTTGGACGCCAACCTGCCGGCGGTGCCGCTTTTGTGCCTCCGGACGCCCGCAGCTGTGCGAGCTGGCCGCATCCACCGCCTACCGTTGCCGGCTCCCGAGCGGGGGGACGACGCTTCGTAGAGCTGGTCAAGAGGTGTACGCGTTCCTCGGCGTGGGTTCGTTTAGTCAGGCAACTGTCGTGGCTGAGTCCGCCGTCGTCCCAATCCGCAAGGACATGCCCCTTGACAAGGCAGCGCTCATCGGCTGCGCCGTGGTGACCGGCGTGGGGTCAGTGATAAACACCGCCCAGGTTCGGGCTGGATCTCAGGTGGTTGTGATCGGTTGCGGTGGCGTTGGTTTGGCAGCAGTGCAGGGAGCCCGCCTTGCGGGCGCCCGGAGGATCGTGGCAATTGATGTGCGGGAGGACGCTCTGAAGCGCGCTAGGCAGATGGGCGCCACTGCCACAGTCAACAGCGGCACCGAAGATCCCCGCAGCAGAGTCGCTGAACTAACGGAGCCCGGTTCACCTGACTACGTTTTTGAAGCCATCGGCAAGACCTCCACCATTGAGCTGGCCTACGAGTTAACCGGCGCGGGTGGCACGGCTGTCGTGGTCGGCCAGGTTGCGGAGGGTGAAATGATCCGGATCGACCCTTACGTCCTCTCCGAGCAGGAGAAGGTGATCCGGGGGAGCAATTATGGCTCGGCGCGCGCCGCGATCGACTTCCCGCTGATGGTGGACCTTTACATGTCGGGGCTGCTAGACCTCGACCCGCTCGTTTCCAAGGTCCGTCCGCTCCGCGAGGTAAATGCCGCTTTTGAGGACATGGCCGCCGGTGGCGTAGCCCGCACGATCTTAGATCTCGGCTAGCCAAGTCCTCTGGCGACCTATCAAATCGTACACCTACACATCAAGCGAGAGGCGACGCAAGGCTCTTTTTCCAACAACTCCTTATTTTGGTAAGCCAAAGGGCATGCCTGGCAACAACCTCGGCCCTCTTGGAGAGCCAAATGGGGAGTCATGCACCGCGAACCGTGCGAACCGCTACAGACGTCCGCGAGGGACGAACCCAGTAACTACGGGACGTTTTGAACGGGGATGAACCGTGCGAACTGCGGGCACAGGCTCCGCCGGTTCGCGGGCCAAATCCCAGAGGCGCACGTTAGTCTCGCAGGGCTTAGACCAAGGGGCTGGCGTCATTGTATGCTACGGCGGTGGGCCAGCACCGGTGGTGGCTTCGTTTGATATTGGCAGTACTAGTCGTCCCTCTGGTGGCGGTCCTCGACCTGGTCCCCGTGGAAGCCTCTTCACCGGGGGAAGACGCGCTCACCTCGGGCACCTACGCCGTGGTGGTCGACGACGGCGGCGTGACGTACACCTCGAAATGGGTGCTGACGGTGACCGATGGCCATGTGACCGGGCTGTCGTATTGGAGCTGCTGTCCCGACGGCCGGACCGACCCTTTGACAGGGTCGACGGGTGGCGGCCGGGTGACGATCACGCGCGACTGCAGCGGACAGGGCCAGAGCACGTGCGAGTCCCAGACTTACATCGGGACCATAACCGCGCCGGGGCAGGTGAAAGGAACGTGGAGCGGCGACGGCGAGTCCGCCTCTGGGCCGAACACCTGGGCTATGACCAGGGCCCCTCCACAAGGGACGATCAGCGGGAACGTCTACCACCTCGAGTGCAACATGACCGACTGTACGCACCAGCCACCTCTTGGTGCCATTACCGTCGAGGCTACTTCCGGCGCCAATTCCGCCTCGACCATTACCGACGACCGCGGCAATTACACTCTCAGTGACTTGAGCACCGGGATCTGGACAGTGGCGCCCAAGGTTTACAGCAGTCGCATCTCCGAGCCTACGAGCCGTTCAGTGAGCATAACTGGACAGGTCCAATCCGCCTCCGGGGTCGACTTCCAAATCTGCGACACGCACCCTCTGCCAAACGTCCCCGACGCCTGCGTCCCTGTCTACGATTACTCTGAACCCTCACATTTTCAGGTGACAGGCCCCTACAACCAAGCCTACGTCGACCCAGAGCACTGGCCCGTCGACTTCACGGTACAAGCGGGTGCCTGCGACCGTTCTGCGGACTACACCTGGTACGTCGACGGTACCCAGGTCAACGCCTCCCCAAGCGGAAATGGCTGTACCTTCCAGGTTGAATTCGACAAGCTCGGCACTTACCGCGTGGCCGTGGAAGAGCTGCAGAAGCAGCTAACTAATGAGAGAACAACATACGTGGCACAAGTTGCCGTCCAAAATTTCCTTATTGCCTCGGTAGGGGACTCGTTGGCGTCGGGTGAGGGCCTGGAAAATTACTCCGGCAATATTATTTGTGACGACTCGACATTAGCGTACCCAGTGAAGGTTGCTGAGGAAATTAAGGACTCGGACCCGCGGTCGTCGGTGACGTTCATCCAGCTCGCTTGCTCGGGAGCGACCCTCGACCCGGCCAACGCACGCTCGGTGCTAGGCGCCGCAGCCGCGCCGGAGAGCATACTCGACCAGTTGAAGGACCTGGAGTACCTGATAAAGGACCGTAAGGTTGACGCGCTCCTCATTGACGGTGGGATCAACGATGTGGGGTTCGTCTCTTTCATACTGCAATGCGTGCTGCAGGTGAGGTGCCAGGGTTCCTCTGTCGGTAAAGACCTGCCCGAGGCAATAGATCGCGTCAACCCGGCGATGTCCCTTGTTTTCGACGAGCTGCATTATGGCTTCGCCGATGACCAGCTAGCCTACCGCGACATCTACTGGTTGGCCTATCCCGACCCATTTCACAACGAAACCGGCCAGCTCTGCCCGGTCATGATCGAGAACCCGGTCGCGTCGAGCCTCGACAAGGTTGAGCGCGGATTTGAGAACATCAATGGTGAGGACGAGGTCACTTGGTGGGAGACCCATTTCATGGACACGCTCACCCACCTGATAGGCGGGTACCTACATAGCGTCAATTACATAGTCCCAACCGGTTTCCTAACGCACGGCTACTGCAGCACAAGCTCTTGGTTCACTCATATCTCCGATGTCAAAGAAGGTCGGTCCAACTACTCTGGCATTTTCCACCCGAACTCTGCCGGTGAGGAATATTTGTACCAGCTCATGCTAGGAAAGGTGAAACCTGCCCTGCTCCCAGAAGGACAAATAGCCAGCTAAACACTCGCTCCGAACCTCGAAAGAGGTAACCAGTATGATCTCACATTGACTCTAATTCCCGCCCGCCTTACCATTTCCTAAATGATGTCAGCATTCTCAAGATCCTCGCGCGAGCCCGTCCTCCGGGCTCGGTGCGGGCACCGGGGCGATCAGGGAGCCGCTCGTTTATCATCGAGGCGCGGGCATGGCAGCCTTGCGTGCAACTCTCACGCGCTCGCCTTTCCGGACAATGCAACACCCTCCCTCGGGAGCGGGCCCGCAAGACAGGTGCTAAGAACTCTCGTGACCGTTTTCCCAACCCTCATAACACTTCTCACGCTTGGGTGCCCGATCGCAGTAGCTCAGGCCAAAGACCCCGCGACCGTCCAGCTCATGCAGCGACCCGAAGCGTCGAGCCAGCTGCCCTGCAACATATATGCGGCAGCCGGCACGCCTTGTGTCGCGGCCCTGAGCACCGTCCGCGCTCTGTACGCCAGCTACGACGGCCCCCTCTACAGGGTAAAGCGCGCGTCGGACGGTGCAACACGCAATGTGGGGGTCTTGGCTGTGGGGGGTTATGCTGACGCCAACACCGAGACGACCTTCTGCCTGGGCACAGCGTGCACGATCACGGAGATCTACGACCAGTCCCCGGAGGGGAACAACCTGTACGTGGAAGGTGCGGGTGGCAACGGGCCTGCCGATCTCCCAGCACCTGCCAATGCCCTGCCCGTCACTGCTGGCGGCGGGGAGGTCTATGGGGTAGAGATCTCGGCCGGGATGGGCTACCGCAACGACCGCACAAGGGGCGTGCCTGTCGGCGACGAGCCTCAGGGGATCTACATGGTGACCTCGGCGACCCACGTAAACGGTAAGTGCTGCTTCGATTTCGGGAACGCTGAAATCAACAACGACGACAACGGCAATGGCCACATGGATGCCCTGAACTTCAGCACCGAGTGCTGGTTCACCTGTAACGGCAGCGGTCCCTGGGCCCAGGCGGACCTGGAGAACGGCCTCTTCCAGTCAGACACCGGCGGCAGCCAGGGACCACAAGAACAGGGCCTCGGCCCGCTGCCTTTCGTCACGGCGATGCTGATGAACAATGGCCGTAACTTCTTTTCCCTAGAGGAGGGCAATGCCCAATCGGGACGGCTCAGTTTGGAGTACGCAGGCCCGGAGCCCTTCGCAGACGGCAGCGGCTACTCGCCCATGCAGCAGGAGGGTGCCATCGTCCTAGGAACGGGTGGTGACGACACCAACGTGTCGGAAGGATCCTTCTTCGAAGGGGTCATAACTGCTGGCATTCCTCCAGCATCCGCAAACGAGGCAGTGCAAGACGACATCGTCTCAGTCGGGTATGGCGAGCCCACGGGCTCGGTGGGCACCCTGGCCCCCGGCGCCGAAGTCTCCCTCCGGGCGACGGGCCCGAGCAGCAACGAGGAATACGTACGCACGGGCACTTACGAAAACGACGAGGCGGTAATCGCACCCGTCGGGCCTACCAGTTCGGCTCGAGCGGCCTCGGACGCCACCTGGGTCGTTCAACCGGGATTAGCCAAAAGCTCCTGCGTCTCCTTTGAGGCTCTCAGTAACCCGGGCGCTTACCTGGAGAGCCAGGACTTTGCCCTATATGTGAGCCCCGACGACGGCAGCCCGACCTTCGCCCGCAACGCAACGTTCTGCCCCCGTGCTGTGGGCGTGGCGAGAGGTACCGTCTTCCAGTCATACGCCCACCCGGGCATGTACATCCGCCACTGGGGCCAGCAACTCTATGTAGCAAGCGACGGGGGCAGTGGCGGCTGGGATACTTTCCTCGAGTGGAGCATAGACACCGGCTGGGCTGTTACGATCCCATGGGCCGCGGCGGGCTACCACGAGCTGTTAGTTCGCAACGACGGACTTTGTGTAGGTGCGCCGCCTGGCAACTCCGCGGATGAGCCTGTGGTACAGGAGATCTGTGGCAGTTCAGGCCAAAAAGGCACCGAGGCCGAACTGGTCCCGCTCTCTGGTGGTTATGGGGAAATAATGTTGCAGGCCTCGGGCGAGGACATAGCCGTTGCCGGCAGGTCTGACGCCACTGGTGTCCCGGACGTGGTCCTGGAGCCTCCCAGCGCCTCAGCTGCCAGCCTCTGGCTGCCGGTCGCCCAACCTGGCGGTTCATTGAAGTTCATGAACGCTGACAGCGGTCTCTGCCTAGGTGTTTACGGGGACGCCTCTGGGCCTGGCCGGCGGCTCGACCAGTCGACCTGTTCGTCGCTCCCAGGCGCCGCTTGGCAAACCTTCGACTTCAAGTGACGGTCAACCCAGTGAAGCGGTCGCCGCCCGCAGCTCGTTGAGGGCTGCCATGGTGCGCCGCGCGAGCTCTTCCTCCCCGTGAAGGTCGGCCTCGGACCACTCGGCGTAGCCCTGCTTGAACGCGATGGCACCCAACTCGCCTGCGAGGTGAGCGATCGGGTCGGGCACACCGCGAGCGACCAGTGCAGTTTTCATGGCGGCCGCGAGCCCGACGCTTTTGAGCGCGTCACGCGCTTGGAGCTCGGCGCTGGCAGCAACCGCCGCCTTCAGCCGGGGACCGAGCTCGTGGTTTAGCGCGGCTATTGCTCTCGATGCCCGCTCAAGTCCGGCAGCGACCGCCTCGAGCGGGCTGGCGCTCTCTGGCGCCTCGGCGATGCCCTCTGCCAGCAGCCGGCTCAGTGTCTCCTGCCCGGCCACTAGGAGCTCGCGCTTGTCGGGGAAGTACCGAAAGAAGGTGCTTTTAGTGGTGCCGGCGCGCTCGGCGATCTGAGCGACCGTCGTGGCATCGTACCCCTGCTCCGTGAACAGGTCGACGGCAGCTACGACTAGCCGTTCGCGCGCTCCCGGCTCCCATCGTGGCACGGGCCCAGGTTACGCGATGGGACACATGTCCTATCACGCTGGTAGAGTCGATGAGACAAGAGTCCCATCACCGCTAGGAGAGCTCCATGCACGTCTTCGTCACCGGGGGCACCGGCCTCATCGGCTCCGCCGTCGTCGCCGAGCTTCTCGGCAACGGCCACACTGTCGTTGCGCTCGCTCGCTCTGACGCGTCTGCGCTCGCTGCCGAGGCGGCCGGCGCTGAACCCCTTCGAGGGGCCCTCGCCGACCTGGGTTCCCTCCGCGCTGGCGCGGCCAAGGCCGACGGGGTCATCCACCTGGCCTTCGGCAACGACTTCACCAGCCCGGACGCCATTTCGCGGGCGGTCGCCGAGGAGAGCGCCGCGCTCGCGGCTCTGGGCGAGGAGCTCATCGGCAGTGACCGCCCTCTCGTGACGGTCTCCGGCACCCCACCCGTGCCGGGCCGGGTCTCCACAGAGTCCGACCCGCTGCCGACCGACGGGCCAGTTGGCGGTCGCGCCCGCTCCGTGATGGCGGTCCTAGGCCTGGCCTCGCGCGGGGTCCGGAGCACGTCCGTGCGCTTGCCGCGCACCGTCCACAACGAGGGCAGGGGCGGTTTTGCCGGTCTGCTGGCCGCCATGGCACGCCGGACTGGGGTGTGCGGCTACCCCGGCGATGGAGCCCAGCGCTGGCCAGCCGTGCACGCGCTCGACGCAGCCGTCCTCTTCCGGCTGGCGCTCGAACATGCGCCGGCCGGGACCTCCTGGCACGCCGTGGCCGACGAGGGCGACGCGGTTCGTGATATCGCTGCGGTCATCGGCCGGCGGCTTGGGTTGCCAATCAAGCCAATGCCGCCCGAAACCTACGGCCCCCTTGGCCCGATCTTCGCAACCGACCAGCCCTCCTCTAGCACCCATACCCAAAAGGTGCTCGGCTGGGAGCCGGCGCACCCGAGCCTTCTCCAGGATCTAGAGAGCATCCAGCCCTGAGGGCATGGGCAGGCGGAGCATAAGGGACCTACAGGAGGCCGTTCTGGTCGTGGGCGTCGAGGAGACCGCCCTACAAGCCGAGGCGGACCTGCTCGAAAAAATCGGGACCACCGACCTGTCCCCCTTTGAGCACGACCTGGAGACCGTCCAGCTCTCTCGACGCCGACCGCAGCTCGCAGATCGCGCAGTCCGTGCCGATCGGGCCTAGGTACTCGAGGCCATCCCCCCCCAGGACGCGCATTACAGCACCTGCGGTGTCCCCGCCGGCAACAAGCAACCGGCGGACCGCCGTCCCGGCGAGCACGCGAGCCGCTACCTCGCTGAGCGCCGAAGCGACAGCGTGGGGCGAACTGCGGACCGGCGGAGTGCCGAGCGCGGAGTGAACCACGACGCTGTGCCCCCGCTGAAGCGAGGCGCGGGCGAGGTCGACCACAGCTTCGGGGCCGAGCGCGACGACGTCGACAGAGTCCCAGCCTGCAGACACGGCCGCCCGGATCTGCAGTGCAGTATCAATGGAACAACTGCCTGAAATGGCCATGACCGCTCCTGCGGCGCCGAGTGGTGCCAGCGCGACCGGCTCACGCTCGAACGTGGACCCGAGCGCGTAACTGAGCCCGCCCGACCCAACTCCGAAAATCGGTGACGCACCCCGCGAGGACCGTATCAAGCGGCCGATCTGGCGCAGGTCGGCATTGTCCAGAGCGTCGAGGACGATCGGCCCATCGTGCTCGGTGCTCAGCTGGGGGTACTGGTTGAGCTCGGCGAGATGGAGCCCACGGACACGCAGCAGGGAAGTCTGCTCCTCGAGGATCCGGCACAGGTCGGCTTCCCGCATTGGCGTCACCGGGTGCGCCGATACCGTCGGATGACGGTCGAGGCGGTAGACGCGCCCGTCGAACGCCCGGGCAAAGTGATTGGAGTACACCGTGAAGCGTCCGAGGTCCGGTTGCGCAGCGAGCACAGGGATCGCGCGTCGACCTAGGAGCGAGGAAGCCAGCTCGCATACGCGGCCGATGCTGCCGACGGAAGGGGAGGAATCGAAGGTGGAACAGACCTTGTACTGGATCACCTCGGGCTCGAGGGCGGCAAAGGAAGCAAGCACCGGTGAGAGCTCGGCTTCCAGCTCGCTAGAAGGGAGCGACCTTGCTCTCCCGGCAATTCCGACCACGTCGGCTCCCTCGCCGATGCGGGCCACCGATGCCACGTCGAAGACCATCCGTACATGGAGCCCCCAACGCGCGAAGTTGGCCAGCGCGTCCGTTGAGCCGGTCAGGTCATCGCCGTAGAAACAAATGGTGGGCGTGGTAGTCACCGCCGGGTGAAATAACGAACTGCCTCCTCGAGCGGTTGGCTGGTCTGGGCACGCTCGGCTAGCGGCACGCCGTCCACGGCCGCCTGCCACGCCTCGCGAAGGCTTGTCACTCCCGCTGCGGTCCCACCAGGGTGTGCAAAGATGCCACCGCCGGCCACCATGAGCACGTCGGTTGTCCCGAGCCGGTCGTAAACCGTTGAGACGGTACCTGCCCACTGCCCCGACGACAACACCGGGAGGATCTCATAGCCACCGAAGAGCGGCTGGCGCACGGCCTTGATTGACGCTTCGACCTCGTCGTCCGTCTCGTAGAACTTGTTGTGCATGCCGTTGGTGTGCAGGTGGTCGACCCCCGCAAGCCGAGCGAGCTGCTGGAAAACACGGAAATCGATGCCCAGAGCCGGATGGCGCATGAGCGCTCCCATCATCGCCCGATGGCCGTGGATAGGCACTTCCGCAAACGCGCTCAAGTGGCGAACGCCGGCGAACCCCACGATGTTGACGCATACCATCACGCACGTGCCTCCCGCCGCGACCACGAGGTCGTGGCGGCGTCGCAACTCATCGATATCGCCGGTGATATTGAACGCGTACATGAGCTTGCGCCCCGTCCTGTCGGCTACTTGTTCGACGGCGCGCATGACACGGGGCACGCGGGCTGCGAGGGGCGAATACGGTGGGTCGGCGATCAGCTCGTCGTCCTTGGCGAAGTCGGCCCCGGCCGCAGCGAGAGCGCGTACGCGCTTCGCCTGCTCCTCCAGGCTGAGGCCGACCGACGGTTTGACGATGCCGCCTATCAGCGCGCCCGTCGGGGCCGACATGAGCAGCCGCGTGCCCCGCACGCCGAACCTCGGGCCCGGGTACGCCTTGGCAAAGGCGGGCGGAAGAGACAAGTCGACGAGGCGGCACCCGGCTAGCTCCCGGAGTTCGAACAGGTTGCCGGCAACGGTCGCCAGGAGGTTCGGGATAGACGGCCCAAAGTTTTCCAGCGGAAAGTCCACCTCCACCAGCCCCACCGACACGCGCTCCGTCGAGGCGACCGCTCCCGGAAGTGACGGCCGGCTGGCGTCCTCGAGCTCGCTGATGCTTGCGACACGTGCCCGATGGCGCTTCTGCAGGTCTTCAGTCTCGCCCTCGACTCTGACGAACGTACCGGTCGACTGCTCGCCAGCAAGAGCTTCGGCTGCCCGCTCGAGACCTACCATCGACTCGATGCGGTACGTCGCTCGCACAGTGCCCTCATCGACAGAGCCGGTCATCCTCCGAATTCACCAAGACTGGCGAGCGCCGCTCGGACGGCCTCAAGGCCCGAGCGCAGGCTCGTCAGCACCGGCACTCGCGCGGCCTCTTCCAGTCGGTCGCGCATGCGCGCCATCGATGCCTGGGCCAGTACCACGACATCCACTTCCCGAGACAGCTTGGCTACCGCATCTGTGACCAGCTGGTCATGCGTGGCAGTGTCGCGCCGGGCGAGGGCCTCGTAGGCCCCCGTGGCGACCTCGGCGACAAGGTGCACAGGTAGTGATGCTTCTTCGGCCTTCGCCGCGACCAAGCGCTTTGTCGGCCCGAGCGTGCTTTGCAGCGTAGCGACTACGCCGATCCGGTCGAAGCCCGTTGCGGCGGCTTGGGCCATCGGCTCGTCGATCCGCACGATCGGGATCTCGACCACGGAGCGCCCGAGCTCGACGATCTCGCCGACCGACGAGCAGGTGTTGAGGATAACTGTCGCGCCGGCGTCTGCCGCATTGCGGTAATAGCGCAATATTCGCCGGGTCACCGCCGGGCTGATGCAGCCGTTGCGGTTGATGTCGAAAATGATCGAGTCGTCGATGATACTGGTCACGCGCGCCGAGCCGAGGATCTCAGGCGCGACAGCAAGGATCTGGTCGTCGAGCCCGCGGCCGGTGTAGACAGCCGCGACGACCGGGTGCCTCGTTCGCTCCGGCTGCACCCGAATGACGTCGCTCACCAAGGCAGCTCCTTCTCCGGGACGTGATAACGCCGCGTTCGAAGCGGCGCCGGGCCGGCAACCGGGAGACCGCAATACATCGGACGGTACCGACCGGGTGGCGAGATAGTGGCGACGTTGTCGCCTCGCCACTGGACAACGAACCGCTGACCAGCGGCCTCCTCGAGCGTTTCATGCTCGGGCAAGGGGAACCGGACGCTGACGCGTTCCTCGCGAAGCGGCGCTACGACGGCGAGACAACCATCAGCTGCCCAGCCGACCCGATCGGAGGTCGCCGAGCGGTCCTCGTCATCGATCGACGCTCGCACGGCTGCGTAGCCCGCCCACTCTGGCAGGCGGACGTGCAGCTCCTTCAGGTCTTGGCGGACGTGCACGTCGAGCTGCCCGGAAAAAGGCAGGTAACTGGATACGTCGACCAGGTGGCCACCACGGCTCAGCAACAGGTTGACGTGCAAGAGTTGCGCGTCGCCCGACACGATGTTGTTCCAGCAGGTGAACAAGCCTCGTACACCTGAGCCGACGCAACAAGCCTGGACATCGCTCGTGTGCCCGCGGCCGAGTGGTACGTCGGAGACGTAGTCGTTCGGGGCGCCGTAGCCTGCGAAGGCCCCTCGCACCCGCTCACCGACGTTGAAGTAGCTCAGCCAGCCTTCGACGTCGGAGGACGTGTCGTGGGCGCTTTCCACCCAGCTGACTTCCATCAGCTGGGACTGGCAGAGGTGGTTGCGGACGAAACGCTCCACTGTCCCCCAGTAGCGCTGGTGACCCGCGCGCGCCAGCGTCGTGGCGATACCGATCAAGTCGACAAGCGAACATGTCTCGTGCTCGAAGCGCTGCTCCCCGAGATCACCAGGAGTCCAACCGAAACGCGTCGCGTGGTTGAGCGCCCAGTCGAAGCTGTGGCGAACGAACTCGGTGAGGCTGTGGTCGCCCACATGTAGCGCGAGCCGGGCGAGGCCGTCAAGTGTCCCGAGCCGCGTGTGGAAGTGACCGCTGCGGTACGCGAGCGCGTTGTTGAAGCTGCCGTCGGGTTGGAAGACACCACTCTTGTCCACGATCAAGCGCGCGAACCATAGGCACAGCTCGAGCGCATCTTCGTTCCCCGTCGCCTGGTGGTAGCGCAGCAGCGGCATGATCAGCCGTCCGCAAAACGACGCCGGGTCAGGGGCGAGGTGCAACTGGACCGCGTTAGCAGATGGCCAGCCTCTCGCGGTGTACTCAGACGCCGGGTAGTACCAAACGTCGCGTTCCTTGACAGCGATGCGGCGCAATGCCGCCACGTGACGGTCGGCTGCCGACCTGACCTCGTCGCTCGGCTCGTCGAGGAACCACGTTGTGAGCGCGAGGATCACGGCTCGCTGGTCGATCAGGTTGGCGTTAGGTTCCCAATGCCCTCGAGGGTTCCGGCGCCGGTAGCTCAGCCCGTCCTCGCCGAAGTACCCGAGCAAGCCCCTCTTGAGGCGGTGCTCGACATCGAGGTAGCGCGCCGTCCCTGACATGTGACGCGCCAGGATGCAGGCGTCGGTGAGCCGGCCATGGCTCGAGCCGTAGTCCCAGTCGCCGTGCCTGAGGTACGCAGGACGTGCAGCGAGGTTGGCACTGAAGAACGGGGCCTCCCACCCGGGGTCCAACAGGCCGGCGACCGCGTTCATCGCCAGCTCTGCCCGTTCCTCGAGCACGAGCGTGTCGGGGACCTCGTCAGGCAACGCTCGAGCGCGGGCCCGCTCCCCGTGGGGGCGGTAGCCGGTGGCAAGCTCGCTCATCGCCAGGAATGCATAAATATTCTGTTCTGCACCGTTATTCGCACCCCGTTCATAGACTTTATGTCTACCGGCTTAGGGTGTCAAGGTCGAGCCATATCCCAGCGCACCCGTCTTAGCAGTTTGTCGAACCCCAGCCGCCCCACATCGACCCAAAAGGGTAGGCGCCTCCTCGGTTACGAACCCCAGTACTACCAGTAGAACGAGCCGAGCATGTCGCGCAACGGGCAAGCTGAAAGCGGCGGTGGCAAGGCGCTATGAGGTGACCTCACTAGAACTCCGCCACGACGACTCGGCCCTGGAGCCACGCGATCATGTTAAGCACAAGGAAGTTCCAGTTCTGAAAACCCTTGGTCATGATCGGCTCGCCGTTATCGGGATGGTAGAACTCATGAAGGGCGCCGGAGGCCTCGAGGTCGCGTCCGAAAAGCCTTATCGTCTTTTCGGCTAGCTCTTGAGCGTCCTCGTTAAGGCCGTACTTCACAAGCCCCCGGAAAACCATGTAGTTGCTCATGCCCCAGACCGGGCCGAGCCAGTTAGACGGGTTGTTGGAGGCGCGCAGGTTGTACATCTTCTCGAGCCGGGAGAGACTGCGGATGCCAAAGGTAGCCGAGAAGGTACGAGGGTCACGGACGCTCGCGGCCATCCGGTCAGCTTGTGCAGCCGAGGCGAGCCCCGCCCACATCGGCAGGAAGCTCGACCAGCTATCGATACGCAAGAGGAGCGACGCCCACGTCCTCGGGGCGCCGCTGTGCAACCAATCCGCGGCATCGACGGGCCGCAGCGCAATGTCCACTGAATAGAAAGCCCCGTCGCGTTCGTCCCATAGATGCTCGGTCATGGCGTCGGCGAGGTCTTGCGCCTGGTGCCGCCGCCGGTTCGCCCCAGGAAGGTCATGAAGCTCCTCGAGCAGGTAACCGTGGGCGAGAAGTTCCCGGTAGAGCAAGCTGTTGAGGTACACAGCGGCCGTGCTCTTATTCGGGCGGTAGTAGACAGACGGGTCGTTGTCGACGCCGATAGCGAAATCGCTCTGCCAGTAGGCGAGGCCAGTCTCGGGGTGCACGTGGCTCTCTAAGTACCGGTCGACGAAGCGGGCAATTTTGCTCATGTACGGACGGGCCCACTCGGCACTCCCTTGGCGCTGCGTGAGAAGCGCGGCGTGTTGAGCGAGCACTGGCTTGTGCATGTTCTCTGCAAATGCGCCCGAACGTGCGGGGTCGCCGCGCATCAGGGTCTTTTCGGGAGCAAGCTGGACCGGCACTACGCCGTCCTCATCGCTGTGGTCGAGGAAGTTCAGGAGGCTGCCTTGCTCGTAGCGTGCGAACCGGCCTTGGCGACCCGTGTCGACTTCGACTTGGCCGAGCACGATGCTGGTCGACCAGGAGTCCCAATCCCATAGTTCGTCCGAGTAATAGGGCGAACCCGGCTTCGATGCGACGGTATAGGGATGAGCGAGTTGGCCGGCGGGTTCGCGGGTCATTTGCTCGCAGGCGGTGTGGATGTGCTCTTCGAGAAGGCGTGTCCAGCGTTCTAGCATGATCCCTCTCAGGCTCTTTGTCAGGACAGTCCCGACCTATTTGCGTGAATAACTTGCCTGCCGCCCATCCAGCCAGAGGTGAGGTCGAAACTGGCGTGGCTCTGCCTCGTTGGCCCGTGTGAGAGCGAGGGCGTGCTGAATGCTAGCCTGCTCAAGGCGAAAAATGAAACTCAATAAGGGAGGAGCCACATGACCGCTGTACCGAGTGCCCCAACCTTTGAACATCACCGCGAGCCGCTCGGTACCGGCGAAGCGCGGCCTCGGGTTTCGTGGAAGACGCTCGCTGAGGAGCATTGGTCCCAAGTTGCCTACCAGCTCGAGCTGACGCGCGGGCAGTTGACAACCACGAGCGGGCGCATCCGCTCAGCCGAGTCAATCCTCGTACCCTGGCCAGGAGAGCCGTTGCAGTCCCGGGAACGGGTGGAGGTCCGAGTACGCGTTTGGGGCGAAGACGGGCCTTCTGAGTGGAGCACCAAGTCTGTTGTCGAGGCGGGCCTCCTACACGCTCTCGATTGGAAAGCTGTGCCTGTTGGCCCCAATTGGCGCGAAGACCCAAGCTCGAGCACGCGACTCCCGCCCCTCGTACGCCGCGAGTTCGCGATCAGCGGCCCAGTTGTGAGGGCCCGCCTCTATGTGAGCGCGCACGGGCTGTACGACGTTGAGCTCAACGGCGCGCGCGTAGGACGGGACGCGATGGCACCGGGCTGGAGCGCTTACGCCTCGCGCCTGCGGTATTTCACCTATGACGTGACGGAGCTGGTGTCTGAGGGGGACAATGCCATCGGCGCTTGGCTCGGCGACGGCTGGTACCGTGGCCGGCTCGGTTGGGACCAAGGCCACAGCAACGTCTATGGCGAAGACATCGCCCTCATTGCACAGCTCGAGGTGATGACGGCCGACGGCAACAGCTCGGTCGTGGCCACTGACGAGACGTGGCGAGCGAGCCGGGGGCCGGTCGTCGCCTCGGGGATTTATGACGGCGAGATTTACGATGCCCGAGAGGAGCAGGACGGGTGGTCACGCCCTGGCTTTGACGACTCGGCGTGGGCGCCGGTGGCAGTTGTCGCGCGCGACCCTTCGACGTTGGTTGCACCAGACGGCCCGCCCGTTCGCTGCACTGACGAAGTCCGCCCGGTATCGGTGATCCGTACACCAAATGGGCATATGGTCCTGGACCTCGGGCAAAACCTCGTCGGGCGCATCTGGTCAGGTGCCAAGGGCGAGCGAGGACGAGTTGTCACGATGTCCACTGCCGAGGTGATGCAAGACAACGAGATCTACACGCGTCCCTTGCGCAACGCGAAATCTACCGACGTTTACGTAATGGCCGGCCGGACGCTGGAACAGTGGGAACCGCGCTTCACTCTTCACGGGTTCCGCTACGTGCAGGTCGACGGCTGGCCCGGCGACATCGAGGCGGCGGTAGCCAATGGTGACTTGGTAGCACGCGTTTACCACACGGACATGGACCGGACGGGGTGGTTCGAGTGTTCCGACACCCTTGTCAACCGCTTGCACCAAAATGTCGTGTGGGGGATGCGGGGCAATTTCATCGACATCCCGACGGATTGCCCGCAGCGGGACGAACGCTTTGGCTGGACAGGCGATATCCAGGTCTTCGCGCCAACAGCTGCCTTTCTGTTCGACTGCACCGGGATGCTCGCCTCATGGTTGCGTGACCTAAGCGCCGAGCAGGAGAGGTACGGGACCGTGCCCCTCTTCGTGCCCGTCGTCCCTACCAACGTGGCCTGGAGCGCAGCACAACCTCGCGCGGTCTGGGGGGACGCAGCTGTGCTGGTCCCTTGGGTGCTGTACGAGTCCTCGGGTGATATCGCGCTCCTCGAGCGGCAGTACGAGAGCGCCAAAGCCTGGGTGGACCAGGTGTCCGGGCTCGCTGGCGGCGACCGCCTCTGGGACGACGGCCCCCAGTTCGGCGACTGGCTCGACCCGGTTGCACCTGTCGACGACCCATCAAATGGGGCAACAGACCGTCACCTTGTTGCCACCGCCTATTTCGCGTGGTCGTCTTCGCGCTTGGCTTTGATGGCGCGAGCTTTGGACCGTGAGGAGGACTCCGAGCGCTACGCCCTGCTCGCGCAAGAGGTCCGCGATGCTTTTGCCGTTCACTACGTCGACGGCTCGGGACGCATGGCGAGCGATTCACAGACTGCATACGCGCTCGCGATCTGCTTCGACCTGCTGCCAAGCGATCAGCTCAGCGCGGCCAGCTCACGCCTTGTAGAGCTCGTGGACGCGAACGAAGGCCGGATAGGGACCGGGTTCGCCGGCACACCACTTATCGCCGAAGCTCTCACACGGGTAGGTGAGGTCGCCAGCGCGTACAAGTTGCTCCTCCAACGTGAGTGCCCATCCTGGCTATACGCCGTCACGATGGGGGCTACGACAGTCTGGGAACGCTGGGACGCTCTGCTCCCAGACGGCTCCGTCAACCCTGGGCAAATGACCTCATTCAACCATTATGCTTTTGGCGCCATAGCAGATTGGCTTCACCGCAGTGTCGCTGGCCTGGCCCCAGCCGCGCCCGGCTACAAAGAAATCGTCTTCCGGCCAAGGCCGGGGGGCGGGATCACCAGTGCTGGGGGGCGCCACGAATCGCCATACGGCACGATCGCGATTTCCTGGGAGCTTGTGAACGACAAGATCTCTGTGACGGTCAGGGTGCCTACGGGGTCGACCGCCTTGGTGGACCTCGAGGGGCACGAGCCCGTCCGGATCGGGCCGGGCTCACACTCCTTCCACCATGTCGTCAAGGCTGCCTGAACAACGTGCCGGAGGGCCGCTCGGCCAGTAAGTCTTCAACCCGCGCGCGCGTGCGGACCACGATGAGCTAGAAAGTCGCCGGCAGCTTCAAGGTTCGCGAACTACCTCCGACGAGCCGCCGCCGTACATGCGATGCCAACCCGAGGGCGTACCACTGATGGGCGCTACCCTTTGACCGCACCAGCGGAGATCCCTCTCATGATCTGCTTATTGAGCGCGAGGTACAGCACGAGCATGGCCAATATCACGATGCTGATCGCGGCCAACAGCGGGCCGTAGGCAACTTGGCCGTACTGGCCGTCGAAGTTGAGGAGGCCAACCTGGACCGTCGACAGCGAAGGCTTCGTGTTGAAGGTCAACGCAACCAGCAAGTCGTTGAAGACCGAAAAGAACATGAGCATGCCGACAGTGAACATCCCGTTGCGCACCAAGGGCAGCCCGACTGAAAAGAAGCAGCGGAAAGCACCCCCGCCGTCGAGCACGCACGCCTCGAACAACTCTTGGGGGACCGAGCGGAAGTAAGTGGCCATCAAGAAGACCGTGAGAGGAAGGCCTTCGCCGATATAGGTGATGACCATCGGCAGGAGCGTGTCGTTTACGCCGATCTTGAAGTAGATCTCGAAGAGAGGGAGCAAGATCAGCTGCGCGGGCACCATGAGGCCTCCTACTATGAACAACAGCGCCCAGGCCCTCCCCCTCCAAACCATGACCCCGAGGGCGAACGCCGCGCACGACCCGAGGACGAGGATCGCCACAACTGAGCTCAACGTCACGGTGATGCTGTTCAGCGCATCCGTACCGAGCTGGGCCGTTGACCAGGCCGTGGAGTAGTTATTGAAGTCCAAGGACGTCGGCAGATCCCACAACGGCTGGGTAACGAAGGCGGTCTCGCTCTTTAGGGAGCTACTGACGAGCCAGAACAGCGGGTAAATCTCAACGACGAGGATCAGGGCTATCAACGCCCTCGTGGCTGTCCGGCGCGAAATCTCGGCTCTCCGAAGCCGTCGGGGTGCCTCGCGCGCTTTGCCTTTGGCCAGGCTCGCGGGAAGGACGTCGATGTTCGTCAGCGCCACCGGGATTTCAACCTTTCGTGAGGTCGCGACGCAGGGACCGGAACACCAGGAGTGTTACGGCCAAACATAGGAGCGTGATCAAAAGGGCTATAGCTGCGCCGTAACCCCAGTTGTTGTAGAGGAACGAGGTTTGGTACATGTAAAGGTTGAGTGGCGTTGTCGCAGTCCCCGGGCCGCCATCATTCAACGCCAGGATCGAGTCGAACACCTTGAGATCGGCGTTCAAGGCAAAGATGATCGACGCCATGAGGATCGGGCGGGACATGGGTATGATAATGCGCCCGACCAAGCCAGCGCCGCTCGCCCCGTCTACCCGAGCCGACTCGATTACTTCGTTCGGGATGTCGAGCAAACCGACATAAAGGATCACAGCGAACAGGCCGATCGATCGCCAGAGGTCCATTATGACGATGACGATAAAGGCATGGCTGCCGGTCGCAAACCAGTCGATTGGTGCCGACCCGAAGATGTGCAGCACCGAATCGACTGGGCCCAGCTGCGGGGAGATCGCGAACAGCTGGCCGAAAAGGAGCGCAACAGCCACCGTCGGGAGCACCACAGGGAAGAAAACCAACGTACGGATAAAGGTTGACGACCGTCGGAGCACAAAGAGGTACAAAAGCGCTAGCAAATAGCCAAAAACGATCTGCCCGATGCTCATCGTCAGGGCGTACTTGACAGTGACCCAGAGAGTCTGGCGGATAGTCGGGTCGTCGAAGAGCTCCCGGAAGTTCTTTAGGCCGACAAACGAGAACCCAGACGCGGGGCTCCCCGTGAACAATGAGTAAGCAAAGGACCAGCCTACGGGCACGACGATCACGCCAATGTAGACAAGCAAGGCCGGGCCAAGAAGGGCAATGATGACCCTGCGGCTGCTAAAAACCTGCCTCATCTACCTCACCCTAATGCGGCACGCTCCTCCGGAGGGCAAGGCGGCTCTGCCGGTAAACAGCGCCGCCTTGCTTCTCGTAACTACCCGGGGCCTCGGAGCTTAGGGCTGCGACTGGTCCGCTTGGAGCACGCTCATGTACTCCTGAGGGCTCATGGCGCCGGTCACAAGGGCCGCCGCATTACCCGAGGCGTCGGCATTTGCCTTCAGGCCAAAGAGTGCTTCGAACCACAGGACGCTGCCCTTGGCGCTGTTGATTGTGTGTTGGATCTGCTTTGTGATCGGGCTAAGGCCGCTGACGGGGGCATTGCTCCGGAAACCAGAGAATGTGCCCTGGTCTTGCAGGGAGGCGCTCCCGTAGTTCTCCGCAATGCATTTGAGCCATGCGGCCGCATGTGGCCCGTAGAGGTGCGCATTGAGCACGTTGGGCGAGCCGGTGTTGGCTGGGTACTGGGTGATCGACCCCTTCCCTCCCGCGACGCCTGGGAAGGGGAAGAACCCAATGTTGTTGCCCTGGGTGTTGGCGGAGGAGTTGATCCCGGCGAGCAACCAGGTGCCCATGTACATCATCGCCGAGCCTCCGGTGAGGAACTGCGCCGTCGCCGCGTTGTAGCTCAGGTTCGTGATGCCGGTCGAGAAGTAGCCGTCCTTGCCCATCAGGGCGACTTGTTGTGCGGCCCAAAGGTAACTGGGGTCAGTCAACTTGGCTTTCTTCTCCGCGATCATTTTCATTGCGTCGGGGCCAAGTTCGCGGAACAACAGGATGCCCACCCACCGGCTGATCGTCCAGCCAGTCGAGCCAGATGCACTGATCGGTGTCACTCCTGCAGCCTTTAGCTTTGCAGCATCAGCGAGGAAGGCGCTCCAGGTTGTCGGTACGGTGATGCCGTGCTCGGCGAAGATCTTCTTGTTATAGAAGATACCTTCGATGTTCATTTGGAACGGCACAGATGGCACAGTCCCGGCGAACTGTGCTTCCGTCGTGGAAAGCGCGATCGAAGTCATGTCGTTGGCAACGCCGAGGCTTTGAAGGGCTGTTTCTATATTGAGCACGTCCCCCCTCTTCAACAAGGCACCACCCGGCTCAATGTCGTCGTTGTCGGCCGCGTACATGAAGGGGAGGGCATTTTGTGAGGCGAGGAGCTGTACCTTCGCTTCCATGTTCTGACTGGGTGTCGTTTGCAAGCTGAGAGGCTGGGCCTTTGCTTCGGGCGCGCAGGCGCCCTTTGCAAGGGCGTTGAGCTCTTGCGGGGTCTGGGTGTCCTCGGTCGTAAGGAGCATGGTGAAGTCAGGCTGGTCCTTACCGGTCACACCCGAACCTTGTTGAGCACGCGCGGCTGCAGACGCAGTGGGCGCGCCCAAGGCAGTGACCCCCGTCACAAGGAGCGACACGGCGCTGATACTGGCAGTTGCGACACGCGTCACCCTGCGCGTGTGTCCTCTTGGTTGGGTTTTCACGGCCTAAATCCCCCCTCGTCCCGTGGGCGCCAAAGCGCCACAGCTTTTGTCAGGTCTGCTTGAGTTTGACATGCGGAACTAACGCTCCTTGCTCGTGGCCCCCTTGTGGGTAGCATCCAAGCCTCGGTAATGCATAAATATTCACTCTCGAATTGCTCTTCAGAGCGAATAGTAACCCCAGGCCCCGGGGCTGTCAAGGAGGGCGGGTCGTCCTTGACAGCCACTCAGGGGAGGGTTACCATGCGCCTTGGTGAACAACCATTCGAAAGCGAAATTCTATGCACTCCCAGAGTAACGTTTTTCGGTTGAGATCGGAGAGAGATGGACAGTACCCACGGCGAAGCGCAATTCTCAGCCGGGATCTGGATGTTCGGACGGTTCGTCGACCGCTTCGCGACAGACGGGTACGGGCCGGACGTAACGATGCCCGAAGCCATCCGTGTTGCTGCCACCGTCGAAGGTCTGGTGTCTCTCGACCTCAACTATCCCTTCTGGGCAGAGCGCACCTCGCTGGCAGAAGTACGCGCCGCGCTCGACAGCACAGGCCTCCGTGCCCAGGCGATCACCCCAGAGATCTACAGCCGTGAGTTCCGGCTCGGTGCTTTTACGAACCCGGACGCAAAAGTACGCCGGAAGGCGCTCGACCTGATCGCGCGGGCAACCGACGTCGGGCTCGGGCTGGGCGTCGATTACATGAAAATCTGGCCCGGACAAGACGGCTTTGACTACCCTCTCCAGGCCGACCCGCGTCGGTTGTGGGAAATGTCGGTCGAGGGCATGCAACAGGTCGCTGGGGCGCACCCCGAGCTGCCGTTCGCCATCGAGTACAAGCCAAAGGAGCCGCGCACGCATATGTTCTTTTCAGACGCTGCTCGGACACTTTTGGCAATCGAAGACATCGGCCTCGATAACGTGGGCGTCCTTATCGACTTCGGCCACTCCCTCTACGGTGGTGAGTCGCCTGCTGCTGCCGTCGAGTTATGCCTGGCGCGTGAACGCCTGATCGACGTCGACCTGAACGACAACTTCCGAGGATGGGATGACGACTTGACGGTCGGCTCGGTGCACCTCGTCGAAACACTGGAGTTCCTGCTCAGCCTGAAGAGAGCCGGATGGGACAAACCGTGGAAACTTGACCAGTTCCCCTTCAGGGAAGACCCGGCTGAAGCGGCAAGAGCAAGTATCCGCACCTTGTCCGCGTTGCTGCGCGTGGCGGACAAGATGGATGGGGAGGAGCTTGCTCTTTTGAGAGAGCGCCAAGACGCCCTTGGCGCGCAGCGGCTGGTCTTCGACGTGTTGTTCAGTGGGGTGGCGAAGGCACCGTGACTCTGGCGACTAGCCAGGGTCTCCCGGCCGGCCGCATCGAACGGTCCTTAGCTCACGAGGAACGCGTGCGGTTGCTCGTGGACGCCTCCCGCCGGATCCGCCGGCGAGAACTGGAAATGGTTAGGACGGCCGGCCTCGGCCACATCGGCGGTGATTTCTCAGCAACCGACATCGTGGTGGTGCTGCTCTTGGCTGTCTTGAACATCGACCCGCTGCACCCTCACTTCCCCGACCGCGACCGTTTTGTCATGAGCAAAGGCCACAGCTCGGCCGCTCTTTACGCGACTCTGGCAACATGTGGTTTCTTTGCTGCCTCTCTGCTCGATGAGTACATGAAACCCTTGTCGCCACTCTCGGGTCATCCAGATGCCAAAAAAGTACCAGGCGTTGAGGCAAGCAGTGGGCCGCTCGGGCATGGGTTACCAATCGCAGTCGGCATGGCGGTTGCTGCAGAGCTCGATGGGTCGAAGCGAAGGACCTTTTGCCTGGTGGGTGACGGCGAGCTGCAAGAGGGCTCCAATTGGGAGGCGCTGATGGCCGCTGGCCACCGCGGGCTCGAACGGTTGGCCGTGATCGTAGACCGCAATGGCCTGCAGCAGGGCGCCTCGACCGAAGAGACAAGCCGCTTGAACCCGCTCGCTGCAAAGGCGCGAGCATTCGGCTGGGGCGTGGCCGAAGTCGCGGGCCACGACCATGCTGCGCTCTTAAGTGCTTTTGAGGGGCTTCCAGTCGACGCGGGCAAGCCCAGCTTCGTCATCGCACGCACCCACAAGGGGTACCCAGTTTCCTTTATGCAAGACCGCGTGGAGTGGCACCACAAAGTCCCGTCAGCAGGCGAACTTGAAGCCGCATTGAACGAGCTCCTATGACCTCTACCACCCAAAGGGGCCCTCTCTTTGACTGCCGTGACACTTTCGCGTCGACGATGGAGGCCGTTGCCGAAACTGACCCGCGGTTAGTAGTCGTGTGCAGCGACTCTGTGGGTTCGAGCAAGCTGGTCGACTTCAAGAGGCGCTTCCCAGACCGGCTCGTCAACGTCGGGATCGCAGAGCAAGCAATGCTCGGCATCGCCGCCGGTTTGGCGAACGGAGGCAAACGGCCCGTGGTGTCAGGGGCGAGCTGCTTCATTACGGCGCGGGGCCTCGAACAGATAAAGGTCGATCTCGCTTACACAAACGCGAACGTGACGGTGTGTGGCATGAGCCCGGGAGTCGCCTACGGCGAGCTTGGTCCTACTCATCATTCGATCGAAGACGTGGCGTGGTTGCGGGCGATAGATAACCTCGTAGTGATCGTCCCGGCTGACCCCGCTGAGACCGGGCAAGCACTCCGCGCGGCTATTGAGCACGAAGGGCCCGCCTTCGTTAGGGTGAGCCGTATGGGCGTCCCAGCCGTCTACGGTGCTGGCTACAACTTCCAGATCGGCAAGGCGTGCCGTGTCGTCGAAGGTAGTGACGCGACTTTGATCGCGAACGGGACAATGCTTTCGCGAGCGCTGGAGGCGGCGAAGGCCCTAGCGGGCTATGGCGTCAGCGCTCGCGTGGTCTCCATGCCGACCGTGAAGCCACTTGATACCGAAGAAGTCGCCGCCGCCGCAGAAGAGACTGGTGCAATTATCACCGTCGAGGAGCACTCGGTACGCGGCGGGCTCGGCGGCGCCGTTGCCGAGGCTGTCGTAACTGGTCGGCCTGTACCGATGCGGATCCTTGGCTTCCGGGGGTTCCTGCCAACTGGCTCGGCATCGTGGCTATTTGAGTACGCCGGCCTCACAGCCGACGGCATCAGTGGGGCTGTAATGGAAGTGCTCGGGCGCAAGGAGGGCCGACGGCAGCGGTTCTCGCCATAGACCAGGGGACGACGAGCACAAAGGCAGCGCTCGTGACACCTGAGGGACAAACCGTGGCGTTCGCTTCTGTACCTGTGTCTCGTGGCTACCCGAGCCCTGGGTGGGTCGAGCAAGATCCCCTCGAGCTTTGGCAGAGCGTCCTTCAAGCAGTTGGCCGGCTCCCGCGGGTTGCCATCAGTTGTGTGGCCGTGGCAAACCAGCGCGAGTCGGTGCTCGTTTGGGACCGCCGCACGGGAGCGCCCTTGACGCCCTGCGCGAGCTGGCAATGCAGCCGCGGGGCCCCACTGTGCAGCGAGCTAAGGGCGAAGGGGCTCGAGCCTTTGGTAACAGACCTCACCGGGCTCCCCCTCGACCCGATGTTCTCCGCTTCCAAGTTACAAAAACTGCTTGACGACGACAACGCTCTCAGGCGCTCGGCGGAGCGCGGAGAGGTCTGCGCAGGCACGGTCGACAGTTGGCTCGCCTGGAACCTCTCGGGCGGCTCCTTGCACGTCACCGATGCTGGCAACGCCTCGAGGACACTTCTTTTTGACATCCACCGCCTCAATTGGAGCGAGGAACTCCTGGAAATCTTCGGGATCCCCGGTGGTTTCCTCCCTACTGTCGTGGCTTCTAGCGGTGTCTTGGGCGAAACCGTCGCCCAGGGCCCGGTACCTGCGGCGCCCATTGCGGCTCTCGCCGCCGATTCGCACGCCGCTCTCTTCGGCCTTGGTTGCCTACGTCCCGGTACCGCCAAGGCAACTTTCGGCACCGGGACGTCACTCGCCTCCCCAACGGCGGGGGATCTCCGCCGTTCGCGGGCCGGCCTTGCTACCTCCGTGGCGTGGCTGGCAGGTTCGCCCGCGTACGTGCTCGAAGGCAACGTTTACTCGAGCGGTGCAACGGTCGAATGGTTGGCTCAGCTCCTCGGCGTGGATGGGGCCGCTGCCGTCGAGCAACTTGCGGGTACTGCGACGGACGCTGGCGGCACTCACATCGTGCCGGGGTTCGCGGGGCTCGGGGCGCCCTATTGGCAACCAGGCTCTCGCGGGGCCATCACGGGGCTTACCTTTGGGACCGGCCGCGCCCAGCTCGCGAGAGCGGCGGTGGAGTCGATCGCCTTCCAGGTGGCGGACCTTTTCGCGGCGCTCGAAGCGGACGTCGGCGCGCCGATAGCTGAACTTCGCGTGGACGGCGGCGCGACCGGCAATGATGTGCTGATGCAACTTCAGGCCGACCTGCTTGGCCGGCCGGTACTTCGCAGCCGTGCCCCCGACGCGGCAGCGCTCGGCGCGGCATTTCTCGGAGGGCTCGCAGTCGGCGTCTTCCAAGACGAAGAGCTCATCGTCCAGCTTGCTGGCCTGGGTGAACGCATCGAACCGCGCATGCCGAGCGAGCAGCGAGACAAGCTGCTCGGGCCCTGGCACGAAGCGCTCTCGCGGGTGACGGGGCCGGGTGCCGTCGAAGGATTGGCCCTTTGAACTCGCCCGAACGCCTCAGACTGATCACCAAGGTCGCACGCCTCTATTACGAACACGGAGTGCGCCAGCCCGAGATCGCCAGGCAACTTTCCCTTTCCCAGGCCATGGTTTCGCGCTTGCTGACGGCGGCGCAAAGAGAGGGCATCGTCCGTACCACTGTCATGACGCCTACGGGCGTTTACTCCGAGCTCGAAGAGGCGCTGGTGAGCCGCTACAAATTGCAGGACGCCGTCGTGGCTGACTGCGTCGCAGGTAGTGGTGAGGACGTCCTAAGAGCCATTGGGAGCGCCGCTGCGAGCTACCTCGAAGCGACCCTCGGCCCCAACGAGGTAATCGGCATCTCGTCATGGAGCGAAACGCTCCTGCGAACCGTGGGTTCGATGCAGCCCCATCGTGTCGCTGGGGAAAGCCACGTCGTCCAAATCCTTGGCGGCATTGGCAATCCAACAGCGGAGGTGCACGCCATCCGCCTCACCGAGCGGCTCGCATCACTTCTCAAAGCCGAGCCGCACTTCCTAACGGCCCCGGGTGTCGCGGCCTCCCCCCAAGCGGCCGCCGCGTACCTGACCGAGCCTCAGGTCCAAGAGACGATGAGCTATTTTGGCCGCCTCACGGTGGCACTCGTCGGTGTCGGTTCTATCCACCCGTCACGTCTGCTCGGAGAGAGCGGCAACGTATTTTCCGAGGACGAGATGGCCGAGCTCGAGCGACTGGGCGCAGTCGGGGACCTGTGCGTGCGGTTTATCGACCGCAGCGGGAACGAAGTCCCGAGCCCCTTTGACAATCGCGTTATAGGGATGTCGCTAGACCAGCTTCGCCGTGTGCCGCGAGCCATTGGGATCGCAGGGTCGGTGCAAAAACTCGCGGCAATCCGGGGAGCTCTCGAGGGCAGGTTGCTCGGTATCTTGATCACCGACCGCTTCACTGCTGAGGGTTTGCTCGCGGAGTGAGCCTGCCGTGGGCGACGAAGTTTCGACCTCCTCTACAGCATCGCTTTCACTAGAACGCAGCAGGCGCTTGCTGGCCGGGCCCGGTGGTGAGCTCAGCGTTGGCTCAGCGACGCTCCAACCCGCGCACATGAAACGCGCGATAGCTGCTATGGTTCCGTGTTAGCGCTCTCATTGAGGGTGGCGTCGGGGTGCGAGTGAGGGGGGTACCAGTTGAGTGCTGGAGACGTTGGTTCTCGAACAAGCCGATTTGTTTGTAGCGCTTGTGGCCCTAACAGAGTGGTAGGCAAAGGTTTGCCAGAGCGCTCCTAGCAGGCATATGAGCGCTCACACGGTAGAGACATTGTTGCCGCGCGAACTACACCACGACATGTCGTCAACGGGACCGGAAGGGGACGTTCGGGCGGGCCCCCGCTACGTGGGGCGCTCTTTGACCAAGTCGTTTGACGGCGCTCGAGTGTTGTCGGAGGTCAGCGTGACCTTCGAACCTGGTGAGATCCACTCGGTCGTCGGCGAGAACGGCGCTGGCAAGTCCACCTTGCTCAAGATCATGTCCGGCATCTACCAGCCCGACTCGGGAGAGCTCGTCCTCGGGCAAGACCACCTGAGCGGGCTCTCACCCCGATCTGCCCAGCACCGGGGGATCTACTTAGTGCCCCAGGAACCGGCGTTGATGCAATCGCTATCGGTCACCGAGAACCTCTTCGTCGGCATCCTGCGGCGTGGCAGGCTGCGCTTCAACGTCGACTGGGTGTCTATGAAGCGCCAGGCGTCGGCATACCTCGACCGGGTGGGCTTGGACATAGACCCCGAGATGAGGGCGGAGGAGCTGAGCATTGCCCAGCAGCAGCTCGTCGAGTGTGCACGCGCCCTCGTCCACCGCTGCGTAGTGATCTACTTCGACGAGCCGACCTCCCCCCTTACTGGCAAGGAGGCCGGGACATTGTTCGAGGTGATGGGGAGCCTCCGCTCTCAGGGCTACACGCTGGGCTTTATCAGCCACCGGCTGGACGAGGTGCTCGCCATCAGCGACCGGGTCACCGTGCTCCGAGACGGTGCCAAGGTGCTGAACGCGCCTCGCGGGGACTTCGACAGGGCCGTGCTCGTGAAGGCGATGATCGGGCGCGAGCTGGCCACCCGGGAACGTGTGCGCCCTCACTTCGACGCCACGGGCCGAAAAGAGATGTTGGTGGTGGAGGACCTCACTTCCCAGCCCTCTTTTGAAGGGGTCGGCTTCAACGTGCGGGAGGGAGAGATCCTCGGCCTAGCTGGATTGGTCGGCAGCGGGCGTACCGAGGTCGCCGAGACGATCTTTGGCTTGCGGGCGACGGACCGGGGCCTGGTGCGAGTGGACGGCCGGGTCTTGGGGCACCGGAGCCCGAGGGCCTGTATCGACGCCGGCCTGGTGTACCTACCTGAAGACCGCGGCCGCCACGGCATTTTCGCCGAGGTGGAGGTGGAGCGCAACGTAACAGCTGGGGTCATCCCCCGGCTCGATCGGGTCGGGCCCCTGATCAGGCCCGCTGCCGAGCGCCTGATGGCCACGCAGGCGACCGACCGGACCGCCGTTCGCATGGCGTCTTTGGACACCTTGATGAAAGCGCTCTCCGGCGGTAACCAGCAGCGCGCCATGCTCTCGCGCTGGCTGCTGGCCGAGCCCCGGGTGGCGATCTTCGACGAACCGACCAGAGGCGTGGACGTGGGGGCCAAAGACGACATCTACCGCCTGGTGGCGCAGCTGGCCGAAGACGGCCTCGCCTGCGTTTTCATATCCTCCGAGCTCAATGAGCTCACCATCACCTGCGACCGGGTCCTTGCGATGTACGAAGGCCACGTCGTGGGCGAACTCTCAGGCGCCGAGATCACCGACGCGAACCTTGGCGCCCTCGTCGTGGGAGCACACGTCAAATGACCACTTTGTCGACGCCGTCCGCCCCCGCCACCCCAGCGCCGGGGGCCGGGCCGCTCGTGCCTGGAGCAGCGCTGGGAAGCGTTGCCATTGGCCTCCTGCGACGCCGGGAGGTCCAGCTCCTAGTCGCCATCGTGGGGCTTTTTGCGCTCTGTACGGCGCTGCACCCCCAGTTCGGTGTAACGAGCAACATCGCGTTCATACTGGCGGATTCCGTGACGATCATGATCGTGGCAACCGGCCAGACCATAGTGGTGCTCGGGCGCGGGATCGACCTCTCCGTGTCCCCGGTGCTCGGGATTGCCGTCATCGCTATCGGCTTCCCCGCCCAGGACAACAACCTCAACATCTGGCTCGCCCTGCTGCTCGCCCTGATCATTGGTGCGGGCCTCGGGATGGGAAATGGTTTCTTGGTCTCCGTCGTCGGCATACCGCCGATCATCGCCACCCTGGCAACGCTGACGATCTACGGCGGTTGGCAGTTCATCATTTGCGGCGGCGAATCGGTGGTCAGTGTCCCGGCCACCTACAGCAACTTCGGGAACGCAAACCTGCTGCCCGTTGTGCCGTGGCTGCTCGTCATTGGCGTCGGTGCCGTGGCGGCCGCCTATTTGTTCCTGACCAGGACCGTCACCGGCAGGTCCATATACGCCGTCGGCAGCAACGCCGACGCCGCGTTCCGAGCCGGGATCCCGGTCCGGCGCATCCTCTTCACGACCTACGTCATCTGCGGGTTCCTGGCGGGTCTGGCGGGTTTCATCTACCTGTGCCAGATCGGTTCAGGGACCTCCACTAGTGGGAGCGACAGCAATACCAACCTGATGTCGATAGCGGCAGCCCTGATCGGCGGCACGACGCTGCTCGGTGGCCGGGGCGGGCCCGTTGGCAGTGCCTTGGGGGCGGTGTTCCTGTCCGAGGCGTTGCAGGCGATGATCAGCTTCCGGATCAACGAGCTCTGGGACCCGGCTGGTGTAGGGGTGCTCATACTGATCGCTGTCGTGGCCGACCGCAAGGGCGCGCCCGTCCGCCAGCTCCTCCGCCAGCCCTTCCGTCAACCCGCGAGGGCAGTTCAATGAGCCTGAGCGTCACGAGCCCAGCCGCGAGGCGTGCGCCGGCCCGCACGGCTGGGCGCCAAGAGACGATCTGGGTCGCCACCGTCGCCGTGTTGCTGGTGGCCGTGCTCGCCTACTTCTGCCTGGCTGTCCCGGACTTCAGGCAGCTGGGCGCCTCGGGGGTGCTCGCCCTCTGCGAGGGGTTCCTCTTCACCGGGCTGATCGCCCTGGGTGAAGCGCTGGTGATCTTCACCGGGGAGATCGACATCTCCACCGGTGCCATGTCGAGCCTCTCGGGCATCGTGATGGCCGCGCTTTGGCAACAGGGCCTCAACATTTGGCTGGCAGTTGTAGTCGCGCTGGTCATCTCAGCCCTCGGCGGTGCAATTAACGGGCTATTCGTGACCAGGTTTGGCATCGCCTCCCTGCTCGTGACGCTGGGTACCCAGTTCATCTTCGGCAGCATCGCCACCGCGGTGGGTGGCAACTCGCCGCCGTACAACTTCCCGAAGTCCTTCGTCGACTTTGCCGGCACGGGCAGCGTGGGACCGGTCCCGGACCAGCTGGTCGGCTTTGCCGTGATCGCTGCCATCGTGTGGGTGGTAGTAGCCCGCACCCGCTACGGGCGAGGGCTCGTGCTGATCGGCTACAACCGCGCCGCCTCCCGCTACAGCGGGGTTAATGTGCAGCGCACTCTTTTCAGCGCGTTCGTGGCGAGCGGCCTGCTTGCGGGGGCGGCGGGGATTTTCGTGTCCGGCTACTACAACGCCGCCCGTGACGACATCGGCGACTCGCTGCTGCTCCCGGCGATCACCGTCGTCGTGCTCGGAGGCGTCGACATCTTCGGGGGGAAGGGGCGGGTAAGCGGCGTCATAATCGCCACCTTCCTGCTTGGCTTCCTCTTCCAAGGCATGCTCATCGAGGGCAACAGCTCTCTCACGGCCACCATGGTCGGGGGCATCGTGCTGGTGCTCTGCCTCATCTTGAAGATCGCTCTCGACCGTAGGGCCGGGGTGCACCTGAGGGACGTCCTGAAGCGCCGATTTGGTGTCGCGCAACAGTCGCCGGCGGTCTCAGATGCTTAATCCGTTCGATCCGTTCGCAAAGCAAAGGTTCCTTGCGGGCCGTCGTGGCTCGCAAGTAACTGGCGCCGCGGCTTCGCCGGTGACGCCAGGTAGGGGGAAAACGCCTCGTACAGAGGCACGAACAGAGGAGGAGAGCACAATTGAAGGCAACTAGGACCATCCAGCGGAAGCTGGTTTGGAGGATAGGCGCCGCAGTCGCCTGTTTAGCAATGGGTGCGACAACGGCCATTACTGCGGCGCCTTCCGCTGGTGCAGCCAGCAGCTTAGCCACGATCAAGGTTTCGATGGTCCCCAAACTGCTCGGCTTGACAGTCTTCGAGGCCAATGAACAGGGCGCGAAGCAGGTGGCCAGCAAGCTCGGGATCAACTTCACCTACACGGCCCCTGCAACCGCGTCGGCCGAGGGACAGGTAGCCATCTTCAAGGCCGAGATCGCGCAGCACTACAACGTCATCACGATGTCATCGGACGACCCGACCGTGCCGGCGCCCGTGCTCCAGGAGGCCATGAAGGACGGCATCCAGGTGATCACGTACGACTCCGACGTGCCGAGCGCCCGTGACTTCTTCATGCAGGACACCGCTTACAACACGATCGCATCGGGCCTGATCAACGCCGTCGAGGCGTACACCGGGCCGAAAGCGGACATCGCCATCATGTCGTCCACTGCTGACGCCACCATCCAGAACGCCTGGATAGGGGCCATGAAGACCTACATCGCCGCCAAGTACCCCGGCTTGAAGATCGTCGCCACTGGTTACGGCCAGTCCGTCGAGTCGATATCCTTCTCCGTGGCCGAGGGCATCATCCACGCCTACCCGGCCATCAAGGCCATCATCCCCATTGACAGTGCCGCGATCCCGGGCACCGCCAAGGCGATCGCAGACCTGCACGAGTCCGGCAAGATCGGCGTTTTCGGTATCGGGCCCCCGACGGAAGACCGGACCTACTTCGCCGACGGCGCCCTGCAGGCGCTGTTCCTCTGGAACGAGATCGGCCAAGGCAAGCTGGACATGCTCATGTCAAGGCTCGCCTACGAGGGAGCCCACGGGGCACCGGAGTGCACCGCAACGACACCGCCCGCCAACCCGACGCCTTCGCAGTGGTGCGGGATAAAGACCAACTTCGGCAAGGTGCAGAGCTTCAGCGGCGCTGCCGTCGGCCTCAATAGCGTCTACACAGTGGCCGCGGCACCTGACATGACGACCGGGGCGACGACCAACACGGTTATCTTCTCGACACCTTTGGAGTTCACCAAGGCGAACTACCTGCAGTACAACTTCTAAAACTCGAATAGCGCGTTAGTAATTTTTTGAGGGGCAGGCTCGGTCCAGCCGGGGCTGCCCCTCATTGTTCGAGCTTCGCCCGAACTTCCTCCTTCCGCCCCCTCTTCGCGGCGGACAGCGCCCTGCCGGCAGCAGCGAGCACCTTTCTCCATTCGAGGGGACGCCCGCTGGCAACGCCGGTGCTCACGGTGACTTGGAGCCTCCCATCAAAAACGTCCCACGCAAAGGCAGCTACCTTTTGCTTGAGACGCTCGGCTAAGTCGACGGCGGCTGGCAGCGGGACGGCGGGCAATGCGAGCACGAACCCGTCTCGACCACATCTCAGGACGGCTTGACCGGTGCGGACGTCCGCTGCCAGGAGCTGGCCAACGGCCCGCAGTACCTGGTAACCAAGCTCTCGACCAAATGTCTCGTTCATCTGCTTGAAGTGGTCGATGTCGACCATCACTAGGGAGAAATCGGTTGTTTGCTTCTCTTGAGCACTGAGCGCCCGCTCCAACAAATGTCGGCCGACGACGGGTGCCCATGCGTCCTCTTCGGGAGACCACGAGGCGGCCTCAGGCTGAGGCTCTTGCCTCGGGCGGTCCAGTTCTGTAACGGCCCTCGCCCAGACTTGTTCAACGACTTGTGCTGTATGTCGGCGGTGCACGGCGTTCAAGCGCTCAATCAGCTCGAGGGCATCTGTCAACGCGGCGCCGAAATCACGCGCCTCGTGCTCCGCGGCCACAAGTTCCCGAAGCGCGATTACTAGTTCTTGGTCATCCTCGCTCGACGCGGCGGCATCGCGCGCTCGTCGGGCAGCGCCAACCGCTTCGGTTGAACGGCCTAACGCACGCAAACAGCGAGCTTCGAGCAACGCCAGGTCGTACTTGCTCTCCTCTTCCTTCTCCAGCAGGCTTGCTTGCCCCTCTCTCAGCCCTGCCAGGGCGCGCTCGGGTTGGCCTCGTTCGTAGAGCAACCTCCACCGCAGACGGGAAACTCGCAGCTGTCTGACCCGATCGCTGCCCGCGGCACCCGCCAGCTTGTCCAGTAGGACCTCCGCCCTGGCGAGCGTCTCGCCCCACCAGCTACCGTGGACCAGCTCTCCCCCGACGCGCTGTTTTACGTCATGCACATATAGCAAGAGCGCGTTCACGAGGTTATAGAGCGCGCGCCCGACCAAGTCATCCTTGCCCGAGCGCTCTGCTGCAGCAAGTGACATCTCGAACTGCTCCACTGAGCGGTCAAAATCTCGGAACGAATAGCAAAAAATTCCGAGGCGGTTCGTAACCTCGGCGCGCAGCACGTCATCTGGGAGGCCGCGCAGCCCCACGACACAGCTCATGGCAAGTTCCGACGCGAGCGACAGCTCGCCCAGGCACGCGGCGTGCGCCGCCGCCACGCTCGCCGCGTCGAGTTGGCCGCCCCGATCGCCCGCCTGCTCGAACTCGTCCATGGCCCCAAGGGCGTCGGCGACGAGTTCGCGCGTCGCCCATTGGTTGGCGTGGACTCGCGCTCGCGACATCAACAGATGAGCGCGTTCTGCCGGGGTGGAGCTCCCGGCAAGCGCTGCGGCGATATCTCTCAGACATCTCGCTTGTGCTTCGCCCGTGGCAGCCCTAGAGGCACGCCTACGTAGAGCCTCTAGCTCCTCGGTCACCTGGGCCGCTGCACCCACTTCCTCTTCATCGGTGCCTGGCTGCCTCCACTAACTACCCGAACTGGCAACCAGGCGCTGCAACCAGCCGCAATAGGCTCTGGCCCGCTGAAGCTAGGTCCCGTTCCTCCAGGCAGGCACTCTAGCCCGTCCCTTCGAGACCACACGCCCGGTGGCTTTAGCCCGCGGCCGGCGCTCCCCGAGCTGGCGGGCAGAGGGCATGCGCACGTGCGATAATCCCGTCGTGGAGCGGGACGAGTACATTCGAGCTGCCCGTCAGGTCCGCGACGCGAACAACATCCACGCCTTGCTAGGTTCCCGGGCGTCGTTTGCTATGGGCCTGCCCATAGGCGGGGGCAGGCGGGTCATCAAAGTTGTCGCCGACGTCGTGCGCCACACGGAGAGCGAGCTTCGCGCCCTGGAGCCTCCACCTGAAGATGAGTGGGCCATTGAACAACATTTCTTGCGGCCATGGTCAGAGCTGGCCGAGTACCTCGACGCTCTGGTCGCGGCACCAAGGACGTGGTGGGTGGGGCCTCGGGGCGCCTTCCGCTTGCTCGAGCACGGGCCCCAGGACCGTCCCGAGGACGTCGACTTCTGTGTCGCATACGGCCTCGACGACGGCTCTGGAGCGGTGGCGTGGACGGAGCAGGCGGAAGCGACGGGAGACGATGGCAACGCCCCCGAGTTCTAGGCCAAGAGCCTCTGAGTGGGGCTGGCCCCGGCCCCACGAACGGGCCCCTTCTAGGGGACAGGTCCCGACGGCCTCACGGAAGGGTGGGCCCAGGAGCTGACCGGTCCGTGGACTTACGCACGCTGCCGAGCACGATGACGCCATAGGCGCTCACCTGGGTAGCTCTGCCCCAGACTGCTCGGCCGCGATGTAGGCCGCGTACCAGTCCGGCCAGCTGGCGTCCTCCTCGCCCATGTGCCGTTCGTGCGCCCCGTGGGCGGTCCTCGCTCTCCGCAGCGCTCCAGCAAGGTCGCCAGCAGAGCCGAAGGTAATCCCGGCGGAACCGACGCGACCGGGGAACCTCGCCCTGACTTCCTGAAGCAGCCAGCCGTTGCCGTCCGGGTCCCTGAACGACGCAAAGGAACCGTAGCTACTGCGACCCGGGGCGAGCCCGCTGACGCGATTGTTCGCCCAAGTGTCGAAGCGACAAGACAGCCCTGTTGCACAGTGGTACACCTCGCTTACCTCAACACCGCGCCGGACCAAGTCGTCACGTGCAGCCTCGATGTCCGAGACGACGAGGTGAAGGCCCTGCGCCGAGCCAGGCGATGCCGGCGTGAGGTTGGTGCCGAACTGGATCGAACAGCCAGCTCCTGGTGGCGTGAACTGGACTAACCGAAAGTCGCCGTCGACGACGTCGGCGTCGAGTCGCCACCCAAGCTGCTCGTAGAACTCTTTCGCTCGATCGACATCCGAAACGGGGACTATCACCACCTCGAGCTTCATGTCGACTCCGTCAGTGCTCGCGGCCAGGCTCGAGCCCCGGCTGCTGTCCTCGGTCGTGCTCATCGGGACCTCCTCCGATTGGAGCCAAGAGATGATTACCCGCGAACCTAGACGACCTTTGGCCGCGAGGGCGGTTCACATTTCAGCCTCGGTAGTTGAACACGTCGCGCTCCATCCAAGGGCCGCTCCCTGATCTCTGGGTCACGCTCGACGAGCCCGGCACCGGGCCAGAGGTGCAATTGTTCTCGGCCCGTGATCTCAACCTGGTCATCTAGGCATGTGCACCACGGTAGACGTTGCTAGCCTAAGCAGGTAGTGACCACGATCCTGATCGGTGTGGACGGCACGCCGGCGGCCACGCGAGCGACAGAAGTTGGCCTCGCGTTGGCGGTCAGCATGGACGCCAAAGTCATATTTATCCACTTCTCGCCCTTGGCAGAAAAGCTGTTCGAAGAGGACCCCGAGAACGGGCCTTCCCAGGAGAGGCTCGAGGAAGCCGACCCGGTCCTCGGGGAAGCGGCCAAAGCAGCCAAAGCTCGGGGCGTGGCTGCTGAGCTCAGGATCCAGGACGAACACGCCTCCAAGATGATCGCCGCCGACTTGGCCGGATTGGCAGAGGGCGTTGACGCGGCGCTGGTCGTGGTGGGCAACCGTGGCCGAAGCGAGGTGGCCGACGTCGCGCTCGGGAGCGTCTCCCACGAGCTGCTGCGCATGTCCAGTGCTCCCGTTGTGGTTGTCCACGCTGGCAAGGAGAAGGAATAGCAACCCGCTGACGACCGCCTCGAAGGTCACGGCTCGGGCTGTACCTGTACCGCACCTGTATCGCACGCCTCGGCGACGAGCACGTTCGGCGGCGCTCCCGGTCAGGGCTCCTGCCCCGAACCAGTAACCGGCTTTTCACCGGTATCGATGAGATCCTGGGCAACCTCGCGCAGCTTGACGTTGAGGTGCTGGGAGGCTCGCCGCAAAATATCGAAGGCCTGTTCGGCCGTTATGCGTTCCCGCTCCATCAGGATCCCTTGAGCCTGGCCCACCACTTCTCTCGTGCCGAGAGCATGGCGTAGGTTCTCCGCCTGGCGTACGTCCTCGTCCCGCGCTTGGGCGAGCAAGACAGCGACGCCTGCCAACCCCGCTAGGACCAAGCCCTTGGCTCGGTCAACGGCCCCGAAAGCCGACGGGTAGCGGCCGTAGAGATTGAGGGCCCCGAAGGTCCCGTTGGCAGCGAGGTGAAGAGCTAAGACACTGCGCACGCCTGCGGCCGAAGCGGCTGCCCCGAAGCTGGCCCACCGCGTGTCGGTCTGAAGATCCTCAGCGTAGACGGGCGCGCGGCCCGCTACCGCCTCGAGGCCGGGGCCTGCACCCGCCAGGCATTGGCTGGCTTCCAGCTCTGCGATCAGCGGGTCGCTTTGCACGAGTGCGGTTACCTGGTCGCCGTGGAGGATCAGGATCCCAGCGAAGTCGCACCCTTCGATGGTGGCAATGGCCAGGCCCAACACCGCCTGAAGAGTCACCTCGACGCCACCGGCTAGGAACAGCGCCTGAGCTCGTTGGACGAAGCTGACTATGAGTTCTGAGGTCGGGTCGGCTCCCGTCGCGTGGACATCCCCAGTAGCGCTCACCTGAACCTGTCAGTTGGTCGACGGGCGGGGCGCTTTCAGTGCCGCGTGCAGTCTGGCTGGCCGTACACGACCCTCATGCTATGCCAGCAGGATCTTTGGGCTCAACCGGAAGTTCCCGGTGGTAGGCTTCAAGCACCTTCGACAGTGAGGGGAAGGGTTCTGAGCCGCCGTCGGCGGTTGCCTGCGGGAGGTGCCTGCCCTCGTGTCGATGTCCGGTTGCTCGAATGAGTGAGCCCATGGGCGACGAGCTGGACCGCGCCCGCAGAGAAGCGGCGCTCTCCTACGGTGAACTGTTCATCCGGTACTTCGAGCTCGGTGGCATGCGCAGCGCCTTTGAACTGGAAGCCCTTTGCTATGGCGCTCTCGTGCCTACTGCACATGACCACGATGTCGTGGCTCAGGCGCTCAACGAGCGGTTCTCCGAGTTGGGCCGGGACCGCCTAGTCCCTTATGCCGACAAGGACGGCGGCGACCAGTGAACCAGCGCTTTGGGGCGCCAGCCCTCCGCGAGGCCTTGGAAGAGCACGCGGGCCGGCTCCTCGCAAGGCATTTGGCGCACTCCAAGGAGTGGTTCCCACACGAGCTGGTCCCTTGGGAGCTTGGCGTCCGGCACGCGCCCGGACAACCCTTTGACCAGGTTGGTGCACCTCTGCCGCCCGGCGTTGCCTCGGCGCTGTTCGTCAACTTGCTCACAGAGGACAACCTGCCCGGCTACTACCACACCATCGCGGAGGCCTTTGGAAATGACTCGGCGTTAGGCGAGTGGAGCCGTCGCTGGGCGGCTGAAGAGCAGCGCCATTCGATCGTCCTTCGAGACTGGGTCTCCATCACCCGAAAGCTCGACTTGACGGCCCTTGAACGGGCCCGAATGCATTACGTAAGTACGGGCTTCAGCGCCGGCAGCCGTGGTCAAAGCCTGACCGATGGCATCGTTTACCTAACTCTGCAGGAACTCGCTACGAGGATTTCGCATTGGAACACTGGGCGCTTCCTCGATGACGAGGGCGCGGCGGTGATGAGGCGAGTCGCCGCCGACGAGAACCTCCATTTTCTGTTCTACAGGGATCTGGCGAGCGCCGCCCTCAGCGCCGACCCCTCCGGCACAGTCAAAGCGATTGCCCGCCAGGTGAAGAGCTTTCAGATGCCTGGGGCGGACATCCTCGGGTTCGCCAGTCATGCCGTCTCCATAGCGGCTGCTGGGATCTACAACTTCCAAGTCCATCACGACCAGGTGCTGGCGCCAGTCGTCATGACGCATTGGCGACTGGAGTCATTGGAAGGACTTGACGTCGAGGCGGAACGCGCCCGCGAGAGCCTTCTAGCTTGGATGGCCCGCTTGCGGCGCGTCGCTGGGCGCATCAGCGCCCAAACTTCGGCGACAGCACCACTGGAGACGGCGATGCGTGCTTGTCCTGATGCTGGTCCCCGCCAAGGAATGAGCCTTCAATTACGACGGCTGACGATGACTGCTACTGAGGACGGGCGCGTCCCGTAACCATCTCAGCCGCGGCCACAAAGACTTCGTTGCCTGTTGCGGACCACCCCCGTCGACAGGCTTCAACCAACTTCACTTCGTGAGGGTCACCGCTCGTCTCGGCGGCCTCGGCCAGTTCGTTCTCGAGCGCCCCCGCAACGTTCAGCGCTGCAGCGGGTCGTGCGCCATCGTGCATTGCCGAAAGCTCAGCACGGACCTGGGCTATCGCCTCTTCGCGCCCTCGCCAAGGTAGGTGGTCGAGGAGGATCTCAACAGCCATAGCGCCCGTTACTCCATGAAGGAAATAAATGCTTGGCGAAGCGAGGTAGTACCTGGCGGCTTCGGCGGCGCTCGTGAGGACGTAGGCGCGCGTGTGCTCACTTTCCGCTGGAATTGCTGGCTCGCCGGGACGATAACGTGCCGCCCAGTAGCCGAGAGCGCGTGCCAGCTCAGCCCGCCGAGGTTCAGTGTCGGCCGCTGCGACCGCTCTCACCGCATGGGCCGTCCTGATCGCGCCGTGGAACAGGACAGTCGAAAGCGCCGGCATCAGACGAGGTACCCAAGTCTCGGTCACTGCAGCCCAGCCTTCGTCGGCGACCTGTTCCTCGAAGTGCCCGATCCACTCCGAAAGCTGGTTGTAATCTCCAAGAGCAGGCCGCCAATCGAAAGTCTTGGTGGCTTTGGGCCTGACAGGTGCTCCGGCGATGCTGGAAAAACGCCGGGCCCAGGCTCCGAGCTCGCTCTCGAAGCCGAGTGCTGCCAGGGCTTCACATGCCATTGCGCCATGGTTGACAAACCCGTTAGGCAGCTCGAAGCCTGCGCTCGCCATCCGCTCGAAGGCCTCGTCGAGAGCCGAAGAACTCAGCATTGGAACGCCAAGCGGGCCGCCCCGCAAGCCTCACGCAGTTCAAGTGCGTTCAGTCGTCCCGTTGGTATACCACGTGCCCGGGTGTACACAGCGGGTACCAAAATAGTTCTGAGTTGCGGCAAAACGGGGCGAAATAGTTGGTGAGACCTCGGCCAGCGAGGGAGAGGACCTCGATTGCCCTGTCCAAGCTGGTTGTTCGTAGCCTGCGATGGGTAGGGCCTTTATCACGGCTGCTCATTGGGCGGAGGCAGTGGAGGAATCCTTCGAGTTGGGAAGCACCCTCGACACCCCCAGTTTGGCGCGACAGGTGGTTCGAGATGTCCTCTACCGTTGGGACATGGTTGCCTTGGTGGACGACGCCGAGTTGATCGCTAGCGAACTTGTAGCCAACGCGGTAGTCCACGCCGGTGGGGCAACTCGTCTCGCCCTCACGGGTGAGCGGGGCTCGTACCTGCGGATCGAGGTAACTGACGGCGACAACCGCCCACCCATGCGAGGGAAGATGACCGGGGACGCCCTGAGTGGGCGAGGCCTGAACATCGTGTTCGCGTTGGCGGCCGCGTGGGGTAGTGCGGCGGGGCCTTCCGGGCCCGGCAAAACGGTCTGGGCCGAGATCTCCACTGTCGCCCACCCCAGGTGACAGCGGCGTTCACGGGGTTCAACCGTGACCCGTCAGCCACCGCTGGGTAGCCCCGCAAGCCACCGAGGCCCGAGCGTAGACCACTGAAGCCCCGGTTGTCATCGGGCAGGCGCCGGCAGCGGCAGCGCCCACCCTTGTGCCTCAGCCCATCGCTGCGGCGGGGTCTGCAACGCTTGGTCGGTGCAAATCAATTTCAAGGACAACCACGGCCGGAGCCATGGGTCGGTGAGGACCGAGGACGGGCCGCCCAGTAAAGGTGACTTTGTGGTATTGCAGACCGGTCGAGGCGAGGTAGCCGAGGTCGAGTGGAACTTACTAGGGCCCGGGAACACTGAGGTGACGGTCCTCTTGGTCGGCCTTCGGGCGCCGTATAACCGGTAGCCATACGAGCGGGGGCTTAGGGAAGCTCTACCGGGGAAGGCTGCCGGGAGCGCGGTGCCGCTACGGGCTGAGCAAGGTCTGGCGAAGCCGCTCGAGGCTACGCATTTCGCGGGCTAGCTCCTCCTCGCCGAGGTCCTCGCGCTGGCGCAGGCCCTCGCCCAAGGCATCGAGCCTAGCCATCTCATGGCTGCGCACGCTCTCCTGCTCGGCGGCGGGCAGGCGTCGCAGCGCCCGCTGGAACGCCGCGTAGGCCTGGGTGGTCCCGTCCAGGCCGAGGGCGCGGGAGATAACGGCGAACGAGCGCCCCTCCTCCCGCAGCGCGAGCACCCTCTCGTCGCCCTCGGTGCCCGGACGCGCCGCGGGGGCGGCCGTCACAGGGCCCGCACGCGCTTGGCCTGGGGGCCTTTGGGGCCCTGCTCGGTCTCGTAGTCCACCTTCTGGCCCTCGGCCAGTTCGCCGGAAGAGGCGTCGACCGACGAAATGTGGGCGAAGACATCGGCGCTGCCGTCATCGGGCTGGATGAAACCGTACCCCTTAGATGCGTTGAACCATTTCACGGTCCCGGTGGCCACAGTTGTTACCCCTCTCTTGCTCATCACGCTGGGGGATTGCAGGAGACCTGGAGGAGACCGGCAACGGCGCACGGCCAGCATGACCCGGGCCGTGGTTGCCCATAGCCTAACAGCCGATGTCCCCGCCCGGCAGGGCCGCCCCGGCGGGCTAGTGCACCGCGGCCTCAGCCGGCGACGCTCGCCGGTTCCTCGCTTTCAAGGCTTTCAGGCACCGGCGCACGGTCCTGGAAGAGGTAGGCGAGGACGTCAGCCGCTGTGTAACCGTCTCGACCGCTGACAACGAGATGGGAGAGGAACGAGAGATCCTGTCCGATGGTCACGATCGGGGGCTCCACGACCCCGTGGGCCCGTCGTTGGCCGAGGCCGATCGCCGAGATCAACCCGTTGCACAAGCAGCATCGCCCGACCGTTTCGGCGAGGCTGCCCCCTTTTCGCAGGTAAACCGCCACCGGCTCGGCGGGGCAGAGGTACCCGATCTCTCCATTCTGCCTGCGGTAAGGCGCCCGCAGGTAGCCGGCGTCGCAGACACGCGCGCGCCTAGAACGGACGCCCTCGTCTGCCACCGTGCCCGGCAGGAGAGCGACCTTGAAGGGAAAGCCAGTGGGCGACGCCAAAGGGTCCGTCCTGACCTGAAGGGTGCCGGCGAGGGCTCGACCGATGACGGCCTGCTTCAGCGGTGCCGCGAGGTTGGACTCCTCGCAGAGAGCGAAGGCTGAACCGACCTGGATCCCGGCCGCACCCAGTTCGCAGGCTTCGGCCAGGAGCTCCGGGCTGGCACAAGCACCTGCGAGCCAATAAGGAAGGTGAAGAGCCGTCATCTTCTCCAAGTCCGCACGATCGCGAGGCCCGTACACCGGCTGCCCGTCCTCGTCCAAAATTAGCCGGCCTCTCGGTGGGGCACTGTGGCCGCCGGCAGCCGGGCTTTCCACGACGAACCCGTTGGGAAGGGTTCGGTTGTCTCGGGCCAGGTAGGACGCAAGCACGTGGGAGGAGACAATGGCCAAGAACTTCGGCCGTTGCAGCTCCTGCTGACCGCCCGGTCTCGGTAATGGCCGCACCGTGGACGTGAAGGCATCGGCACCGGCGCCAAGCACATCGACGGTGACCTCACCTGCCCGACCGTCCGCCAAGGAGCCCAACAAGTTCGGGAGCTGGTCGGGGATGCCCGCGCCCATCAACACGTAATCGACTCCTGCGAGCATGGCGCCGTACACTGCTGGGGGTGTTGACATCTGGAGCTTCTCGAGGTAGTTGACCCCGACCAGGCCGTCGTGGCCCTCCTTGGCGAGGAAAACCTCGACGAAGTTGGCCGCCACGAGCAGGTCGGTGCTCCTGGAGCTCGGGCCGAGCGACAGCCGCGGCAACAAGCGGAACGGCTCCTCGGGCCCGATGCCACCTTCGACGAAGTAACGGTCGACGATCTGGTCGGCGACCCCAGGGTGCGGAAAGCTTGAGAGCGCGTGACGAATATGGCCACCCGGGTCCCCGAGCTGCAGACGGCGGGCCATGACGGTGTCCAAACCCACCCCCGAGACGACGCCCAGCTCGCCTGCCATGGAGACCGCCCGCGCAAGGCGCCAACCTGAAACGCCCACGCCCATGCCGCCCTGGATGACAGTGGGCCAGGCTGCCCGTCCTGGCAACCTGCTCACGCTCTCTCCCCGGTGGCTACCTCGTCCCCGCCTCGATGCACGCCGCGGCCACCACAGCGTCGAAGCCACTGGAGAAGAGGCTGCTGCGTTATGGGGTGTTGGGCGATGGGGTGGAGGACGCCAGGTACTTTATCGTGGCGAGCCAGCTCCATCTGTTTAGTGGCCAGAGCCGGCCAGGGACCAGATGAGGGCGAAGCCGCAACCGCTGGCGAGGACCACCATGGCGTGCCAGACCTCGTGGTACCCGAACACCCTTGACGAGGGGTTGGGCCACTTCCTCCAGAGCACCCCTGCGCCTGCGGTGTAGACGAGCCCCATCGACCCGAGCATGGCCAGTTGAAGAGCGTCGAGGCGGTGGGCCGCTTCGGGCAGGGTGAGCACCGCCAACCACCCGAGCACTATGTACGCCACGGACGTGAGGGTACGCGTCGCCTCGAAGCGGGCCAGGATGGCTAGCGCGGAAGCGGCCGCGCCGAGCCAGACCAGCCCGAGCACGACGTCAGAGAGCAGCCCGGGGACGCCCAGCAGGCAGTACGGGGTCGTGGTGGCGGCGATGAAGACGAAGATCATCTCGTGGTCGGCCTGGCGCATGCGCCGGCGGGCGACAGGCGACAACGAGCACAAGTGGTAGCTCGCGCTCACCGCGTACAGCCCGACCAACGCGAGCGCGTACAGCACGACACCGCCGCCAGGGCCGTGGCGCCAGACGAGGACGGCCCCGGCGGGCAGCGCCACAACGACCGCCGCTAGGTGCACCAGCCCCCGTGCCTGAGGCACCTCCTCGCCGCGCGACAGGCGCCGCCGGTCGGATGTCGCCTCCCGGGCCGGCGTGGCTCGCATGTTCACGCGACCATGATCGCCCACGGGGCTGGGCCTCTCCAAGATGAGGGCCGGCGTGTTTTACCTTGGCGCGGGCTCCAGCCGCTTAATCGGCGGGTATTTTCTCTTGGAGGACGCTTTCGGCCGCAGGACGGAAGGTGGTACGGGCGCCGCCCGACCGGCTGCGCCCGCCGGATGGTTCGGCCCTGCCACTACGGCTCCTATCCCCCTCCGTATGGATGCTGCGAGAGCCCGCTGTTCGGGGGTCACAAAGGCGATCACCTTGCCTTCCGACCCAGCTCGGGCAGTGCGCCCGGACCGGTGGACATAATCCTTGAGGTCGGCGGGGAGGTCGTAATGGATCACTCGAGCCACATCGTCCACGTGGATGCCTCGGGCGGCCACGTCCGTGGCGACCAGGACACGCACGCGCCCCGCCCGGAAGGCGGCGAGGGCCTGCTCGCGCTGGCCCTGCGTCCGGTCACCGTGGATGGCGGCTGCGGCAGCGCCGGCGCCACGCAAACGGTGGGCGACTTTGTCGGCGCCGTGCTTGGTACGCACGAACACCACCGACGACCCGGCATCGTTGACAAGTTCAGCGCACAGGGCAGGTCGGTCGGCACTGGCGACGGTCATGAACTCGTGGCTCGCGCTAGCTGTGCCGGGCCGGTTCGAGACCTCGTGGCGCACGGGGGAGCTCTGGTACAGACGGACGAGCACCTCCACTTCACCGTCGAGGGTCGCCGAGAACAGCAAGGTCTGCCGGTCCGGCGCGGTGGCGTCGAGGATCCGGCGCACTGCGGGCAGAAAACCCATATCAGCCATGCGGTCTGCCTCATCGACGACCACGACGTTGGTCTTTGAGAGCCTGATGTCCCCCGTCCCGAGGAGGTCCTCGAGGCGTCCTGGGCAGGCCACCGCCACGTCGACGCCACGACGCAGCGCCGCGCGCTGGGGGCCGAAACCGACGCCGCCGTAAAACGCGTGCGCGGTCAACGACCGAGCCGCCAGCATGGGTGTCATCTCCGCAGCTATCTGGCTCGCCAGCTCCCGTGTCGGCACCAGCACCAGGGCGCGGGGGTGTTTGGGCGCCCCGCGGGTGAGGGTCGCGGCGATCGGCAGAGCGAACGCAAGCGTCTTGCCGGAACCGGTAGGCGCTTTGGCAGACACGTCGCGGCCGGCGAGGGCGTCGGGGATGGCGGCGGCTTGGACTGGGAGGGGTACGGTGATGCCCCGACGCCGCAGGGCGCTCACGAGGGCGCCGGGCAAGCCGAGGTCCGAGAAGCTGGTTATGGGCACGTCGAGGTGCGGCAAAGTATGCGGCAAAGTAGATGACACTTGTTGGCTCCGTTCTCTGGGTCGCGCACTTGCAACCTTTGGAACGAATCCGGCTGGCTACCAGTGGCCGCGCCGACAGTTACGCCATGGCGCGTGGTTGAACTGGAGTATACGGCACAAAGCAGCCCGTGGTGTGCTCCTGGGAACCCCAGCGCTCTACCGGCCTGAAAGGCCTGAAGTGGCGCAAAGCGCGGCCCGATGACGGGTTAGACTTCACGTCGCCTTTGGTCACCGCCCGTTGCGTGACCCGGCCGCCGGCCCATCGGAGCCACTCAAGCGGCCAGGAGGGCGAACGATGACCGCGAGGCACCATGACAAGCAGAGGAAGGGACAACCGGTCACCCCGGGCGGAGCGCGACCCTGAGGAGCGGCCTAGCTATTCAGGGGCGCGCGCACCGCGGCGGAACCTCGATGAAGAGGTGGTCGCGCTTCGGGAGCGAGGGAAGAGCTATTCAGCGATAGCCAGTGCGCTGGGCATGAAGCGTGCCGTGAACGCCAACGAAGCGTTCGTGAGAGCAATGCGCAGGCTGTCCGAAAAAGAGCGAACTGCCTTGTGGCAGCGCGAGTCGGCCCGGCTCGACCAGCTGGAAGCGCGAATTCGGAGCCGTGACGCCGAGCAGCCTGCCAAAATGGAACGTCACCTTGTGGCGCTGGAAGCGCTCCGGGACACGATCAAGTAGGCTCCCCACCCCGGTTGCCAGGTCAACTGCCCGACCCGCGTCTTGGCTGGTCGGCATGTGGCAATGGGTGATAGAGTTGACTTAGCCACGGCACTAGTCATGCTGGCCGTGCGCCGTTGCCGGTCTCCCTCGGTGTCCTGCAAGCATCAAAGCGTGATTACCAGAAGGAGAAGTAGCGGTATGTCCATCGGGACAGTGAAATGGTTTAACGCGTCAAAGGGCTTCGGTTTCATTACCCCTGACGACGGCGGTCAGGATGTCTTCGCCCACTTTTCTTCCATCGACGGCTCCGGTTACCGCGAGTTGGCCGAGGGGCAGAAGGTGGACTTCGAAGCTGAACAGGGGCCCAAGGGCCCGCAAGCCAAGCGGGTCAGGCCGCTGTGACTGCCGGCCCGGGCCACCCAAGTGGGGGGCCAACGGGCGGCGCAGGTAAGGCTGAAGATCTTGGGGCAGCCGGCGATGCAAGCACGGCCGGCGGTGCGCAGCGCGACAGTGAGGTGCTGGCGCTCAGGGAGCAGGGCCGCTCCTTCGCCAGCATCGCTCGTGCTCTCGGCTTCGAAGGAGCCATCCAGGCAAATGCGGCTTTCATGAAGGCCCTGCGGCGCCTCCCAACCGCCGAACAGGAGAGCCTCCGCAGCCACGAGTTGGCAAGGTTGAACGCCCTGGGCGAACGCCTTCGCCAGAGAAGCGACCTGGACGAGACCGAAATGGCGCGGCGTTCGCGGAGCCTCGACCGCTTGCGCAAGCGCTTGAGCGCCTAGGGCGCGGACGGGACCTCAAACCCGCTGGCCCGAGCCGCCGAGGTTGGTCGACGCTCGAGGACCATCCTGTACAAAGTGCACAAGCGCCGCACGAACATCGCTCTTGAGACACGCAAGTAGCGGAGATAGCGGCGGTAAGTCTCCCGGCCGGCCAACTGACAGGCCAGGACCTGGTTGGATTGAAGTCGCTGCTGCCAGAGGCGCAGGGTGTGCTCGTAGTGTGCGCCGTCGTTGCGGAACCCCACCAACCGGAAATGGGGATCAGCCGCTTCGATGATGTCGCTCAGTTGCGGCAGGCCGGACTCCGGGAAGATGTCTTCGGTGAAGAAGGACGATACGGGGGTGCTGGAGGGGTCGAAGTCCTCATAGGCGATCGTCTGGAGCGAAAGACGCCCATCTTGGCAGAGCCAACGCGCGCACCGCTCGAAAAAGTCGGTGTATATGGCTCGACGTTCCGCCCTGGCGAGGTCATGACGAGCGAAGTGCTCGAACGCCCCGATCGAGATGATGGCGTTGTAGGCCCGCTCCGGCTGGTGGTCACGCCAGTCCTCGAGGCGGACTTCTGCGCGGTCCCCGGACAGCCCCGAGGCGGCTTGGTCCGAGCTCAAGGTCAGCCCAGTGACGTGGTCAACATGGCGTTCGTCGATCAGGTACCGCAACATTGCTCCCCAACCGCTGCCCACGTCGAGCACCCGCGACGCCCCGTCTACTTGCGCCGCGCTCGCGTGCCACTCCAGCTTGGCAATCTGCGCCGCGTCGAGGTCATCATCGATGCGGCCCGTCCAGAGCGCGCATGAGTACACCATTCGCTCGCCGAGCCAGAGCCGGAAGAAATCGCGACCGACGTCATAGTGGTGCTCGATGGCATGCCGGGTCGCCCCTCCCGTCGGTCCTCGGCCGGGGCCCGCTGTCATCGGTTAGGGCTCCTAGCGAACGTGCCCAGTAAGCCTAACGGCTTGCGGGGTGCGTGGAGAGGTCGTCAAGGGGTGGGTCACGTAGGATTGCGAGGACAGCGTAATGACATGGAAGGTACCTGCTCTTGGCTGGCCTCATCAACGACCTCGACGCGGAGACGCTTGCGCTCCTTGCCTCTCACTACTTAGGCAATGACGGTGCCTCCACCGTCGATGCCGAGCAGGTCAAAAGAGGGGACCTGCCTTTCGGGAAGACTGACTCTCAGGTGGCCCAGGTGTACGCGACTTTGGCGCTTGTCGAGGCTGTCCGGGAGCTGACCGAGGCGCTAAAAAATAGCTCGGCTCCTTGAACCGACCCGCCGCGCACAATTCAGGCGGGGAGGGCTGCGACGGGCGAGGGAGGTGCGCCGCCGCTTTGCGGTCCGGGCGGCCGTGCCACGAGAGGGCGCCACGACATCGCTGGCGCTCGGGCACTAAGGAAGGCACTACGAAAAGAGCGCGAAGATAGCTGCGCGCGCTAAACGGTAAGGCAGAGGCTCGAGTAGAGGGTAGTGGCTACTCCCTCGAGCTCAGGGCGGCTCGCTAGGCTGAGCGGGCATGAAAGTCGTTGTGATTGGTGCCAAAGGTCATATCGGCACTTACCTGGTCCCCCGTTTAGTCCAAGAAGGCCACGAAGTTGTCGCCATTAGCCGCTGCAAGCGGGAGCCGTACTTGGACCATGTCGCCTGGGGACAAGTAAAGGTAATCCAGGCCGACCGCTCCGCCGAGGACGAGAGCGGCACCTTCACCGAAAAGGTCACCGGCGAACGTCCCGATGCTGTGGTCGACCTGCTTTGCTTCAACACTTCGTCAGCGGAACAACTGGTCACCTCACTGGCACCGCTCAAGTCGTACCTTTTGCATTGCGGGACGATCTGGGTGCACGGGTCGGCGGTTGAAGTTCCTGCCAGCGAAGAAGGCAGTCGCCAGCCATTCGGTGACTATGGGGTACAAAAGGCCGCCATTGAAAAGCTCCTGCTCGGGGAAGCACGGCGTGGCACCCTTCCCTGCACCGTCCTGCACCCCGGGCATATCGTCGGCCAAGGGTGGCCACCGCTCAACCCCGCGGGCAACTTCAACCTCAAGGTGTTCGAACAATTGGCGAACGGAGAGGAACTGGTCTTGCCCAACTTTGGCTTGGAGACCGTGCACCACGTACACGCCGACGACGTCGCGCAAGCATTTTCAAAAGCGCTCCTGCACCCCGCGGCCGCTTCCGGCGAGTCCTTCCATGTCACCTCGGAACGCGCGCTGACGCTACGCGGGTACGCAGAAGCCGTCTCTGGGTGGTTCGGCCAGGTGCCACGCCTGTCGTTCCGGCCCTGGGAGGCTTGGGCTTCCAGCTTTGAGGAAACAGACGCAGAAGCGACTTGGGAGCACATCGCACGCTCCCCTTCGATGAGCATTGACAAAGCCAAGAAGGTTCTTGGCTACAAGCCGCGCTACACCTCCTTGGAGGGCGTTTTCGAGTCAGTCGCTTGGCTTATAGCTAAAGGTAGGATCAACGTCGGCGGCCGCAAGTTGTCGTTCTCGGCCAGCTAGCTCGACGGGCAGCCAGCCAGTGCCGTCGCCTCTGACCGAGTCAGCGATCTTCCTGGTGGCCCTCAGGCGAGGGACATGAACAGCTTCTCGATCTCTTGCTCGCTCGGCACGCTGCCCGTGGTGTCACCCGAGGAAGACAGGCACTGGCGGAGCCCCGTTGCGACGAGCTTGAACCCGGCACGATCAAGCGCGCGGGAAGCTGCCGCGAGCTGGGTCAGCACGTCCGTGCACTGGCGGCCGTCCTCGATCATCTGGATGATGCCGCCGATCTGGCCCTGTACCCTCCGCAGCCTCTTCGTCACGTCGCTCAGCGCCGACGGGTCCAGTTCCACAGATCCTCCTGAAAGTCCTTTTGTCAATTTTGTGAAACCATTCTAGCGCAGGTAGGCGTACCGACACCATACCCCGCAGGGTAGAGCCGATAGGCCCTAGGCCGACTTACCAGAGGCCCTGGCTGGGCGTGGCTCGCAGTCACAAACTGACAGCGTGGGAGACATCGCGGGACAGGCAACAGCACCGGTTTTGAACCAGGGCAACGCGGGCGCGACATTGAGCGAAGCCGATGTCCGCCGGATCGTCCGCTCCGAGCTCGACCGGGGCCCAAGCCGCGACCCCGGGGCGAACACCGCTGCCATAATCGCCTCCAAAGGCACCCTCGACTGGGCCTACCCGCCCCTCATCCTGGCAACGACGGCTGCCGCGTCGGGAATGGACGCGTCGATATTCTTCACGTTTTACGGCCTCAACATAATCCACAAAGACTACGAACGCCTTTTGAAGGTCTCGCCGCTCGGCAACCCGGCAATGCCCATGCCTGTACCTATGCCCAATGCCGTGCTCGGCTTGCCCGGGATGGGCCCTATGGCCACCAAGATGATGAAATCCAAGTTCCAAAAGCGGAATGTCGCCACTGTCCGCGAGCTCCTCGAGGCCGCCCGCGACCTCGAGGTTCGCCTAGTGGCGTGCCAGATGACGATGGAAGTTTTCGGCTACGCGGCGAGCGACTTCATAGAAGGGGTCGAGTTCGCCGGCGCGGCGGCGTTCCTGGCGGCTGCTCGCACGGCCAACGTCACCCTTTTTGTCTAAGGAGGTCTCTGATGGGAGGTACGCAGGTGCAAGAGGACACCGTCCTGGACGCCCGCGGCCTGCTGTGCCCGATGCCGATCGTGAAGACGGCGAAGCTCATGAAGACCCTCGAGCCCGGCCAAGTCGTGAAATTGGTGACTACCGACAAGGGTTCTCTTGCCGACGTGCCGGCATGGGCATCCAGCACCGGTAACGAGCTGGTGGCGTCGCACGACGGCGGCACAGAGTTCACGTTCTTCCTGCGCAAGGCGTAGCAAACATGGCTGAGGTAGAGAAGCTTGTGCTCATGGTGACGCACGGGCCCGACGAGCCCGAGCTCGCGTCGATCCCTTTCGCCCTCGCGGGAGCCGCGCTGGCCTCCGACGTGGAGGTCGTGATGGGCTTCCAAGCCGACGGCTGCCTTCTCATGAAAAAAGGGGTCGCGGAAGGGGTTTCCGCCCCCGGCTTCACGCCGCTCGGGGAGCTCCTGCCGGTACTGCAGGAGCTTGGCGCGAGCTTCTTAGTGTGCGCGCCCTGCCTCAAGAGCCACGGCATCGACGAGAGCGAATTCGTGGATGGGACCGAGGTCGTCGCGTCCGCCCGTTTCGTAGCCGAGATCACGTCGGCGACCAATTGCCTGGTCTACTAGCGAGGAGCCACTGATGAGCATCTTACTGAACGACGCCGACGCGGGAGCACTTGGCACGGCCAAGGTCGTGGACGCGAGGGGCGCAGCCTGCCCCGGCCCGCTCCTCGAAGCGAAAAAAGCCATGGGGGGCATTGACATCGGACAAGTTCTCGAACTGTGGTCGAGCGATACCCAGACAAAGCGCGACGTCGAGGCGTGGTCGAAGAAGGTGGGCCACGGCTTCCTCGGTGTCGCGGAGGCTCAGGGCTACGACCGCGTGTTCATCCGCCGGGCGAAATGACGGCCCGGACGCTCCCGGCTAAGCCAGGGGCGGGGCGAGGGGGGCCTGCGCACGCGCCACGTGTGCTCGTCTGGTCGACCAACGCCATTTCCGATCCCGGGATCGACCTGGCCGGCAGTTCGCACATGCACTACTCGCCGGAAGTTGTGGTAATCAGCCTGCCTTGCACGAGCGGGATCAAGCCTGCGTGGATCCTCTACGCCCTCCATCAGGGCTTCGACGGTGTCTTCATCGCCTCCGACGGCGACGAGTGCGGCTACCTGCCCGACTGTAGCGAACGCTCAGCGCGCATCGTGAATGAGGCTCAGGTCCTCCTGGCGGCTGAAGGGATCGACGGCCGCCGCCTCAGGTTGGCCGCGATCTGCTCGGTGTGCGCCGAGCCGTTCACGAGACAGGTGCTCGATTTCACCGAGTCGCTGGCCAAGATGAGCGCCTGACGTGAGCGTCAAGGGGGCCTACGACGCGCTCGTAGTCGGGAGCGGCATTGGCGGGATGGAATCGGCATTGAAACTGGGCGACATGGGTTACCGAGTGCTCGTCGTCGAAAAGGGCCCGAGCATCGGCGGCAAGATGATCCTCCTCTCCAAGGTGTTCCCGACTCTCGACTGCGCGAGCTGTATATCGACTCCGAAGATGGGAGCGACGGCGCACCACCCCAACATAGAAGTCCTCACGGGCTCGGAGGTCAAGGGCATCTCCGAGCAACCAGGCGGCGGGTTCCGGGCGCGGTTGCACCGCAAGGCGCGCTTTGTCGACGCCGCTCGCTGCACCGGCTGCCATTTATGCGAGCTGGCGTGCACTGTTTCAGTGCCCGACCAGTTCAACGGCGACCTCGTCGCCCGCCACGCGGCGTACATCCCGTTCCCGCAAGCCGTCCCGCAAAAGGCTCTTATCGATCGGGCAGGCTCCTCTCCCTGCAGTTCCGGCTGCCCGGCGGGGATAAAGGCTCATGGTTACATGTCGCTCGTGCGCAGCGGCCTTTACGAGGCGGCGTTCGAACTGGTCCTCGAGGCGACCCCCCTCGTTGGTACGCTCGGCCGTGCGTGCTACGCACCCTGCGAGGGAGCCTGCACCCTCTCGGAGCTGGAAGGAACCCTTCCCATCAGGCGGGTCAAGAGGTTCATAGCCGACCACCACGCGGCCAACCCGGTTGCCGCGCCCTCGGTACCCGAGCCCAACGGCAAGAAGGTTGGCATCGTCGGCTCCGGCCCCACAGGGCTCACGGCTGCCTGGTTGCTCGCCAGGAACGGCTATGCGGTCAAGGTCTTCGAGTCGGAGGCTGAGCCAGGCGGCGCGTTGCGCCTCGGGATCCCCTCGTACCGCTTACCGGTGGAAGTCGTCGAAGCGGACATCGCCAACCTCACCGGCGTCGGCGTCGAGATTGCGACCGGGGCGCGTGTCGAGGACTTAAGCAAGCTGCGTACCGAGGAAGGTTTTGATGCAGTCCTGGTCGCCACGGGGACGCCGCAGGCAGCCAGGCTCGGGGTTAACGGAGAAGACAACTTGGGAGGCGTGCAAAGCGCGCTTGGCTTCCTGCGCGACATCAAGCTCGGGGCAGCACCCGATTTCACGGGCAAGGTTGTCACCGTCATCGGGGGCGGCAACGTCGCGATCGACACCGCTCGCAGCGCGCGCAGGCTCGGCGCAAAAGAGGTCCATATGGTATGCCTTGAGGCCCGCGGTGCCATGCCAGCCCACGAGTGGGAGGTCGCCGAGGCGTGCTCGGAGGGGATCAGCCTTCACGACAGGTGGGGTATAGCTGGCTTCACTGGTAGCGGCAACGTCGAGTCCGTCCAGTTGAAGCCCTGCCTGTCGGTCCTCGACGCGCAGGGCAAGTTCGCCCCGCGCTACGGGGAGGCCGGCAGTGACGAGATCCGTTGCGACCACGTCCTTGTTGCCATAGGCATGGGTGCCGACACGACCACCTTCCCTGAGCTTGCGCCTGGTGGTTCCCGGGCCCTGGTCGCCGAACAATCAAGCATGAAGAGCCCGGTTGTAGGTGTGTTCGCGGCCGGTGACGCCGTAACCGGCCCAGCTACCATCGCAAAGGCCGTCGGGCAGGGCCGCAAGGCCGCTTACATGGTCGACCGGTGGCTCCAGGGCCTCCCCATGACGGGGCCCTCCGAGCCGCTCCCTGCGGTGGAGCACGCCGACGTGCTGTCTCGCCAAACCAGCTACTCGCGTCACGCTCGGGTTCTGAACGGGCTGCGGATGTCGCCAACGCCGCAGGATTTCGCCGAAGTCGAGGGACCTTTGACTGAAGCCGAGGCCCGCTCCGCTGCCGGCGCCTGCCTCGATTGCGGGGTGTGCTCCGAATGTCACCAGTGCGTCGCAGCCTGCCCCGCGGACGCGATCGACTTCGAGATGCGGGACGAGGATCTGGACATCGACGTCGGGACCGTTGTCATCTCGACCGGCTACGAGCTCTTCCCGGCCGAGCTGAAGCCGCAGTACGGGTACGGCCGCTACAAGAACGTCGTTTCCGGCACTCAGATGGAGCGCTTGCTCGCTCCCACGCGGCCGTTCAACACAGTCCTGCGCCCCGGCGACGGCAAAGTGCCCGAGCGCATCGGCTACGTGATGTGCACCGGGTCGCGCGACGAGACCGTAGGCAACCCGCTGTGCTCCAAGTTCTGCTGCATGTACTCCCTCAAACAGAACCAACTGATAATGGGTGCGTTGCCGCTCGCTGACGTGACTGTGCACTACATCGACATCCGCGCCGCGGGCAAGGGCTACGACGAGTTCTTCGAGCAGGCGAAGGCGATGGGCACGAACTTTGTGAAAGGGCGCGTCGCTGGGATCACCGAACAGCACAACGGTGACCTCGTAGTGCGCTACGAGGACATCGACAATGGCGGCATGGTCTCCGAGGCCGAGTACGACCTGGTCGTCCTGGCGGTTGGGGTACGCGCCAACGCCGATGCGGCAGCGTTCTTCGAACCGATGGAACTAGCCCTGGACGGGCACGGTTACATCCAGGAAGTGGACGAAGACTTCAGCCCGGGTGCGACAAGCATCCCCGGCGTCTTCGTTGCGGGGGCGGCCTCGGGGCCGCGCGACATACCGGAGTCGATCCTTCACGCCGGTGCCGCCGTCGCCCAAGCGGCCGCGTACCTCGAGCAGCACAAGGTCGTGCAGGCATGACCGAGAGGCGCATCGGCGTTTATGTCTGCCACTGCGGCGGGAACATCTCCGATTACGTCGACGTCCAAGCCGTCATCGACGCGGTGAAGGACGAAGCTGACGTCGTGGTCGCCAAGGACGCCATGTTCACGTGCTCGGACTTGACCCAGCAGGAGATCATTTCCGATATCGGCGAGCGCTCCCTCGACGGGCTAGTAGTGGCGTCGTGCTCTCCTAAGCTGCACACCTTCACGTTCCGGGAGATGGCGCGGCGGGCGGGGCTCAACCCCTACGAGTACACCCAGGTCAACCTCCGCGAGCAGTGTTCGTGGACGCACACCGACGACCCCGCGGGCGCAACCCGCAAGGCGGTGAGGCTGGTGCGTGCCGGCATCGCGGCGACCCGTGAGAGTGCCCCGCTCGAACCGACCACCGTCGAGACAACCCAGTCGGTGCTCGTCGTGGGTGGCGGCGTGGCCGGCATGCGGGCCGCGATCGGACTTGCCGACATCGGCCTCGAGGTGTTCGTGGCCGAAAGGGAGCAGTCGTTGGGGGGCCGCGTCGGCGATCTGGGCCCGATGTTCCCGCACGCCACGAAAGGCAGTGAGCTCATAGAGCGCATGCGCGAGGAGATCGCGCGCCGGCCTTCGATCACCGTGCTGACCAGAGCCGAGGTACTCGAAAAGTCGGGCACCTATGGCAACTACCGTGTGGCTGTCCGCACACCGGCCGGCCGCATCGGTCTGGATGTCGGCCAGATCGTGGTGGCAACCGGTTTCGCCGACTACCTGCCTGGCGAAGGCGAGCTCGGCTACGGGGCACCAGGGGTCGTGACACTCCCTGAGCTGGTCCGGATGCTGAACGCCTGCGACGGGACGCTCAGTTTCCAGGGCAAGCCAGTGAACAGCCTTGCCTACATCTACTGCGTAGGGAGCCGGGACGCGGCCCACCCCCACTGTTCGAAGTACTGCTGCAACGCCGCGGTGCATACTTCGCTGCGCGTCGCGGAGCATAACCCCGCAGCGCGCCAGTACCACCTTTACCGGGACATGCGTACGTACGGTCGTAACGAAGAAATGCTCACCCAGTCCCGTAAACGTGGCTCGGTTTACCTCAAGTTCGCTGACGATGCTCCCCCCGAGGTCGACCACAAGGGCGGCCGGCTGACGGTGAAGGTACGCGATTTGCTCACAGCCAACGAGGATCTGTCGGTCCCCGTGGATCTCGTCGTGCTCGTGACAGGGATGGCCCCGCGCGAAAACGTCCAACTGGTGCGGGCACTCAAGCTCCCCGTCGGCCGTGACGGCTTCTTCAACGAGATCCACCCCAAGCTCCGCCCGGTCGAGACCGTCGTTGACGGCGTGATCATCTGCGGCACCTGCCAGGGCCCCAAGACGGCGGCCGAGAGCGTCGCCTCCGGGATGGCAGCCGTGACGCAAGTGGGGGCCGTGCTGAAACGGGCGGTTGCCGAGCTCGACCCTCAGGTCGCGACGGTCAAGCCGGTGGCGTGCACGGGGTGCGCGGCATGCCTGGAAGCCTGCCCGTTCGGGGCTATCTCACTGTTCAAGGAGGCTGAAGCACAGCTGGCGAGGGTCGACGCAGCGGGGTGCAAGGGCTGCGGCGCCTGCGTCCCAGTATGCGCGACCGACGCAATCGACCTGGCGGGTTACACCGACGCCCGTGCCCGGGGCGTGATCGACGCCCTATTGGCGGAGGTCGCTCGATGACACGAGACATCCGTGAAGTCATCCGCGAGGAGCCGCTCGTGCGAGGCCGCCTCCTTGAACTGCTTGGGCCGGGCCCCCAGACGGTGCCCGACATCGCAGCCGCAGGCGGTCTGCCCGCCGAAGAGGTGATGGTCTGGATGATGGGGATGCGACGGTACGGCTATGTGTCGGTGGAGAAGGAACCCACCGACGACGGTTACTACCTTTACGCGGCAACGGGGAGGCAGCCGTGAGCACCGTCGTCTCCCGCGTCCTGGATGACGAAGTTGGCCATCTTGGCGTTTTCGATGCCGACGCCTGCATGAACTGCGGCGTCTGCAGCGCGATGTGCCCGCTCGGGACGGACCTGCTCCCGCGGCGGGTCTTTCGTTACGCCGTGTTGGGTATGAAGGCCAGGCTGCACGAGCAGAGCGAGGCCGTCTTTTCGTGCCTCCTCTGCCGGTTGTGCGAGCAGAACTGCCCTGCGAGCGTGCACATAACGGAGAACGTTCGTCTGCTGCGACGCTGGCTGCTCGACCACCCAAACGAGGCGCGCTGATGCCGCTAGCCGCACGCGAGGTGACAGGGATCCTGGCCGACAACCTGCGCATGCGCGGTTCTGTGCTGCCTGTACCGTCACGGCGTGCGACGCGCTGGGCGACGCAGATGGGCCTGCGCAAGGGGGGGCCGACGGTCCTTTACACAGGGATGATGTACCGCGTAGTCCCGTACGTGGAGGGCCTCAACCGGCTCCAGGCACGCATCGCGGGCACACCACTGGCCCGCTATATGTGGGCCGCGAGGCTGGCCAACAAAGCCACGCGGGGCTATGGGATGACGCTCCTGGCACGGCCCTCGGCGGCCGAGCGCGCCGAGCTCGGCCGCGTGCCCGCGAACGTTGCCCGCCTTTTGCAGGCTGCTTCGGTCGACTTCGGCTACCTGTACGAGGACGACCTCTACACGGGCGCCCTTGTCTACGACCTCGGCTCAGACGAAGTCGTAGGAGAACATGCGCGCCGGGTCGCAGCGACCTTGCGCAAGCACGGCGTAAGCGAGGTGATCACGATCGACCCCCACACCACCACGATGTTGCGCAGCGTGTTCCCGAAGTTCATCGAGGGCTACGACATCAAGGTCCGCAGCTACCTGGAAGTCCTGACCGAGCGCGGCTGTCCGGGGGGCCCGCAGCTGGCCCCGCGGAGCGGGGCCGAGGTCGTAATTCACGACTCGTGCGTGTACGCCCGCTACGAAGACGTTGTCGACCAGCCTCGCCAACTTCTTGCCGCCGCAGGCGTCAAAGTCCTCGAGCCCGGCCAGGCAGGGCGCCAGACGTGGTGCTGCGGCGGGCCAGCGGAGTCCCTTTACCCCGACAAGGCTCTTGCTGTCGCGGCGAAGCGCGCCGAGCAGTTGCGAGCGGTCGCACCCACCTGCGTGACGATGTGCCCGATCTGCCTTGTCACCCTGCGCAAGGCAGCCGACCAAGGTTTGCGGGTCCGCGACATCTCTGAGTTCCTTGTCATGGCGCGCGCTAAAAGCTGAAAGTGACCGGCAAGAGCCAGCCAACTTAGCCCGGTGAACAAGACGAACCGTGCTGCCTCGGCGCCACCAGCCATGGCTCGTGACCAGTAGCCGGGCTGAAATCGCCGGTCGCGAGATCCTGCACGTAAGGGACAGGCGCGGGCTCTCCCGAAGCCAGCCGGCTCACAGCCCGGCAAAGCCGTTCGACGTCCTTCAGCGAACCGTTGACGCCCAAGCTGGCACGAACAGCACCTGGCATCCTTGCCCGGTCACCCGCCCTCGCCGCAGCGCGGTAGCGTTCGACCTCCGCGGCATCGAGGCCGAGCAGGCGCATCAGGTAGGGATGAGCGCAAAAACAGCCGTGCCGCACCCCGATCGCATCCTCCACCGAAAGCCGGGCTGCAACCAAGGAATGGGGCATACCGTCGATGGTGAAGCTCGCCACGGGCAGGGTTAGGGCCCCAGGAGACGGGCCGAGCAGGTGGACACCGGGGATTTCAGCGAGGCCACACCGCAGAGATGCCGCCAGCTCCTGATCGTGGGCAGTGATCGCCGGCCACCCGATCGCCTCGAACTGTTCAATAGCGGCGCCAAGGGCGATTGCCCCGACGACATTGGGAGAACCTGCTTCCTCTTTGTCGGGCAGGCCCGTCCAGACCACCTCGTCCAAGGCGACGAGGTCGACGGCGCCGCCCCCGACGAGGAAGGGGTCGCCCTCCAGGAACGCTTTGCGGGGCCCTATCAGGGCCCCTGCCCCAAACGGGGCGTACATCTTGTGCCCGCTCCACACGATGAAATCGGCCTCGGTCGCCAATTTCCTATGAGGGACGAGCTGGGCGGCGTCCACCAGCACGGGTACCCCCCGCTCGTGGGCGGCAGCGACGATCTCGGGGAGCTGGGGCATCCAGCCAGTGATATTTGAAGCGCCCGTGAGCGCAAGCAGCCGCACGGTGGGCACGGAGGCGAGAACGTCTTGCACCTGTGGTACTTGGAAAGTGCCGTCCCGGTCGCACTCGACGAAGCGGCAACGGGCAGCACGCAGCCAGGGGAGCAGGTTTGCATGGTGCTCGACCACTGTCGTCACTACGACATCCGCGGCGGACAAGCGCAGGCGGTACGCAAGGTGGTTGATCGCTTCGGTGGTGTTGCGGCAGAAGAGCGCCACGTCATCAGCGCCCGAGCGGCCGGCAAAACGAAGGACCGATTCACGGGCCTTTTCGTAGGCGTCGGTGGCGAACTGGGACTTGTAGCCGGCACCCCTGTGGACGCTCGAGTACCGGGGGACGAATTCGTCCACCGCGGCGAGCACGGACGGGAAAGCGCCAGTGGACGCGGCCGCGTCACAGGACAAGTAAGGGCGCTCCTGGCCGTCGGCACAGGGGACCATCAATTCGTCGCCTACCAGTGCTGCCAAGGGGCCAGGTGGGCTCATAGGCCTACGGTAGGTCTGCTTGGCTCCCGGCGACCACCGGGGCCGTACTACCTTCAGTCTGATGTCAGGAACCATCGAGAACGAGGGCGGGCGAAGCTCGCCGTGCCTGGTCCCGAGGCCAAAGAACCGAGGAGGCGCACGCTCATGAGCATGCGGGTAGCCGTCGGCCAGGGCGCACGTGCGACCGAAGAATACCTTTCTTTCGCCAGTCAGTTAGGCGTTACCGGGGTCCAGTTCAACACTCCCGATATTGCCGGCGAACGGCGTTGGGAGCTCGCTGACCTCCTGCGGTTGCGCGAGCGCGTTGAGTCCTACGGGCTTGTGCTCGAGGCCATTGAGAACATCCCGAACCAGTTCTACGAGAAATGCATGTTCGGGTTGCCCGGTAGGGACGAAGAACTGGACAATGTCGCCGCGACGGTCCGGAACATGGGCAAGGCGGGGATCAAGGTACTTGGCTTCCATTGGATGCCTACCTCGGTCTGGCGCACACGGCTTGCCCCCTTCGGCCGGGGAGGGGCGCTCGTCTCGGCTTTCGACTTGTCGACGGCGCAGAGCGCGGACCAAGCAGCGAACATTTTCATTGCCAGGCGGGACCGCCGAGCCGAGGACGAGAAGGACTCGTGGAGCCGCGGTGCCCAATTTGAGGTGCCAGCACCGATGGACGACCGGCAAATGTGGTCCAACTACCAGTATTTTGTCCATGCCCTCGTCCCCGTCGCCGAAGAGGCGGGCGTGAAGATGGCGCTGCACCCTGACGACCCTCCGGTGCCGACGCTCGCCGGAGTTGCGCGTATTTTTCGCTCGGTCGACGCGCTCAAGCAAGCAGCGGAGATTTCGCCCGGCCCAGGTTTTGGGATCGAGCTTTGCCTCGGCACTATCTCAGAAATGGGTGGCGAGGAAGCGGTGCTCGACGCCATCAGGTACCTTGTCCCGCGCGACAAAGTCGGGTACGTCCACCTCCGAGATGTGAAGGGCACAGTCCCCACGTTCGTGGAGTGCTTCCTAGGTGAAGGTAACTACAACCCCGCCCGCGTGGTCCGAGAGCTCGGGCGCTGTGGCTACGAGGGTTTCATACTTGATGACCACACACCTGCCCTCGTAGGCGACTCCGCTTACGGCCACCGTGGAAGGGCGTTCGCGCTCGGCTACATCCAAGGGCTCATACAAATGCTTGACTTCGACGATGCGCATGAGCGCGCTCCCAGCAAGGGTGCCAGTGCCAGGAGAGATGAAGGCTGCAGGTGAGGGCGTTCCCTGGGAGCTGCTCGGCTGCCCGCCACTAGCGCCGGGCTCTGCAGTACCTTCTCTCGCCATGATCCAGAGCCGGGATGCCCGCAGCGGCCAGGTGTTGAACGATGTAGCCGAAGAGACCAATGCCGATCAGCTCGACACCGTTTGCCGAGAGGCGGCGGAAGCCTTCGCCGAGCTCGAGCAAGCTGGCCGGCACGGCCGGGCCGACATGTTGGCAGCCATGGCCGACGCTCTGGAAGAGGACAGGGACGAGATAGTCGCCTGCGCCGACAGGGAGAGCGCCCTCGGTACCGCCCGCCTCAACGGCGAACTAACCCGCACCTGTTTCCAGCTCCGTTTCTTCACCGAGGTCCTCAGTGACGGCGCGTACCTAGAGGCCACCATCGACCACGCCGGCCCGACCCCTATGGGGCCTCGCCCGGACCTGCGCCGCATGCTCCGCCCCTTGGGCCCAGTGGGGGTGTTCGGGGCCAGCAATTTCCCCCTGGCTTTCTCGGTCCCCGGCGGGGACACGGCATCAGCGCTGGCAGCGGGGTGCCCGGTGGTGGTCAAGGTTCACAACGCCCACCCGGCCACATCGGTCCTTTGCGCTCGAGCGCTAGCCGAAGGCGAGCGTCGCGCCGGTGTCAGGGGCCAGGTAGTCAGCCTGGTCTTCGGGGACCGTTCGAGCGCGGCGCTGGTCGAGCACCCGGCGGTGCGGGCGGTCGGGTTCACGGGCTCACTCGTGGGCGGTCGCTTCCTCTCCGACGTGGCGGCCAAGCGTCCCTCGCCCATCCCGTTCTACGGCGAGCTCGGGGCGCTCAACCCTGTGGTTGTCGGCCCGCAAGCGGCCAGGCTGCGCGGGGAAGCGATCGCCGACGGGCTGGCTGGCTCGTTCACGCTCGGCGTGGGGCAGTTCTGCACCAAACCCGGTCTCTTGTTGCTGCCCGAGGGCGAAGCTGGGGACGCTCTCAGAGACCGCCTGAGCGAGGCCGTGCGGGCTACGTCCGCCGGGGCGATGTTGAGTGATCGTGTGGCCGGCGCTTTCCAAGAAGGTTCACAGCATTTGCGGCACCTTGACGGAGTGCGGGTGCTGGCCGAAGGAGGCTTGGGCAGAGACGGCCTTGCGTTCCCGGGTGCCCCGCTACTTCTCCAAGCGGAGCCCGACGCCCTCGGCGGGCGGCTCAGGGAAGAGTGCTTCGGCCCTGTCCTTGTCATCGTGCGCTACGCCGGCGTGGACGACCTGTCGCGGCTCGTGAGCACACTTACACCGGCCCTAACGGCCACAGTGCAGGCCGATGGAGCCGACATCTCGCTCTTGCGCCCGGTCGTGAGCCAACTGAGCAGCCAAGCTGGCCGCATCGTCTGGAACGGGTACCCCACCGGGGTGGCAGTGGCCTGGGCCATGCAGCACGGGGGCCCCTATCCCGCAGCCACCGACCCGCTCCACACCTCGGTCGGGGCAAGCGCGATCCGGCGCTGGTTGAGGCCGGTCACCTATCAAGACGTGCCTGCGGAGCTCCTGCCTCCCGAGCTCGGAGACGTGCCTCAGCCACGGGATGCTGTGCCCAGGCGAGTTGACGGGCACCTGGTGCTGCCGCCCGGTTACCAGGGCGCCTGAACCTCCCGTTCGCGTCAAGCCTCCCTGGAAGACCTAAAGGCGACGGCGAGGAGCTGTTCACGAGCCTCCCACCGCCTCGCGGCCCAGCATCCGGCCCCAAAAGCCCCGCCGGCCCACAGCGCCCCGCCGGCCCACAGCGCTCCGAGGGCCCAGCTCCCTTCCCGTCTCCTTGCATTTACACCGTTGCTCCTTGGGCACATGACCCAGCACCTGTTCGATGTGCGCGCCGCACCCTGCCCATGAAGGATGACCACACGCCCTGCAAGTTATCGCTCTGCACATACCCCCCAGGGTATACTATGGGTGTCCTGGTGTCAAACTCGGCCGCCCTCCGCTGCGACCGCGGCGCCCACCGAGCGCAAAGTGACCTTCGGCCCGGTCTGTGGAGACAATTGCCGCCCGCGTAGATACCCCCAGGGGTATATAATGAAATGTCGCCAGCGTGGGCAGGCCCGTTCCGGGGCCCACTGCGAGCGGTCGTCGCGGGGCGAAAGACAGGTACCACGGACCGAGGAGGAGCCGGTGAGGACGGTTGTCGTTGGCGGTGTGGCCGGCGGGATGTCGGCGGCGACGCGTTTGCGCCGCCTTGACGAAGATCACCAAATAATCGTGTGCGAGCGGGGCAAGTACGTGTCCTACTCCAACTGCGGGCTCCCCTACTACCTGGGCGGTGTCATTGGCGAACGCGATGCCCTTATCGTCAATACGCCCGAGGGGCTGGCCGCGCGCTTCGCTCTCGATGTACGCACCGGGACCGAAGTCCTCGCCATCGACCGCTCCCGGCAAGTGGTCCTAGTGGAAGAAGTGCCGACTGGGAACCGCTACGAGATCGCCTGGGACCGCTTGGTGCTTAGCCCCGGAGCGGTCCCGTTCGTGCCGGAAGTCCCCGGCGTCGAGCGGGCGCTCACCCTTCGCTCGGTGGAAGACATGGAGGCAATAGCTTCAACGCTGCGGGCTGGCGACGTTAGGAGCGCTGTCGTGGTCGGAGCTGGCTTCATCGGCTTGGAGGTGGCGGAGAACCTCGCTCGAGCTGGCCTCCAAGTCAATGTGGTTGAGCTCGCCCCCCAAGTCCTCTCGCCCTTGGACCCAGAACTGGCGCAACTGGTAGCGGACGAACTGGGCGAGCACGGTGTCGGGCTCGTGCTGGGAGCGGCATTGGCAAAGGTGCTCCCTGACAGCGTCGAACTGACCAACGGCCAGGACTTGCCCGCCGGCGTGGTAGTGCTGGCGATCGGCGTTCGCCCCGAAACCACCCTGGCACGGGAGGCCGGCCTAGCCATCGGGCCTCGGGGCGGGATCAGCGTCGACGAGCGGCTGCGCACTTCAGACCCGCGCATCTATGCCGTGGGCGATGCCGTGGAAAAGACGGACCAGCTCGACGGGGGACCGGCGCTGGTGCCGCTGGCTAACCTGGCGAACCGCCAGGGCCGCATGGTGGCTGATGACATCGCTGGCAAGCCTCGGCCGTTCGCCCCAGCAGTAGGGACTGCGATCATCAAGGTGTTCGGGAAAGTCGCCGCCGTCACAGGCTGGAACGAAAAGCGGCTCCAAGCCGCCCGGCGCCCGTACCTGGCAGTACACACTCACCCTGGCTCACACGGCAGCTATTACCCGGGAGGCGAGCCGATGGCCCTCAAGCTCCTGGTCGACCCGGGCACTGGCGCGATCCTCGGCGCGCAGGCGGTTGGCGGCGAGGGTGTAGACAAGAGGGTCGACGTCCTCGCGACTGCCGTCCGCGCTGGGCTACCCGCGCCGCTCCTCGTCGACCTCGAGCTCGCCTACGCCCCCCAGTTCTCCTCAGCAAAAGACCCAGTGAACATGCTCGGCTACGTCGCCGAGAACCGCCTGAACGGCAACGAGTGTTCGGTTCAGTGGCACGAGCTGGCCGGGAGGATGGCCGCAGGGGTCCTTGTTATCGACGCCCGCGCAGCTGCCGAGCACGCAGGCGGTCATATCCCTGGCTCGCTGAACTTCCCAGTCGAGACGCTCCGCGGCCGCCGGGAAGAGCTGGAGCGGCTCGCTCCCCGAGGTTCCGAGGTCATCGTCTATTGCCGGGTCGGCCAGCGGGCGCATACGGCGGTACGCCTTCTCAAGCAGTGGGGCTACGAGGTCGCCAACCTGGACGGGGGCTACCTAACTTGGGCGGCAGCGATGCGCGCGCAAGCAGCGATAAGCTCCGGCCAGGCACCGGCGTAGCCGACTTATGCTGCGGCTATGGTGCGTGAACCCCTTCCTCAAAAGGAGTACGAGGCCATCTTCTCCAAGGTGCCCCGCCTGACGGTCGAAGTGGTGATCGTTAGCGCCAACGAGGGGGTCTTGCTCAGCCGGCGCCAAGCTGGGCCATGCCGGGGGTTGTGGCACATCCCGGGAGGGACGGTTCGCTTTGGAGAACTGCTGACTGAGGCCGCCCGGCGCGTCCCGCGAGGCGAGATCGGGCTCGAAGTGGACGTGGGCCCAATGATCGGCTACATCGAGTACCCAAGCCACCTGGAGCTAGGCGACTGGCCGGTCGGGATCGCGTTCCGGGCAGCACCGTCGCCCACCGGCCCTTCACCTGCCTTCAGCCACCCCGGTCTCGTGGCGTGGTTCGCAGAGTGCCCCGACGAAATGCACGAAGAGCAAAAGGCGTTCCTGAGGACGCACGCTCTCGCTTCATGAGGCACCCGCCCGGCGAGCGATCAGCCGGTGCGGAAATTCTAACGTTGACGTGAAGGACACCCTAAACTCAGAGGAACCGCTCGGGTCGAGCGACCCGCCCGGGTCATGGCGGAGCTCGGACAGCCGCCGCGGGCTCGAGGACTCGGGAGGGAATGCCAATGGCAAGCAACGGAGCGACCGCAAACCCCGCGTCCGCACGCCGGGGCGACCACTACAAATGGGTCGCCCTTTCCAATACCACCCTGGGCGTGCTGATGGTCACTATCAACCAGTCGATCCTGCTGATCTCGCTCCCCGACATATTCCGGGGCATCAGGCTCAACCCGTTGACCCCCTCCAACACGTCTTACTTCCTCTGGGTGTTCATGGGTTTCCTCCTCGTAACTGCCGTCCTGGTTGTGAGCCTGGGCCGCGTCGGTGACATGTATGGCAGGGTGCGCATGTACAACCTGGGTTTCGCGGTGTTCACCCTCTTTTCGATCCTTTTGTCAGTGACTTGGATGACAGGGAGCGCTGGCGCCCTCTGGATAATCCTCATGCGGGTCTTCCAGGGCGTGGGCGGGGCCTTCTTGTTCGCTAATTCGAGCGCCATCCTGACTGACGCCTTCCCGGCGCACGAGCGGGGCAAAGCAATGGGGATCAACGGGATCGCCGCGGTCAGCGGCTCGTTCCTGGGCCTCATCCTCGGCGGGGTCCTCGGCCCCGTCGAATGGCACCTGGTGTTCCTCGTCTCGGTGCCCTTTGGCCTCTTCGGCACGGTGTGGGCCTATTTGAAGCTGCAGGACAACGGGGTGCGGATCGAAGCTCAGATCGACTGGCTCGGCAACACCACTTTTGCGATCGGGCTGGTGGCCCTCTTGACCGGCATCGTCTACTCGCTCTTGCCCTACGGCGGGCACTCGACCGGCTGGACAAACCCCTGGGTCTTGGCAGGGGTCTTCGGCGGTACAGCCGTGCTCTGCCTGTTCGTTTTCATCGAGACCCGCGTGCCGGCCCCGATGTTCCGGCTCGGTTTGTTCCGGGTGCGCGCGTTCACAGCAGGCAACATCGCTGCGATGCTGGGCGCAATGGGCCGCGGTGGCCTGCAGTTCATGCTCATCATCTGGCTGCAGGGGATCTGGCTCCCCCAGCACGGTTACAGCTTCAGTGAGACACCGCTCTGGGCGGGGATTTTCATGGTCCCGCTCACACTTGGCTTCCTTGTCATGGGCCCCCTGTCGGGTATCTTGTCCGACAAGTTCGGCGCTCGTGGGCTGGCCACCACTGGGCTCGGGCTGAGCGGGGCCACCTTCCTCCTGCTCGAGCTGCTGCCGATGAACTTCAGCTATATCTGGTTCGCCCTGCTCATTTTCCTGTTCGCGATCGGCATGGGCCTCTTCTTCTCGCCCAACCAGGCGTCCGTGATGAACAGCCTCCCCCCCGACCAGCGGGGCGCTGGCGCAGGAATGCTCAACACCTTCCAAAACTCAGCAACCGTCTTGTCGATGGGTGTGTTCTTCACGATCGTGACACTGGGCCTCGCCAGCAAGCTCCCGACCCACCTGTACCGGGGCCTCATAGCCGCCGGGGTGCCGAGCGGGCCCGCCCGCCTGGTGGCCCACGAGCCCCCGATAGGGAGCCTCTTCTCGGCGTTCCTCGGGCTCAACCCGATACAAGAGCTGTTGGGCCCGACAGGAGCCCTTCGCCACTTGAGCGCGCACCAGGTCGCTTATGTGACGGGGCGCTCGTTCTTCCCCAAGTTGATCGAGCAGCCCTTCGCCAGCGGCCTCGGGCTCGCCTTCGATTTCGCCGCCGCAGCAACGTTTGTGGCTGCCATAGCGAGCGCCCTGCGGGGCAAGCGCTATTTCCACGTCGCTGCCCCGGCCACTGAAGAGCTTGCTGAAGCCGCTGCCGAGAGCGCGGCGGAGACTGGCTTAACTGACGTGGTAACAAAAGCGCAGCTCGGAGCCGGGCTCCGGTGAACTCCCCCGGGCAGGACGTCGCGGTCAAATCAACCGACGGCACGCTCCTCAGCACCGGCGCGGCCGCTTTGGCCGCCGGTGTCTCCGAGCGGGCACTGAGGTACTACCAGGAGCTGGGGCTCCTGACGCCGTGCAGCCATACGCCAGGGGGGATGCGCCGCTACTCGGAGACCGACCTCGCCCGAGTAGGCAGGATCCGGGAGCTTCAAGCCCTCCTCGGGCTCAACCTGGACGAGATCGCGGTGATACTGCGCACCGACGACCGTATGTCCGAGATCCGCGAGGCATACAAGGACGAGCGCACAGGGGACGAGGAGCGAGCAGCGCTCGCTCGTGAATGCCTCACCCTGCAGGAGCAGCTCCGGGCCACCGTCCAAGCAAAACGTACGGCCCTGGACGAGTTCCTGGCCGACGTCGAAGCCCGTATTGCCCGGGCTCGGGCCGTGCTCAGCTAGGAGGGGGCGCCCAACGAACTAGCCTCTCCGGGCATGAGCTTGGCTGCACAGGATTGGACGGCACGCTTCGCGGAGAAGCTCGGCACCGCCCCACCCAGCGAAGAGGAGCTGGGTTGGCTGCTCGAGCTGGCTGGCACGGCGGCTCATGCTTCCGAGAGGACGGCCGCGCCGATCTCGTGCTGGCTGGCCGCTCGGGCAGGTGTTGGGCCCTTCGACGCGCTGCGGGCCGCTCAACAACTGGCTGATGAGTTAGCGACGGGGAACTGACAGGGATGAGAAGTTGTGGTGCGCCCGCACCGAGGGGAGCACGGTCATGACGGCCGCGTCGTAAGCACTTCTTCGATCCACGAATAAGCAGCAACGGCGGCGGGGAACCCCCGCGTCGAGATGCTCAGGGCCGCGACGTGCATGATTTCGTCGCCGGAGGCCCCGGCTTCGAGAGCGCGTCGCACGTTCGAGCGCACCGCACCCGCGGCTTGGGCACCAATCGCGATACCTAGCTTCACGAGCCGCTGTGTGCGTTCGTCGAGGGGGCCAGCCGCAGTCGTCGCCCGGCCCAGCTCGTCCATCGCCTCGGCAACTCCGGGGAACCGATCACGGAGCCCCAGGTAAACTTCGGGTAGGTATTCCTCTGTCGATGACGGCGTCATCTGGCTCCTTTCTCCCGGTGACCGACCAATCGTAGGCCCACCTCACTAAAGCGGGTCGCTCGGGCTGGCGTGACCAGCGTCTCTCCGACGGCCACTTTGCGTTCCCCCCTGGGCTGCCGAAGCCAGGCCAGCACCTACCAGCCCTGAGCTGGCGACCCTGGTGCCAACGCAGTAGACGCAGCCACCCTGGGCACGAAGGCGGGCAGCTACCTCGGGGTGCGACCCCGCCAGCCGGGATGCGACAAATTGGCTGACCGGAGAGGCACCTGTCGCGCGACCACACAATGGGCACTGGTCCTTGGCTGCGGCTCCGGCGATCACCCGACGGCCTCCACTGAGGATGCTCGAGCTGACGGCACGGGTGAGGGAGACCGCTCCCTCGGGGCAAGAGCGAACGCATGCCTCGCACGCCGAGCAGGCGCGAGGGTCGAAGTCAAACGCGAGCCCACGCCATTGGCCCGCGGCCATCGACAAGGCGCCCGAAGAACAGGCCTGCACGCAGCACCCGCACCCAGAGCAGCGCGCCTGGTCGATGTCGATCTCTCCGAGCGGTGCCGACGGCGACTCTAGCCGCCAGGACCCCGGCAGCGGGACGAGCTGCTGATCCTCCGGGACGAGATGCTGGGCGGCAAGGACAGTCGCTTCTGGTTCCCTGAAGTGGAGGCGAAACGCCGACGGTGGGACATCTGTGCATGCCCCACGGTCGGCGGCCACAGCTCGGGCCGGTCCCAAGTCGTACCGCAGCACGACCATGCGACGGTGCTCGGGTGCTACTTGTCCTAACAGGCTGGAGGCGAAGCCGGCGACCTTTCTCGCCCGGTATGAACAGGCCGCCTCGGCGCACCCCATCAACGCCACTGGGACGCCTGCTGCGACGTACTGCAAGGCCCAGCCGGCTGTGACAATTTCGAGGGACGGCACTTCAAGAGGCAGCCACCCGCTCCCGAGCCGTACGACGTTCGCAGCCTGAGAGCAAACGATCATCACTCCAAAGCCGAGGCCGCGAGCCTCGTCTGCTAAACAGTTGCCGGACGCCTCGAGCTCCGCCAAACAGGCCCCGTTCAACGTCAGAGCACCTGTGCCACAAGTCCTTATGCACGCGCCGCAGCCGGTGCAGCGGCCCGAGTCGACTGTTACCCGTGAGCCTTGACAGGAGAGCGCCCCGCGTGGGCAGGATGCCACACATGGCCGGGCGGCGCCCTGGCCCGTGCAAGAACCTGCGGCCCAGGCCGCCACCGGGTGGGGTGCCGAGCAGCCGAACCTGAACAAGTCCCGGCGGGAGAAAGCGCTCGCCCCCATCCCCGGTGCCCGCTCGCTTATGGGGGCGTTGAGGTCGCCAGACGAGGCACGCGCCACTGCCGCCCGCAGCCTCGCCACGAGCTGATGGCCGGCAAGAACGGGGTCTCCGCCGCTGGTCGAGGACAAGTCGACGACTTGCAGTCCCGAGGGGTGGGCGCCCTTATCGCGCAGCGTGCGACGGATCCGTTGCTCGCGTTCCTTGCCCCGCGCGCACCCCACGACTACTCGGGGCACCCTCAATGAGCTGAAGGCGTCTGGGAGCTCGGAGAGGCGTGCGCACAGTTCCCGAACGGCGATTACCTGTGCCGCAGGGGCCTGCGCACGGAGCAGCGAGGCAGCGCGTTGAAACGAAAAGGGGACAGTAGGTCGGTCAAAGACGTCGGAGCACAAGATGACCGCGACGTCGGTCCCCGCGACCGCCGGCAGCAGCCTCAAGTTAGGCCTCGTCTGGGGCTTGCGCCGGGGCCTGGACGGCCAGCAGCGCCAGCTTGCTGTCCAAGAGGGTGCTCCACTCAACGGTCAACTGAGCAAGTTCACGGTAGAAACGGATCTCGGCGTCGCGGGCTACGGCACGGCACAAGCGTGGCAGCCAGTGCCTGAGGTGTCCAGACCACAGGGAACACGCGATCGGGTACGTTTCCTCAGAGGAGAGGGCAAACCCGAGCGCCTCCAGCTCGATGGCGACGTGGTCGGGCAGCTCCCCGGAAGCGGGCGCCACCTCGATGCCGAGCTCGAGATAGAGCTGGCGCAACTCGGCAGTGCAGGGGCCCATCAAGCTTCGACGGATGTCGATCGGGACGTCTTCACGCCAAAACGACTCGTATGGTGGGCAGGGGACAGGGCCCGGGCCGACGAACAAGCGCTCGTACTCGTCCAGCAAGCCATCGTCTTGCCCGATGGTCGCCAAGAGCACCTTCTCAGGGCCCGCTTTGGCCTGAGCTCGCAGGTGCTCTTCGAGACCGGCGGCTCCGGCCCAGGTCGCGACCTCACCAACGACCGGCCGGCTCCACCAATGGGAAAGCAGCCCGATGGCGTCGACGAGGGCGACTTCGTCGAAGCCCGCGGCCTCAGCCGGGCTACCCTCCGACAAGGGGCGTTGGGCAACCCCGCTGAGCGCTCCGGGATGAGGCATCGGTCCCTCCTTCAGTCGTGGCGGGCCGCGGCCAGCGCCTCGTCGTCGCGGTCGAGCTCGTGCGAGGAGGCCGCCAGCCCGAGGCGCGTATAGCCGAAAGTGACGACGGCGGCGAAAAGGGCGACCAGGCCGACCACGATCCCGTACTCCACCCAGGTCGGCGAGTAATGGCCCACTAGCTCGAAGGAGGGCGCAACGGGGTTGTAGGTCCCGATGGCGTTGCCCGGGGGGTACTGGGTGAGCGGGTTAATGAACCCGATGACCACCAGTTCGATCCGGAAGGCGTACACGCCGGTGACAACAAGTACGGCCGCCGCGCCGAGCGTCCCGCGCAGCCTGCGCAAGGAAGGGACGGTGAGCAAGGCGAGAGGGACGGCGCCACCTACGACCCATTCCACCCAGAAGACCCACGACCATGCCCCGCCCGGCAGCACGAGGTTGAGCGCCGCTCTGTCGGCCGGCACGTTCCCCCAAAGGACCGTGATGTAGTCGCAGGCCACAAAGAACAGGTCGACGATGAGGACGGCAGTGATGAACCCGCGCAACCAGCGCTTGGTTTCCGCCGGCAGGTTGAACCCTGCCCAGCGCTCTGCGGCCAAGGCGAGCAGCGTCACCAGCGCAGTGCCAGACAGGATCGCCGAAACGACGAAGAGGGGGGCCATTAAAGCGGTGTTCCACCAAGTACGGGCGATCTGGAGCCCGAAAATCCATGCCGTTATCGAGTGCAGTAGCACGGCGGTAGGCAGCCCGACGTATGCCAGCACCCTTACCGTGTTGCGTAATTTGCTCGGCGCGGCCGCGTGCCTGGTCAGGATTGCGAGGTCTACGACGGAAAAAACGAAATAGATCGTGATGATCAGGATGTCCCAGATAAGGGGCGAGCTCCAGTTGGGGTGGATGAAGATGTTGAGGATGCGTTGGGGCTTGCCTAGGTCGGGGATGATCATCAGGGCGGCTACGGCCACGCAGCCTGCGGCAGAGAGGACCCCAAGCCTGGAGAGAGGCCTGAGCGCTTTCACGCCAAAAACCTCAGCGCTGGACGCCATAATTAGGCCGCCGGCGGAAAGACCGATGAAGAACGCGAAGGTGAATATGTACAAGCCCCAGGACACGACGTCCCTCATCCCGGTCGAGGCGAGGCCGTTGTCCAGCTCGTATATCCAGGCCGCGAGGCCGAAGGTGCAGGCCGCGCCGAGGAACGCATACCACAGGCTGACCCCAAACGACCCCGTGGACCGCACCCGCAGGGGGAGAGATGCGGTGTTGGTTGCCATGGTTTACCTCCTCAGCTCTCGCTCATGACTCGTTTACGGATAGGGACGTAGTAAACGTTCGGGTTGGTACCGAGCTCGGGGTGGAGCTGGGTCGCGCCTCCCTCGTTGACGAGCTGGCTCACTTCGCTGCCGGGGTCGTCCAGGTCGCCGAAAACCCTGGCGCCCATAGGGCAGACCTCCACACAGAACGGCTCCTGGCCTACGTCGACCCGCTCCACACAGAAAGTGCATTTCTCCACGACGCCCTTGGGCCGCTCGGGTTCGAAGACGAGGTGGCCTTCAGTCCAGTAATCCTTCCCGTAACCGATGACCCCGCCGGCGGCGTACTCGTGGTCGCCCCAGTTGAAGACGCGCACGCCGTAAGGGCACGCCGCCATGCAGTAGCGGCAGCCGATGCAGCGGTCATAGTCGATGAGGACCGCGCCGTCGTCCCGGCGAAAAGTTGCCTGGACAGGACAGACTTTCACGCAGGGGGCATCGTTGCAATGCTGGCAAGCCACCGGGAGGTAAGCCAGTTCGACGTTGGGGTACTCCCCCCAGGGGACGTCGATGTTCTCGCTCGCCGGCTCCTTCATGGCAGTCGACTGGTTCGGCGCGGTAGTCAGGACGCGGTTCCACCAGTAACCCAGCGGCTCGTTGTTTATCTGTTTGCACCCGACGGCGCACGCCCAGCACCCGACACACCGGTTGGTGTCGATGACCATCGCGTGGTGGGGAGTTGTCCCCGCGCTTTCTCCCATGTTTGTCAGACCTCCGCTCGTTCGACTTGGACCAGGCAGTCGTAATAGGCCGCGTTGGACGGGAAATTAGGGATAAGGACCTGGGCCGGCTTTGCAATCTGGTGGGTGAGGTTGTTGGGGTGGCCCTCGATATAGTGCTTGACCTTGATGGTGTCCCAGCCACCCTGGTAGCAGTTCACAACGCCTGGCTTCATCGACTCGGTGAGCCGCGCGCGGACCTTCATCTGCCCGCGGTCGTTGAAGATGCGTACGATGTCGCCGTCGTCGATGTGCCGGTGCGCGGCGTCCCTGGGGTTGATCTCCAAGAAGCCGTTGCCCCCGTTGTTGACCTCCTTCAGCCACGGCAGGTCCACGTACTGCGAGTGGGTCCGGAAACGGGTGTGCGTGGAGAGGAAAACCAGCGGGTACTTCTTGTACAGAGGGTTGGTCGGAGACGCTTCGATCGGCTCTTGGTGGACGGCGATCTCCTGGCCATAGGGCACGAGCATCTCGACGTAAAACTCGATCTTGCCGCTCTTGGTGGGGAACTGCTTGTTGAAGAACGGCACATAGGGCAACGGGTCGGTGTTGAGGTGGACGCAGTCGGTTGTGAGCTGCTCCCAGGTGAGGCCCTTGACCGTGGGGTCGGCGTCATCCTGGCCCATATGCAGGATCTCCCGCAGGTACTCGTCCGGAGAGCGGTCGAAGTACTGGCCAAAACCCATCTTGTCGGCGACCAAGTAAGCAGCGTCGAGGTCCGACTTGGACTCGAAGAGAGGGTCGATGATCTTCGGCATGTACTGCAGGTAGAAATTGTTCGACGAGAGTAGGTCGGTTTTCTCGAAATAAGTACAGGCCGGGAGGACGACGTCGGCGAGATCGGCCGTGGCAGAGAGGACGTAGTCAGATACGACACAAAACTCGAGGTCCTTCATCGCCTCGACGACGCGGTTGCGGTCCGACATCTGCTGGGCGAAGTTGTCGATCATGAACCAGGCCGCTCGCACCGGGAACGGCCTGTCCTGCTCCACGGCGTCACAGAAGTTCATCGGCTCGAGGAGCGTGTAGGGCTTGCCCGTGGGCGCCCAGAAGTGGGCAAGGTCAAAGGCCGTCGTTGTGAGCCCGCCGGCGAAGGTGGTGATCCCGCCGCCGTGGACGCCGATGTTGCCCGTGATTGCCTGCAGGGTCACAAGGGCCTGCATGTGCAAGTCACCGTGGTACCAATGGGAGAGGCCGAAACCCACCCGCACGGCGAGGGGTTTGCTCGTCCCCCAGGTCTGGGCGAGCGATATTACCTGTTCTACGGGTATGTCGGTGAGCTCCGAGGTGCGCTCGGGAGTGAACTCCGACATGGCGTCGGCCAAGGCTTGTAGCGCAGTAGGCGCTTGGACGGGGCCCGCTGTATAACTGCCGAGAAGGGCGGGCGCTTTGAGGGTGGGGTCGCTGGCCGCTTTTACCTTGCGGTCTGACTCGTCGAACACGACGTAGCCCTCGCCCGCCTTGCCTTTGGTCCCAGGTATCGCGTCCTTCGCCCGCAACCAACCCTTAGTTCGTGGGTCGACGAGGTAGGGCCCGACGGTATAAGCACGGACGTAGGCGGCGTCGTACAGCCCGTTGGTGAGGACGTAGTTGATTACCCCGTCGATGAGGGCCGTGTCCGCCCCGGGCCGGATCGCCAGCCACTGGTCTGACGCCGCCGCCGTCACAGTGAAGCGCGGGTCGATAGAGATCAGCTGTGTGCCGGACTGGTCCCGGGCGTCGAGCATTATCCGCCAGTCGGGTATCGACGTCTCGGCCACGTTGTTGGCCCAAAAGACGATGGCCTTCGCGCTGAGGAAATCGACAGACTCGTGCCCGGTGAAAAACCCGCCCCCGTTGGCGGGGTTTGTCGGGTCGACGAGGACGTAGTTCCACCCGCACGGGGTTGCCGAGTCGCCCTCGTTGTCGCCCTCGGAGTCGCCAGCGGAGGCGCCGATGACGCTCGCGAAGCGGAAGCCCACGCCGACGACACCTTCGATCAGGCCGAGCGAACCGGTGTAGGGAGCGACCCAGACCGAGGTCTTGCCGTATTTTGCCTGGATCCGGGTGAAGTTCTCGGCGATCATCGTGGTCGCCTCGTCCCAGCTGATCCGTTGCCACTTTCCTGAACCTCGCGGCCCGACACGCTTGTAGGGGTACTTGATCCTGTCGGGGCTGTAGGTGTTGGAGATCTGCGAAAGGCCGCGGGCGCAGATGCGCGGATGGAACGTGGGCGCGGGTGCACCCGACACCGTCTTGGTGCCCCAGGGTGCAGGGCCCACCATCGTCACCCGGCCGTCGACCACGTGCACCAGGTGGCCGCAGGCCCCGTCGCAATTGTTGGAGTGCCCGGTCCTATAGACCAGTTCCTTCCCGGTGATCACCCCGACCGCGGGACTTGGCTCGGGACCGCTGTCCTGGGCCGACGCCGGCTGGAAGAACCGCAGGTGGTCGGCTAGGACGAGCCCACCGGCCGCGGCGGCGCTCCCCCCGAGGAAGGCACGTCTCGACAAGGTCATGGCAGTGACGTCTCCTCTCTCGTCAAGTGGTGACCGGGAGCGGCTTCGCGCTGGGGGTTGCCCGCCCGAGGTTCGCTCCCTCATCACTCCTTGGTCCACTGAAGCAGCGGGCGGCCCTGGCCAACTAGGGACCTAGTGCCCCTAGATAATCCCGCAGCACGCCAGGAGCGAAGGGCTCTCGCGGCCCGCTCTCGGGCTGCTACGGCGTTATTTACTTAGTTTCTTGTTTAAATGCCTATAACGAGGGATAATCGGCAGTCGTGCGTGCCACACGTCGTCCCGGAGTGGGCCCCCCGCTTGAACGGCGCCTCGGCTGACCGGGGCCGCCATGCTGGGACCGCTGCCAGGAGGCTACAGCCAGACGGCATACCGTGCCCTCGCAGGGCCGAGCCGGCAGGCACTCCTGGAAACCCTGCAGAGGGTCGGCCGGCCTCTCGACGCTGGCGAGGCAGGCGCCGCCGTTGGGCTGCACCCAAATACGGCTCGTGCCCACTTGGACCTCCTCTGCTCCGCCGGCGTGTTGACCAGGCGGACCGAGGAGCGCTCCAGGCGCGGCCGCCCTCGAGTGCTCTACGAGGTGGCCTCTGCAGTGGAGGGCTTGCTGGGCGACCAGGAGGCCCAACGGACCGAGGCAAGCTACAAAGAGCTGGCTCGAGTGCTCGCGCAACAGCTCGCGGAGCTGCCAAACGTCCCCCAGGAGGCGGTAAGGGCAGGCCGCAGATGGGCCTCTGTCCTCGAAAAGGTAACCCTGTCATCGGAGGCACTCTCTGCTGAAGAGGCGATCGCCGTTGTTACGGGTCTCTTTGAGCGCCTCGGCTTCCGTCCCGAAGCCGACCTCCCTGCCGGGGAGCTCCGCCTCCGGCACTGCCCGTATATAGACATCGCCCGGGAAAATCGAACAGTCGTGTGTGGTGCTCATCTCGGCATGCTGAAGGCGACCCTCGAGCGCCTGGGCGCGCCCCTCGATGCCGTCGGCCTCGACCCCCTCGTGACCGACGAGCCAACCTTGTGCATCATCCACCTCGGGCTACGCGAAGCGACCAAAGAACCGGCCAGTCAAGTGGGCAACGCGTGAGCGCGGAGGTCGCGGTGCCGGTAGTGCTCCGGCGGGCTCAGGGGCCCCAGTCGGGCACGCGCCATCTGACTGACCAGGAGATGCCTCTTTCGGGGCCCCTGGTAGACCGCTATGGCCGGGCGCATACCGACCTCAGGATTTCGGTCACCGACCGCTGCAACCTCCGGTGCCTGTATTGCTTGCCAGAAGAGGGCGTGCCTTTTCGGCCACGGGAGGAGATCCTCACCTTCGAGGAGATCGCCCGAGTCGCCGAGGTTGCTCGCCGGCTTGGCGTAACAGCCCTCCGCCTGACAGGAGGCGAACCGCTGCTCCGGCGCCGCCTGGTAGAGCTCGTCCGAAGCTTGGCGGCGCTCGGTTTCGAAGACCTGGCGCTCACAACCAACGGGACTGGACTTGGGCCCCAAGCGGTGACCCTGGCCGCAGCGGGCCTGCAACGCGTGAACATCAGCTGCGACTCGCTGCGCGCAGATCGCTTTGCCACGATCCGGCGCCGGGGGCACCTCGCCACCGTCCTCGCCGCGATGGACGCCGCCGAAGCCGCGGGGCTGCGGCCGGTCAAGGTAAACGTGGTGCTGATGGCCGGAGTGAACGAGGACGAGGTGCTCGATTTCGCCAACTTTGCCCGCGAGCGCGGCCGGCCTGTCCGGTTCATCGAGTACATGCCGCTCGACGCCGAGGGACGTTGGCGTCGCGACCAGGTGGTGCCGAGCGAAAAGGTCCTCGAGCTCATCCACGCGCGCTGGCCCATCGAGGCGGTCTTCGCTGGGCCGGGTGCGGCGCCGGCAGAGCGTTACCGCTTTCGCGACGGCAGAGGTGAGATCGGCATCGTGGCCAGCGTGACCCGGCCCTTCTGCGCCTCGTGCAACCGTCTCCGGCTTACAGCGGACGGCGCCGTCCGGAACTGCCTGTTCTCCGACGACGAAACCTCGCTTCGTGATCTCATGCGCAGCGGCGGGAGCGACGACGACCTCGTCCTCGCGCTCCGCACTTCGGTGTGGGAAAAGTTGCCCGGGCACGGGATCAACGACCCCGGCTTCCTCCGTCCGGCCCGGTCGATGTCCATGATCGGAGGCTGATGCCATGCCCAATGACCACGGCCGAGGGCTGCGCTGCGCGTTGCCTGATGGTTTGCGAGACTTGGGCCGATCGGTACCTGACGACGTTGCGGTCATCGGTTTCGACAACTGGGAGATCATGTCTGCCCACGCACGAGCCCCGATATCAACCGTCGACATGAACCTTCACGAGGCCGGTCGCCGCGCCGCCCAGCGTTTGCTCGAGGCAATCAACGGCGTCACCCCGAGCGGGGCCGAGCACGTACTTTGCCACCTGGTACTGCGCTAATCGACTGGCATAGGCATCGCGCTCGCCGACCTCAGTTGCGGCCTGCTTCGAACCAAACTCTCATTTGAGCAGGCCCGCGGTTTGCCCAGAGATGATATGGGACCAGGCGGAGCCGCACAGCTCCACCTCTGCCTCCTGCCGCCCTGCGACGCTCCCTTCCCCGAAAAGGACGGTACAGGGCCGCCTTCGCTTCCAATTGAGCGAGCCTCGCGCTCGCGGTCACCACGAGGTGCTCCCCGAGCTCGCCTTCCTCGTGCTCCTCCCCCAAGCCGTCGTCGGGGAGCAACCGCACGCTCTCGCCGTCAAAGGGGAAGGATTGGTCATGGCTCTCAGCGCAATAGACGAGCGGCCCCCGCGTAACGGCCAGGCTGTCGCGCAAGTCGCGGGCTCGCCAGTCGGCTGCTATGAATTGTGCGGCCATCGGGAACTCTACCTCCACGCGGTCGCCCGCCGTCCATCGGCGCCGGAGCGTCAGGTAGCCTGGAACCTCTTCGGGCACTGAAGGCCACCGTGAACCAGTGCACGTGAGCTTTGGCTCCCCGACGCACCATTCTGGCCGCCTGATACGGAGCGCCCATTCGCCCTGCCCGGGCTCAGAGATCGCTAAGGTCACGGTACCGTCGAGAGGGAAGCGGGTCGACATCGAAAAACTGACGCTGCCAACGCCTTCGAGGGGCGTGCTCACCTCGGCGGGCGCGAACTGGTGCACCTGGACGCCCGATTGGTCTTGGGTTACGATGTAGTGCGCTAGTTGTGCGAGAGCCCTCATGACATTTGTCGGGCAGCAAGGGCAGCGGAACCACGGTGACCTTTGGATGTCGCCATGGCTCTCGAGAGGGTTGGAATAAAAGAACTTGGTACCGTCGAGGCTCACACCAGTGAAAAGAGCATTGTAGAGCACCCGCTCGAAATAATCCGCGTACCTGGCTTCCCCTCGCAGGAGGAGCAAGCGCCACGACCACATTGCGATGGCGACCGCTGCGCAGGTTTCACAATAAGCACGGGCGCTCGGCAGCTCGTAGGCGTGACCAACAGCCTCCCCGGCGTGGCGGGAGCCGATGTTCCCCGTGAGGTACGACTTCCTCAGCACCATGTCATCCCATTTGGCGTCTAAGGCTTGCAGCACTCTTTCATCGCCCCGCTCGGCGTACAGGTCTGTCATCCCGGCCAAGAGGTAAAGGGCGCAGACGGCGTGGCCTTTAAGGGAGGTGTCCCAGGGCGTCGGGAGCAAAACGTCCTCCCATTCCGACAGGCCACTGCCGATAAGGACATCCTTGCGTTCGCCCCTCCAATGAAGGATGCGCTCAGCGAAGTCGAGGTAGCGGGCCTCCCCCGTTGCTCGAAATAGCTCCGTGAGAGCCATCTCTATCCCGGGGTGGCCGAGGTGCCATAGGTTCGCTTCGCCCGTGCAGGTGCGTTCGGCCTGGTCGGCGGCGCGCACGGCGACTTCCAGCAACCTTTCCCCGCCGGCGCTGCGCGAGGCAGCAACGGCCGCCTGCAATAAGTGGCCGAGGTTATAAAACTCATGCGGGTTGCTCGCCGACCAACGAGCACCCGAGGCAAAAGTCTGCACGTAAGTGTTCAAGTAGCCGTCAGGCATTTGAGCCCGCGCTATCAGGCCGACGGCTCTGCACAAGTTGACCTCCAGGTCAGCTGCAAGCCCTTGTTGGCGCTGCCAGAAGGCTGCTTCCACCCATTTGAAAACGTCGGAGTCGGCGTAAGTGGCGCCGGAATACGCTCCTCTACTGCCTGCAACCAGCTCGAAGTTGCCTATGAGCCCTGACGCCTCGAGCATTTGCCAACCATGGGCTAAGCCGGCCGCGGCGTTCGTCGCATGGCGTAGCTGCAGCGGGCCACCTCGAAGGGTGACTGAGCCACGGAGCGGCTCCAGCCGTCCCGGCCCTGGTCGGCTTGGCAAGACCGGTCCTGGCATGCTCATAGCTCCTCCAATCGTCCGGCACCTCTATTTCCATGCAGTCAGGAAACTACGACCTCAAGATCATCGCTCTTGGCAACCGGGAGCGCTGCGATGACGTGGCAGCGTTCGCGCGCCACTTAAGGCGTCCTCGCGCAAAAGCATCACAAAAGACCGCCGAGAACGGGCTCGCGGACGCCGGGGTGGGGCGGAGGGTGCATAATCAAGTCCATGGTCGTTGAAATTGCTCGGTTGACCGTCGCCCGAGGTGAGGAGGAGGATTTCGAGCGCGCTTTTGAACAGTTCAAGGAGATGCTTGCCTCGGCACCGGGGTTCCATGGGGCCGAGCTGCACCGTGGCATTGATCATCCTTCGGAGTACTGGCTGTTCGTGCAGTGGGAGACCGTGGAAGCCCACACCGTCGATTTCAAGCAGGCGGGAGGCTTTGCCCGCTGGGACCAATTAGTGGGCCCCCACCTCGCCGCGCCCGCCGATGCCGTCCACGCACAGCTGCGGGCCGCGGTCCAACAGCAAGCGTAGGGCCCCTGCGGCTGGTCTACCGCCTGCCAAGTTGTCAGTGGCCATTCCTTGAAGTACCGAGACCGGCATCATCGCGTTCATCGACCCACTTCCGCGCCTCCGCCAACGCAACGTGGCAAGCCGCGAGCTGGCCTGGCGCCACTTCTCCCAGCGTTGGCGTCACTTGCCGGCAGACTTCTATGGCATAGGGACAGCGAGGTTGGAAGCGACAGCCAGGCGCCGGGTCGACAACCTTAGGCGGTTCACCCACATCGGACGAGCCCGCTTCGTCGAGCGGCGCCCGCGGGTCGGGCACAGCCGACAAGAGGAGCTGGGTGTAGGGATGGCGGGGGGCGGCGAGCACTTGCTCGGACGGGCCCGTCTCCACGATGTGACCGGCGTACATCACGACTACCCGGTCGGCGATGTAGCGGGCGGAAGCGATGTCGTGGGTGATGTAAAGGATGGACACTCCCTCGCGTTCACGCAGCCCGGCCATCATGTTGAGGATCCCGACCCGGATCGAGACGTCGAGCATGGACACCGGCTCGTCGGCCAGGATGAGCTTTGGTCGCAGCGCTAGCGCCTGGGCGAAGCCGACGCGCTGTCGTTGCCCACCGCTGAGCTCATAGGGGTACCTGGACAGCATCACGTCGGCCGGGTGAAGCCCGACCGCGTCCATCACCCGGAGCGCCTCGTCCCGCCGCGCTGACCTGGGAATGTCCTGGCGGTGGAGCTCAATGGCCCTCATTATCCCGTGGGACACCCGGTAAGCGGGGTTGATGGAGCTGAAAGGGTCCTGGAACACCATGGGCACGTGCCCGCGGTGGGCGAGCTTTTCCGCCTTCCCGTTCAGTGTGCTCAACGCCCTGCCCTCGAAGCGCACTTCTCCGCGTGTCGGCTTGTAAACCATGGCCAGGAGCCTGGCGATCGTGCTTTTGCCGCTGCCGCTTTCGCCAACGAGGGCGACAATTTCCTGACGGGCGATGGTGAAATTGACGTCGTCCACAGCGTGCAGGGTCTTCTTGGACCACCAGGCGCCGAGGTTGAAATGCAGCGTGAGCCCGGAGGCCTCGAGGAGCGGCGGCCCAGGCGGCCCAGGTGGCCCAGGCGGCCCCAGGTCGCCGGGAGGGGGGGACGCGTTCACGGCGGTGCGAGCCGGCGGTTGGCCGAGGTGCCGGGCCGCCCGGCCGGCAAGGCTTTCATGCTCGCCCGCACCGTCCTTGTACAGCAGGCATCTCACGAGCGTCCCTCCCCGCTCATAAGCAGGGGGCGCTAACGACGCGCATTCGGGCATGGCATCGGCGCAGCGAGGGTGGAACCGGCAGCCCGGTGGCGGCGCCGCCAGGTCTGGCGGGGCACCGGCAATACCGGTCAGGGCCACCTTCTCTCCCCTGATGGAAGGAAAAGCTTCCAGCAGGGCACGAGAATATGGGTGACGCGGCGTCCCGAAGACCTCACCCGTGAGACCGAGCTCGGACACTTGGCCCGCGTACATGACCAGCAGGCGGTCCGAAAAATGGCGCACGAGCGAGATGTCGTGGGTCACGAAAATGACCGCGAACCCCAGCTGCTCTTGAAGATCCTTGATCTGGCGCATAAGAGAGCGCTGGGCGACGACGTCGAGAGCCGAGGTGGGCTCGTCCATGATCACCAGTTGGGGGGTGAACAGCAACGCCATGGCGATCATCGCCCGTTGCCGCATCCCGCCCGACAGCTGGTGCGGGTAGCTGCGGAGGTGGACGGGGTCGATCGAGACGAGGCGGAGGACATCCGCCGAACGCTTGGAGATCTCCTCCTTCGACATCGCCGAATGGGCCTTGCAGGCGTCGCGCATTTGCTCGCCCACGGTCATCACCGGGTTGAGGGCGTTCATGGCGCTCTGCATGACCACCGAGAACTCCCGCCACCGTACATGGCGCAATCTTTTTTCGCTCATCTGGGCCATCTCGTTGCCCCTGAAGACGACCCGCCCTCCCGTGGTTCGCGCGGGCTCGTTGAGCAGCTGCGCTATGGCGAACATGAGGGTCGATTTGCCGCAACCGGACTCCCCGACCACCGCCAGGAACTCCCCCCCAAACAGGTCGAGGTCGACGTTGTCGACTGCCACCACCGGGCCGGCGTCAGTGGCGTAGGCGACGGAAAGTTCCCGGACCTCCAGCACTTGCTCGAAGCCCCCACGGCCGTTGCCCGACCAGCTTGAGATCCTGGTCACCCCCGTGGAGGTGAGGCCCTCGCCCTCAGGCACTGGCGCCGGTCCCATGGGCGAGGCCCGGGCTGGCCAGGCTCCCATTCCCCTGGGCCGGGCCGTGCGGTTGCGGTTGCGCTCGCGCGGCGCTGCGCGACAGGCGGCGCACAGGCCGCAACGCGGGGTTGGAGATCTCGTCGAAGGCGTAGTTCAAGAAAGCGAACGCCGCCCCGAGCAGGGCTATACAAACACCCGGGATGATCGCCCACAACGCCATACCGGAGTCGAGGGCCTCGGCGTTCTGGGCCCAGTAGAGCATGTTCCCCCAGCTGAGCGATGTCGGGTTAGCGAGCCCCAGGAACTGCAGGCCCGCCGCGGTGAGCACAGAGAAGACCGCGGTCCCGAAGAACGTCGCCATTATCAGCGACACCAGGGTCGGCATGATCTCAGCGCCGATTATGTACATGTTCCGCTCCCCGCGAACCCGGGCCGCCATCAGGAAGTCCCGGTTACGGAGGGAAAGGACCTGTACGCGAAGTTGCCGGGCACCGTAGGACCACCCGAGCGCCCCGAGCACGATGATCATCTCACCAAGCCCGGTGTTGCGAAGGTAAGCGGCGATGACGATGATCAGCGGGAAGATCGGGATGACGAGCAGGACATCGGTGACGAGCGAGAGCACTCCGTCGGCGAGCCCCCCGAGGTAGGCGGCCGAAACCCCCACTATCACCGATATGACGGTGGCCAGCCCGCCCGCGCCGAAGGCGATTATGAGCGTCTGGCGTGCCCCCCAGATCAGCTGGGACAAGATGTCCTGGCCCTGTGAGGTGGTGCCGAGCCAGTGGGCGCTCGATGGCCCAAGACCCGGGTTGAACGTCATCGCGGTGGGGTCATAAGGCGACAGCTCGCTCGGGAAAATCGCGAGCACGATGAACAACCCCATGAGGACGATGCCGGCGACCGCCTTGCGGCTATGGAGCAGCCTGCGCCAGGACATCTCAGCTCTGCTCCCTCGTACGAGGGTCCAAGATGGCAGTTATCACGTCCGCGGCCAGGATGCTGAGCAAGACAGCCACCGTGATCAGCAGGAAGAGAGCTTGCATAACCGGGTAGTCCAGGTCGCTAACCGCCGAGAGCATCAAGCTCCCAACACCGGGGTAGTTGAACACGTCCTCGACCAGGATCGCGCCCGAGACGACGAGGCCGAGTGACATGGCAAAGCCGGTGAGGTTGGGGAGGATGGCGTTCTTGCCGGCGTAGTGCCACATGATCCTCCATGGTTTCAGGCCCTTGGCGCGAGCCATGCGGACGTAGTCGTCGGCGAGGACGGTGATCACGTTGTTGCGCATCGTGAGGATCCACCCCCCGATCGCGGTTACGAGGATCGTAAACGCGGGCAGGACCGCGTGCTGCACAACGTTGCCGATGTAATGCCAATCGAGGCCCGGCAAAAGGCCCGTTGCGTAGGCGTCGTCGGAAGGTAACCATCCGAGCGTCACCGAGAACACGTAGATCGACAGGAGCGCCATCCAGAAATAGGGGAAGGCAGACGTCACGACAAAGATGGGCGGTAAGAAACTGTCGAGCCAGCTGCCTCTTTTCCAGGCGCTGATAAGGCCGATGAACGTCCCGAGCACGAACGCGAGCACAGTCGTGACGCCAACGAGCCCCAATGTCCAATAAACGCGCTGCGCCACCATCGTGCGGACCGGGTCCCCGAACGCGGTCGTAAGCGAGATGCCGAAATTGAAGGTCACCACGTGGCCCCAGTAGTCGAAGTACTGGCCGAGGAGGCCCTGGTGTGTATTGCCACCGAGGAGCGTCAGGAGAGCGTGGAGGGCCTGTGGGTTGAGGTGGGGGTGCTGCGCCACGAGCACTTGCGCGGGGTCGCCCGGCATGAGCCGGGGGATCAGGAAGTTGAGGCTCACCGCCGCCCACAAGGTGACGGCGAAAAAACCCAACCTACGGAGGACGAACCTCAACTTCCTACCTTCCTTACCGCCGCTAGGCGCCCGGCGGGTGCTCCTGTTGCCTGTCTACTTGAAGGTCTACTTGTAGTACAGGTGCAGTAGCACGACACCCCAGTCCGGGCAGACAGCCTGGAAAGGCTGAGCGTACGGGTCGCTCTGCGTTACCCACCCCCCGATGTTCTGCGTGTCGTACTGGTACCAGTCCACCTGTTCAGTAACCGGGATCACCGGCACCTGGGAGAGCATCACCTGCTCGAGCTGGTCGATGACCTGGTGCTGGACAGCCGTGCTCGTGGTCGCCGCGTACTTCGTGAACAGGGCGTCGGTCGACTTGTTGATGTAGCGCTCGTAGTTGCTCGCGGCCGGTTGGCCGATCTTCGCCGTGTTCGCCGAGTACAAGAGCGTTCGCAGCTCGTAGTAAGGCGTAGGCCCGCCCGTGTCCCAGTCGTAGGCGAGCTGGAAGTGGCCATCGGAAAGGTCGGTGGAGTAAGTCGAGCCAGTCAGGTTGTCCGGCGTGACCTCGATGCCGACCGCCTTCAGCTCGCTCTGGATGACGTTGACAGCCGAGACCCAGTCCGAGAAACCACCGTTGTTGATCATGGTGAACGAGAGCTGCTTACCGTTCTTCTCGAAGATGCCGTTGCTCCCCTTCTTGTAACCGTCTGCCTCGAGTACCGATATCGCCTTGGACGGGTCGTAGGCGTAGGCGTTGCCGTACTTGGCGGCGAGGCTCGAGTCGTACCAGTTGGAGAACGTCGGCGTCACGATGCCAGTCTGGTTAGACCCAGGTTCTTCGCCGTACTCGCCGATCTTGCTCGCCAACGGGCGGTTGACTGCGTAGGCGATCGCTTCGCGGACCGCGAGGTCTGAGAGGAGCGGGTTCGTCAAGTTGGGCCAGATATTGACGTTGTAAACGGGAGGGAACCAGTAGTGGTAGTTCTTCGAGTCGGCCGAAAGGTAGAACTTGTTGATGTTGGGGATGAACTGTGAGCCCCATTGGTCGGCACCGCTCCTCAGGTCCTCATTGGCCGGTGTGTTGGAAAGGTAGGACGGGAAGTTGACGGTCTGGATCTTCGGGAGGCCGGGCTGCCAGTAGTGGTCGTTCTTGGTGTACTGCATATTGGCGCCGTCACAGCTCCCAAGGACGTACGGCCCCGTGCCAACCGGGTGCGAGTCGACGTAGGTGGCTGGGTTCTTCACACTCGACCAGAGGTGAGCCGGCACGATCGGCGTCTGGTCGGCTATGTAATAGAAATACGACACCGCAGGAGCCTTGAACTGGAACACCACCTGGTCGCTCCCAGCAAGTGTGACGCTGCTCAGCACCGACCAGTCAGCGTTGAGGTCGAGGGTGGGGTACTTCTTCAGCAAGTTGAACGTGAAGACGACGTCTTTGGCGCTGAAAGGCTGGCCGTCGGACCACGTGACACCTTTTCTGATGGTGAAGGTGAGCGTCTTGTTGCCATTGCTCCATGCCCACGACGTCGCGAGCCACGGGGTCGTAGCGCTGTTGTTGATCGAATCAATGAACGCGAGCTCTTCATAGATAGGCCCGAAAGAGAAGTAAAAGTCTGATGCGTTGAACGGGTTGAACTGGCAGGGCCACGTGAAGCCCCATTCGTCGGCGATGTTGAGCGTGTTTGAAGCAGCGCTGACAGAGCTTGCGGTGCCGGCTGCCTTTCCCGTGCTACCGCTCGCGGTCGTGGCGACGCCAAGTGCAAGGGTAGTGCTCATTACGATTGCGCTGCCGAGTACCGTGAGCCGCCGTGCCCATGTCTTTGTGGTCACTGGTCTCCCTCCTGTTGTCTTGGGAACATCCTGATGGCTCGTCGAGTGGTTGGAGCCCTTTGCTCGGCCCCAAAGTCAGCCGCTCGGTCTAGACCAATCAGGCTTGCATAGGCCGGTCCCTGTGTCAATGCGGGCCGTCGCACCCACCCCACGAGGGCACCGCGGCCCGGTGGAGCGGCTAGGCGCGAGGCCATGTGCGAGCCTGGCCCGGGGTGGGCCCCTCGAGTGGGCGGTAATTGACACCGAGGGCCGTGAGCCGGGCCGTGTGGTCACGGAGCCGTCGTTCGAACTCGGGCCATTGCCGGCCGCGGCCCGTCCAGGTCACCTCGGCCAACGCACAAGCGCGAGGAAAGTACATGTACTCGGCATGTTGCGGGGTCGAGACGTACTCGGTCCACAACTGGCACTGGGCACCCAAGATGTAGCTCTCGAGATCTTGACGAAGCCCTTGTGGCACTGGCTCGAAACTGTACACTTTTTCAGTACTTATCGCTGGGCGGATCGCTAACGGCTCACGAGGGTCGTCGGCGTAGGCCCAGTCGAAGTACGTCCAGGGCTCGGGCGCCATGATGACCCGGTGCTTGTTCTCGGCCGCCTGGACCGCCGCTCGGAGAGCATGTTCAGCCTGCCAGACCGTGATAACGGCCCCCGGGGGAGCCCCTCCACCGAGGACTTCTTCCCAGGCGATAAGGCTTTTGCCCGTGGCGGCCACGGTCTCGGCCATCTGGGCACTGAACCAGGCTTGCAGGTGGCGCGGCCCGGTAAGGCCGAGCTCTTGGGCACGGCGCCGGGCTTCAGCGCTCGCCTCCCACTCTTTGGTGGGGCACTCGTCACCTCCAATGTGCACAAAGGGCGCAGGGAAGATGTCCGTTACCTCCTCGAGCACGTCGCGGCAAAACCGCACAGTCCCAGGGCCCATGTTGAGCACGTGCTCGCTGATGCCCCAGTTCGTGTAAACCTCGAGCGGTTGGGCCGTATTGCCAAGCTCGGGATAAGCGGCAATGGCCGCCTGCATATGGCCCGGCATGTCAATTTCGGGCACCACTGTTACAAAACGTCGGGCGGCGTAAGCCACGATCTCAGTCAGGTCGGCTTTGGAATAGAAACCCCCGTGCGGCGTCCCGTCTTTGCGTCCTTCGCTGTAATGGCCCGCAGGCGACTCACGACGCCAGGCTCCGATTTCTGTCAGCTTTGGGTACCGGTCGACCTGCACCCGCCACCCCTGGTCGTCGGTCAGGTGGAGGTGGAGCACGTTCAGCTTGTGGAAGCTGGCTAGGTCAAGGAGCTTTAATATGAAGGCCTTTGGGAAAAAATGGCGCGATACGTCGAGGGCCATCCCCCGCCAGGCAAAGCGGGGCGAGTCTTGGATGTTCACGCCCTCCACCTCGACCCGGTCCCAGTTCTTCGAGGGCGCCGACCGTAGCAAGTCAGGTGGCAGGAGCTGGAGCAGGGACCTCGTACCATAAAAGGCACCCGCAGCGCTCGGCGCTTGGATGTCGATACCCTCAGCGCTCACCTTCAGCCGGTAGCCCTCGTGGGTGGAAGGTCGCCCCGGTAGGTCAGCCAGGACGCGGACCATCGGTGCCCCTTCAGGAGCATGTTCATCGGTGCCAACGCAGGCAACGTGCCAACCGCTAGCCGCCCGGAGCTCCGCGGCGAAGAGCTCTCCTACCTCGCGGGCAGCGGGGCTGACAGCAACGACGGTGCCTCCCGTTAACGCGTAGCCGGGCCCGCCGCGCTGGACAACAGCTGGTTGGGGGATCATGCCACCCTCACCCCTATGCACACTGCGAGCAATCTAATCCGCTCCCCATCGACGGGCTCCCATCGTTCGGCGCTCCAGCCGCTGCCCGATGTTGGGGTCGCTCGCGCCTGGCAGGCTCGGGCGAGTGGCACGCCTTGGCGCTATTTTCCTGCCCTACTAGCCGCCTGAGCATCTGAAGGGTGTGGCCATCGCCGCGGACCGTGCTGGCCTGGAAGAACTGTGGGGGGACTCCTTCGAGCCTGAGTGCGAGCGTAGGGTGTACGCGGTGGACAGTGACCGAGCCGTCCAGGGAGACGCCGCTGGGTGGGCCGAAGGGGCTCAGCGTTGGGCCGAGGGTGGCGCCACGGCCATAGTCTTCCAGCCGACCGTGGACGAACCCAGTCCCGAACAATTCGTCCGCTTTGTAGCCGAGGAAGTCCGGCCGATGTTTGCCTAGCTTGTGCTTGCCGGATTTTGCTGCGCCGCCTGCCGGAACGTCTTCTTGGAGCTCCTCCACTGCCTCGTACCACCACACCCGACGCCCAGCCCACCGGGGCGGGCACGGTGCTGCACGAACGGCACCCCGCAGCGGCAGTCACAGCCCTTGTCGCACTCGGTGCAGCGGCATTTTGCTTCGTCACCTCGGAAAACCTGCCTGTGGGCCTGCTCCAGGTCATGGCGCACAGCTTTCACGCCTCGATCTCGGCCGTCGGGTTGCAAGTCAGCGTGTACGCCGTCACCGTGGTGGTGGGCTCCGCTCCCCTGACCCACCTGGCCAAGGCCCTCCCTCGCCGCCCCCTCATATGCGGGCTCCTAGCCACCTTGGCCGCCGGCAGCGTGGGGGCTGCCCTGGCGCCGAGCTACTGGTGGTTATTGGTCGCTCGCGTCGTGACCGCGTTGGGCCAGTCCGTCTTCTGGGCTGTCGCGGCGGTCACTGCGGTCAGCCTGTTCCGCCCTGAGCACAGAGGCAGGGCAGTGGCGGGAGTGCTGGGGGGAGGTTCGATCGCGATTGTGACCGGTGTCCCCGCCGGTACGTGGCTCGGTCAGCAAGCGGGGTGGCGCGTGGCGTTTTTCGTACTGGGAGGCCTCGGCGCGGTGATCCTGGTCCTAGCGGCCGTCCTCCTGCCCAGCTCTCACCCGGGCGAAACTCACGCTGGTAGGGCGAAAGCTCCCGACCGGCGCCGGTTTTTAGCCATGATCACCACGACCGTGCTCATCGTGTGCGGGTTCGACACCCTGAACACCTACATCAGCCCGTTTGTCACCGGTGTCGCAGGTCTGCCTGCGCATGACGTGGCCCTGGTCCTTTTCTTGAGCGGCGGGGGTGGGGCTATTGGTGTAGCCGCTACTGCGTCCAGGTTCGAACAGTGGCCGCGCTTGGGCACCCTCGGGCCACCAGGGCTTGTCGGCGCCTCTTTGTACATGTTGTACATCGCGGGCAGGAGCCTGCTCGCCGTCGTTTTTCTGCTCGCTCTACTGGGTTTTGCCCTAGGCGGGGTAGTCGTAGCCAACCAGACGCGGGTCATGGTCGTCGCCCCGGGCAACACCGACGTCGCCTCAGCGTGGACGTCCGCAGCCTTCAACCTCGGGATCGCCGCTGGGTCGCTGGCAGGCAGCCTCGTCCTTCGAACGGGCGGGGTGCGGCTCACGGCCCTGGCTGGGGCGCTCTTCGCCACCGCCGGGCTGGCCGTCATCTCCTGGGACGAGCGTCTCAGCTGACTCAACGACTTGGCCGCCCACACCCAAAACTACTAAGTAGCCCGACAGCTCGGCTCCGCAGTGGCGGCGGAACTGTTGCAGCTCAAGCAGGCTCACGTGCGAGATGGCCAGGCCACCAGTTCCACCGGCCGAGCAGCGAAACCACCGAGGGCACGAGCAGCGTGCGCACAAGGAAGGTGTCCATCAGGATGCCGATCGCCAATCCGAAGCCGATGTCCTGGATCTGGTTACCTCCTGGCCCGCCGCCACCAACGAAGGCGAGCACAGCGAACGACCCAGCCAGCACGAGACCGGCCGCGGTCACGGTCGGCCCGGACATCGCGATGGCCTGGACGACGGCTTCACGCAGTCCCTGGCTATGCGCTTCTTCCCGGATACGGGTCATGACGAGGATGTTGTAGTCCTCGCCCAGGGCGAGCAGGAATATGAACATTAGGAACGGCAGGATGAACGTCAACCCACCGTTGCCACCGATGTCTATGAAGACGAGGGTCGACACGCCGAGCGCGGCAAGGTAGGAAAGGGCGACGCTGACTATCAGGTAAAGGGGTGCAACCGCGCTCCGGAGCACCAAGGCGAGCAGCACGGCGATAGCTATGATCGCCACCGGGATCACGTGGAACAGGTCGCTGTTGGACGTGCTAGAGACGTCGTAGAGGGCTGCCGCCTCGCCCGCCACGCCGCTCGCCGTTGCACCCGAGGTCTTCGCCGCCTCGCTCACCACGGCACGGATCTTCGGAGTGGCGTTGAGAGCCGCCGTGCTTTGTTGCGCCCCGGCCTTGAGCGTCGCCTCGAACTGCACGGTCTTGCCGTCAGCAGACACGAACCCAGCCGTCGCCCTGTAGGCGTCGTAGAGAACACGGGTCGTCCCGGTGCCAGGATCCGGAAGCGCCGGCAAGGTTTCGGGCGGGCCAAGCACAGAGTGCAGGCGGGCGTACTCCGCGGGAGCGAGGATGGTGCCGTTGGGGTCGAGCGGCCCAGTGAACTGGTCGAACTGACCTGAGCGCTCGAGGCTCGACTGCGTCGCGACCAACCTAGCCACCTGCTCCCAGACCGGCTCGGGATAGCGAAAGATAAGGTTGGCGGGGTTTGTTCCGGTCTGGGGGAAATGGTCCGCTACGAGTGCGTTGCCCACTGCCGCATCGGTACCGGCGGGTGCCGTCAGCGCCCCGCCGAAGCCCGCCGAGTGGTAGCCGAAGCTGACGGCGGCCAAAGCGCCGAAGGAGACCACGCCGATCGCCAAGGTGATGGCGGGCCGGCGGACGAGACGGGCAGCGACCCGGCCCCAAGTCCCGGTGCGGGCGGCACCTGCGTCGAGGCGCGAGGGCCAAAAAATGGCGCGGCCAAAGATGGCCAGGAGCGCAGGCAGGAGAGTGAGCCCGGCGAGGAGCATCACGCCGATACCGACTGCGAGAGGGACGCCGAGGTCGCGGTAGATACCGAAGCTCGCTACCAGGAGGCTGAGGAGGGCAAATATCACAGTCCCCGCAGAAGCGCTGATCGACTCGCCCACTCTCACGAGCGAATAACGCACGGCATCGCGCGCGCTCCGGCCGCGCCTGATCTCTTCCCGCACCCGGTAGACGAGGAAGAGGCCGTAGTCGGTACCCGCTCCTATCAGCAGGACTATCAGCAATACCTCGGTGATCTCCGAGATCTTGAGGCCGTTCGCGCCGAGCTCGCCTATCAGGCGCGTGGAGAGCAGCAGGGCAAAGGCAGGGGCGAGCAGTGTGACAAATGGCGCCAAGAGGGAGCGAAAAACCAGGAGCAGCAAGATGATCACAAACAGGAACGAAACGCTCTGTAACCGGCTCCCGGTTTTGACCGAGTTCTCCTGGTTGGCCACATTGGTGGCGATCGTCCCGGCGACATGCAATTGCAACCCGGCGGGAGCGCGGGCCTGTGGAAAAGTCGCGATCACGTCATCAACGACGGTCTTCTGGCCAGTGATGTCAGCCTGTTGGACGGATACTCGCGCAACGACTTGGGCGGCCTCGCCGTCGCTCGACACCGCGAGCACACGTGCCGTTTGGACCCGCGGTACCGAGCGCAGCGCCGCCACCTCTCGAGCGAGGGCTGCCTCGTCGCCGGGCCCGAGGCGCGAGCCAGAGCGGGCCGCGACAACGACGATCTCGCTCGTGGTATTGGGGTTGCCGATGATGGGAGCCGCCAGTTGGGCAGCTTGAGAGCTTGGTGCGGTTGCCGGCAAGAACTGGCTGTTGTCGTTGTTCACTTCGCTGCCGAGTGACGGCAGGGCGATGGTTGTCACCACAACCGCCGCTAGCCAGGCAACGACGACTAGGTAACGCGCTCGGACCACGAAGTTGCCCAAGCCAGTAAAAAAACGAGTCAAACGGGTCGCTCCTTATCCGCGCGCAAGAGGGCTGTGCCCAGCCTAGTTGCGCTCCTCCGAGGCACCGCTGCCCGCCAACCGGGACAACGGCTCGTCGCTCAACCTGAAGGTCGTCCATTCCTCCTGTGCTTGCGCTCCGAGGGCCCTGTAGAAGTTGATCGCAGGCTCGTTCCAGTCGAGCACAGCCCATTCGAGCCGCTCGTAACCCTTGCGGGTGCACTCCTGCGCCAATTCGCAAAGGAGAGCGCGCCCGAGCCCTTGGCCGCGCTGCGCCGGCTCGACGTAGAGGTCCTCCAGGTAAATGCCGTGCGCTCCTCGCCAGGTGGAAAAGTTCAAGAACCAGAGGGCACAGCCGACCACGGCCCTCTCCACCACCGCTACGTGGCCGAAGAGGGCGGGCCGAGGACCGAACAGGGCGGCCTCCAATTGGGCCTCGCTCAGGAGGCAGCTTTCGGTCGCCCGCTCATAGGCGGCCAGGTCGTGGACGAGGCGCACGATTGCAGGGACATCTGAGGGCATTGCGGCGCGGATAGCGGAGCCAGATGTGGGCACTCGTCGATTCTGACAGGGCGCCGCCGCCGGACCTGGAGCCGCTCTCTCACCTGGCTCCAAGGCCGCGCCCGGCCGAGCTTTGGAGGCACGCAGGAGACTGCGCCCATGCGCACACCCATCGTTTTGACAAAGGTTCTCAATGCCCCTCGGGCCAAAAAATTGGTCAAGTACGCTTCTGTGTCGGCCATCTCGACGGCCACCAGCTTGACGGTACTGGCGGCCTTGACAGTTGGCCTGGCTGTCCCCGCCGTAGCGGCCAATGTGGTCGCAGTAGGCCTTGGGACAGTGCCATCTTTCGAGCTCAACCGGCGTTGGGTGTGGGCGCGGCAGGGCGGGAAGCCAACGTTGGCGCAAGTTGTGCCGTTTTGCCTCCTCTCGCTGAGCGGCCTGCTCGTCTCGAGCTTGGCAGTGCACTTTGCCGCCGAGCTGACTGCCACAGGAGCGACAGCCGTGCGCGCCGCGGCCGTGGACGGGGCCAACCTGAGCGCCTACGGGGCCTTGTGGTTGTTGCAGTTCTTCCTGTGCGAACGAGTTCTTTTCCGGCCTCCTGGCACGCAACTGGCGTTCTGGCGGCGCCGGCAATCAGTGCAACATCACTTGGCCACCCGTAACGGGTAGTGCCTGGCCCGTTTCGTACACCTGGTCGATCAAGTAGTAAACAGCCTTCATCACGTCGGCGGCCGTACACCCCCTGCCCATTGGGACCTTGTTTTCGTAGGAGCGCCTGATATCGGCGACCGTCTTCGCCCCCGGCACTTTCCCAGCCCTGAGGTACTGCACGAACAACCCCATTTCCGGGTCCGACCACAAGGGCCCGTCAAAAAAGTTGCCCGGGCAGACGGAGTTCACCTTGATGCCGTCCTCGACGAGTTCGAGGGCGAACGACTGAGTCAGGCCGATGCCACCAAACTTGCTGCCTGCATATGCGAAGTTTTTATTGGAGCCCTGCAACCCCGATTTCGAGTTGACCTGGATGACGTCGCTCCAATAGTCGGGGCGAGCTCGGTGCTGGGTGGCGAGGACCGGCGCCGCGGCCTGGACACAGAGAAAATAGCCTTTGTAGTTGACAGCGGTCGTGAGGTCGAAGTCGCGTTCAGCCTGTTCCCCGACGCCAGCCGCCCGCAAGACCCCGGCGTTGACGACGAGCAAGTCGAGGCCCCCGTAAGTTCGGACCACTTGGTGCACGGCCTCGGCGACCGAGGCTGCCGAGGTGACGTCGATCGCAAACGCGACGGCTTTGCCTTCCCCGCGCTCGTCTTGTACATCGTGCGCTGCCTTCTCCACCCCGGCGACGTTGACGTCGGTGAGCGCCACGTGGGCGCCTTGGTCAGCTAAGTCCTGCGCTATCTCGAGGCCGAAACCCTGGGCTGCCCCTGTGACGAGCGCCACCTTGCCCGCCGCACGTCCAGCTGAGGCGGCAGTATGTGCCACGGCCCGCCGATAGGACTCGACCTCCCAGTGCTCGATGAACTCACGGAAGTCTTGCGGTAAATAGTGAGCGCCACCGAAGCTCAACGCGCCCGCCATTACCTTTAGTGAATCGACGTACACCAGGCGCGCAGTGTTCGCGTCTGCCCACGAGCTACCGGCAGCGAAAAGACCCAAGCCTGGGACGAGGACGACGATCGGTGGAACCTGGTGCTCCTCGGTGTGCTCGGCCACCGCGGCCGCCAATTGGGCCTCGACCAAGGCGGGCGCTTGGCCAGGGTCGCTTTCGAACCACAACGGGAACGAGCGGCAGTAAACGATCTGGTCGGGCGTGAGCGGGCCGCCCATCACTATTTCCCGGGCATCTGCTCGTGCGAGCACCTCAACGACCTCTCTCGAGCCGTCATAGGTGACGATGGGGAGCGGCTCGCCTGCGCGGCCGAGCAACCCCCGCAGCGCGGGGCCAATGATGTTGATCAAGGCTCGGGCATCTCCGCTCGGAAGGGGAGCCCGGCCTCCCACGGCTGCGCTCACCTCGGCGCCCTCGCTCGCCTGCCGCTTCAAGCCCTCGAGTGCTTCTATCAACCAGTCGATGTCTGCCTTGACCCCTTCGGGGGTGTCCCCGCTCACGACCACGCCGTGGTTCTGCATGATGACCGCACGCGGGCGCGACTTCCCCGTCTCCCGCACAAATTTGGCGAGCCCCGCCTGCAACGCCTTCGCCAGGACGAACCCGGGGTCCACGAGGTCCACCCAAATGATGTCCTTGTCGAGCCTGGAGACGAGGCTCCGGCCATCTCGGCTGCAGCTGAACTGGTTAACGAGGGTGCTGTGCAGGTGCACGACGAATTTCCCAGGCATCAGTTGGTGCAGTACGGATTCCACCGAGGGCCGCTGGTTGCGCTCGGGGTGGAGCCGCGCAGCCATCACGGCCTCCTTGAAGGCGGCCTCTCGCTGGTCCCTGGTACCACCGAGCTCGCTCTCGAGCAGCGCTTGGAGCAAGCCGCGGTCGAGATCGACGAAGTCTTCCGGGCGGACCGTCGCCAAGGCCGCCCCGCTCCCCTTCACCAATAGGTGGCCAGCGAACTTGACGGACGTGTTCCCGCCCCCCCCCAGGACCAGGCCTCGGTCAGCACCATAGCCACGCGATAACTCAACTAGTTCCTCGAGCGCCAAGCTCTCTTCCGAGCTGAGCTTCTCTAGCCCTCTCACGCTCATAAGTGACACCCCCCCTGTTCCCGACTTGAAAGCTCGTGCGCGGGCTTGCGGCGCTTCCAGACGACATTGGCACTAAGGCATGCAACGCCTCAACCTGGGCACCAAGAATGAATCGTTTCAAGTAATGTCACACTAGGCCCGTTCAAGGTCGTTGTCAACCTGTGGCACTGCCGGAGCTCGCCGAGCTCGTGGGCCCTTTACCCTTATGGGCGGCGAGTTACCCTTATGAGCCGGCGACGAAATCCTCGACCATTTGCCGAGCGACATCGTCGTGGTACTGCACAGGCGGGGACTTCATGAAGTAAGCCGAAGGTCCCAGCAATGGGCCGCCGATCCCGCGGTCTTTGGCCACTTTGATGCAGCGGATGGCGTCGATCATTACGCCGGCAGAATTGGGGGAGTCCCATACCTCGAGCTTCAGCTCGATATTGAGGGGCGCATCTCCGAAGTTGCGGCCTTCCAGCCTGATATAGGCCCATTTGCGGTCGTCGAGCCAGGGGACGTGGTCCGACGGCCCGACGTGCACGTCGTGGGCTTCGATGCCACGCTCGATCTGGCTCGTCACGGCCTGAGTCTTGGAAAGCTTCTTGGACTCGAGCCGTTCGCGCTCGAGCATGCTCTTGAAGTCCATATTGCCGCCGAAATTAAGCTGGTACGTGCGGTCGAGCACGAGGCCCCGGTCCTCGAAAAGCCGGGCGAGCACGCGATGGGCGATGGTCGACCCGAGCTGGCTCTTGATGTCGTCGCCGATTATGGGCAGCCCCTCGTACTCGAACTTCTTGGCCCACTCGGGGTCGCTCGCGATGAAGACAGGGATCGCGTTGACAAAGCCCACGCCAGCGTCGAGAGCGCATTGCGCGTAAAACTTCTGCGCGTGCTCGGAGCCGACCGGTAGGTACGAGACAAGCACGTCTGCCTCGGCAGCACGGAGCGCCTCGGCGACATCGATCGGCTCGGCGGAGGACTCTTCGATGGACTCCCTGTAGTACTTGCCGAGCCCGTCCATGGTCGGGCCTCGCAGGACTTCGACACCGAACTCGCCGACATTGGCAAAGCGGTAGGTGTTGTTTTGGCTTGCCCAGATCGCCTTGCTCACGTCCTCGCCGACCTTCTCGGAGTCGACGTCAAAAGCTGCCACAACCTCTATGTCCCGGACGTGGTAGTCGCCGAGCTCGACGTGCATCAACCCCGGCACGCTCTCGTCGGGACGGGCCTCCCGGTAGTACTCGACCCCCTGGACGAGCGAGCAGGCGCAGTTGCCGACGCCTGCGATGGCCAACCGGATCTTTGACATTGGAACCGTCCTTTTAGTGCTAGTCCGTTACTATCTCGACCGTCGGTTACTATCTCGACCGTCGGTCACGTGCTCGGCGGCTTGGGAACGAGCCGCTGAGGTATTGCTCGCCGGAGCTGAGAAGCACTCGCCAGGGGCACGAGCCGGGAAGGTACTGGGCCCGTGGCGCCCGTTGCCCCCGGTCCTGTCTCCTCCCGGATCAAGGAATCGAGCCAGGAAACGTCGCTCGACAGCTCCTCCTGCTGGCGCTGGAACAGGACCCTCATGTACCGGTCGTCTAGGCGCGCCCTGGCCCGGGCGGCCAGCTGGGCGAGCCGTTCCCCAAGGACGGCACGGCGCTGTAGCAGCAACCCCAGCCGCCTGTCCGGCGGTAGGTAGCCCGCAAAGGCAAGGCGCAAGCTGAACGAGCGGTCGTCCTCAGTGCCCCCCTGGCTCCCGGCCAGCAGGTCCTCGAACATCTGGGCCCCGAGAACTGTGATGGCATAGACCTTGCGCCGCCGGCCCGCATGCCGCTCAGGCTGCGGCCCAGCATCCCCGGGTTGGCCTGCACTGGCGACCTGGACCGCGCCAGCGGCCTCGAGCCGCGCCAGTGCCGGGTACAGCGAGCCAAACGAGACAGCAGTAGAGAACCCGAAGACGTCCGCGACTCGCTTTTTGAGCTCGTAGCCGTGGAGCTCCTGCTCTTTGAGGAGGCCGAGCACCGCCATCTCCAGCACGCCGAGATACTAGCGCGCGATATATCGATGCGTTGGATCGCAGCGCTATGGTGGCCCGCTTTGCACCCGTCGGGGCGGGCCCGGCCTCGGGCTAGGCTGCTTTTGTTAATCGATTACCGCCATCGGGGGGAGTGGACCGCTCGTGCGGATGATCTCGGTAGACCTCGGGGCTAACAGCGGGCGCGTCGCCGTTGGGCGCTTCGACGGCAAGCGCGTCACCGTCACCGAGGTAAAGCGCTTCCCGAACGTCCCGGTGCAGGTGAACGGGCGGCTCTATTGGGATGCTCTCCGGCTTTACGACGGGATCCTGGAGGGCCTTCGCGCGGCAGCACGCGACGGGCAGGGGCCGGTTGCTTCAGTCGCGGTCGACGGGTGGGGAGTGGACTTCGCCCTGCTCGACCGGGCGGGGCACTTGCTGGGGAACCCGGTGCACTACCGGGACCGTCGCACAGAGAAAGCTTTCTCCGAGGTCTGCGAGAAGGTCCCTCCCAAAGAGCTCTTCGCGGCGACAGGCGTGCAGCTCATGGCCATCAATACGGTCCACCAGCTCTGGTCCATGCGCGCCGCTCGAGACCCCGCACTGGACGCGGCGGCAGCCATGGTCATGGTCCCCGACCTGGTCAACTTCTGGCTGTCGGGGCAGGTGGCCCAGGAGTGGACCGAGGCGAGCACCACGCAGTGCTACGACTTGGCGCGAGGTGACTGGGCGTGGGGAGTCCTCGATCGTTTGGAACTGCCCAAGCAATTGTTCGGTCAAGTGAAGCCTTCGGGCACCGTGCTCGGGGCCCTGCGGCCAGAGGTCGTAGATGCCAGCGGCCTGCCCGGCACCTCGGTCATCGCGGGAGCTTCGCACGACACGGCGGCGGCGATCGCGGCCATACCATTCGAAGCGCCGGGCGCTATTTATGTCAGCTCAGGGACGTGGTCCGTTCTCGGCACGGAGGTCCCGGCGCCGATCGTCGACGACAGCGCGTTTGCGGCCAACCTCACCAACGAGGGCGGGCCCTACGGCACTGTCCAGCTCATGAGCAACCTGACCGGGCTGTGGCTGCTGCAGGAATGCGTACGCTCGTGGTCGCTGTCCGGGCAGGATTTCACTCTCCCTGAGCTCCTTGCGCTTGCCGGTGCCGCGCCGCCTCTGCGCTCGTTGGTCGACCCGAACGCCGCCACATTTGCGGCTCCCGGGGACATGCCCGCTCGCATAGCCGGAGCGTGCCACGCGAGCGGCCAAGAAGTGCCGCAAAGCGCAGGCGAGGTGGTCCGCTGCATCCTCGAAAGCCTCGCCTTGGCCTATCGCCAGACCGCCGAACTGGTCGCCCGTGTTTCCAGTCGCCCGGCGACCGCAGTCCATGTCGTCGGCGGCGGCTCGCTCAACGAACTGCTGTGCCAGTGGACCGCCGACGCGACGGGGCTGCCGGTCTTGGCCGGGCCGAGCGAGGCAAGCGAGCTGGGGAACCTGCTCGTCCAAGCAGTCGCTCTCGGCGAGCTGGCTTCTGCCGACGATGCTCGCTCTGTCGCCCGCGCGTCATTCCCACCGGTGTTGTACGAACCACGCGCTCGCGACCGTTGGGACGAAGCCAGCGAGCGGTTCAGGCAGCTGAACGCTGCTGGCCAGCACGGCTGAACGAGCCAGCTCCCTAGCTGTCGGGGGCGACGACACCTTTCTTCAATAAGAAGTTGCCGTACAGGCGCCGTTCAGAGGTTTGGACGACGGCGTAGCTATTTTGTGCCGCTTCGTAAAAAGCAAACCGCTCGACCCCCTCCAGGGGCAAGTGCCGGCCGCTCGCGCTGTCGATCGCGTCCTGCACCTCGCGCTGGACAGGCGGCGTCCCCTCCGGGCTCGGTGGAGCGGCCATGGTCCGGGCCGGCTGCTCCACGTACTGGTCGAGGGGCATGACCGAGAGGACGGCTTTGACTGCCTGCGTGGCGGAGGCGCCCGCCAACACCAAGGGACGGCCGTGACACGTGCCACGCCCCACGCTGTCGGCGGGAAAATTGGCATCGACAATGGCTACTTCGTCGCCGTGACCCATTAAGGCAAGCACATGGAGTAATTCCGGCGTCAATAACGGGTCGATATTTGTAAGCACTATGGCTCCCGTCCTTCCTTAGAGTTCCCGTGGGGCACGCTTGGCGAGGCGCGTCGGTTTGCAGGGCGTTTTACTGGCGTTGAGCTCGCCCGCACCACCAAAGCAGGCGAAAGCGTCACGAGCCTCGGAGTGCCCGAATAACCCTCCAAACGGCTGAGCAACAGCCGCGCGCTCTCGACGCCGAGGTCGTATGCCGGCTGTGCCACGGCCGTCAGCGGCGGGCGCAGGAGGGTCGACCAGGACATGTCGTCGAAGCTGACAATGGCGACGTCGTCGGGGATGAGCAAGCCCGCCTGGTCGATCTCCTGCAGGGCACCGATCGCCATCAGGTGGTTCGTGACAAAGACGGCATCTGGGCGACGGTCTTCCTGGAGCAGGTCTCGCATCGCCGCACTGCCTCCCGCCTCCCGGAAATCGGCTACCCGCACGAGTGCCTCGTCGACGGCTCGGCCCGCTTCGGCGAGTGCTTTGCAGTAGCCGACGTAACGGCGCTCGCCCGTCGTCGTCTGCAGTGGCCCGGTGATACAGGCGATCCTCTTGAACCCGCCGGCGAGGAGGTGGCTCACCGCCTGGTATGCGCCCGAGATATTGTCAACAGTCACCGTGTCCGCGTACTCGCTCGGCAGGCTGCGGTCGGCCAAGACAACGGGGATCCCCGAATGGATCAGTGGGCTCAGGTCCGTTCGCTCGCTGGAGGGCGTGAGGATCAGGCCCGCGACGTTCTCCGCCACGGCAAGCTCTATGTAGGACGCCTCCTTCGCCGCATTTTCGTCTGCATTGCAAAGGAAAATCGAGTACCCGGCCCCGTAGGCGATGTCCTCGACGCCTCGTACCACGTCGGCGAAGAACGGCCCGGTCCGCACGTCGGAAATGATGAGTGCCCAAACTCGGTTGCGGCGGGTTCGCAAGCTGCGGGCAACTCGGCTCGGGCGGTAGCCGAGCTCCTTCACAGCTCGCAGAACTCGTGACCTCAACCCGGCGTCGACCTTGGGGTGGTCGTTGAGCACCCTGCTCACCGTTGCGGTCGATACCCCGGCCGCCCGGGCCACGTCAACGATCGTGGTCGTACCCTTGCGGGCGCCGTCACCTTGTCGGCGTGCACCCCGGGGACGGACGGCGGCTCCGTCGGTGACTTGATCGACTTGCATCTACTCGGCTATCGTAGTAAACGTTTACTGCCAGCGAGCAAGCCTAGGGTGCTGTGGTGCCGGAGGGGGAGACGGTCGTGTCGGGAGCCCATGCTTGGTGGTGACTTAAGGCCCTGAGGAGGGGGCCACGTTCCCCTATTTTACCAGAAATGGCGTTTGGGTATTTTTGGACATTTCGGTTAATCGATTACTCGGGAGGGCAGCAGCATGAGCAAGGTCGGCGTACTGAGCTTCAGTGACGGCCGCGACTTCGTCCACGAAGGAGTGGCTTCGTTCGTTGCCGCGGTTGAGGACCGCATCGTCGCGGCGTGCAAAGGCTTCGGCGCAGAGGTGGTGCGGGGTAAGGAGGTCGTGAGGTCAAACGAAACCGGGGTGCGTGAGGGCCGGCGGATGGCCGCCGAGCGGCCGGACATCACGATTTTCAACTACCCCGTATGGGCGTGGCCGCATTTCTCGGTGCACGCTGCCAAGGCGACCATCGGGCCACTGCTGCTTTTCTCCAACATCGACCCGACGTACCCGGGCATGGTGAGCCTGCTCGCTGCGGGCGGGAGCCTCGACCAGATCGGGCGTCTCCACGAGAGGCTTTGGGGTGAGGTCGAGGACCCTGCCGTCTCCAACCGGTTACGCCAGCTGGTCACGGCCGCCCACGCCGCCCGCTCCCTCGAGGGCCGCACGTTCGCCCGCTTGGGCGGCCGGTCGATGGGGATGTACACCGCGGTTGGCCGCACTGATGAATGGATGGCCAAGTTCGGGATCGACGTTGAAGAAGTCGACCAATGGGAGATCGTGCGCCGTTCTGAGCACGTCCCCGTTTCACAGGCAAGGGGCGGTCGGGAGTGGCTGGAGAAGTACGCCGCTGGCGTGCATTACGACGGCAAGAAGCTCACCCCCGAGATCCTCGAGCGCCAAGTTCGTTCTTACTACGCGGTAAAAGAGATCCTCGACGAAGGCCATATCGACTTCTGCGGCATCAAAGGGCAACCGGAACTGACTGGGTATTTTGCCACGGCCGATATCGCTGAAGCGTTCCTCAACGACCCCTACGACTTCGATGGGCCCAAGGCACCAGTCATCTGCGCCACCGAATGCGACATGGACGGGGCTCTCACGATGCAGATCATGCACAAGGTCACGGGCACCCCAGTGCTCTTCGCAGACGTACGCCACTACTTCACCGAAGAAGGCATCTGGGACCTGGAGAACTCTGGCCAACATGCAACATGGTTTGCAGCTCGTTCGGATGACCCGGCCGAGAACATGGCCAAGGTCCACCTCTACCCAGAGGAGTGGTACTTCCCTGCCGGTGGTGCCGCTGTGCACCACCTGGCGGCTCCTGGTGAGATCACCCTCGCGCGGTTGTCGCGCCTCAATGCCCGCTACCGCCTCCAGGTGACCAAGGGCCGCTTCGAGACCTACGACGACGAGAAGAACGAAGCGCTCATGCACCAGAGCAATTACGTCTGGCCTCACGCTTTTACCCGCATGGACGCCCCTGCCGACGTTTTTCTATCGCGCTTCGGGGCCAACCACATCCACGCCGTCCCAGGCGACATCACCGGCGAACTGGCGGCCGTATGCCAGTTCCTTGACATCGACTTGGAGAGGCTCGACGCCTGACACGAGGGAGGTGATCAATAGGCGCGAAGTTCGCCTGGTAACAAGAATTAGGTAAGCAATTGCAAACCTTCCGCTACTTGGGCGTAAGCCCGAGGTGGGGAAACCCTAATAAACCCCTAAGAAGAAAGAGAAAGGGAGGGATTAATGAAACCTTGGCTTAAGAGAGCCATGAGCCTCGCAGTAGCGGCCACGCTTGCCGCGCCCTTGCTGTCCGTGAGCACGAGCGTCACGGCAGCCAGCGCCGCGCCGATCAAGATCGGCGTCGCCCTGACCTATAACAACACCCCCTTCTGGTCGGCTTATATAAGCTACGAGCAACAGTTCGCCAAGCAGTTCGGCGTCCAGCTCATCGGCCCATTGATTTGCTGCGATACCTACGGCTCCGACGCTCCCCTGCAGAACCAGCAGGTGAAGGACCTCGTCAACGAGGGTGCCAACGCCATCATCCTCAACCCTGAGGACGCCTCCGCCATGGGCCCCGGGCTCGCATATGCCGCCGCGCACCACGTGAAAGTTGTCTCGGTCGACACGATCCTCGGTGCCGGCAGTGACTACATCGTCGTGCGTGCGTCCAACCTCTTCTACGGCTACGACGCCTGCGTTTACATCGCGTCCCAGGTGAAGTCGGGGTACGTCCTGGAGAACGAGGGTGACCTCACCTCGTCCAACGGTGCGGACCGCAAGACGGGCTTCGACGACTGCATGGCCAAGCTCGACCCGGCCGTGCACATCCTCCATGACCCGACTCTGTGGAGCGCGACCACCGAGGTCACCGATGCGCAGAACGCCATCAATGCCTACGGCCACAATCTCAAGGCGATCTCTGAGCCCGCCAGCGGTGGCGACCCGGGGATAATCAAGTACCTCGCTGCGAAAGGCTACGGCCCCATTGGCAGTAGTAAGCCCCACGTGATCCTCATCTCCAATGACGGCGTCGCCTACGAGCAGTGCTACGTCGCCGATGGTTGGATGGACGCCTTCAACTCGCAACCGGCCAACCTCTACGCCGAGGGCGCGGTCAAGTACGCCAAGGACGCGGCCGACGGCGTAGTTCTCAAGCCCGGGATGCCCGGTTTGAGCAGCGCCCCGTTGGGGCACGCCAGCTACAAGGGCGACGTCCAACTGGCCGACCCCCTCGTTGCCCCCTTCGTCACCAAGACGCAGATGACGTTCCACGGGCCCGCAACTGACGGACAGCCGGCGACCTTCAAGAGCACAGCAGAATCCGACCCAAATCTCTGGGGCAACGTCTACGGCAAGGCCCACGGTGGGGTTTGCGCCACGGCGACCTTCTGACCCCTGAGTGAACTGCCCCGTCGCCTCCTGCCCTCCCCCCGGGGAGGGCAGGGGCGGCACAAACTAGCGAAGACGATCGTCGTGGTCAACAGCTCTGAAGGAGTACCAATGGCAAACGAGGATGTGCCGGCCGCCGAAGCCATCGGCATCTCGAAGCAGTTCGGCAGCACCGTAGCCTTGCGGGGGGTAAGCGTGTCCCTGCGGTCGGGGCGCTGCCTTGGCTTGGTCGGCCGTAATGGCGCCGGCAAGTCCACTTTGGTTTCCATCATGTCCGGCATCTACGGCGCTGACAGAGGGGAAGTTCGTTTCGAAGGCCAGCCCGCACCCGCCCTGGGAGACGTGCAGGCCTGGCGGGAAAGGATTTCCACGGTGTTCCAGCACTCCATGGTCGTCCCGCAACTGACCGTGGCCGAGAACGTCTTCCTCAACACCCAGCCGGCGCGTTCGGGTTTCCTCGACTGGAGAACCATGCGAGCTGAAGCGAAACAGGTACTGGCCGAATGGGGTTTTGGGAACGTCAATGCCAATGCTCTCTGCTCGACCCTTACGGTCGAGCAACGCCAGCTGGTGGAGATCGCGAGAGCACTGGCGGCCGGGCGGCGCTGCCTGCTCCTTGACGAACCGACCTCTGCCCTCGAGCGGGCAGAGATCCAGCGCCTCTTCGAGCGGGTCAGGTCGATGGTGGCCAACGGGGTGGCTGTCCTGTACATCTCTCACCACTTGGAGGAGGTCTTCGAAGTTTGCGATGACGTAGCCGTTCTCCGGGACGGGGAGCTGGTGATGTCGCGCCCCACCGCCGGGCTCTCCCAAGACGAGCTGGTCACCGCCATGGTCGGCCAAGACACGGCGACGATCGCCGGCATCGAGCGCCCGGGCGCCAAGGACAACGGCCAAAGAGCCGATCATGGGAAGCCATGCCTGGTAGTCGAGCACCTCGCGGCAAGTTCCCCACGGGGCGCTCTCCGCGACGTGTCGTTGGAAGTACGCCACGGGGAGCGGGTCGCCCTCCTTGGTTCGCTCGGCGCCGGAGTGGCCACTCTTGCGCGGGCAGCAGCGGGCTGCGAGAGCTGGAGCTCAGGCAGGATCGAGGTGGAGGGCGAACTGATTGTGCCCTTGCGGCGGGACAAGGCGCTCAAGGCGGGGGTCGGCTACGTCCCGGAGGACCGCCGCACAGAAGGTTTCGTGCGCCTCTTGGGGGTCGGGGAAAACGCCACGATGTCAATTGTGGACCGCCTGGCAAACGCGATCGGGGCGGTCATGCCCAAGCGAAGAGCTGCCGCCGCCCGCCCCCTAGCCGAACGGCTCTCGATCGTCTCGGCCAGCATGTCGCAGCCGTTAGGGGAGCTTTCTGGAGGTAACCAACAGAAAGTGACAGTCGCCCGAGCCGTCGCGATCAAGCCCAAGCTCGTAGTTGCAATGACCCCGACCCGTGGGGTTGACGTCGCCTCGAAGGCCGTTTTGCTGGCTACGCTTTCCTCCCTTGCGCTCGATGACGGAGCGGCAGTCCTGATCGCCACCGATGACCTCGACGACTTGGTCATCTGCGACCGCGTTGTAGTGCTGAGGCGTGGGGAAGTAGTAGCCGAGTTCACCGAGCCACCCTTTGACAGAGAAGAGCTCATTGGAGCAATTGAAGGCCTTGTACCGAGTGGGAGCGTGACAGCGTGACGCAAGTCAGCAGTGACAAAGAAACGACTGCCCTAGCGCAGGCACCGAGCCAGGAAGGCGGCGGCCGAGCAGCAGCCGAGGCGCAGCTTCAGCAGATCAGTCGCCAGGCTCGAGCTTTATCCCTGTTGCGGGAGGCGAGCCTCCTCCCCGCGGTGGTCTTGCTGGTCGTCGTGGGCGCCATCATCAGCCCCGTCTTTTTCACATCGGCCAATTTGTGGGGGATAGGCCAGCAAGCCTCCTCCCTCGCTGTTATCACTGCCGGCGAGGCGCTCGCACTGATGATCGGCAGCATGGACCTGTCCCTCGGCGGCACCTATGGCTTTGCGCCGATGCTGGCAGCCTGGTTGGTTGTGCCGGCGGCGGACTTCGGCGCCGGCGTCAAGCTCAATGCCTACCTCGGGATCGTCATGGTCCTGGTCCTAGGTGCTGGTGTCGGCCTCGTGAACGGTCTCCTGATCGTAAAGGCACGTCTCAACGCCTTCATCATCACCCTCGGGATGTTGATCCTGTTGGCAGGCTGCCAAGACGGCGTCGTGAAGGGCCAAACGATCTCCGCCTTGCCCACTGCCCTGTGGTACCTCGGGTTCCAGTTCTGGGGCCCGGTCCCCGTCTCGCTGGTGGCGGCGGTGATCGTACTTATCGTCGTGGGCGTGTTCCTGCGTTACCACCGGGCAGGGCGCGCTGTCTATGCCGTAGGCGGCAACGCCGAGGCCGCTCGCGCCGCCGGTATTAACGTCGACCGAGTCAAGATCGGGGTCTACATGGCCGCGGGCGTGCTCGCTGCTCTCGGCGGCCTCATGGAAATGGGACGTGTCCAGGCAATCACGGCCGACCAAGGGTATGGGGAAGGGATCATCTTCGTAGTCTTCGCCTCCGCCGTCATCGGCGGCGTGAGCCTCCAGGGTGGCAGGGGCAACATGTTGGGCGTCGCCACCGGTGTTGCGCTCCTTTCGGTGGTCCAGAACATCCTGGACCTGAAGAACGTCAACAACTATTGGGTAGAGGCGGTCTATGGCTTGGTGATCCTTGTTGCCCTGGCAGTTGCCCGGCTCATCGGCGGCTCGCGCTCGCAAACCTGACCCGCGAGCTCCTAGGAGGGGACATGGGCATAGACCCGGCACGCGTACCGGCCCGCAAGCTCAACAGTGGTGCCACGATGCCCGCGATCGGGTTGGGGACGTTCGGTTCGGACCGCTACTCCCCCGCCGAAGTGGCCAAAGCTGTAGCAGGTGCCTTGGAGGTCGGCTACCGGCACTTCGATTGCGCCTCGGTGTACGGGAACGAAGCAGAGATAGGCGGAGTACTGGATGGTTTCCCTCGCGAGCAGCTCTGGGTCACCTCCAAGCTGTGGAACAACAAGCACGCGCCCCAAGATGTGAAGCCTTCCTGCGAGAAGTCTCTGTCCGACTTGCGCATTGGTTACCTCGACGCCTACCTGGTCCACTGGCCTTTCCCCAACCACCACGACCCCGGCGTGGACGCCACTTCGCGAAGTGGCAACGCCCGGCCCTACGTCCACGAGGAGTTCATGGCGACCTGGCGTGCGATGGAGCGCCTGGTGGACGAAGGGCTCGTCCGCCACATCGGCACTTCCAATATGACCATCCCCAAGATGGAACTAGTCCTGCGAGACTCCCGGATCCCTCCGGCGGTCAACGAGATGGAGCTCCACCCGCATTTCCAGCAACCCGAGTTTTTCTCCTACCTCGTAAAGAAGGGCGTCCAACCGATCGCGTTTTGCCCTATTGGGTCGCCACAGCGCCCCGAGAGGGACAAGACTCCCGAGGACACGGTTGACATCGAGGACCCGGTGATCGTCCGCATCGCGAGGGACCACAAGGTGCACCCCGCCGTCGTATGCGTCAAGTGGGCCGCCCAGCGCGGGCAGACCCCCATCCCGTTTTCGGTCATGCGCAACGAGTACGAGGCAAACTTGGAAAGCGTGGTCGAGGATCCCTTGACCGACGAGGAGATGGGGGCAGTCGCCGGGACGGACCGCGGTGACCGGCTCATAAAGGGCCACGTGTTCCTTTGGAGAGAAGGGCAATCCTGGGAGGACCTTTGGGACCTCGACGGGACTATCAGATCATGAGGAGGCCAACATGTTGAGCACACGCCGCCGCGTCTTGGTCAGCGCGCCCGACGTTGTGGAGATCGTGACCGAGCCGGTGCCAGCCTTGTCGGCCGGGGAGGCGTTAGTGCGATTTTCGGTCTCGGGGATTTGTGGGTCCGACAAGGCGGGCGCTCACGGGGAGCACGCGTTCTTCAAGCCCCCGTACTACCCCGGCCATGAGGTGGTCGGGGTAGTCCTCGAGATAGGCGACAACGCCAAGGGGATAGTGGCGGGGGACCGTGTGACTGTCGAGCCGACGCTGATCTGCGGCCATTGCAAACAGTGCCGCAACGGGCACGAGAACTTGTGTGAAAACCTGCAGTTCTTCGGCTGCGGTTACCGGGAAGGCGGCATGGCCGACGTTTTCCCGGTACGGGCCGACCGGCTGCACAGGATCCCGGCTCATTTCAGTGATTTCCAGGCTGCTCTCATCGAGCCTCTCGCCACGCCGGTGCACGCCGTTCGCCTGGTCGGGGACTTGACGGGCAAAGTTGTCGCGATCCTCGGCGCGGGCACGATTGGTTTGATGACTTTGATCGCCGCTCGCCATGGGGGGGCGAGAAAGATCGTGAGCACTGACCCCTTGGCCAACAAGCGCCAGGGGGCGCTCGAGTTGGGGGCGGACGCCGTTATCGACGCCGCGACCGATGATTTGGTTGGGGCCGTCCGCAGCGAGCTCGGGGAAAGCGTGGACGTCGTCTTCGATTGCGTCTCCCACCAAGACACCTTCGAGCGAGCGATCAAGATGGCTATCAAGGGTGGGACTGTGGCGGTACTCGGCGGTGCCCGGCGTCCCGTGACCCTCGACCTGCCCGTCCTGCAGGAGTACCAGATCCGCCTGCAGGGCTGCGCTACATATGAGGCCGAGGACTTTGGCACCGCTGCCGCTATCCTCGACAAGGACATGTTTGACGCGGGCAAGCTCATAACGTCCACTTTTCCTTTGCCCAAAGCCGCCGATGCCTTTGCAGCGATAAGCAGCGGGCGGGAGACCAAGATCCTCGTCGTCGCCGACACGCAGTGACCGCCGGCAGCCCTCTGAGCCTGCTCCGGGCGCTTCGGCCCGGGCCGCTCGCACCGGGCGACGAGTACCGCCGCCCGGCGACGAGAGCCAACTCTCATGTCCATTTGCCGCCCAATTTCTCCGCCTTCGCGAGCGCGACGGAGGCGACGGAGCTGGCTGCTGCCCAAGGCGTGCGCGTCCTTGGCACGAGCAACTATTACGACTACTCCGTCTACACCTCGTTTTCCGAGCAGGCCTGCAGGCGGGGAGTGTTCCCGTTGTTCGGGATGGAGGTCATCTGCCTGGACGAGGACTTACAGCAGGCGTCCATGCGGGTCAACGACCCCGCCAACCCGGGCAAGATGTACCTCTGCGGGAAGGGGGTCAGCGGCTTTGCGCCGATGAGCGGCACGGCAAGCGACCTCATGGGATTGCTCCGGCGCTCGGACTCGGCACGTTCGGCTGCGCTCATTGAGAGGCTGGAGGCTGTCTTCTCGGCGGCGGGCGCGGCACTTGGGATGACAGAAGCCTCCGTCAAGGCCTTGGTCGCGCGGCGCTATGGTGCCCCAATCGAAACGGTCTACCTGCAGGAACGCCACGTCGCCCTTGCTTGCCAGGAAGCCGTGTTCAACCTGGTCCCAGTGCAGGAGCGCTCCCACCTGTTGACTTCGGTGCTGGGTGTGGAGGTGAAGCCCGACGCCCCAGCTGTCCAGGTGCAAGATTTCATCCGCGCCCAGCTCATGAAACGCGGCAGGCCGGCTTATGTGGGAGAAACGTTTCCTTCCTTCGACCACGTTTACCGGCTCGTGCTTGCGCTCGGCGGCATACCCTGCTACCCCGTCCTGGCGGACGGGGCGACGCCAGTGTGCGAATTTGAACAAGACGTGGAGGGCTTGGTGGCATCGCTGCAAGAGCGTGGTACCCATTGCGCCGAGCTCATCCCCAACCGCAACGAGCCCGAGGTACTGCGCGAGTACGTGACGGCGCTGCGCGGGGCGGGTATGCCGGTCCTGGCGGGCACAGAGCACAACACTTTGGAAATGATCCCCATCGAACCGCAGTGCGCCCGTGGCGCCCCCGTGCCCGAAGACCTGCGGGAGGTGTTCTGGGAGGGCATATGCGTCGTCGCCGCGCACCAGTACCTGATGGCGCGCGGCGAGGAGGGGTACGTCGATGCCAATGGCGAGCTGACGGGCGGTTACCCTGGGGCCGAGGCGCGCCTCGAGGCGTTCGCCCGCTTGGGGGCTTCGGTGATAGACGAGTACTTGAAACTGGCAACACCCGCGAGATGGGCTGTCCAGGGAGCACAGGAGTGAGCGAGCTTGAGGGCCAGCAGGAGGAACTGCCGGCCACACAGCGCGCCGTGCAGTTAGTCGGGGCGGAGCAGCTCGTGCTCAACGAGCACAAGGAGGTCCCCCGGCCGGGGCCGAACGAACTGCTGGTGAGGGTCGAGGCAGTAGGGCTCTGCTTTTCGGACGTGAAGTTGGCCAAGCAGTTCTCAGCCCACCCGAGGAAGGACGATGTGATCTCTGGTATCGGCCCTGAGATCCTGCAAGGCTGCCGCAGTTACGTCCCGGGCGACAAGGCGGGCGTCCCGGGCCACGAGGTCGCCTGCAGGGTGGTGGCCGTGGGCAGTGACGTGGAGCGCTACCGCGTCGGGGAGCGCTGCCTGGTCCAGACCGACTATCGCAGCCTGCTTACCAAGGGCTCCAATGCCGCTTTCGGCTACACCTTCGAAGGAGGCCTCCAAGAGTACGTCCTGCTGGACGAGCGAGTAACCATCGAACCGGGCACGGGTGAGCGGTACATGATCCCCGTTCCCGAGACCTTGAGCGCCTCCGCAATTGCCTTGGTGGAGCCTTGGTCATGCGTCGAGAACGCGTACGCAAGTAGCGACCGCCGGTCGCTATTGGCCGGAGGCCGTCTGCTCGTCGTTGCCTCCCCCGGGCATCCCGTCATCGATTTGGCGCCTTGCGCCGTCGCAGGCGGCCCTCCCGCCTCTGTCGTGGCAGTCGTGTCTGACCAGGGCCAAAAAGAAGCTCTCAACGCCGCCCGTTGGGCTGTCAGGTACGCCGATGACCTGGAAAGCCTAGAAGAAGAGGGGTTCGACGATATCATCTACTTCGGCGCCGACAAACAAACAATCGAGCGTTTGAGCACCAAATTGGCTTACGCCGGCATGGCCAACGTCGTGCTCGGGGGACGGGAGGTTGACGGCCGGCCCTCTATTGGTGCCGGCCGGGTCCACTACGGGCTCACCCGCTGGGTCGGCACCGCCGGGGGGTCTGCTGCCAGCTCGTACGACGTTATCCCCGCGTCGGGCGAGCTGCGCCCTGACGACCGCGTGCTCATCACCGGTGCGGCGGGCCCAATGGGCCAGATGCACGTGATTCGGGCGCTCTGCTCGGGTGTGAAGGGGATAAGCGTCGTGGCGGCGGACATCGACACTGCTCGCCTCGAGGCGCTTGGGCAAAAGGCGGCCCCCTACGCCAAGCGCAACGGCGTGCCGTTCCGGCTCCTGAACACCAAGACCGAGCCACTCGAAGGGCGTTTCACATATCAAGTGCTCCTCGTGCCCTCCGGGCCCCTCGTTGCGGCGGCCATTGACGCCGCCGGCGAGGGGTGCGTGATCGACATTTTCGCGGGCATCCCCGCCGGCTTGCGTCAAGAAGTCGACCTCGACGGCTACATACGGCGCCGCTGTTACATGTTCGGCACGAGCGGCTCGGTCATCCGGGACATGAAGACCCTCCTGGCAAAGGTGGCCTCCGGCCAGCTCGACACCAACGTCTCAGTGGACGCCATATCTGGGATGGCCGGTGCGATCGAGGGGTTGGGTGCTCTCGAAAAGCAAACAATGGCTGGAAAAGTTGTCATCTACCCGTCTCTCCATAACCTCGGGCTCACAAGGCTCGTCGAGCTCCGCGAGGAGTTCCCCACGGTGTGGGCGAAGCTAGACAACGGCCAATGGACGGCCGCTGCCGAAAAAGAACTGCTCCGCCAGGCCGGGGGTGCCTCTCCGGCCGAAAGGACCTAGCCGCGGGGGGCCGGGCTCAGGCACCGAGCAGCTCGCCCGCCGACCCGGCGTCTGTCACGACGATGTCGACCAAGCCGGAACGCAAGACGGCGGCCAGGGCCCTGCGCTTTTCGTTCCCCCCGCACACGGCGAGGACCGTCCCGGCAGCGTCGAGCTGCTCCAAGCTGATACCGATGCGGTGGTTGTCGTGGGGCCCTGGCAAGTGGCCGCTCCCGTCAAACAAAAAGCCACAGAGATCGGCCACAACGCCCCGGCGCCGGAGGGAACTGACCTCTTCCTCGCTGAAGCATTCGATCATCCTCGATATAGGTGGCTCGCCCCATGCCCCCACCCCCGCCAGGACGACGTTGACATCGTTGATGAGCTCCAAGGTCTCGCCGATGACAGGGTCGCGCCGGAGCGCGTCGACCGCGGCCGGTTCGTGCAGCCTCAGCGGCGCGAGGAGCGGGTAGCCCGTCGCTCGTCCCTTTGATGCCAGCCTCTTCACGACCTCTATCCCGCCAGAAGCGCTTTCCATCGTCGCTTGGCCCCCAACGAGCTGGACAACACGTTTAGCACTGAAATTGGAGATCTTTTCGACAACGAGGTCAAGTGTGTGCCCCCAGGAGATGCCCACTACGTCAGAGGGCCGGACCACTTCCGCTATCACATCAGCGGCCACCTCTGCGAGCTCGGGGGTAATCGCTTCCGAGGGCCCATCGAGACCGGCAACGACGATCGCGTCACGGAGCTCGAACGCTCCCCGCAGCCGCTCGCTCAGCTCGACGTCGCTTTCCACCGCACTGTCTATTTCGATCCGCACTACACCCTCGGCGCGAGCCCATTCGAGGAGCCTCGCTGCCTTGAAGCGCGATATGCCGAGCTCGGCGCCGATCTGCTTGACCGTCCAGCCATCGAGGAAGTAGCGCCGGGCGGCGATCGTCGCCTGTTGCAACTGGACCGGGCGACGGCTCAAGCAGCACGCCCCCTCTCAAAGGTGTGGGGAGCGCCATTGGCAATCGCCCAGGTGAGGCCGTGCAAGTTGACAGACGGCCGGCGGCCGTGGTTAAATGTGCTCATATGAGTCTATGGTATGCTCATATGAGCAAGACGGCAACTCGAGTGGTGCCTGCTCGAGCGGGGATGTCGGCAGGCAGGTCTAGTGGGGTGTGCTGTAGGGGCGGCATGGCCTGCAACGGGCGGGTCGAGAGGGCGCCAGGTGGCAAGTGCCGATGCCGGCGCCTCTACCGGAGAGGGTAAGGAGCGCGGGTGGCTACGCCAGTAGAGATGCCGAAACTCGGCAATACCGTGGAGGACTGCCTCATCTCGGTATGGGTCAAGCATGAGGGCGACACGGTGTCGGCCGGCGAGGTGATCGCGGAGATCGAGACGGACAAGACGAGTTTCGAGATAACTGCGCCGGTAAGTGGGGTGGTCCTGGCCACTTTTTTCCCGGAGGGCGCGCTCGTGCCTGTGTTCACGGCGATATGTGCGATAGGGGCCCGTGGAGAGAAGCTCGAAGGCGGGGCGCCGGCTCCCCCGTCGACAGATGGTGCCGATGGTGCCAAAGATGGTGCTGACGGTGCCAAAGAAGCCCCGCTCAGCCCACGAGCTCGGCGCTTTGCTCGCCAGCACGAGCTCAACGTGAGCCACCTGAGAGGGAGCGGCCCGGGAGGGCGCGTGCTGGAGGAGGACCTCCGGGCCATGCTTTACTTGACCACCACGCAGCCTCCGGGACCAGTCCAAGAGCCGACCCCAGCCTCCGTTGCGCTGCCGCAGCCCGGCCCCGAGCCCGCCACGCTCAAGAGCGCCCCGGCACTGGCGACCGAGCAAGGGCAGGCGCCGGCCGGGGAAGGCAGGCCGATGTCTATCGTGCGCCAAAGGATCGCAAGCCGGCTGCGAGGATCGCTCGCCTCCACTGCGCAGTACACCTTGCATGGCGCGGCCAACGCGGGAGGCCTTTTAGCCGCGCGGAAGCGCTTGAAGGCCTCTCCGGCGACGGCCGAGGTCAACATAAACGACCTCGTCGTTTACTGCACCGTGCTCGCCCTGGCAGACGTACCCGACCTCAATGCCCACCTCGTGGACGGTGCCCTCTACAAGAACATCGACGTAAACATCGGTTTTGCTTGTGACACCGACCGCGGCTTGATGGTGCCGGTAGTACACCGGGCCCAGGACCTGTCGCTGATCGGTCTCTCCCGGCGACTGAAGGAACTGGCGGCAGAAGCGGTGGGCGGGACGATAGCGGTCGACGACCTAAATGGAGGGACGTTCACGGTCAGTAACCTCGGGAACCTGGGTATCGAGTTCTTCACCCCCGTGCTCAACCCGCCGCAGGTCGGCATCTTGGGCGTGGGGGCGATCAGCCTCAGGCCGGCCCGGAAGGCGGACGGCAACATCGAGTTCATCGATGCGATCAGCCTCTCGCTGACTTTGGACCATCAAGCTGTTGACGGCGCGCCGGGGGCCAGGTTCCTCAAGGTCGTTCGAGAAAAGATCGAGGCTGTGGAGGATCTATGTACGACGTGATCGTGATAGGCGCCGGGCCTGGTGGTTACGAGGCCGCCGCCCATGCCGGCCAAATGGGCAAAAAGGTGGCTCTCGTAGAGGAAAAACGGGTCGGCGGGACCTGCCTCAACGTGGGGTGCATACCGGCCAAGGCGTGGCTTCGTTCTTCCCGCCTTTACCGCGAATGCGGGGAGGCCAAGCTCTTCGGGGTGGAAATAAGCAGCTACCGGCTCGATATGCCCGCTGTCGTCGAACGCAAGAACCGCATCGTGAGCACGCTCGTCCGTGGCGTCGAAGGCCTGCTCAAGCGCTCCGACGTAGAAGTCCTCAGTTCGCATGCACGCATCTCGGGGCGCAACCAGGTGGAAGTGGGCGGCAAAGTACTAGAGACAGCCAACATCCTCGTTGCCACCGGTTCTCGGCCAGCGAAGCCGCCGATCCCAGGGATCGGGAGCGAAGGCGTCCTTGACTCCGGCACTGTTTTTGAGCTGGACGAAGTGCCATCCCGGGTCGCCATCATCGGCGGTGGGTACATCGGCCTGGAATTTGCCACGTTTTTCTCTGAGGTGGGCGCCGAAGTCGTTGTACTGGAAATGTTGCCGCAAGTGGCGAGTGGCTGCGACGGGGAGATCTCGGAGCGCCTGCTGCGCGTGCTCGAGCGGGCCGGTATCACCTTCAAACTTTCCTGCCGGGTAGTAGGGGTCGACGCCGGCACAGTCCGCTTTGTGAGCGGCGACGGGCAACCCGGTTCGTACACGGCGGACTGCGTCCTGAACGCTACGGGCCGCGTCCCAGTAGTCGAAGGCTTGGGGCTCGAAGAGGTGGGCGTGGACTTCAGCGCCAAGGGGATCCGTGTGGACCTGCAGGGTAAGACCAATGTGCCTGGGATTTGGGCGTGCGGAGATGTCACGGGTAAGCACATGCTCGCCCATGTTGCGACTCGCGCGGGGATCGTCGCTGTCAACGCCATGTTCGGCGGGCACGACTGGGTGCGCTATGAGGCAATCCCCGCCGTTATCTACACGCACCCCGAAGTAGCGAGCGCGGGCCGGACGGAGGAGGACCTGAAGGCAGCGGGGATCCCCTACAAAAAAGCGAGCGTGCCCATGGGCGTAGCCGGCCGGTTCCTGATAGAGAACGAAAAAGGGACAGGTTTTGTAAAGGTCCTGACTGGTGCCAAGCACGGGGAGATCCTTGGTGTCCATGCGATGGGCGACTCAGCCAGCGAGTTTATTGTTGCGGCGGTCGCGCTGATCGAGGCTGGCGTCCCGGTAGCGCGCGCCGGCCAAGTCGTCTTCCCCCACCCGACAGTTGGAGAAGCGTTGCGCGAAGCCATCCTGCAGGTCAAATAGGAGCTGGAGCAGTATGACGAAATCTCTCTCGATAGATCCAACCGAAGTTTTGTCCCAGGAAGTCGTCCACCTGGGTGAGATCCCGGTGAACACGTACCAAAGGACCATCCAAGAAGAAGCCTCAAACTACACAGCCGAAGAGTTCCTCGACATTTGGCGGGACATGTGCGCCATCCGCGAGTTTGAGACTGTCCTCAACGAGCTCAAGCTCAAGGGCACGTACAAGGGCGTGAGCTACAACCACGCTGGACCGGCACACCTTTCCATCGGCCAGGAAGCGGCCGCCGTCGGGATGGCTTTTACTCTCACGCCGGACGACCATATTTTCGGTTCGCACCGCAGCCACGGCGAGATCCTGGCGAAGGCGTTCTCGGCCATCCGCTGCCTGAGCGACGAAGAACTGCTCGAGATCATGCGCTCTTACCGGGACGGAGCGGTCCTCGGCCCGGTCCAAAAGGACTATGACGGGCCGGTAACCAACCTTGCCGCGCGGTTTTTCGTCTACGGGGCCTATTCGGAGCTCTTCGCACGCGAGACCGGCTTCAACCGGGGTTTCGGTGGCTCTATGCACGCTTTCTTCGCGCCCTTCGGCATCTTCCCCAACAACGCCATCGTTGGCGGTTCTGGGTCCATTGCCCCTGGCGCCGCTCTCTACAAACGGGTTAATCGCAAGTCAGGGGTCGTGGTTGCCAATATCGGCGACGCATCCTTCGGCTGTGGCCCCGTCTGGGAGGGGATCACCTTCGCCAGCATGGACCAGTACCGGGTGCTCTGGGACCAGGCTTTGGGCGGGGGGCTCCCGATCATCTTCAACTGCATGGACAATTTCTATGGCATGGGGGGCCAGCCTTACGGCGAGACGATGAGCCAGCGTCTTATCGCTCGCGTCGGTGCGGGCGTCAACCCCGAGCGGATGCACGCCGAGCGCGTCAACGGCTATGACCCGCTCGCGGTCATCGATGCCTTCCGCCGCAAGAAGCAGATCTTGGCCGAGGGCCACGGCCCCGTACTGCTCGACACGATCACGTACCGCTACAGCGGCCACTCGCCCTCGGACGCGTCCAGTTACCGCACCCCCGACGAGCTGCAACATTGGCAGGCGGTCGACTCCATCGACAGTTACCGCTCTCGCCTCGTCGACGCCGGTACCGCAAAAGCGGAGGCGCTCGACGAAGTGCGCAGCGAGGTCCAGGAAATGGTCTTCGCGATGTTCTGTTTGGCCGCAGATCTCGACGTGAGCCCTCGCTTGCCGATGAGCTCCGAAGTTGTCGGCAGTGTCATGTTCTCCAATGGCCGCGCCGAGCGTCTTGACGACCGGGCACCGGAACTGCTCCAGGACATCGCCGAAAACCCTCGGGTGAAACAGATCGCGGGCAAAGTCCGGGCTGCTTTCGGACAAGACGGCAAGCCCGTACCGAAGATGAAGGTCTACAACATCAGGGACGGCATTTTCGAAGCCATGCTCCACCGGTTTGTAACCGACCCGACGATGGTCGCCTTCGGCGAAGAAAACCGTGACTGGGGTGGAGCGTTCGCCGTTTACCGCGGGCTCACGGAAGCCTTGCCCTACCACCGGCTCTTCAACGCCCCGATCTCCGAAGCGGCGATAATCGGGGCCGCAGTCGGCTACGGCATGGAGGGCGGCCGGGCCGTGGCCGAGCTCATGTACGCGGACTTCATGGGCCGCGCCGGTGACGAGCTGTTCAACCAGCTGTCCAAATGGCAGGCAATGTCGGCCGGTGTGCTCAACATGCCGGTCGTCGTGCGGATCTCTGTGGGGTCCAAGTACGGCGCGCAGCATTCGCAGGATTTCACAGCTTTGGCGACCCACGTGCCAGGGCTCAAGGTCGCTTACCCGGTGACGCCTTATGACGCCAAGGGCATGATGAACACTGCCCTCGTTGGGACGGACCCGGTTATCTTCTTCGAGAGCCAGAAGCTCTACGACATTGGCGAGATGTTCAGGCGAGAGGGAGTGCCGGAGGGCTACTACGAGATCCCAGCCGGCGAGCCATCGGTTAAGCGGGTAGGCAGCGATTTGACGATTGTCACGCTCGGGCCGGCGCTTTACTCAGCGGTCGCAGCGGCTGACGAGCTCGCCGCGCGCTTCAAGCTGTCGGCCGAGATCATCGACCTGCGCTGGGCCAACCCAGTCAACTACGACCTCTTGTTGGAGTCGGTGCGCAAAACAGGCAAAGTCGTGCTCGTCTCGGAGGGCGTCGAGCGGGGTGGGACCATGCAGACGGTGGCATCCACGCTGACACAGGTTTGCTTCGACGACTTGGACGCCCCCCCGGTCGTCGTCGGGGCGCGCAACTGGATCACCCCGGCGCCCGAGCTAGAGGCGATGTTCTACCCCCAGCCGGTATGGATCATCGATGCCGTGCACGAACAATTGCTGCCGCTGGCGGGGTACCAGCCGACGACCAACCGCACGGGCGGAGAGCTTCTCAGGAGGGCCCGGCTCGGGGTGTGACGGGTTCGTACAAACAGTGGCCGAAGTTCGTGTGATGGCGGCCCGGCCGGACGAGGAGCCGTTAGCGTAAGGGCATACACACCTCGGCTGCCGACGCGGTGCTGCTTTTTGGCGCCGGCACGCTCGCAGGCCTCGCTGGTACCGCTGGCGGTATCACCTCGCTCATCTCCTACCCGGCGCTCTTGGCGGCCGGGCTGTCACCGCTCCGTGCCAACATGACCAACTCGGTCGCGGTGATCGGCAACTGGCCAGGCTCGACAATGGCGGCGCGCCCTGAGCTCCAAGGCCGCGCCCGCCACCTCGGCCAGCTTGTACCTGTAGCCGCCGCTGGCGGCCTTGCCGGCACCGTTCTCCTCCTTGGCACGCCAGCAAAGGTCTTCGATGTCGCAGTCCCATTTTTCCTTGTGGCGGCATCGATAGCGCTTCTCTGCCAACCACGGCTGGCGACCTGGCGCCGTCGCCATTTGGAGAGGTCGAGCCGCTACCTCTTTTTCGCTGGCCTCTTCGGCGTCTGTGCCTATGACGGCTACTTCGGCGCTGGCTCGGGCGTCATGTTGCTCGCTTTGTTGTTGATCGCGATCGACGAACAGCTTCCCCGTGCGAACGCCTACAAGAACTTTCTCCTCGGGGTCTCCGACGTCATCTCGGCAGTAGGTTTCGCAGTCTTCGGTTCGGTCGACTGGCTCGCCGCCGCCTCGGTCGGCCTTGGCGCGCTTGTCGGCGGAGCATTTGGTCCACGTCTCACAAGACGGCTGCCTCCGGGGCCCTTGCGCGTCGCGGTAGCGCTGGTTGGCATTGGCTTGGCCGTAAAGCTTTTCCTGTCGCCAAACTGACCCGCCGCCCTGCTCGGCTCGATAGGCCTCGCAAGGTCCCAGGACTTTGGTGGGGCCCGCCGGCAGCTGTCTTTCGCGTGGCTCCAATAAATCCTGCCTCATCTCAGCTGGCGGACGCGAAACTTGCAGGCATGGAAATATCGGCTCGAGAGGCAGAAGTGCTCGCAGCTGTGGGCAGGAACCTTACCAACGCCCAGATCGCCGCCCAGCTGTACATCTCGGTTAGGACGGTGGAGAGCCATGTTTCCTCACTGCTGCGAAAGCTCGACGTCCCCGATCGTCAGGCCCTCGCTGCTCTCACGGCACGTTCGGCGAGCCCGGCCCGCTCCCTCGAAGGCGCGCCCGAGGCTTTCACCAGTTTCGTCGGCCGGCTGCGGGAAAGCGAGGAGCTCCGCTCGGCGCTCTCCAAATGGCGGCTCGTCACCCTTACCGGTCCTGGCGGCACAGGGAAGACACGTCTTGCGGTCGAGGTTGGCCGAGCCTTGGCGACCGAGACGGGCGGGTGGTTCGTTGACTTGACGCCGGCAGAGCCCGAGTGGGTCATGGCTGCTATCGCCGCTGCGCTCGGCGTAGCTGAGCGCCCCGGCCAGCCCTTGGAGGCTGTGATTGAAGAACGACTGGCGGCGACGCCTGGCCTTTTGCTCCTCGATAACTGCGAGCACGTACTGGACGCCGTTGGGGCGTTCGCCGGGCGCATTTTGCGTAGGTGCCCCCTCGTGACAATCCTGGCAACAACGCGCGAACCGATGGGTATCCCCGGCGAGCACGTGATGGCCTTAGGGCCCCTTGGCTTAGCGGCCAGCAACGGACATAGATCTGAAGCAGCAGTACTTTTCGTCGACCGGGCGGCATCGGCGGGCGCCGCGATAAGCCTCGAGGACCCACGAGTTGCCCGATTGTGCAAGCAGCTCGACGCCATGCCTCTGGCCATCGAACTTGCTGCTGTGCGATGTGCAGCGCTAGGGCTCGATGGCGTTTCGTCTGCGCTGGCCGGGGGCTTGGACCTGCTATCCGGTTCGCGTGACGCGGATCCCCGGCACCGGTCCCTGCGCGCCGCTCTTGACTGGAGCTACGGGTTGCTCAGCCCCGGCGAGGCAGAACTGCTCGTCCAGTTGGCTGTCTTCGCCGGTTGGTTCCGGGCCGCCGACGTGGCCGCTTTGCTCGACCTCCCCGACCCGGTGGCAGTCGCGGTCGACTTGGGCGCACTTGCAGCAAAGAGCCTGCTTGTGAGGCGGGGCGGGGACGAGGGCAGTTCGTTCCGCACCTTGGAAATGATCCGCGCGTACCTGCTTGACAGGCTGATCACCGAGGGCCTCCTCGGGGACGCATCCGCGCGGCACTTGCGCTGGGCCGGGAGGGTGGCCCGGGATCTCGCCGCCAGCTTGGTCGAGGGGGGCAATTGGGTCGGCACGTTCGACAGAGTGGTCGACGACCTACGTCTTGCCCTCGAGCGGGCTGCCGTCCCTGACGAGCTCCGCACGGTAGCGCACAACCTGGCCTCGAACCTGGCTCACCTCTGCTACGCGCGCCGCTATTTCGCCGAGTCCTACAGCTATTACCGCCGGGCCGCCACGCTTGCTGACAACGCTGCCGACGAGACGACTGACCTGATGGCAGCTGGGCATGCCGCCTTCGGTTACGGCTACGGCGACCTTGGCTTCGACGCCTACATGGCGGCCGCTGATCGCAGCGCTGTCGCCGGCTTGCCAGCTACTCGGGCAACGGCGATCGCCCTCGCCACGGGCCGAGCCAGCCGCTTCATCGGTGAGTTCCACAACTGCCCGGAGCGGGCCCGGCTAAGGGCGATCTTCGCCCAGGCATCGGAGGCTGGGGAGGGGGCTGACCTGTTCGTGGCGGCCCACCTTGCGTCTGCCCGAGCCTGGCTGGAGGGAGAGGGGCCAGCCCTGGCCAGGCGTGCGACCGCAGAACAGGCAGTAGCCCAGGCCCGGGCTTTAGGCGAGCCGGTCCTGCTCTCTGGCGCCCTGGATGCCCTGGGCAGTGCACTGAGAGAAGAGGGACGGGTCACCGAGGCCTGCCGCCTGACCCTTGAACGCATCGCATTGCTCGACGTACTGCCAGCACACGACCCCTGGACGGGTAGTGAGCAGCTTGACATCCGCCACATGGCTAACGACAGCCCCCTGACGGCAGGCGAACCGGCTGAGGCTTTGATGTTTGCCGAGAGGTTTGCCACCGAGGGTTCCGCCGGGGGCGTCGCGTGGGTGGCACGACGCGGCGTCGTAGTGGCGCTTGCACTCCTCGGCGACTTCGCTCGCGTCGCAGCAGAGGCGTCACGTATGAAGGCGGAATGGGAGCGGTCGGGCCAGCCGCCCGCGCGCTGGATGGTCCAAGGCGCTCTCGCCGCAGCGATGGTCCACTCTCTTCGCGACGAGGTGGCCCTGGCCAAGGAGTGGGCCGATTTCGCGGACGCCTTGGCCGAGGGTGGCTCCAACGACTTTCGCCGCTTCACGGAGGGGCGAGTAGCGCTCCACTTGGGAGAGTACGACCAAGCTGCTGATGTCCTCTCGGCGCCCCGGGGAAAAGGCCACGGATGGTTTATTTACCAGCAGTCTTTGGCTGCAGACGTCGCGGCTACCCGAAGAGCACCAGGCGCGGCGGTGTTCATTGCCGAGGTGAGACAGTCCTTCGACCGTCACCGCTGGGCGGAAGCGTTGCTTATGCGGGCCGCGGCCCGATTGAGCGGTAGGCCTGCCGAAATGCTTGCCGCCGCTCGGGCGTTCGCCCTCCTCGGCGCCCGCTTCGAGGAAGCCTGCACCCTGGTCCTCGCCGGGGGTGAGCACACCGAGCACGGCTGTGCCGTGCTCGCCGAGCTAGGTTGCGTCCCCGCTGCTCCACCGCCGTAAGCGACGAGCGCTCTCATTGCGGTCGGCTCCGCAGGAGCTGACCTTCGGTAGCGCCAGTTGGCGAGGGCGTTGGCTAACCGCTTGGCTCGGCCGAGCGGGTTGGCCCCGCCGAGGGGGTTGGCTCCCTCGTGGCTCAGTGACCTGGTTTGGCGCTGAACCTGCGCCTCAGCCAAGAGCTCGCTCTGGTGGCCCTTGCCGATCTCGCTTGCCGTGTGGGGGTGGATCATCGCTGGGCCCTCCTTGGGCGTCTCGGGTACACCTCTAAGCGTGCGACCGAGAGCTGCGAGACCACATCCGTGGCGAGTACGGGCCCGCCACGGGTTGATGCCCGAGGGACCGTCCGTGGTGGTCGTCGTACGATTGGGCGGTGCAGGTTGAGCGCCTCGCTCTGTGCGGGGAGCCCGGGGTGGGCCACCGTTGACAGAGGTGTGGTCACACCGCGGCCGCGTCGCGCCTGGCGACGCGGCCGCGGAAAACACCGTCGCGGCCTTCGCCGCCGCTTCGGCGGCGAAGGTTGACGGCATCGAGCTCGACGTTTGGCTGACGTTGGACGGCGTTTGGGTCGTCCACCACGACCAACGATGTGGCGCCGGTGAGCTCGACCACCTGAGAAGGGCCGACGTGCCGAGGTCCATCCCTGACCTTTGTGAAGCCCTTGCCGCCTGTTCGGTCGAGACCGTGAACGTCGAGCTCAAGGTGCCCCCCACCGCCGACCGCTCCGAGGCACGACGACTGGGTGGGGAACTCGGCCAGTACATGAGCCTGCCGGGGATATTGGCTGCTACGGTTAGTCGTCTCGTTGTCTCGTCCTTTTCGAGAGAAGCTGCCGGGGCCGTCCTGGCCACTGGTGCGACGACCGGGCTCCTCCTCGAAGCGACGCCTACGGGGCCGGAGCTTGTCTCGTTGGCGCGCGAGGGGTACTGGGCGGCCCATCTCGAGCACAGCCACCTCGGCGCGCGGGACGTGACCGCGATCCACGAGGCAGGGCTCAGGGCCGTGGCCTGGACGGTGGACGGCGAAAACGACATTGCGCGCCTCGCGCGCCAAGGCGTTGACGTGTTGATCTCAAACTTCGCGGAGCACGCGGCCGCGTTCACCCGCGGTCTCAGGTAAACCCGGCCCGGTCGCGCCGCCGTTGCCGGGGCCCTGTCGTGCAGCCGTGTAATGTCCGGACAAATGTCACGGCAGCTGTGCCTGAGACGCATACTGGGAACGTGAGCACCGGTAACGCCGACCCGAGCTCTCCCCTTTGGGCCAAGGTGCTCGCCGACCTGCGCCGGCGCCTCGCCAACGGCGAGTTTGCCCGGAAGTTCCCAGGCGACACCGAGCTCGTGGAGACATATGGTGTGAGCAGGCACACCGTGCGGGAGGCGGTCCGCCGCCTCCAGGCTGAGGGGTTGCTCGAGCGCCGGCGGGGGCGGGGCTCTTTTATCAGCGCGCCGGCTATCGAGCAACCAGTCGGCACTCTGTACAGCTTCTACCGCTCGATCGAAGAAGCCGGCATCGCACAGGAAAGCGTGGTACGTCACCTCGAGGAACGAAGAGACGACCGGGCAGAGGCGATGCTCGCTTGCATCGGCCAGCCCCTCGTTTACCTGGAACGCCTTCGCCTCGCCGATGGGGAGCCGATCGCCCTCGACTGGTCCTGGCTCCCGGCCCGGCTCGCACGCGGCCTGCTCAACGCTGATTTTCGGCATGCCGCTCTCTACGAACAGCTCGCCGAGTGCTGCGGGGTACGGCTCACGAGCGGATGGGAACGGATCAGGCCCGTCCTCCCCGACCGCCGTCAGCGGGCCCTGCTCGAGATGGATGCCGGGCAAGCCGCCTTCGAGCTCGAACGCTTCGGGGTGCAGGGTGACGTCCCAGTCGAATGGCGCCATTCGGTCGTGCGGGGCGACAGGTTCTCCTTCGTCGCGCGCTGGTCGAGCGAGCACGTCGACGCGTCTTTCGAGCCGGGCAGCGGGGGCGGTGAGCGGACCTCCTAACATAATGTCCGTACATTTAGTACGATAGTTGGGTGTGCACGCGCCTTGGCGGGATGACGAAGTGAGCTCCGTCGTCCTGCCAGCGACGGGCTTGAGACGTCTTCTGGTGGAGCCCCGACGGCCCGAGGTGGTACGGCGCTTACCTTGGGCACACTGGCTCGTGGTTGGGGCCGTCTGCATCGGGGCGTTCATGGGCCAGCTCGACGCCAGCATCGTGACCATGGCGTTCCCCGAACTGCGCCACCATTTCGGCGCGTCCCTTACGAGCGTGCAATGGGTGGGCCAGTCCTACCTGTTGGTGCTTATCGGCTTATTGATGGCAGTTGGGCGGTACGCGGACATGGTCGGCCGCAAGCTCCTTTACACCTACGGCTTCGCGCTCTTTGTCGTCGCTTCGGCTTTGTGCGGGCTCGCCCCCTCCCTGCCTGCGCTCGTTGGGTTCCGAGCCCTGCAAGGTGTGGGTGCCGCGATGTACCAGGCAAACAGCGTGGCGATCCTGGTCGGGGCGATCCCCAAGAGCCGCCTGGGCAGGGCGGTCGGCATACAGGGGGCTGCGCAGGCGCTCGGCTTGGCGATGGGCCCCGCCGTCGGCGGGGCCCTCGTCGGCCTCGGCGGCTGGAGGCTCATCTTCTACGTGAACGTGCCGGTCGGCGCCCTCGGCGTCGCGTTGGCTTGGCTCCTCGTGCCTCGTAGCACCAACCTCTCCGCGCGGGCGCGGTTCGACTGGGCTGGGCTTGGCCTATTTGGGCCGGCGGTCTGTGGCTTGGTCCTTGCCTTGTCCGAGGGGCCGCGCACCGGCTGGGCTTCCCCCGCGACGCTGTCCCTGCTAGGTGGGGCCGCTCTGCTCGGTGCCCTCTTCATCGCCCGAGAGCGCCGTGCGCGCGCGCCCATGCTGCGGCTGGACTTGTTCCGCCGGCTCCCCTTCAGCGCGGGGATCGCCAGCGGGCTGCTGTCCTATATGGTCCTCTTCGGCGCCCTCACGGTAGTGCCGTTTTACTTGGAACTTGCGAAGGGGCAGCCACCGGGCGAGGCAGGCCTCGAACTGCTCCTGCTCCCCCTCGGTCTGGCGCTGGCGGCCCCGGTTGCTGGCCGGGCCGCCGAACGCTTGGGCGCGCGCCCCTTGACGGTCGGCGGGATGGTCTTAACGGGAGCGGTCCTTTTGACTACAGCCACCGCCACAAGGGACCTAACCGTTGTCCTGGCCAGCCTGGCGGCGGCGGGCGTTGGCCTCGGGGCGTTCACTCCTCCCAATAATGCAGCCATCATGAGCGCCGCCCCTCCCGCATTGTCGGGCCTCGCCAGCGGCGTGCTCAATATGACGCGGGGCCTCGGGACGTCCCTGGGCCTTGCCATCGCCGGCCTTGCCTACACTCTCGGCGCTTCGAGCGGCGACGCCCGCTCCCTCGGAGCGGTCAACGGTTACCGCGACGCTGCCTTGGTGCTGGGAGCCGCCGCTCTGGTGTCGGCCCTCGTGGCAGCTACACGCGGTCACGACCGGCTCGCCGCAGAACCGGGCCGCGCGCCTGGGTACGCGTCGGTTGTAGCGGAAGGGGCCTTAGGCTCAGCCTGACACCGGTCTTTGACGATACGGGTACATGCGGTCACCGCCCGCCCGCTCGGCTCGTCGCCACGACCTCGGGGCACCCCGCCCTGCCTAGGAGAGCCCGGTGGAGAAGCTCAACCTAGGCGTCTTGTCTCCCTACCTCACGGGAGAGTACTACGGGACGATCATTGCCGCGGTCGCGCGTGTCACGTCGGCTAAGGGCGGGCACGTCATGGCGTTCCAGACAGGCAAGCCCGGGATGGAGTTCCACGAGGGAGCGAACAGGACCCTGACTTGCGTCGGATGGGACCGCCTAGCTGGCGCCGTGGCGATCGCCGATGCCGCGCCCCTCAGCTACCTGCGTGCCCTACGAGCGAACGGGACACCGGTAGTGGGTATTGCGATCGGCCAAGGCGAGATCGATTTCGCCAATATTTCGGTCGACAACCGTGGCGGCATCTTCCGAGTGGTCGACCACCTGGTTACCCACGGGCACAGGCGCATTGGCTTCGTCGGCTGTTTGGAGCACTTCGAGGTGCACGAACGCTACACCGCCTACCTCGAGGGCCTGGGATCCCATGGCCTGCAACCCGACCCCACGCTGCTTTTCGAAACGGCGGACAATGCCGAGTTCGGTGGGGCGGAGGCAGGGAGACGCCTCCTAGCCGCCGGGCTGCCCTCTACCGCGCTCATTGCAGCAACAGACCTCAACGCCATCGGCCTGATGAGCGTGCTGAAAGGCGGCGGCGTCCGTCTTCCGGACGAGCAGGCCGTTATAGGCTTCGACGATCACCCTGGCGCGGCTCTCGTTTCACCTCCCCTGACGACCTTCCGCCAAGACTTCTCGGGGCTTGGCACGACGGCGGCCGAGCTGCTCGTGGGGCACCTCTCAGGAAGGACTGTTGCGACAGGGCGCCACCTGGTCGGCGGGCAACTCGTCGTGCGCCAGAGCTGTGGTTGCGGGACGGCACTGGGAAGCATTCGCGAGGAAGAACGATCGGCACAAGAAAGCGCCCGGCTGGCCGATCTGGTCAATGAGCGCACCGATGGTTACTACGACCTGAGGAGGGCTGTGCGCGACGACTATCTGATCATGCGCGCTCTTCTAGCGACGGCCGAACAGCGGGACCCGAGCAGTCTCGCGTGGATGTCGAAGACAAAGGCGTCCGCTGCTGTCTTCGGGACCTGGGAGCGCAACTCACGGCACGCATGGCCCAGCGAGGCCACTGCCGAGCTTGCGGCGCCCTCGTCTGAGAGCTCGCTGGACGTTGTTGGCGGCTTCAATGCTTCGGGCCCACCCCTCGTCCTACCCTCAGAGCCCTGCCCAGAACGGTCCTTTCCGCCGGAGGCGCTCCTTGCCAGCATGGCGGAGGGCAATGTGGTGTCAGTTGTCCCGATAGTAAGCGCAACTTCGGACTGGGGCATGCTCGCCATGGCCGCGCCGGTTGACTCGAGCTTCATCGGTCAAGACACGTACTTTATGTGGGCTGCTTTGTTTGCCGAGGTCCTCGACCACAAATCCCTCTTGTGCTCACTGAGGGACAGCGAGGAACGTTATGCCTTGGCGGCGCAGGCCGCCAACGACGCCTTATGGGATTGGGACCTGCGGACAGGCCGGGTGTATTACTCATCTCGCTGGCGAGAGATGTTCTGTACTGACGACAGCGAGCTTGGTGAGACCGCTTCACAATGGCTGGATAACGTTCACCCCGAAGACCGCGCGGCCCTGCTCGAGGACTTGGGCAACATAAAGGACGGCTCACGGATCAGCATCTTCAACGAACACCGGGTGCGCGGTCGACAGGGCGGCTTCTTGTGGGTGCAGTGCCGCGCGTTGGCGGTACGCGCAGAGGGTGAGACGTCTTCCCCAGTTCGCCTTGTCGGGTCACTAACAGACGTGAGCGAGCGGCATATCTTGATGGAACAGTTGCGTTACCAGGCACTCTACGACGGCCTTACTGGCTTGCCGAACCGAACGCTGTTCATGGACCGCCTTTCACTGGCGATCTCGGCAGCCAAGCGCGACGAGTGCCACGGTTTCGCTGTGCTCTGGCTGGACTTGGACAATTTCAAAATCCTGAACGACAGCCTCGGCCACCAAGCCGGTGACCGCTTGCTGGCTGAAGTCAGTGACCGCATACGCGGCAGCATCCGAGCCGGCGACACCGCTGCTCGCATCGGGGGTGACGAGTTTGCGATATTGCTGGCGGGCCTGCGCGACATCTCTTCGGTCACCCGGGTGGTGCGAAGGCTGCAATCCGACCTCGCCCGTCCCTACGACTTGGAAGGCACGCGGGCTATCGTGACGGGGAGCATCGGCGTGACAACCAGCGAAATATCGAACAGGGAGCCAGAAGATATGCTGCGGGACGCCGACATCGCGATGTACCGAGCGAAGGCCAAAGGACGTGGCGGCTATGTCACTTTTGACTCTTCCATGTCCCAGGACCAAGGGCTCGTGAGCGCCCGCCGCGTGCTCGCGGCCGGGGCGCGCTCTCAGGTACGGTACCGGGAGAAGGCGCCGGCAGCCAGTGCCTCAGGTAAGCCCGCCTAGTTTGCGGGCAAGCTCCGCACCGTAACGCTCGAGATTGTGCTTAGCCGCTGTTCAACAATTGGTCGCCCCGGCCCGCCGCAGTCACTTTTTGGAGGCCGCGGTGACGCCACCGGTGACAACGGGAATGTCACCTCGATGTCCATCCCCCCGCCAGTTCGTGGGCAGCAGGTGAGCCTCGCGTCGTGGGCGGCGGCGATCGCCTTCACGATGGAAAGGCCAAGCCCGAAGCCCTCGCCGGCATCGTCCAGGCGCTGGAAAGGAAGGAAAAGGCGCTCTATTTCCTCACCTGGGACCACGCGACCGCTGTTGCTGACCGAGAGCACGACGCGCTCAGACCTGACCGCTGTCGCAATGGAGGCCCAGCCTCCGGCGTCGTTGTGACAGACAGCGTTCTCCACTAGGTTGGCGACGAGGCGCTCTAGGAGGCGGAGATCCCCGGAAGTGGGAGCTGACGACAGTTGCGACTCAAATGTCAGGCATTTTGCTGCGATCTCGCGATCGCGGAGGCTTAGCTGCTGGGCCGCGACCAGCGACAGGTCAATGGCCTGGTGGCGGTCCAGGCCTCGCTCGCTCGTTGCCAGCGTCAAGAGTGACTCGATGAGGCCTTCGTGCCTTTCCCCGGCGGCTATGGCTCGTTCGCAGGCAAAGCGAAGCGAGGCGAGGTCGGCCTCGGGGTCAGCGAGAGCTACTTCAAGAAGCGTGCGCTCCAAGGTGAGCGGGGTACGCAGTTCGTGAGAGGCATTGGCGACAAAGCGTCGCTGGGCAGCGAAGGCAGCATCCAGGCGGCCAAGGAGCCCGTTGATCGTCTTGGCCAGGTCCATCAGCTCGTCCTGAGGGCCGTCCAACGTGAGGCGCTCGTGCAAATTGTGCGCCGACATGCGCTGCGCCGTGGCGGTCATCGCCCGCAGGGGACGCAGCGCCCGACCCGCCACCGCCCACCCGAGCAAGACCGAGAGGCCGGCCATTACGCAGAGGGCGATCACGGAACCGATGAGGAGCGTGTGCAAGTCAGAGGAATGTTGTTCGAGCGCCTTGTGGGCGAGCTCCTCGACCTGGGCACCCCCCGGCAACTGGGCAATGTTGGCCGGTAGCCCCGGCAACTGCGGCACGTGCGACGCGTGGAAAAATACCGGTTTACGGCCAAGTTCGCGAGTGGTCGTCGCCCGGACGACGAAAAAATTGTTGTGGTCAACCAGTGCGTAGGTGATCGCGAGCAAAACGGCCGCCGAGACGAGGAAAAGGGCCCCGTAGAGCAAGCTCAGGCGCATCCGAACGGTTTGGTGGCCCGGCCGTAGCCAAGCGAGCAAGCCCCTCAGTCGGCGAGCTCGGGCCATTTGCCTAAGCCTCCCAGACGACGCGGTACCCAGCGCGCGGCACCGTTTCAATGAGCGGCGGCTCCCCGAGTTTTGCTCGGAGGCGTCCGACGGTGACCTTGACGGTAGAACTGAAGGGGTCGGCGAACTCGTCCCACACACGTTCGAGGAGCTCTTCGGCTGAAACAGTGTCACCTCTTGCGCTCAGGAGGAGCTCCAAGAGGGCGAACTCCTTCGGGGTGAGCGAAAGGCGGGCCCCGCCGCGCACTGCGACGCGCTTTGCCGGGTCCAGTTCGAGGTTCCCGACCACGAAGGTGGGGGGTAGGGCCGGGTGGGCACGCCGGCCGAGCGCCCTGACCCGGGCTACGAGCTCGGCAAAGTGGAACGGCTTGGCCAGGTAGTCGTCCGCTCCGAGGCCCAGGCCCTCCACCTTGTCTTCGATGGTGCTTGCCGCCGTGAGCATCAGCACCCGGGTGTTGCAGCCGGCGGAGACGAGCTGACGGCAAAACTCATCTCCGTGCAGCTTGGGGAGGCCCCGGTCGAGCACAACAACGTCATAGGTGGCCAGGTTCGCATGGCCGAGGACATGGTCGAGGGCGTCCTGGCCGTCGAAGGCGACATCGACGGTCATACCCTGCTGGCGGAGGCCCCGAGAGACCGCTTCGGCAAGTTCTCTCTGGTCCTCCACCACGAGCACCTTCACGACGCTCCCCAAGTCCGTGGCCGCTCGGGCCTGCCTGGCTCCCGGCACCACTTTCTCACCCTGTCAATCTGCCTGGCCACTGGTAACAGAGCGGTTACAAATTCCTTCACCGGAGCGTTACCACCGTTTCGTTAAGGTCGGGGGGGTAGCGAGCACGGGAAGAGGAGGCCCCATGGGCACGGCGCCGGTAACAGCACGAAGGCGGGACCGAGAGGACGCCACAAGGACATCCCTCGCGGTAGCCACAGGAGAGAGGCACCGCTTGAAGCAGGCAGGGCTCCTCGCGTGCCTTCTCGGGTCGGGCATCCTCCTCGCTGCCTGCGGGGGTGGTCCCTCAGCGGCCAAGTCGGTCGCCCACGTGGGCACGACAACTACCACGACTGTCACCACCGCCGCGCCGGCTCCCGCTCAGGGCGGTGGCGGTACCGGGGCTGCCGGAGCCTCAGCCGCAGGCGTCAAGTTCGCCACTTGCATGCGCTCGCACGGCGAGCCCGACTTCCCGGACTCGGCGGTCCAAGTGACGCCCAGCGGCGGCGTGATGTTCCACCTGACGGAGGGCAGCGGCGTGGACCCCAACTCGCCCACTTTCAAATCAGCCATGCAGACATGCCAGAGCCTCATACCGCACGTAGCGAACGGCGGGGCCCCTTCGGTCAGTGCCACCGACAAGCTCCTCAAGTACGCGCAATGCATGCGCTCCCACGGCGTGCCCGACTTCCCCGAGCCGAACGCCAATGGCCAGATCATGGTCCAGGTGACGGGCGGAGCCGCCAACAACCCCTTGAACCCGAGCTCGCCGCAGTTCCAGTCCGCCTCGCAAGCTTGCAGGTCGTTGCAGCCGCCCGGTCTCAGCGGTTTCTGAGCGCACTGGTCGTCTGTGCACCAGTCGTCGGTGCACTGGCCCTGGGCGCACCGCCCCCGGGGGCACCGGCCCCCGGCTGTCGGTGCGGACGGCTCTTGTGCTCGCACGGTTGACGACCAACGCCGCAACGCAGAGGACAGCAAGTGCCGCGTGGCGGTGCTTCGCCGTACCCGCGTTCATTTGCTCCCACGAGCACCAGCTGGAGAGTGGCTGGGCCGGCAGTACCAAGTCAGCGCATCCAGCCAGGCCGGACTAAGCCGGCCTCGTAGGCGGTTACCACCAATTGGGCTCGGTCCCTTGCCCCGAGCTTGCTCATGGCTCTCGCTACGTGCGTCTTAGCGGTCGATGCGCTCAGGTAAAGCTTCTCCGCAATCTCGGAATTGGACAGGCCGGAGGCGACCAAAGTGGTCACCTCTCGCTCGCGCGCTGTCAGGGAAGCGAGACCGGGGGGTTGACGTACCGACCGCGCGTGGGTGGTGAATTCTTCAATCAGCCTGCGGGTAATCGCCGGAGAGAGGAGCGCGTCACCTGCGGCTACGACCCGGACCGCCCGGACGAGCTCAGCGGCGTCGGTGTCTTTCAGCAAGAACCCGGCAGCTCCCGCGCGCAGTCCTTCGAAGACGTACTCGTCGAGGTCGAAGGTGGTGAGTATAACGACATGCACCGCCGACAATTCAGGGGTGGCGGCGATCCGCTGGGTGGCCTCGATGCCGTTGGACCGGGGCATGCGCACGTCCATGAGCACGACCTCGGGCCGCAGCCTCTGCGCCAACCGCACCGCCTCGTCGCCGTCAGCGGCCTCACCCACGACATCGATGTCCTCCTCGGCGCTCAGAAGCGCGGCAAAACCCGAGCGCACAAGGGCCTGGTCGTCTACTAGGAGCACCCTGATCAGCTTGCCCCTCCCGAGGTAGCTCCTGAGGTAGGGATGCGCGCCAGCACCCGGAAGCCACGTCGTGGCAAGGGGCCCGCCTCCAAGGTCCCTCCCAGGGCGCTCACCCGCTCACCCATGCCGAGGATCCCGCTGCCCTTCCCGCTCACCGCCCCATTGGCGTCGCTGTCACGGTTGACGCCCATGCGGGTACCAGGGCCCGCAGCGTTCGCCGGGTCATTGGCCGTCCCGTTCGGGCCATCGTCTGTGACTTCTACCACGAGCGACCCCGTCCCGTAGCGCACCTTGACGAGCGCCCTTGCCGCTCCGGAATGGCGGGCGGTGTTGGTCAGCGCTTCCTGGACCACGCGGTAGGCGGCAAGGTCGACGTCGACCGGCAACCCATGCCTCGGCCCCTCTTCCTCTACGCGCACCTCTAGTCCGGCCGCTCTCATGTTCTCGACCAGGCGATCGAGCTCCGCCAGGGTAGGCACGGGAGACAAGGGGGCAGCCTCTCCTGAAGTCCGCAGGACCCCGAGGACGGCGCGAAGTTCCGAAAGCGCTTGCTTGCTTATGTCGTTGATGGTGGAGAGAGCCTGCCGGGCTCGTTCGGGTTGGCGGTCCAGGAGATGAAGGGCGGTACTGGCTTGGACGTTGATCACCGAGATGTTATGGGTGAGCACATCGTGTATTTCACGGGCGATGCGCACTCGCTCTTCGCTTGCCATGCGCTTGGCCTCTTCCTCACGGGCTCGTGCCTGAGCCAAGGAACGCTGGCGGGCAAGGCGTACCCACTCCGAAGCGCCCACCATGAAAGCCAATCCTCCCCCGACGCCTAGGGCTAGCGCCGCCGAGGGCCCGGGCCCGGTGCCCGCCGCCTCGGGGCCCCAAAGACCCAGGGCGTAGCAGATAGCGAGGAACGCAAGCGCCTCAACCCGCTTGCGCAGGTATATGGCGCTAACAAAAGCGACCACCAACGAAAGCCACATCGCGCCGACCTTGCCGCCTCCCACGACGTAAGCAAGGGTTGCCGCGTTGGTGATGGCCAGCACGGCGACAGGGAAGCGGCGCCTCGCCACGAGAGCAAGAGGGCCTACCCAGACGAGGACAGCTCCAAGCCAGCCGATGTGCAAGCCACGGTGCGCAGACAGCGCGTAAAACCCCCCGACCTGGACCAGCGCGATGGCAGCGCTCGTCGCAAGGTCCACCTTCCATTGCCGGGCGCCCCATTGCCGGGCGCCCCATTGCCGGGTGCCGGTGCCTGCGCCAAGGGCCATGTAGCGAAGGTACGCCCTGGACAGGCCATCGACGTCATCTTCGGGCTGATCGTTGGTAGCCCGTGGTAGTAGCGGCCGCACCCGGGATCTAGTCCCTCGGGGCCATACGGTTCGGCCCTCTAGCTGACGACGTGCGCAATTGAGCTCGCGACGCTGAAGGCAAGGGCCTGGCGAAGGGCCCTCTTAGTGAAAAGGACAAGCCAAATGGCTGTGATCGAGTTTGCTGCGCTCACCAAACGCTTTGGCGAGACTGTAGCCGTAGACGACCTTTCCTTCGACGTCGAGGCCGGGCAGGTGGTCGGTTTCCTCGGGCCCAACGGGGCGGGCAAAACTACAAGCCTTTACATGCTGCTCGGGCTGGTCAGCCCCACGGCTGGCCGCGCGTCGGTGAACGGCCGCCTGTTCAAAGACCTTGACGAGCCTTTGCATGCGATAGGTGCCCTGGTCGAGGCGGCCGGCGCCCACCCGGGCCGAACGGCCAGGAACCATCTCCTGTCCTTGGCAATGCTCGGCCGTGCCGGGAGCTCGCGAGTGGGCCAAGTGCTCGAACTAGTGGACTTGGGCCGGGCGGCAGACAAGAGGGTAGGGACGTTTTCCCTCGGCATGCGCCAACGGCTGGGCCTGGCTACGGCCTTGCTATGCGACCCAGAGATCCTCGTGCTGGACGAACCGGCGAACGGCCTCGACCCCGAGGGCGTTCATTGGCTCCGCCAGCTCCTGCGCCAGCTGGCTCGCGAAGGGCGGACCGTGCTCGTCTCGAGCCACCTGTTAGGCGAAGTAGCCCAAACAGTCGACCGTGTGGTGATCATGGCCCAGGGCCGGCTCGTCGCGAATACAACCCTGGACGAGCTGACGAGGCTCGGTGGGGGCCCGCTCGGAGACACCCGCTCGCTGGAGGACGCGTTCCTTGCGCTCACCGCACCCGGTGCCACCGCGGGCACCGGCTCCGATGGCAATCCCGCCACTACCGGTAAAGGCGTCCTCACCCCCCTCGGTGCCGTTCCCTGGGGGGTCAAAAAATGGCGCTCCTGACACGTTTCGAACTGTTCAAGTTGCGCACTGTGCGCGTCACTTACGGCCTTTGGGCGGCCGTGGCAGCACTCGGCGCCCTGTTCACTGCCATAGAAGCGTCGAGGGCGGGGGCCACGGGGAGCGGTGTAGCCGCGCTTTCCACGGCGGCGGGCCAATCGATCGTCACGACCACAACGAGCTGGTCGCTACTATTTGCCGCCGTCCTCGGCGTGCTGGTGGCAAGCGGCGAGCACAGGCACTCCACGACCGCCCTAACGTACCTGGCTGAGCCGCGCCGTGAGCGTGTACTGGCAGCGAAGGCTCTTGCCGCAGCGGCGGGCGGCGCCGTTTTCGGGCTGACGGCTTCGGCCGTCGCCATCGCCATCGGGCTCGGCGCAGCCGCGGGGGCGGCCGACCCGCGCTTGGTGCCAGCCAGCACGTTGATCGGCCACGCCGCCGGCACATGCCTCGGTGCGGGCATTTTCGCAGCCATAGGCGTTGGGCTCGGTTCGCTACTGCGCTCTCAGGTGGCCGGCATAGTGACGGTCCTTATGTGGGGCTTAGCCGTCGAGTCGGTAATCGGCGGCCTTTTCACCTCGGTGCGGGCCTACCTGCCCTACACCGCGGCAACGACGATGGCCGGGATCAAGCTCGGTAACGCGGCTTTCGGCCCCGCTCATGGGGTGAACGGAGGGTCACCACTACCCTTTGCAGCGGCCGCCGCGCTCGTGGCCGGGGTGGCGGCCCTTCTCTGCGCCTTGGCAGGCGCCACTTCCGTCCGCCGCGATATTTAGGTAAAGCTCCGCACAACCCCAATACGCACCGCAGCCCAGTAACACGGTGTTCCCGAACTTGACCCTGGTCAACCGCAAAAACGAACTTCGTTCCCGGTAATTTACGCCACCAACTCTAGGCCGTGTGGTACTTCGGGGTTGGCACGTGCCCGCTCGCGCCTTATGAAAATGCCTCCGGAGGCCAGCCGGGGTAACCTTCAGCAACCTGAGCCAGACCGGCAACCTCGGGTCGTGGTACGAGATAACGATGGAACAGGCTGGCCAAAAAGTGCCTACGCCGTCGCCCTATTCAACCGGCGTGAACGGTAATGTCACGGGCTTTTCGGTCTCCTACGCGGGCACCCAGCCTGGCACGGCCATCGCTCCTGAACGCCTGGGGCAGGGACCTCCGCACGCGCTGAGGTCTCGCGATTATTCGGCCTGACGGGCGCTTCCCACCCGCCTTGGTTGTCCCGCAACCGCAGGGCACATTAGCTTGTGCTCGATGCCAGTGGACATCCTACCGATCGTGATGTGCGGGGACCGGGCCCTCCGGCACCCTGCTGAGCGGGTCGACCTGAGCGAGCTCGGGACGCCCGCCATGGCCCGGTTGATCTCCGAAATGCGCGCCACGATGGAAGCTGCCCCCGGCGTCGGCCTGGCCGCCCCTCAGGTAGGCGTACCGCTGCAGTTGGCCGTCATCCAAGACGGCCCAGAGCGCTGGGGCCAAGCGAGCGCTACTGACCTGGCCGCCCGGCAAAGGACCGCCCTGCCCTTCACCGTGCTCGTCAACCCGTCGCTGATAGCTCTCAGAAGCGAAGGTACCGCCGCCTTCTACGAAGGTTGCCTCAGCATCCCAGGGCTCACAGCGGTGGTGAACCGGTACCGCAGCGTCCGAGTGGAGGCTCTCGACGAGCAGGGCGAGCCTTTCTCGAGGCAGTACAACGGATGGCCGGCACGGATCGTGCAGCACGAGATCGACCACTTGGGCGGTACGCTCTACCTCGACCGAGCGATCGCGCGCTCGTTGTCGACAACGGAAAACTACTTAGCCAACTGGGCCGGCCGGGACGTGCAAGAGGTGTCGCGAGCATTGGCCTTCGAGCTCCCAGCGACAAGCGCCTGAGGAAGAAAGGTGACATGCCACGAGAGCACGTCAATTTGTCTGAAGCCCTCGCCTCCTTTGAGGACGTGTACAGCCCGCGGATCATCGCACGGGTCAACGACTACGACGTCCGTGTAGCGCATGCCAAGGGGGACCACGTCTGGCATACCCACGAGCACACGGACGAGTTTTTCCTTGTGCTCGAAGGAGATTTTGCAGTAAGTTTGCGCGGCTCCACTGGCGCCGAGCGGACGGTCACGCTCGAAAAAGGGGATATCTTCGTCGTCCCCAAGGGGACCGTGCACAAACCATCCTCCAATGGAGGCTCGATCTTGATGTTCGAGCCAACGGGCACATCGACGACCGGCGACAGCCACGAAGGCGAGGTACCCAGCTATGTGGGCATCACAACGGGCCACGAACTTTCGCCGCAGGTGCCGAGTTAGCTCACGAACATGGGTGAGGTAGTGGCCGCCGCAACGGCCGAGGCTGCGACAGCGAAGGGCCTCGTTGCACGCGCCAGATCTGAGCTCGGGAACATTCTCGAGTTTTGGCGTGCCAATACCGTGGACCGCGAGCGTGGCGGCTTTTACAGCTCGGTCACGAACAACCTCGAGGTGGACGCCACAGCTCCCAAAGGTTTGGTCCTAAATGCGCGCATACTCTGGTCGTTTTCGCGGGCATACAGGCACTCCGCTCGCCCAGAAGACCTTCAAATGGCGGACCGCGCCGCCGAGTACCTGCGCGAACACTTTTGGGACGAACAATACGGTGGCTACTTCCTATCGGTAGACGCCTGGGGCAAACCTGTCCATACAACGAAACAGACCTACGGGCAGGCCTTTGCGCTCTATGGGCTCTCCGAGTACGCCCGGGCCACCGGCCGCGAAGACGCTTTGGCATTGGTGCACAACCAGTACACAATCCTCGAGCAAGCCAAAGACGCGATTTATGGCGGCTACCACGAGGCCTTCACTCGTGACTGGCGCCCCCTCGGACGAAGCAGGCTTGGCGAAGAAGACCCGGACGTCGCCAAGTCAATGAACACCCACATACACGTTTTAGAGGCTTATACGAACGCGTACACCGCTTTGCCCCGGCCGGAACTGGGAGAGGACCTGGAAAAAGTCTTCGAGGTTATCAAGGACCGCATTTTTGACCCAAGCGCAGCACATCTGCGACTTTTCTTTGACGAGGACTGGGCCTCGACCTCTCCTGGCACCTCTTTCGGCCACGATATCGAAGCGAGCTGGCTGCTTGTCGAAGCCGCCTTGGCGTTAGCGAGGCCGGAGATGGTGCGCAGCGCGCGCGAGATGGCTCTCCAACTGGCCGGAGCGGTAGCGCGTGAAGGCTTGGCAGAGGACGGTTCTGTCCTCTACGAACGGCGCGGCGGAGGGCACCTCGACACCGACCGCCATTGGTGGCCGCAGGCCGAGGGGGTCGTGGGCTTCGTCAGTGCGTTCCAGCTCACTGGCCAAGCCGAGCACCTGCAAACGGCAGCCCGCATTTGGGATTTCATCGCTGCGTACATCCTCGACCACCGGTACGGGGAATGGTTCTGGAAGGTTGACAGCAAAGGCCGCCCCGACCCCGGTCTCCCCAAGGTGGGCGCTTGGAAATGCCCCTACCACAACAGCAGGGCTTGTTTCGAGGTCGTCGAGCGGTTGGGCGGCATAGCTGCGGGTGCCCCATAGCCAGCAGGCAGCGGCCGGGCCCGCCCGGCGCCCTACTCCGGGCTCCCCAAAGACGCTCGCAGCCGCTAGGGTCCCTGGGCAATTGGCACAAGGAAAGGAGCGCGTCAATGCCGGCAAAGGCGACAGCGGAGTGGAAGGGTGACCTCAAGGGCGGGAGCGGCACCTTCGAAGCAGGGAGCTCGATCAGTGGCGGGTACACATATAAGTCGCGCTTCGAAGACGGCCCAGGCGCAAACCCCGAGCAGCTCATTGCGGCGGCTCACGCAGCATGTTTCTCGATGGCTCTGGCCAACATGCTCGCTGAAGCCGGGGCCCCCGCCAGTTCGGTCCGGACCGAAGCGACAGTCACCCTCCGGCCCGTGGACGGCAAGGCAACGATCACGACGATCGCACTTGTCACCGAGGGACGGGTGCCGGGAATGAGCGCTGAAGCTTTCCAGGAGCATGCGCGAGCAGCCAAAGCAGGGTGCCCAGTCAGTCGCGCCCTCGCGGGCGTACCTGAGATCACCCTCGAGGCTTCCCTCGTGCAGTGAGCTTGGCGTGAACGTGCGGGCGCCGGAGCACGGGCAGGGTTTCCTGGGCTGGCCGTTCGCCGAGCTGCGGAGGACCTTCGCCGAGCTCGGCGCTACCCCGGTCCTGTACGCGGCGAAAACAGGCTTCGCGGCAGGCGTTTCGTGGTTTATCGCAGCGGACCTGCTCGGCAACCAGTTCCCGGTGTTCGCGCCACTGGCGGCTCTTTTGACCGTGCAGGTCACTATTTGGGAATCGGTGTCCCGCGGGCTGCAAAGAGTGCTCGGGGTGGTCGTGGGCGTGCTCGTCGCGCTCGGTTTCGCGCGGCTCGCAGGCATCCACGCCTGGTCGATCGCGCTCCTCATCTTCATCTCGCTGCTCGCGGGTCGCGCTTTGCGCCTAGGCGTCCAAGGGTCGGTCCAAGTCCCCGTGAGCGCCCTGCTCGTCCTGGTCCTCGGCGCCACGACTGGCTCTTACGGGTTGGACCGGGTGGTAGATACTGCCATTGGCGCTGCCTGCGGCATCGGGGTCAACCTCGTTCTCTTCCCTCCGACGAACTTGGAGAGGGCACAGGTGGCAGTCGCTGAGTTCGCGCGTTCGCTCGCGAAGCTCCTCCGCGGTATGTCAGGAACAGTCGCCGAGGCGGTTCCCGGCATGAGGGACGAGAACCTCGCCACTGCTCGCCGGCTGAGCGAGGAGGTAACCACGGCCGACGACATGGTCGCCCACGCCGAAGAGGGCACGCGCTGGCATCCTTCGGGCCGTCACCAGAGGTCGGTCATCTTCGGCTTGGTCGGCGCTATGGCCACGTTGCATTTGGTGGAACGCCAAGTTCGCGGGATCGCACGCTCCATTGCAGAGGCGCCTAAGGGCGAAAGGTTCCCGAGAGAGGTCTCGGCCGCGCTGGCTGAGCTACTGCACGAAGTCGCAGACGAGCTCGAAACGTGGGCCTGGGCGACCCCATCGACCTCCTCCGATGCCGCCGCCGGCGCTCTTGGCGAGCTCATTTCCGGCCCGTCCCCGATGAGGAACACTGCTTCGGAGATGTACGAGCGGCTTCTCTCGGCCCTCCACGGCTCGTCGCTCTCCCCGCTAGCTGCCGCCTCCGTAACGGCGGCGGCGGTAGACGCTCACCGCATCGCCGAAGAAATCCATGAGGAGGCGCCCCCCGGCCTGACGCGGTCGCCCCGCTGGCGGACGCTCTTTGGTCCCCCAGGGTGAGGCTTCCCGGGCTCCCACGTCCGGGGCGAGGACGTTGGCGTCGGTGCCAACGTCTTGGTAGCTTGCCAGGGCCATAGTGACCTCAAGCCACCGTGGCACCCTGCTTGGGGCGGCCTGGGCGCACGGTCACGACCTTGGCGCGTGGCGCTCCTGCCCGAGCCACCGGGCGCAAGAGCACCACCTTGCCGCTCGCAGGTACGCTCTCTGCGAGCGAAGGGTGCCCAACTGCCGAGAGCGCGCCAAGGGGGCGCTTCGCGTGACGGCGAAGATCTTGCTGGTGTGCGCGTGCAAGCGCCTCTATCAAATTTGGGTTGGTCACACCGTGAGCTTGGCGAAGCTCGAGGACAGTCCCAGACCTCAATGACAAGAAAACCTGGCCCTCGGCTTGAGCCCTTCGAGGCCTGAACTAAGTTGTAAACGAAGTGGCTGCCTTTACATCCCGGACGAGAGCGACGGTTAGGGACCTGCGACGGGTGAACCGCTCCCTCGTGTTGCGCAGGCTGTTCCTGGAAGGACCGCTCAACCGCGTGGTGCTTGCACAGCTCACAGGCCTGAGCGGCGGGAGCGTCACCAATGTCGCCGCCGCCCTCCTTGAAGAGGGTGTCATTTGCGAGGTAGGTCTCGAGGAGTCCGACGGCGGGCGTCCACGCGTGCAGCTCGAAGTCAACCCCGATTTCGCAACAGTGGTTGGGGTAGAAGTCGGGGAAACCCGCATCCGGGTCGAGGCGTTTGACATGAAAATGCGTGTAGTCCGAGCCGCTGATGTCGCCATGCACCCACAGCACCACGATCCGGATCTTGTCGTCGAAGAGATCAATGGGGCGGTTGAGGCTCTGAGGGCCGACCTCGCGAGCACGGGGGACCACGGGCCGCTCCTTGGCGTCGGGGTCGCGGTCCCCGGCATGGTCGGCCGCCACGAGGGCCAACTGAGAGTGCACGCACCGAACATCGGTTGGCGCGACGTCCCCCTGGAGCCGATGGCCGCACGTCTCGGCGTCCCGGTCTTTGCTGACAATGGCGCCAAGGCCTTCGGCCAGGCCGAGATGTGGCTTGGCGCTGGGCGCGGGGTGAACCACGCTGTCGTGACGCTCTGGGGCACCGGGGTTGGGGCGGCAATATTCACGGACGGGACGATCTACCGTGGAGCGACTTCGAGCGCTGGCGAGTGGGGCCACACCTGCGTGGTAGTCGGAGGGAGACGCTGCCGGTGCGGGGGCGCGGGCTGCATCGAGGCTTACATTGGGTCCCAAGCCCTCCTCGAGGAGTGGTACCGCTGCGACCCAGACGCTTCGCGCCTGTCGGACCCGGACTCCGAAGAGTGGGCGGACCGCTTTTCCGAAGCGTCCCGCTCCAACCCCGCGGCGGCTGCAGCGCTCAAGAACACCGCAACATACTTCGGCACGGGCGTCGCCAACCTGGTCAACCTCTTCAACCCGCAAAAGGTTGTGATCGGTGGCTGGATAGGGCTCAAGCTCGGGCCACCATTGCTTGGGGAAATAAAAAGGGTGGTCTCACAACAAGCCCTTGCGTACGCTGCCGGCGGAGTGCGCATCGAGGTTGGCCAACTGGGTGTCGAGGCGGTCGCCTTGGGAGCCTCGATGCTGGTGGTCGACGCGCTCCTGGCCAACGGTGGCGTGCCGCCGGTACCGCTCACTGCTAAGCGCCGGTTACCCGCGCTCAGCTGAAGATCTTCAGATCTCGGGCCCGCGCGTACGAGCCATTTCCTTGGGGAGCAAACCAGAACGAGCTACCTCTGAGTACCACAGCCCGCTGTCCTTGACCGTTCTCTCCTGAGTCTGGAAATCAACGTAAACAAGGCCGAAGCGCTTGGAGTACCCAAGTGCCCATTCGAAATTGTCCAGCAGTGACCAGACGAAATAACCCTTCACGGGTACCCCTTCATCGCGAGCTCTCAGTGTAGAAGAGATGTGGGAACGTAGGTAAGCCTGACGAGCAGAGTCGTGCACTGCGCCGTTGACAACGTGGTCCTCGAAGGAAGCACCGTTTTCGGTGATATAGATCGCAGGCAACTTGTACTGTTCGTGCGCCTGGGTGATCACCCTGTAAAGCCCCTCAGGCTCGATCGCCCAGTTCATCGTCGTGTGAGGAGCTTCCGGGGTTACCACGCGCGAGTAGCCGAGCCAGTTACGGTCGCTGTGGCGGGCTCGGTAACCCTGGTAGTAGTTGAGGCCGACGAAGTCCGGGGGAGCCTGTATCGCTTCCATGTCGTCCTCGTAACCAGGCGGCAGGAACGGCGCGAGCCGGTCTTCCAGAGCTCGAGGGTAGCGCCCATGGACGAGTGGGTCGAGGAAGAGCGGGAAATTGTGCCAGGCCTCGGCCCGCTCCGTCGCGAGCACGTCCTTTTCACTCTCGCTGCTCGGCCAAACAGCGGAATTGTGCGCAACCAGGCCCACCGATGCCAGGCTGTCGTGTGCTTTCAGAGCGTGGAAACCAGCCGTATGTGCCCGGAGCTGGTTATGCACCGAGGACATGGCTTGGAAAATGTTGCGCATGCCGGGAGCATGTGCCCCTGCCAGATGGCCTTCGGCAGAGACTACGAAAGGCTCGTTGAGGGTTACCCAGTTTCTGACACGATCGCCGAGGGCATCGGCAACGACGGTGCAGTAGTCAGCGAACCAGCCCGCGATCTCGGGGTTCGACCAACCGCCGAGCCGGAACAGGGCCGAGGGGAGGTCCCAGTGGAACAACGTGACGAACGGGACGATGCCTGCCTCTAGCAACGCGTCTACCAGCCGGTCATAAAAGGCGATGCCGGCGGCGTTGACCGGACCCCTGCCGTCGGGGAGGACCCGTGGCCAGCGAACTGAGAACCGATACGCCCCGATGCCCAGGCGCGCCATGAGCGCGACATCTTCTCGCCATCTGTGGTAGTGGTCAGCAGCGAAATCGCCGTTCTGTCCCTTGTAAACGGTACCGGGGGTGTGAGAGAACTCGTGCCAGATGCAGCTGCCGGCACCGTCTGCGAGAGGCCATCCTTCTATCTGGTACGCCGCGGTGGCGACGCCCCATACAAAATCTCGCTCCGGGCTTTTATTAGTTTTCATCGAGACTCCTAGAGAGCTTTCTGCAAAGCTTTCGTTCAGTGTTCGTTTAGTAGAGAGCACATCGGACTTTTTGGCTAGGGCTCACCGCGCGCCATTGCGGCAACTCGGCCCGGCATTCTGGGCGCACGTGAGGGCAACGGGGTGCGAACGGGCAGCCCGAGGGGAGATTGGTCAGGTCCGGTGGGTCTCCCCGGGCGTCGAAGCGTCGCGAGGCCCCGAAATGCTTGTCTGGATCTGGTGCAGCTTCTCGCAGGAGCTGAGTGTAGGGATGGCGGGGCGAGCCCATCACTTCGGAGGCAGGGCCCATCTCGACAAGGTGCCCTGCGTACATGATCGCGATGGTGTCGCTCATGTACGACGCTCCCGCCAGGTCGTGGGTGACGAACACCATCGACAGCGACCGGCTCCGCTGCAGGTCGAGCAGCAGGTTCATGATGCTGAGCCGGATTGAGACGTCGAGCATGGAGGTGGGCTCGTCGGCCAGCAGCAGCGCAGGCTGGGCAGCGAGCGCCCGGGCGATGCCCACACGCTGGCGCTGGCCACCGGAGAGCTGGTACGGGTAGCGGCGCAGGAACTCTGCCGGGGGGACCAGGCCCACTTGTTCGAGGAGGTCGTCCACCGCGCCCGCCAGGGCTCGGCGGGGCACCACGTCGAAGGACCGCAGGGGCCGGGCCACGCTGTAGCGGACGGTGTGGAGCGGGTCGAGCGAGGTGTAGGGGTCCTGGAAGATCATTTGCACCTGGGCCCGGTGCTCGCGAAGCCGACGTTGGCTCGGGTGCCGCGGGAGGGCGCGCCCCAGCACCCGGATCTCGCCCGCCGCTGGGCGCTCCAGGTAGGCCACGGTACGTACGAAGGTGGTCTTGCCTGAGCCCGATTCGCCCACGAGGCCGAGCACTCGCCCCGGGGCGAGCGTGAGGTCCACCGACGTCATGGCCTGGACCGTCCTCTGGTGGCCCACCCGCCCCACGGTGTAGGTCTTGGTGAGCCCGTGGACTTCAAGGACCGCAAGAGGCTCCTCAGCGGCCTGGCGGGGGGCCCCCGGCGCCCCCAGGGTGCTAACCAACAGTGGCCCCCTTTTCCCCGTGGTCCTCCCCCAGGCCCTGGTCAGTGACATTGGGGTGGTCGTCGACGCGGTCGTAGAGGTGACAGACCGCCCAGTGCTCGGCCTCGAAACGGACCAGCGGTGGCGCGACCACCTCGCAGGTGCCTGCGATAGCCCGCGGGCAACGGGGCTGGAAGGAGCACCCAGGCGGCAGCTGGCGCAGGTCCGGCGGTTGCCCTGCGATGCCTTCCAGCCGCCTCCTTTCGCCCCCCAGGGGCGGAAAGGCCCTCATCAGAGCTTGACTGTACGGGTGGCGTGGGCCCTCGTAGAGCTGGCGGGCGGGCGCCTGCTCGACGGCCAGGCCGGCGTACATGATCGTGATGCGGTCGGCGATCTCCACCAGCAGGGACAGGTCGTGGGTGATGAAGACGACGCCGAAGCCGAGCTCGTTACGCAGCTCGTCCAGCATCTCCAGGATGGAGCGCTGGACCACCACGTCGAGGGCTGTGGTCGGTTCGTCGAGCACGAGCAGTTGGGGCCGCAGCACCAGGGCCAGGGCGATGACGGTGCGTTGGCGCATTCCACCGCTCAGCTGGTGGGGGAAAGCTTCGAAGAAGCGCCGGGGGACCTTTACGAGGTCGAACATTTCCTTGGCGCGGGCAACCGCCCCATCCCGGTCCTCCACGCCGTGAGCCTTCATAGCGTCGAGGAACTGGTCCCGGATTCGCATCACCGGGTTGAGCACGTTCATGGAGGCCTGGAACACCATCGAGATCTCGCTCAGGTGGACGGTGCGGAGCTCCCGCTGGGAGAGGGCCAGCAGGTCGCGACCGCAGAAGCGCACTGAGCCGGAAAGCACCTGGCCGGGCGGGTCCAGCAGCCCGGTAGCCGCCAAGGCCAGCGTCGTCTTGCCGCACCCGGACTCGCCGGCGATGCCGACCACCTCGCCGGCGCCGACCGAGAGGTCGACGCCCCGCACGACGGTGGACATGGGCCGGCCCTCCCACCCGTAGCCGACCGTGAGACCGAAGATCTCGAGCAGGGGCGTGGAGGCGGTAGCGGGACCGGTGCTGGTGGCTGGTGCGGCGGCGGCCACTTCAGTTCCTCCGCAGGCGCGGGTTGGCCACCTGGTCCACGGCGAAGTTGAGCAGCCCGAAGGCCGTTCCAAGGAGCAATATGCACAGGCCGGGGAGAAGGAGGAACAGCCACTGGCCAAGGAGCATGGCGTTGGTGTTCTCCCCCCAGTACAACATGACACCCCAGGTGACGTCGTTGATGTTGCCGAGGCCAAGGAACTCCAAGCCCGCCTCCGCCAGGACCGCGTACAGGGCAGCGCCGAAGAAGTTGGCGACGAGGACGCCGAACATGTTGGGGACGATATGGACGAGCACGATGCGCCAGCGGCTCTCGCCCGCCATCCGCGCCGCCTCGACGAAAGGCCGGTCCCGCAGCGAGATCGCCTGGGCGCGCAGCACCCGGGCACCCCAGGCCCAACCGGTGGCCGCGAGTATGGCGATGATGACCCCCAGGCCCTTGCCCGGTAGGTAGGCGGCCAGGATGATCAGAAGTACCAGGGCCGGGACCACCAGGAAGATGTTGGTGATGGTGTTGAGGACGTTGTCCACCCAGCCGCCGACGTAGCCCGAAAAGATGCCCATGGCCAGCTGGACCACCGAGATGATCGCTGCCGTGGCGAGGCCCACCATGAGGCTCGCTCTGGCCCCGTAGACGAGCTGGGAGAAGACGTCGTTGCCCTGCGACGTCGTGCCCAGCCAGTGCTGGGAACTGATCGGGAGGAAGGGCGTGAAGTTGATGTCCGTAGGGGAGTAGGGGGCGATGACAGGCGCTAGCAGGGCGACCAGACCGAAGAAGACGAGGATGGCCAGGCCTGCCATGGCGAGGCGGTTGGAGAAGAAGGCCCTCATGCGCGGGCCTCCAAGCGGATGCGCGGGTCGAGGAAGACGTACAGGAGGTCGGCCAGGAAGTTGGCGAGCAGGACCGCCACTACGATCACGAGGAAGATCCCCTGCATGAGCGGGTAGTCCAGGCTCAGCACCGCTTCGTAGAGGTTGTAGGCGATCCCGGGGTAGGAGAACACGTACTCGGTGAAGATGGCGCCGGCCACCACGAAGCCGAGGGCCAGGGCGAACGACGTGAACTGGGGCAGGATGGCGTTGCGGACGGCGTAGTTGAAAGCGACGGCCCGCTCGGGGAGCCCCTTGGCCCGGCCGAACTTGATGTAGTCCTCGCCCAGGACCGACACCGTGCTGTTACGCATCAGCAGGACCCACCCGCCCACGCTGACCAGGGTGAGGGTGATCGCGGGGAGGGCGGCGTGGCTGATGATCGACCCGGCCCCGGAGATGCCCACGGAGCCAGTGCCACCGATGCCTCCCGCCAAGGGGAACCAGCCGAGCTTGAAGGCGAGGAAGTACAGGGCCAGGAGGCTGATCCAGAAGACCGGCATGGCGCTCAGCATCACGCCGAAAGGTACCGCGACGCTGTCGAAGCGTGACCCACGCCGCCAACCGGCCAGCGCCCCGAGCGCGGTGCCGATCACGAACGACACGATCACCGAAAACCCGACCAGGCCTATCGTCCAGGGAAGGGACGAGCCGATAATGCTGGAGACCTTGGTGGGGAACTCAGAGATCGAGGTGCCGAGGTTACCGGTGACCGTGTGCCCGAAGTAGGTGAAGTACTGGGAGATGGCGCTCTCGTGGGTATTGAGGCCGAACTGGACTTCCAGGGCGTTGACCGCCTGTGGGGAGAGCCTGCCCTGGTACCGGGCGAGCATCGCCTCGACGGGGTTCCCCGGCATGAGCCGTGGCAAGATGAAGTTGAGCGTGAGCGCTGCCCAAGCCGCGACCAGGAGGAGCAGCAAGCGTTTCAACAGGTACCGCAACGGCGTACCCCTTTCGTCCCCTCAGCCCGGTTGGGCTCGGCCATTCGTGCCGGACCTGCCCGCCTGTGCCCACCGGCGAGCAGGGGAGGCCCGCCCCGTACCGACTGTGGCAGGCCTCCCCCAGCTTGGTGCAGGGCACCGCCGGCGTGCCGGCAGGCCTGCGACCGGTCACTTCAGGTGGACGTTGAGGTACAGCTGTTCGGCCCCACCACCGTAGCCGTCGGGGGCGTCACCGGAGTTGTAGGGGTCGGAGGCGCTCGGCCAGCCGGTGTAGTACCGGGTCGAGTAGTCGAACCAGTTGGGCCGGGCCGTCAGGGACACCACGGGCACGTTCTCCAGGACCTGCGTCTCGATCGTGGTCATGTCCGCTTTTTGGGTGGCAATGTCGGTAGTCGCGGCATAGCTCTTCAAGGCGGCGTCGATGCTCGGACTGGTGAAGCGCTCCCAGTTGGTGTTGGCCGTGCTGCCGATCGGGGCAGACTCGGTCGAGCTCAACAGGTCGTAGTAGGCGTAGTACGGGCTCCCGTAGTTGTTGTTGTTCCACGACACAGCCAGGGTGTAGTGGCCTTCCTGCAGGGCCGCGTAGTAAGTGGCGAAGGTGTCCTGCACGACGGTGCTGCTGATCCCGATCTGCTGCAGCTCTTGGCTGATGGTCTGGGCGATGGAGATGAAGTCCGTCCAGCCCGGGCCCCCGATGAGGACCTGCTGAGTGGGCACCGGTGTGCCGTCCGGTTCCATCAACTTGCCGCCGACCAATTTGTAACCCGCCGCGGTCAGCGTCTTCATGGCCTGCGAGGGGCTGTAGCTCCACTCCAGGGAGCTGAGCGACGACGGCACCCACTGGCTGACCAGGCCCCCCGCCACTGCTGTCTCGTTACCCGCAGGCAGTGAGCCGAAATAGGCCCGCTCGGCGATGGCGTTGGTGTCGAGGTCCTCGGCCACTGCCTTGCGCAGTGCGAGGTCATTGAACGGCGTTGTGGCGGTGTTGAAGTAAAGCAGGTTGAGCTGGTAGCCCGGCCACCAGTAGTGGTTCCACGCCGGGTGCGCCGCGACATAGGACCTGTTGGGGTCGGTGATCTCGTCATAGGTGTAGGCGGCGTAGCCGTCCAGCACCAACAGCTCGGCCGTGGTGTCCGACTTGACGGCTGTCATAACGACTTCGTTTATATAAGGCTTGCCGGCCATCCAGTAGTGGGGGTTCTTCACGTAGCTCACCTGGAAAGCGCTGTAGGACTTGAGCAGGAACGGCCCTGTGCCCACTGGGCTGGGATTGGTGAACTTAGTGGGGTCGGTGACCTTCGAGAAAATGTGCTCGGGCACGATCGGTTGCTCGGCCAGTAGCGGGAAAATAGCAGTGTCGGGGGACGAGAAGCTGAACACCACGGTGTTGGGCCCGGAGGCTGCGACCGAGGTCATCGACGTCTTCCATACCGTCTCGGCGTCAAGGGCAGGGTATTGCTTTATGTAATTGAACGTGAAGGCCACGTCGGCGGCAGAAAACGCAGTCCCGTCGCTCCATTGGACGCCGGTGCGGGTCGTGACGACGAGCTTCATGTTGCCGTCGGTCCACTTATAAGCGGTGGCGAGCATCGGCGTAATCGCGCCTGTATAGGGGTTGTCGTAGAAAGTCGGCTCGTAGAGCAGGCTCCCGGTGCCACCGGCAGTGGTGCCCGTGCCCCCGTCCCACACCAAGGGGTTGAAATTGTTGAGGATGCTCCCCCAAGGCATCACGATGTGCAAAGTCCCTCCGTACTTGATGCCCGCCGCGCTTGCGCTGCTCAAGGGGGCCACCGCTGTGCCCACAGAAAGCATCCCGACGCTGGCGACGATCGACAGGAACCGAGATCGTCTCATCTATTCGTACCTCCTCATCTCCTTGCTCTCCCCTTTATGAGGCTCCAGGCCTGGTCGCTGTTAGGAAGCCCGGCCGGGCTCGGGCCGCCCAAGGGCCACGTGGCGGCACAGTACACTTACGGGCAGCGCCCGTCAAGTTGCCTTTGACTAAGGCTTAAAGTAACTGTTGCCGATACCTCGAGAGGGGTCTCGATGGGGCCATGGTTAGCCCTGGCAATGTGACCAAATCAACGGCTCGTTTGGCTTTAGGCCCTACAATGCCCGGCGGTCCAGTTCTTAGCGTTGGCTGAGCCGCGCATAGCGCGCGCAGCTGTGGAGGTTATTTGTGATCGGCCAGTCAACCCGCCGGGCACGGCAGCCCGACGTTGGACTGGCGCGCCCGGGGCCCCAAAAACTTTCCCGGCCTCCGCTCAAGCTCGACGAGCGGTCCGAGCCTCCTCAGGGCCCAGGCACACCTCCGGTCGCTAAGCCAGAGCCCTGGTACAGCCCCCTTCGGTCGCGCCCGTTCCGCCTCCTTTGCTCAGCGGCCACGGTCTCCAACACGGGCGTCTGGATGGAGTCGGTGATGGCCGGTTTCGTCATGGCGAAGATGACCAACGTGCCCTCCCTCGTCGCCGCGCTCCCCCTCGCGACCGCCCTCCCGGGTGTGATATTCGCATTGCCGGCAGGAGCCGTCGCTGACGCGACAGACCGGCGCGAGGTGTTGCTTACGGCAAAAACGCTCTTCTTTGCTGCGATGCTGGGCCTCGCTACGGTAACGGCCCTCGGCGGCCTCACCCCGTTCGCGCTGCTGGTGTTTTCGGCAGCCCTCGGGACGGTGGCGACCTTTTCCTCGCCCGCTTGGTGGGCGACTATCGGCGACTTGGTCCCCGAACGGCTTCTCTCCCGAGCGCTCAGCCTCGACGGACTCCAGTGGAACATCGGGCAGATAGTTGGCCCCGTCGTCGGCGGTGTCCTCCTCTCCGTGCTCGGGGCGGGCGGCATGTTCGCAGTCGCGAGCGTGCTGACGACTGGGATCGTCTGGTTCCTTTTGCTCTGGCGAGGACGCCAACGCAGCCGCCTGTCAACACCGGGGGAAGGAGCGGCGGAGCGGGTAGCCGGAGCAGTGGGAGGCGCGATCCGTTACCTGGCAAATGCCCCGGCGCTGCAGGTGACGTGCTGGCGGACAGTCCTGTTCGTCTTCCCCGCCGGTGCCTTGAGCGCCCTGCTCCCGTTGTTTGCTTCCAGGGACCTGGGGCTCGGGGCCCGGGACTATGGGTTTTTGCTCGCTGCCATAGGCGCTGGGAGTGTCGCCGGTGCGGTGGCGCTCCCCCGGCTGAAAGACCGCCTTCACTTGGACGGGATGCTCGTCCTCGCGACGACCGCCTCGGCCGTTTCGGTACTCGTCCTCGTCCTCGTTCATGAGACGCCTCTGGACGCGATCGCCCTAGCCGGCGCGGGAGCTTCGTGGCTCAGCGGCGTCACCACTCTCAACCTCGCCGCTCGCCAAGCCGTGCCGGCGTGGGTCGTTTCGCGCGCTCTCGGCGCGTACCTGATGGTCTTCCAAGCGTCGATCGTTCTCGGCTCTCTCGTCTGGGGCGGGATCGCGGACGCCGTCGGGGTCAAGTGGACGCTCGTGGCGGCAGCAGCGACCTTTGCCCCCGGTCTACTGGCTGTACGGTGGCTCGGCCTGCCGGTCATCGGGCGAGGTGACATGAAGGTCGTCCCCCGCCCCCAACCCGAGGTCGCCGCCGGGCCCGAACCTGAAGACGGGCCCGTCATGGTCCTCGTGGACTACAACGTGAGCCCCGAGAACCAAGACGAGTTCATCGAGGTCATGGAGGAGCTGCGAGTCGCGCGCCGCAGGACGGGTGCTTCCCGTTGGGGCTTGTTCGAGGATGCCAGCCATCCGGGCCATTTCGTAGAGTCGTTCGTGACGCCCTCATGGGGCGGTTACTTGGCACAGCGTGGCCGTTACACGGCTGCCGACCTCCGTGCGCTCGACGCATCGGTCGCACTTCACCAAGGTCCAAGCGGCCCTACCGCACGGTACTTTGTGCACCCCGAATCAGCGCTCGCTTATCGCAGGCGCGCTCGCTGGCGTCGCCTACGGGGAGTTGACAGGCTCCTGAGCACCCACCCCACACGCGACGGGCCCTGAACGGACCGGCTCGGGCCCGGTTCTCGCCCGCCCTGGGGAGCGTTCGTCCCCGGGCGCTCAGCGAGGAGCAGCCGCAGGGTCAAGTACCTTCTGCAGGTCACTGACGACGTTTTCTACGACATCCCGTCTGACCGCCAGCTGGCGCTTCCCACGGCCGCTGCCTTGAGCCAAGAAACCCGCAGAGCGCAGGACCTTCACGTGGTTGCTCACCGTCGGCTGAGATAGCGAGAACATCTTGGCAATGTCTGTAATGCGCATCTCATGGCGCGCGAGCGTGTCCAACATTGCCAAGCGGGTCGGGTCAGAGATCGCCTTCAAGCGGCGGGCGAGCAGGTCGGTACGTGCCCGGGCTATTGCGGCGGGGCTGTCGGTGCGGACGCTGAGGACCACAAATCCAGGTACGTCGAAGAACCCACGTTTGCAATTGAAGTATGCCGGCACTACTGCCAGCTCATCATCTTCACCGAGGGCGTCCACAAGAGCCCCCAAGTCAACCGCGCAGTGGGGTTCCAAGAGCTCTTCCCAGGTCCTGATCTTGTCGAGGACCATGGACCTTTCGAGGATGGCCAGTTCGACAGCAGCCTGGCCCTGGGCTTCCCACAATGGGCGGAGATGAGACCACACCGCGCTGACAACTTGGACGTAATGTACGCGCCGCCGGGAAGAGGACCGGAGGACTTCGAGCCGTTGGAGCAACCTTTCCCGGTCAGCTGGTAGCTCTGACATGAGCGGCAGCTCTTTTGGCGATGTTTGGCACATCTCATCGAGACGTGCCAGGAACGCGGCGCTGTCGGTACTGAAGAGCAGGCCGCCCGCGAACGCCAGGAGAGATAGCTCGAGGTAGCCCGGGTACGTGAGGGCTTCCTCCGGCGCCCAAAGCTGCCTCACTTCCGTGGCGAGATCGGGGTACTCCTGATAGAAGCGTTGGAGGGCCGGCAGCGCTTTTTGGGCCCGGTGCGCTCCCGATAGCGCCCAATCGATCTCGACCGCGAGCGAGGCGTGGAGGCTCACCCGGGGGCCCGCTTGTTCCAGCTCGTCCATGTACATTGGCATAGTTACTCAACTATACTAAAATATAGCTACAAGTGCAATCTTCTGTGGTACCGTGAGAACATGAACCCGTGGCTGATGGAGAGGACCAGTAAGGTAAGGGCCGAGGAGTTGCGGCGAGCGGCCTGTGCCCGCAGTGCCCGCTCTTGGCACCTCAACGCTCTCGCGCTCACCCGTGGTTCGCGGCCCGGCCTCAGGGTGGTAGTGGGGTGCCTTCTCATCAGGGTCGGTACCAGGATGAGCTTCGGGGCGCACGGCTACCCCGCCGGGTAGGCAGGGGCACCCGAAGGGTGCAATCATGTCGGTCGTTGCGGCGTCTATTTATGAGCCGGAGCAAGCAACCGTGCGAGGACGACCGGGACCAGGCAGTTGGACAACAAGGAGAGAGCGTTCCTCGACGCGACGCTGCCGCACCTCGATGTCCTCTACCGAGTGGCGCTCCACGCCAGCCGCGACCACCACAAAGCCGAGGACCTCGTGCAGGAGACGTACCTTCGCGCCTACGCAGCTTTTGAAACCCAAAGGGGCCCGAGCGTCAAAGCATGGCTCGTGACCATCTGCCTGAACCTCGCGCGCAGCGAGGGCCGGCGGCAGGCACGCCGGGTGGCCGAGGCACCTCTATCTGCCGTGCATGAGCATGACCACGAGCCGATGGCTCCCCGGGTGGGTGTGGCTGAGGAAGCGATCGCCAACATCGACCGGGAGTGTGTGGCGCGAGCGCTTGCGCGCCTGCCAGAGGACCAGCGCCTCGCGATCGTCCTCATGGACTTGGCGGGCCACAGCGCGTCTGAGGTCGGTGAGATCCTTGGTTGCCCTCGCAACACCGTGCTGTCGCGCGCTTTCCGAGGGCGCCAGCGCCTCGCTTCTTTGCTCGTCGAGGAGGATGTCGGCCGTGACCTGCCCTGAAGAGCGCATTGTCGCTTTCCTTGCCGGCGACCTGAGCGGCGAGGAGGAGCGCAGCTTCGACGAGCACCTCCTCACCTGCGAGGAGTGCTGGCACGCGGTCCAAACGGATAGAGCAGCACGTTTGGCATTGGGCAGGTTACGGGTACCGGCGCCCGCGGGCTTGACCGATCGCGTGGCACTTGGTGTCTTAGTAGCCGCAGGTGCACCGGCCGCCCCGCGCGGTCGCCCGGGCCCAGAGCGTCTGGCGGCTCGGTTGCGCTCCCTGCTTGGCCACCCCAACCCAGTGGGCGTGGCCGCGGCCGTATTGCTGATCGCACTCGCTGCGACCGGCGGAGGATGGTTGCTGGCGCGGGGCCCGGCCAGCACCGACCCACCCCAAGTGGCCGCAGTCGTCGCCATGATCAAACCCCATACCGCGCCGAGCCCGGCACTAAGAGCCGGAGAGCACCTGATGATCGCGCGCCAACCCGTCATGGTGCGGGCATACGAGCTCAAGGGGGAAGAAGCCCTCGTTGCAACGTCAGCGCGGCCTTTCCCGGTGCCCAAATCGTCTCATTTGCTATCCGGCTCGTCATCAAAGGCTTGGATGGCAACCAAGGGCCACCTCTCCATGTACGGCGTCAACCGGCCGGCCGGAGAGCAGTCGATGTTCCTCGTAGCCGCGATGCCAATGGCGGAGCTGCCGCAAGTGGCGGCGAACCTCCACCTCATTTAGTACTTCGCGGGCCGCGCAATCATCGCCGCCTCCGCGGCGTCTGTAAGAGCGTGGACAGCACTCGCTTGCAGCGCGATGAGGGCAAGCCCATTGGACGGCGCCTCTTCATAGGGTTGCTCGGCGCTGGTGCCCTCGGCACCATCTTCGGCAGCCCCTTACAAAACGGTGTCGGCGACTTGTTGCAACCGTTCACCAACTCTGGGGGAGGTGGCCTGGCAGCGTTGATCCCAGGGGCCGACCGCTTCCGTCTCTACACGGTGACGGGGAATTTTCCCGCTATCAACGAGAAGGCGTATTCCTTGACGGTCGGCGGGCTCGTACAGCGCCCTTTGAGGCTCTCGTTCCCCGACCTCCGGGCACTTCCCCGCACTGAGCTCGTGAGAGATTTTCAATGCGTCACGGGTTGGAGGGTGCCAGCGGTGCACTGGGCTGGCGTCCTGCTAAGCGACGTCATCAACCTCGCGGGGCCGCTGCCCGGAGCGCAAGGGGTCGAATTTACCTCCTATGACGGCCTGTACACCGAGAGCCTCACAATTGCCGAAGCACACCGAAAAGACGTCCTTATCGCTTATGAAATGCTGGGCGCGCCGATCACGGCTGATCACGGCGGGCCGGTGCGGCTGTATGTGGCGCCGATGTACGGTTATAAGTCGGCCAAGTGGCTCAGGTCTGTCTCCCTCGTCAAAAAGACCGTCCCTGGTTTTTGGGAACAGCAGGGCTACGCCATCGAGGCCTGGGTGGGCAACTCGAACGGGCGCCATGATGCTCCGATCTCCTAAGCGCAGAGCCAGCAGTAGCGGCGGGCCCCGCGAAGGGCGGGTGGCGCGCTTTGACATCACCGAACGCATGGTCCACTGGGCGACCGCCTGCCTCGTCCTGACGTTGGTAGTTACAGGCGCCATCCTGTACGTTCCCTCCTTCAGCGTGCTCGTGGGCCACCGGTTGACCGTGGAGGACACCCATATATACGTGGGGCTGGCAGTATTCGTGCCCTTGCTGGCCGGTTTGCTCGGCCGCTGGGGGGCGAACCTGCGCCGTGACCTTCACCAGATGAGCAGGTTGACGACTTCTGAAATCGACTGGCTCCGGACCTTCGGGCGCCGCGGTCGCGAAGTGGTCAGCAAATTTAACCCCGGGCAAAAACTCAATACCAATGCCGTCGGCGGGATGCTTGTTGTGCTGTTCGCGACGGGCATTATCCTCCGCTGGGGCAATTTTCTCCCCGTATCGGTGCGCACGGGAGCCACGTTCGTACATGACGTCTTTGCGGTTTTGTTCTTCGTTGTCATTTGTGGCCATATCAGCTTTGCTCTCACGCACCCGGGCGCGCTTCGGAGCATGGTGGCCGGGTGGGTACCGCTTACATGGTTGCGGCGACATGCGCCAGCTTGGTCAGTCGGTCCTTCCCCCGGGCCGCAACCGGCCGAACAGGGCCAGGCGGCCCGTGTGCCCGCACCGGCAACCGACAAATAGCCCAGCAACAACCACCGACAAAATAAGGAGGAACACAAATGCACCCCCACAGGATCGTTGCTGCAGTGACGCTGGCGCTCGGTGCGAGCGTCCCCGTTGTGGCAGGAGCGGCTGTTGCCACAGCGCAGGTCGCCCCTGCCCCCATGGCCGCAATGACCGTCAGCAGGACAGGCACCTTTGAAAAGCTCCTCAGTATGAGCTCGTTCGAGTTAAAGGTGGGCATGAAGTCCTATGCCGTCAAGACCAACGCCATGACGCACATCACCGACAACGGCATGAAGGAGAGGCTCTCCTCACTGAAAAAAGGCGAAACCCTGACAGTCAAAGGCGAGCTCGAGATGGGGACGATCCTCGCCACCAGCGTCGTCGTCGGTAGGTAGCTCGCGCACGAAGAAGGAGCCGAGGTGTCCCTGCCGCTCGCAGCAAATATCCTTCGAGCCGTCGGGACCGATGCGGTCGAAGAGGCACCTTGCCTGAAGCACGGCCGGGCCGGGAGGTGAGGCTGACGATGACGGTCTTGACGCCCTCCGGCTTCAGCTTGCGAGGAGGTCCCGGCTGTCCGACTTCGCCGAGGGGTGCCTGAGCTTGGAAAGCGCGGCCCGTTCGATCTGGCGGATCCTCTCCCGGGTCAAGTGCAAAGTGGCCCCGACCTCCTCCAAGGTCCTTGGGTCACCCCGGTCGAAGCCAAACCGGAGCCGCAAGATCTCCTGCTCACGCTCGTCCAGCGAGGAGAGGAGCTTACTTACTTCCCCGCTCAGCATCCCGGCGGCGACCACCTCGAAGGGGGTGGGAGAACTCACGTCGGGCACTATGTCCCCGAGCTCGCTGTCACCGTCGGGGCCGACGTGCGACTCGAGGCTAACGGGGTCGCTGCCCTGCTGAAGGAGCTCGATGACCTGCGCCTCTGTTATTTCGAGCACCCGCGCCAGCTCGGCAAATGTCGGGGACTGGCCCGTCTGGCTCTCGAGCTGGCGCTTGGCCCGGAGGAGACGGCGGACCTGGTCCCCGGCGTGGACGGGGAGGCGGATCGTGCGCGCGGTGTTGTCGATGCCCCGGCTTATCGCCTGCTTGATCCACCATGTCGCGTAAGTGGAGAACTTGAACCCTTTGCGCCAATCAAACTTGCTGACCGCGTGCATCAGGCCGAGGTTGCCCTCCTGCACCAGGTCCAGCAGGGGCAGGTCCGAGGACTGGTAGCGCTTGGCTATGGAGACGACGAGGCGGAGGTTGGAGTTGATGAACTCCTCGGTCGCGGCATCGCCCCGCTGCACCTTGCGCAGCAGCTGGCGCCTCTTCGCCGAGGACCGGGTACCACAGCCATCGAGCTGCTCTTTTGCTCCTCGGCCTTCTTGGATGAGCCTCGAAAGGCGGAACTCGTCCTCCTTGGTGAGCAATGGGTACTTGCCGATGCTGTCCAGGTAGAGGCGGACGAGGTCCTCGTCCTGACCTTCGCTCCTAGTTCGAGCGCCCACTGCGTCCTTCAGGGCCATTTACTATTTATCGGCTGCAACAGGGCTATTACTTAGTTATCCCTCAGGTCCTGCTGCTGTGCCAGACTGAATAGCCCACGGTGGCCGTAGCTCAGTTGGTTAGAGCGCCAGGTTGTGGCCCTGGAGGTCGGGGGTTCGAGTCCCCTCGGTCACCCGCTCAGTCGGCACGGTTGCCGGTGCTTTCCTCCTTCGGTCGCTTGCCCACCACGCTATTGCCCGCCACTGCAAAAGTGTTGGTACATCGTTGGGGGGCTGCTGGCCCCGTCGGGGGGTGCTGGCCGCCTCCATGCCGGACGCGGCTACCTTCGAAGGCGGCCCCCGTAGCTCAGGGGATTAGAGCAGCCGCCTTCTAAGCGGCGGGCCGCAGGTTCGAGACCTGCCGGGGGCGCCCGCTGAATGCAACGTGACCAGGGCTTTTTCGCTGGCGCCCATCCAGGAAATAACCCAACCATCGATGACCGCCCTTGTGAACCGCTTGGAGAACGCCGGCCTGGTCATGCGGCTTCGAGATCCCGACGACCAGCGCGCCGTGCGCGTGTCCCTTAGCCCAGCCGGCGCCGCTCATCTCCGTTCGTTCGAGAAAGCCGGGGCGGAGAGGTTCGTGAGGCTGATCTGCAACCTGCCTGACGACGAAGCCGGCGCCGTGGCCGGGGCGACAAAAGCGCTCAGGCACCTTTGGGAGCTCGCCGCCAGCCAAGAACTGGTCCCCACCATCCGGCTGCCTTCACCGTCCGCTGAGAGCGCCAACCAGTCCTCCCACACTTCTGCTTCCTCGGCGAAGCCGTCGCGATCAAGCATCGTTAGGCCAACGTCGATCCCACCGTCAGCGGGCTGATAAACCAGCTCGAGGGCGAAGCTTTCGAGCGTCGCCCGCAGCTGCTCTTGGAGCACACAGTTCGAGCAAGTACATCGGCGCCTAAACTCACTTCGACCTGAAGAACTCGATCAAAAAGAACGCCAGTGACCTTCGCGTTCGCGCGTTGAGCGGTCACACCGAGGACCTTGAGCTTCCAGCGCCTGCGCAGAGCGGGCTCGGCCGGGGGGAACTCGCGGGCGAGCTCGCCCAGCTGTGTGGGGCTCCGGCCTGGGCGGCCCGGCTCCGGCCGGGGGCGCTCCCTGAGGATTAGCCCGCTCTCGGATCGCCCACCTGCTCACCAAGCTCGCAGCCTGGGACCGGGTGCTCGCAGGTGTAGCTTGGCGCCATCTCCTAACTGCACGCGCTGATTTGGCGGCGCAGCAGCGCCAACTACACTCCAGGTCACGCACCACAATCGCGACCGATGGAGGTACAGATGACGAGAGACTGGGCCACAACCCGAAGGCGCGCCGTGGGAGCACTGCTCGCCCCGGCACTGGTCGTGGCGATGGCCGCCAACAGCTACGCGAGCGCAAACCCAGCCCAGCTCCCAGCCAAGTACAAGTCCGGCCTCAGCATGGCCATGGACACCACCTACCCTCCGGACGAGTTCATCCAAAACGGCAAGATCGTAGGCTTCGACGCCGACCTCGGGTACGCCATAGGCGAGGTGCTCGGCGTGAAAGTGACCCTCCACACTGTCACCTTCGACGACATCATCACCAAGGTGCAAGAAGGCACTTACGATGTCGGCAACTCGTCCTTCACAGATACCCCGGCACGGGAAAAAAAGGGAGGGCTCGACTTTATCGATTACTTCAAGGCCGGTGAAGGCTTCTACGAGGGAGCTACGAGCAAGGCCGTGTTCAATGGCTTGAAGTCGCTCTGCGGCCATTCGGTAGCCGTGGAGACGGGGACCACCGAGCAAATTGACGCAGAGGCTCAGGCAAAATCGTGCCACGTTAGCGTCCTCAGCTACGAGGACCAGAACGGGGCCAACCTCGCGGTGTTGACCGGGCGTGCCCAGGTGGGTTTCGCGGACTCCCAGGTGGTGGCGTGGATCGTCCACGAGCACCAAGGCCAGTTCAAGCTCACTGGTACGCCGTTTAAGACAGCTCCCTACGGCTTCATTGTTGCCAAGGGGAGCGGGCTCGCCCAGCCATTGCTGGCAGCGGTGAAGGCTCTCATGGCAGACGGAAAGTACAAGCAGATCCTCGACAAGTGGGGTGTCGAACAGGGGGCTCTCAGCACCCCTGGGATCAATGAGGCCACGAGCTAGCGGGCCCCGGACCGACCGAGCGCTCTAGGCCAGGCGCCAGCTGATGGCGACGCCGCAACTGGCCCGGCGCAGCGCCCAAGAGCCCGCTGCTGCGAGGGTCGTGCCCGTCCGCCACCCCGGCCGCTGGGTGGCGGCCGTGGTGATCCTCGTTCTCGGCGCCATGCTCGTCCACTCTCTTTTCTTTTCCCACGTCGTGGTCTTCGGGCAACGGCGGGAACGCTTCGAGTGGGGCGTGATAACCCGTTATTTCACGTCCGACCAAGTTTGGCAGGGGCTCGGGTTCACGGTGGCGCTCACCGTCGTCGCGATGGTGGGCGGGATAGTGATCGGCGTCCTCCTCGCCATCATGCGGCTCTCCCCCAACCCCATAGTCACCGGGAGCGCCTGGTATTACATATGGTTTTTCCGGGGAACACCGGTGCTTGTCCAGTTGCTCTTCTGGTACAACGCTTCTTATATCTTCCCGACGTTCTCGCTCGGGATCCCCTTTGGGCCGGCGTTTGTCCACTTCAACCTGACCACATGGCTCCCTGCCTTCGTGGCCGCCAGCGTGGGCCTCTCCCTCAACGAAGGGGCGTACATGTCAGAAGTGGTCCGAGCAGGCCTCATCTCGGTCGATCTTGGCCAGACCGAAGCCGCCCAGTCGGTGGGCATGACCCGGTTGATGGCGCTACGCCTGGTCGTGCTCCCCCAAGCGATGCGCGTGATAATCCCGCCAACGGGCAACGAGACCATATCGATGCTCAAGACGACATCCCTGGCATCAGTAATAACTGTCCCTGAGCTCACTTACTCAGTCGAGCAGATCTATGCGGCCAACTTTCGGCCCATCCCGCTGTTGATGGTGGCCAGCTTCCAGTACCTCTGGGTCACCACGGTGCTCATGGTCGGCCAGTACTACTTGGAACGTCACTACGCGCGCGGCTCGGTCCGCCAGTTGCCCCCCACACCCATCGAGAGGCTCCGCAAAGGCCTTCTCATCAGGCCCGGACGAACAGGTTTTGGGCGCTTCGCCGACGTCGAAGGGATCCCCTTCGTCAAAGACACCGAGGACTGACGGGCATGGCCGGGCTCATGGTCCAGGCTCAGCGTGTCCGTAAGCGTTTCGGGCACCAAGAGGTCCTCCGGGGGATCGACCTCGACGTCCGGACAGGCGAAGTTATGTGCATTATCGGCCCCTCGGGCAGCGGCAAGTCCACGTTCCTGCGTTGCATCAACCATTTGGAGAAGGTCGATGGGGGACGCCTCCTCGTCGACGGGCAGGTCGTCGGCTACCGGGAGAAGGGGGGCAAGCTCTACGAGCTGAAAGACCGCGAGGTGTGCCGGCGGAGGTCCGAGATCGGCATGGTCTTCCAGCACTTCCACCTGTTCCCACATATGACTGCGATCGAGAACGTGACCATAGGACCGACCCGCGTAAAGCACGAGCCCAAGGAGGAGGCGGCCCAGCGGGCGACCCAACTCCTCGTTCGGGTAGGCCTCGCCGACAAGGTCGACGCCTACCCGAAACAGCTTTCGGGAGGCCAACAACAGAGAGTGGCGATTGCGCGCGCCCTAGCTATGCGGCCCAAGCTGATGCTGTTCGATGAGCCCACTTCGGCGCTCGACCCCGAACTGGTGGGTGAGGTGCTGGACGTCATGCGGTCGCTGGCAGAAGAGGGGATGACGATGATCGTCGTCACGCACGAAATGGGCTTTGCCCGCGAGGTGAGCGACTCGCTCGTGTTCATGGACCAAGGCGTCATCATCGAGTCCGGGCCACCCAAGGAGGTCCTCGCCAGCCCCACGAACGAGCGCACCAAGGCCTTCCTTTCCCGCATCCTTTAGGGATCTCGCCGGGCGCCTGGCGGGTTGCCCGAAAAAGACGCACCTGCCCTGAGGAAATATGCGAGAAGCGAGCGCTCCTGCGAACTGGTCCCCCGGCCGTCCTCACAGAGTCATCACACTTTGCTCATGCGGCGGGCAACCCGAGCCGAGACAATTTCACATAGCTCGGCAGCTGATGTTGTACCCGATGTTGAAGTGTGCCCTGAGCGGGCGCGGAGAGAGAGGGCGACATGTCAGCCAGAACGGCATGCCTTACCGATGAGGTAGTGCAGGCCCCCAGACGTCCCAGAGGCACCCTCAGCTGGTCGGCTTTGCGCTTCGCGCTCTGCGTGAGCCTGGCCGCCTGCCTGGCCGTGGTGCTCCCGACAGCCGGCACCAGCGTGGCGAATGCCGCCCCCGTGGCGACCTACCACGCGGGCGGCCACTCGCACGGGCGCGGCTTCGGCCCAGCGCCAGCCCCCGCGCCCGGTCGTGGCATCGGCCGCTTTGGCCCGCATCAGCGTATGTCCTTGAGCGGGACGGCCCAATCCGTTACGACTACGGGCTTCCAACTGGAGCTGAGCGGCCCGGCCAGTGGCGGTGGCCCCGGCCATGGCAGGCTGCCCTTCTTTGGGCGCTCTCCCCGGTTCCTCACCTCGACGAGCACCACGGTCGACGTGGCCGTGACAGAGAACACCGTTTACATAGCGCCGGGCCAGAGCTCGCCTGGGGCCGGCGACCTGCTCGACGGCGACAGCGTCCAGGTAACCGGGGTATCTTCGGGGCCCAGCGCGGTGACCGCCTTGCTCGTCAGGATCCCACTGGTGACGGTGAAGGGCAAGGCAGGTTCTGTCGGCTCGACCGGTTTCCAGGTCACGGTCGGCGGCCGCAGAGGGGTAGGTGGTTGGGGCTTCCCACCCAGCCTTACCTCAACCAGCACGACCCTCACCTCCCTCACCTCGACCAGCACCACCTTCACGGTCACCCTCGGCGACAACGTCCAGTACCGAGAACCCGGGCAGAGCTCAGCTGGGCTCAGCGGGATCCAGGACGGTGACACTGTCCAGGTGAACGGGGCCCAAGGCGGCAGCGGGGCGCTCACCGCTCTCGTCGTCTGGGTGCCCCTTGCCAATTATTCAGGCACGGTCTCGAACGCGAGCGGCTCCGGCTTCGACCTGTCCACTAAGCAGGGAACGGTGACGGTCAACGTGTCCAGCCCCACCAAGTACTACCAACGACGGGTGAGCTCACCGACGGTCCAAAATGGCGACAAAGTGACAGTAACTGGCACTCAGGCAGGCGCGCTCGCGGTCGACGCGCTGCTCGTCGTGATCAGATCGGGCCCCCAAAGCACACCTGAGACGGGCGGCGGGCCCGGCTTCGGCGACGGCCACCACGGGAGGCGATGAGCCCCGCCTCCGAGCACCAACCGGCCTCTGGGCCGGTAAACGTGCCGGCGTCGAAGCCGAACGACGGCACCGCCACGGCTGGCAAAGCACCCGCCAGCAGTGGCGGTGCACGTCTATCCCGGCTCGTCAACCTGAGCCCTCTAAGCCGCACCCGGTTGCTCATCTCGTTGCGCTACCTGGTTGCGATCCTGTCCAGCCGTACGAGGAGCGCCTGAAGGGCGAGCTGCTCGCCAGGGTTGAAAGCGAGGTCGGCCGAGAGCCCATCGATGAGCGCGACGGCGCAGGCTGCGCGGTCGGGGTCGAGACCCCCTGAGAGGGCACGCTCACGGTAGGCGCGCGCCAGTGCCGCCAGCCCGGTGCGGAGCTCGTCGGTGCGCTGGCGGCGCTGCTCTCGGCGGTGCTTTTCTTCGAGCTCGCGCACCCCCGCCCTCGCGCTCACCTGCGACGAGCGGCCGCTGCCAGCGCGCAGCTCTTGCGCGTTGCGCTCAGCAAGGCGAAGGAGCTCGGCACCCTGGCGCTCCGTCAAAGGCTCGCCGCTCTTGCGTAAGAGCTCCGTCAGCTCCTCGGCCACGAGCGCCACCGTCGCCCCGCTGCCGTCCAGCCGGGCCGGCACCGCCTCCCAGGCACGGCGCCTCTCGTCTGCTTGTGGGTCTCGCGCGAGCAACATCGCCCTGTCCAACCTGCCGCCGGCGAGGGGGGCCACGACCGTCGCCTGCTCGTCCGGGATGCCTTCGCTCGCCAAAGCATCCCTGATCTCTTGGTCGCTCAAAGGCCGGAAATCTATCCGCGCGCACCGGCTGGCGACCGTCGCGAGCTCGGGGGGCACATATTCGGTGAGGCCGATGAAAACGACCGGGCCAGCTGGTTCCTCCAGGGTTTTGAGCAGAGCCGGGGTCGCGTCGCCGGCGAGATGGAGGTCGGGGAGAACTACGACAGAGCGACCGCCCTCGAGCGAACTGCGTGCCGAAATGCGGGAAACTTCGCGCGCCTGGTCGATCGAAAGGGCCGCTCCCTCTCGCTCGATGACGACGAAGTCTGGATGTTTGCCCTCCATCACCCGCCGGCAGCTCTCGCAGCCGTCGTCGCCGCCCTGCTCGCAAAGCAACATAGCGCCAAAAGCCCTTGCCGCCGCCATCTTCCCGGTCCCGGGCGGGCCGACGAAAAGGTAGGCGTGGACGGGCTTGGTCGCCGAAGCCCGCAGGGCCCTGACAGCCGCGCCCTGGCCGACCAACCCACTCAACCCGACATCTATTTCAGCCAACCGCCCTCCGGACAGCAACTGCGACTGCGGCGACATCTAGCGCCCCGTCGACCACGCGCCAGCGGGCGGGATCCGCAGCTGCCAGGTGACGGAACCCTGACCGCGCCCGTTCGAAGAAATCGTCCGCCTCGCGCTCGATCCGGTCTGGACGGCTGGCGGCGCGGCGCCTCCGAGCGAGCGCCACCGGGACGTCCAGCAGCACCACGACGTCGGGCACCCGTCCGCCCGTCGCCCAGCGGTCGAGGTCGGCCAGTTCCTCCACAGCGAGCCCACGGGCGTACCCCTGGTACGCCAACGTCGAGCCCGAGTACCTGTCGCATACGACGTCCTGGCCACGCGCAAGCGCCGGCTCGATGACTTCAGCGACATGTTGAGCGCGCGCAGCGAGCATGAGCAGGGCCTCGGCGCGGGCAACCAAGGGGGGCAGAGCACTGTCGAGCACGAGACGGCGGAGCGCCTCCCCAACGGCCGTGCCTCCAGGTTCCCTTGTAAAAACGGCGCCCAAGTCTTTCGCAAGGATCTCAGCCTGGGTCGATTTGCCGGCACCCTCACCGCCTTCGAGCACAATGAAGCGAGCCACCGGCCCACGGTACTGCCAAGCCCGGGCGCGATGAGGTGCCGGCGGCGCCGCGCAGCCTCTTGTCAGTTGCTCGGGCCCAGCTAGGGCGTTGGCGGGACGAGGCGGCGCTCCATGGCCCAACGTGTGAGCTGGTGGCGGTTCGAAAGTTGCAGTTTCCGCAGCACCGCCGATACGTGGCTCTCCACGGTCTTCACCGAGATGTAGAGCTCCCGGGCAATTTCTTTGTACGCATAGCCCCTCGCGATAAGGCGCAGCACTTCGCGCTCCCGGCCTGTCAACTGGTCGAGCTCTGGGTCGAAGTGGACGGCCGCCGGTTCGGGGAGACCAGCAAAAGCATCGAGCACAAATCCCGCGAGCCTGGGCGAAAATACCGCGTCCCCTTCTGCCACCAAGCGGAGCGCGTCGAGGAGCTCGGGCGTCGAGATCGTCTTGGTGACGTAGCCGCGAGCACCTGCCCTGATGGACTCGATGACATCTTCCGCGGCATCGGAGACCGATAGGGCGAGGAAACGCGTACCTGGTTGGCGCTCCAGCACCTGCCGGACCACCTGAGGCCCGCCGCCGTCCGGCATGTGCACGTCCAAGAGCACCACGTCCGGGGCGCTCTGGCAGATCCGCTCCGTCGCCGTGGCGACATCGCCAGCCTCACCGACAACTTCGGCTTCCCCTGTGCCTGTTATTTCGTGGCGGACCCCGGCCCGGAACAGTTGGTGGTCATCCACCAAAAAGACCTTCAACGGTGCTCGGGATTGATGCTCGGTGTTCGTCAAGCTGCGGGCCTCTTCGGCATGGTGAGCCTTACCTCGGTGCCCTCTCCCGGCCCGCTCCGCACGGCGGCAGCCCCGCCATGCCGGTGCATGCGGGCGTGCACCGATTCGCTTAGGCCTTTGCGGTCCCCCGCGACCGCCGAGGGGTCAAAGCCCTTACCCTTGTCACGGACGAAGACAGAGATTTCATCCGGCTCGACCTCTGCGTAAACGAAAACCACGTCCGCGCCTGACCATTTGGCGGCGTTGACGACCGCCTCCCGGGTAGCGGCGACGAGGGCAGCGAGGTCCTCGTCCAACGGGGCGTCCCCGACCGTTACAAGGTCCACCCGGAGCCCGTGATCGTCCTCCACATCTTGTTGGACAGCATTGAGTGCTGCCGCAAGGCCAACGGCCTCAACCTTTTGCTCCCGCCCTTGGTCGAACAACCAAGACCGCAGCTCCCTTTCTTGCGCCCGTGCGAGACGTTGGACCTGTTGCGGGTCCCCTGCCGAGCGCTGGATGAGCGCCAGCGTTTGGAGCACGGAATCATGTAAGTGCGCTGCCATTTCGGCCCTTTCCTCGGCGCGGGCACGTTGGCGGCGTTCGGCAGAAAGTTCTCGGCCTAGTCGCAGCCACCAAGGGGCCAAGATGAGCGAGACACCGGCGACAACGCCTATCGCTGCAAAAGCCACCGCCAGGTCAGCGCCGTTGAGGTGTTTGGGAGCGAGGAGGGTTGACGTCCCGAGAGCGATCAAGCCGGCGCCTGCCAGGAGCCTGGCGGCGGCAAACAGAGCGCGCCGGTTCGCGGGGGTGGCGCTCGGCCCGGAACCGCTCACGAGGAGAGCAAAACGGTTGGCGGCTTCGCGGTCCTCTGGGGCCGCGTGCCGCCAGACGGCGACTAACCCGGCAAGGCTTACAAGACCAGGCGAAAGTGCGTCCACGACCGGGCTTGACCCAAGAGCCGCCACCGCCACCATGGCGGCGACCAGGCCACTGGCCACGGCCGCGACGAGGCCCACAGTCTTACCGTCCGCGAGGGCGAGACGGGCTATTGAGTGCCCGTTAGCCTCTGCGGGCAGGCAAAGCCAAACGAGGACGTAAAGGGCGAGCCCGGCCCCCCCAACGAACGTGAGGACCGCGAACGCAATGCGGGCGGCGAGAGGGTTGATGTCGAGCTTCACGGCCAGAGCCGCAGCGACACCCCCGAGCAACCGACCCTGTGTTGGTCGCTGGAGCTGGAGCCAGCCCCGAGCTGGCGAGCGTGAAAACGCGCCATTGGAGGGTGCGGGCCCCGGCCCCGGCGGCGCCGCGAAAGGGGCGCCACGGCGCGCGCTCGAGCCGCTCGGCGCCTGCGGGTAAGCCGAGGTGGGCGCGGTTGGCGAAGTAGGCGTAGATCCATAGTCCCATGCGCGGTGGCTACTGGTCAGGGCGGAGGCGCCCTGAATTTGCCTGACCCGCCCCCCGAAGGGATCAGGGGAGGTCCAGGGTCGTCCCCGATAGCCGGGGCCGCTGCCAGCGGCCATGATCGAGACCATGGACCAGCAGGCTCCCAGCCCTACCCAACCGCCCGGGCCCGGCCCAGCCCCCTACCGTTCCCCATTCGAGGCCGGTAAACGGAAGCTACGGCGCAGCAGGAGCAACCGTTTTCTCGGTGGGGTCGCTGGCGGGCTCGGGGAGTACCTCGGGGTCGACGCCAATTCCCTCCGGGTGGGCTTTGTGCTGTTCTCGTTCCTGTTCCTGGCAGGGATAGGGGGGATGTTCCTCTATGTCCTTGCTTGGGTCATCATCCCCGAGGCCGGGGCAGTCACCAGCCCTTTACAGGACGCCGTGCAGGGCAGGCCCTGGCAGGACTGGGACCGCAGCGCTCGTAGCTGGGCGATCGTGCTCGGGTCGTTGGTACTGGCAGTCATTTGGTCTTTCGGGGTCGGGCCGGGGCTCCACTGGAGGGCGCTCCCCGCCCTGCTGATCGTCGCTGCCGTCATCATCTTGCTGCTCAGCCGGCACGGCCCGCTCAACCCCTGGCACAACTGCAACGGCTACCGGGGCGGCCCAGGGGGCCCTCCGCCGTCCTCGCAGGGGGGGCCGTGGCCCGGTGCCCAGACCGGAGGGCCGGTGCCGTACCCGCCAGCCAGCGGGCCGGGGCCATACGTCCCAGACAGCCCGGGCGCAGGCCCGGGCGAGGCCAGCTCACCCACCACCTTCGCGCCACCGGCAGGCAACGACCCCCAGGACAGCGATTGGCTGCAGGCTCAGCGGGCGGCTGCGGGATGGGCTTCAGAGCAACTCGCTGCCGCGGGGGTCCCATCGGCTCCGCCCTACGGGGCTACCCGGCGCATTGCAAGCCGCCGCCGGGGCCACGGCTCCGGCTTTAGCGTGTTCGTGATCGGGCTGGTGCTGGTCTGCATGCTGGCAGCTATTGGGTTCGTCCTCAACGCAGGGTCGTCTCTGCGGGGCGGGATCGGCTACAGCCATTACGCACCGAGCAGCTTGAGCAGTGTTGACAGGCACTACCGGGAGGGCATCGGGAACCTCGCCGTCGACTTGTCCGCGGTGAGCTTCCCGGCAAGCGGCCACACGGTAACCATGTCGGTCGGGATCGGTCGGCTCTCTGTGGTCGTGCCTGCCTCCGCAACAGTGTCGGTGAATGCCACAACGGGCATCGGGAACGTCAACGTCTTCGGGGTATCAGGTCCCAACTTCCACCGGGTTGTCCGAGGGGGCCCACACGCGCCAAAAGGGGGACGGCTGACGCTCAACCTGCACGTGGGGATCGGTTCGATAGCCGTCGAGCGGCACCACTAGCGGCCGGCCGCCTTTGCAGCTCCAGCCGCCTTCGTCGCCTTCCGAGCCTTGACAGCCTTGACAGCCTTGGTGGCCTTGACAGCCTTGGTGGCCTTCGTCGCCTTCCGAGCCGTGGTGGCCTTGGCCGGCGCAGCTCGCCGCCCGCGACCCCGCGCTACCCCAGCAGCCGCGTCGGCTTCGGCCCGGGCGCGCCGGTCCGCTAGCAGCTCAGCGGCCCGCTCGAGAGTCAGGTTTTCGATCGTGTCCCCCCGGCGCAAGGACGCATTGACAGTCCCATCGGTAACATAGGGGCCGAAGCGGCCCTCCTTGACGACGACCGCTGCGCCGCTTACCGGGTCGGTGCCGAGCTCCGCCAAGGGCTGCGCGGCCTGGCGGGTACGCCTCCCCCGCGGTTTGGAGAGCAAGTCAAGCGCTTCTTCGAGCGTGATAGTGAAGAGCTGCTCTTCGTTCTCGAGTGAGCGGTACTCCTTGCCTTGCACCACGTAAGGCCCGTAACGGCCGTTGTCGGCTATGACGGCCTCTTTGCTCCCAGGGGCATGCCCGAGCGCCCGCGGCAGGCTGAGCAGGCGAAGGGCGTCCTCGAGGGTGAGCCCGTCCGGGCTCATGCCCGAAAGCAACGAGGATGTCTTGGGCTTGGTCGCGAGTTCCTCCGCTCGCCCGAGCTGCACGTAAGGCCCGAAGCGCCCGTTGCGCACGAGCACGGGCAGGACCGTGCGTGGATCTGTCCCGAGCTCTCGGTCCTCTCGTTCGGCTGGAGGGACGTCAAGGATCTCGCGCGCACGCTCGACCGTCAGCTCGTCGGGCGCAAGATCCTCAGGAAGTGAGGCACGTCTTTGGCCGTCACCTTCTTGCAGGTACGGCCCGTAGCGGCCCACCCGCACGACGATCCCCGAACCTTGGCCACCGACGGGGATCGAGTTGACCGCGCGGGCATCGATCTCGCCCAAACGTTCCGCCACCATTTGCTTCAAGCCGGTAGCTTCGCCGTTACCGCGCGCTCCACCTTTCGGCGCACCGAAATAGAACCGCGTGAGCCAAGGGAGCGACTCCTGTTCCCCCCTCGCGATGTCGTCGAGATCTTCTTCCATTTCGGCTGTAAACCCGTAGTCGACCAACTTCGAGAAATGCTGCTCGAGCAGCCCCACGACCGCGAACGCGGTCCAAGACGGCACGAGAGCCGTCCCCTTTTTCCATACGTAGCCACGGTTTTGGATGGTGTCCAAGATCGTGGCGTAAGTCGAGGGCCGCCCGACGCCCATCTCCTCCAAGGCTTTGACCAAAGAAGCTTCGCTGTAACGCGCGGGCGGCTGGGTCGAGTGCCCTTCGGCGCGGAGCTCCTCGGGCTCCACAGCGTCGCCCCGTGCAAGTCGCGGGAGGCGCACTTCGCGGTCCTCGAGATCGGCTTCGGGTTCGTCGGAGCCCTCCACATAAGCCCTCAAAAAGCCCGGGAAATTGATGACCCGCCCGTTGGCGGCAAACTCGGCGTCCTCGCCGGCAGAGCTCGTCGCCCCGAGGCGGACCTGCACGCTCAAGCCTTGTGCGTCCGCCATCTGAGAAGCGACCGTGCGCTTCCAGATCAACTCATAAAGCCGCAACTGGTCCCCGCTCAGGCTTGTTCGCTCTGGGTGACGGAAACTGTCGCCGGCCGGGCGGATCGCCTCGTGCGCCTCTTGAGCGTTCTTTACGCGCTTGTCGTAGCGGCGAGGGGACGACGGCAGGTAATCCTTGCCGTAGAGGTCGTTGACCACCCTTCGGGCGGCCGCGAGGGCTTGGTCCGACAGCGTCGTGCTGTCGGTGCGCATGTATGTGATGTAACCGGCTTCGTAGAGGTCCTGAGCGACGCGCATGGTGCGCGCCGAGGAAAAGCGGAGCTTTCGGCCCGCCTCTTGCTGCAGGGTCGATGTGAGGAAGGGGGGATAGGGGGAGCGCCTCCAAGGCTTTTCATCGATGCTGCGGACTTCGAACTCCGCGTTTGCGAGGCGCTCTCCGAGACCACGTGCGCCGCTCTCGTCCAAAAGGACGACGTCTTCGCGGATGAGCCGGCCGTCTTCGCCAAAGTCTCGGCCCGTGGCGAGGCGTGCCCCGTCGACGGCGACAAGGAGCGCCCCGAAGCTCGGGTGGTCGCTCGCTCCGGCGCCTGCTGGCGCCTTTGCCCGCCCACGCTGGGAAGCCTTTTCCGCACTGGCATGGAAACGCCCGGATATGTCCCAATAGGACGCTGAGCGGAAGCGCATCCGCGCCCGCTCCCGCTCGACGAGCAAACGCGTAGCGACCGACTGCACCCGCCCAGCCGAAAGCCGGGGCAGCACCTTGCGCCAAAGCACCGGGCTCACCTCGTAGCCGTAGAGGCGGTCGAGGATCCGGCGGGTTTCCTGTGCGTCGACCAGACGGCGGTCGAGGTCGCGCGAGTTGGCGACAGCATGCCTGATCGCCTCGGGTGTGATCTCGTGGAAGACCATCCGTTTCACGGGGACCCGAGGGTGGAGGACTTCGAGCAGGTGCCAGGCGATCGACTCGCCCTCGCGGTCCTCGTCTGTAGCTAGGTAAAGCTCGCTCGCGTCCTTGAGCAGCGCTTTCAGTTTGCTGACCCGCTCTTTCTTGCCGGGCACCACGACATAGAGAGGCTTGAACCCGTTGTCGACGTCGACGCCGAGACGGGCCCAGGGTTCACGCTTGTACGCCTCTGGTATGTCGCTCGCATCCCCCGGGAGGTCGCGGATGTGCCCGATCGAGGGCTCCACCATGTACCCGTTGCCGAGGAAGCCCGCGATCGTCTTCGCTTTCGCAGGTGACTCGACAATGACAAGCGGCTTAGGCATGTAGGGAGTTACCAGGTTCGAGCATCGAGGGCAGTACCAGGATTAACAGGTTGTCCTAAATGACGGTTCAAGCGCCAGCCCCAGAAGCTCCGGCCGGGGGCACCGGGCCAGGTGCGCTGGTAGCAGGGCCGGCGCTGCCGCCTGCGCCCCCCCCTGCGCCGTCACCGTCGGGGCGAACCGAGGCCGCCGCCGTCGCGAGCGGGGCGGGCTGCGTGACGGGAGAGGATGAAGAGGAGAGCCCCTCAACATGGCGCTTGGAGAAAACGACGCCCGCGGCAACGATGACTAATGCCACTGCCGCGATCGAATAGCGCTCTGCGTTGTTGTTCTGCGTCGTGATCACGGTAGGCAAGATGAGCAGGCTGACGAGGTTCATCACCTTCATGAGGGGGTTGAGCGCAGGGCCCGCCGTGTCCTTGAAGGGGTCACCAACGGTGTCGCCGATGACTGCAGCCTTGTGCGAATCGGAGCCCTTGCCCCCGTAGTGGCCCTCTTCGATGTACTTCTTGGCGTTGTCCCATGCGCCTCCGGTATTGGACAAGAACACTGCCATCAGCTGTGCCGTCAAGATCGCCGCCGCAAGGAACGCACCCAGTGCCAAGTACCCAATCCCAAAGCCGACTATCACGGGCGCCAGCACCGCGATCAGGGCGGGCGTCGCAAGCTCGCGGATGGAGGCCCGCGTGCAGATGTCGACGACCCTGCCGTACTCGGGCCGCTCCGTGCCGTCCATGATCCCCGGGTGCTCGCGGAACTGGTTGCGGACTTCCTCGACCACCGTGCCGGCGGAGCGCCCTACAGCCCGGATCAGGAAGGAGGAAGCGAGGAAAGCGATCGACCCGCCGATGAGGAGGCCGATGAACACCTTGGGCTCCGCGATATTGATCTCTGTGCGGAAGTTTTGGTAAAGGCTGTTGCCCGCCGTCGTGATCCCGAGCTCTTGGCCGATCGTCTGCACGAACGCTGCGAAAAGTGCCACTGCCGCGATCACGGCGGAGCCGATCGCCACGCCCTTGGTTATCGCCTTGGTCGTATTGCCGACCGCGTCCAAGCTCACCATGATGCGCTCGGCCTCACCCTCGAACTCGCCGCTCATCTCGGCGATCCCAGCCGCGTTGTCAGAAACCGGCCCGTACGTGTCCTGAGAAACGACGATGCCGGTCGTTGACAGTAAGCCGACGCCGATAAGGGAGACGAGGTACAGAGAAAACTGGATATTGCCGTTGCCGAGCCCGACAGCCACAGCGATCGCAATAATTACCGCAAGGATCCCCGCAACCGAGGACTCGAGGCCCACACCTACGCCGGAAAGGATGGTCGTCGCGGGCCCGGTCCGCGTGGACTCGGCAATTTCCTGGACAGGAGAAGTCTCAGTCGAGGTGTAGAACTCCGTTACCCGCGATATCACTTGCCCGAGCAGCACACCGACCAGGACGGCAACCCAAACCTTTATGTCGTGCACATAAAACAGCGCTACAAACAAGCTCCCGACGAGGGTGATCGCTGCCGCGATCATGAAGCCTCGGTTGATCGGCGCCATAGCAGTGCGGTCGTGTGAAGTTGCACGGATCTGGAAAACCCCGACGATCGAGGCCAGGATCCCTATCCCCATGACGACGAGGGGGAAAGTGATGCCGAGCGCTGCGTCCTTGTGGATGCTGACAAAGCCAAAGTTCCCGAGGATCAAGCTTGCGACGATGATCACTCCATAAGACTCAAAAAGGTCGGCCGCCATCCCTGCGCAGTCGCCGACGTTGTCGCCGACGTTGTCAGCAATGGTCGCAGCATTACGGGGGTCGTCCTCGGGTATGCCCGCTTCCACCTTGCCTACGAGGTCGCCGCCGACGTCCGCTGCCTTGGTGTAAATGCCTCCGCCAACGCGCATGAACAGTGCCAGGAGCGAGCCGCCGAACCCGAACCCGACGAGGATCGCCGTAGCCGTGTGCTGGGCAAGCATCACGATGACCGTGGCGCCAAGGAGCCCGAAACCCACGACGAAGAGCCCTGTTACACCGCCGGTGCGGATCGCGACCCGCAGCGCCCCAGCGAGAGAACCGTTACGAGCACCTGCTGCGGTGCGGACATTGCCTCTCACTGCCGTGCTCATACCGATGAAGCCGGCGAGACCAGAGAAGGTCGCCCCGACGATGAAGGCGAGCGTCCGGTAGATGCCCGACGGCACAAAGCCGAGCACTACATGGCCGGTCGCCGTGTTCACCACCTTTGTCGCGGTAATGAAGACGAGGACGGCCACAGGCACGACTATCAAGCCGATCGTCCTGTACTGGCGGCGAAGGTACGCAAGAGCGCCCTCCTGGATGGCACGCGCGATTTCGCGCATTGCCGGCGTCCCTTCGTCTGCGGCGAGCACATTTCGCATCAGTACCAAGGCGGTGAGTATCGATATGAGAGCGCAGGCGAGGGCGAAGATGAGCCAGCCCCATTCCTCTCCTCGCAGCGTGAACGCCTGGTACCCGCCCGAGGCGGCGGCGATGTAGTGGCTCATGCAAATTCTCCTTGTCGGGGCAACCCCGGACCGTGCCGAGGCAGTTTACTAAGGCACACCGCACGAACTTGGCGCCCAGCTTTTCGCCTAAAGCCCCGCTCCGCCCCGCTATGCCGATCGGCAACGGAATGCCGGTGGGCTGCTCGTGCACAACCGAACGCGGCGCCAAGGACATCTTCAGACGTGGCTGAACCTAGGTTTTGAGGAAGCCAAAGTCAAGTCCAAAGGTCGCCATTTTGATGGGGCCAAAGTCCTTTTGTGACCTCCCGAGCAGGCAACTGCTGAGCGGCGGGGCAGCAGCAGACGGCGCCAGGCTGCCGGCCGCCACCCCTTGCTCAGTCCTCCTGGGCAGGAGGCTGAGCCCGGAGGCGGGCACCAGGAGAGTCGATCACGCTTGCCAAGTTCGACAAGCTCGAGACGTCCATGGAAATGGCCCCCGTGTCGTCGCCGTCTTGAGGCCCCCCGAAGACGGTCATGCGCACGGAGGTACCTTTTTCTCTCCGGACAAAGACGGCGTTGTCGACCAAAGTGCGAATGAGAGGTATGCCGAGGCCCCGCTCGAAATTGAGGCGCTGCGGGTCGGTCATAGGCGGCGGCGCGGCGAGCTTGTCCAGGTCAAATCCCGGTCCCGAGTCCTCGATGCTGACCTCGAGACGGTCGGGGGACTCCCATATCTCGACGTGGACTGGGGCATCGGGCCGCACCGCCCGGTTGGCCTCGATGGCGTTGGTGCAGGCTTCGGAGACGGCGAGCTTCAGGTCGTCCACCCGCTCGTCCGCCAGTTGCCGGCGTCCTGCGGCCACTGAGGCGACCACCAAGCGGACTATGGCGATGTACTCGGGGCTGGAAGGGACCTCCAGCTCCAGCACCAAGGAGCGCTCCATCGGGGCAGGAGGAGGGCGCCTGGGCTACTGCGCTACGGCCTGTTCGACCGAGTCATAGATCGAAAAGACCTTGGTGAGGCCGGTGATCTCGAACACCTTGAGGATCCGCTGGTGGGTACAGACCAGCGTGAGGTCGCCATCGTGGCTGCGGAGGCGCTTGAGGCCGCCGACCAGCACACCAAGGCCGGTAGAGTCCAAGAAGTCCACCCCCTCGAGGTCGACCACGATCTGGTGCTTGCCCTGACTGACAAGCTCGACCAGCTTTTCCCTCAACCGAGGCGCCGTGTACACGTCAACTTCGCCCTTGACAGCAAGGACCGTGTACGGTTGGCGGCCTTCGTCTACCTCGAGACCGAGTTCCATCGATCGACATTCCTTCCTCACCCGTTGGGCTCGATGACCTCGCCACCGTACCAGCTCAGTGGCTCTCTACCCGTACCGCAGTTCGCACAACGCGCGCCAGGTCGGCCGTTGCGTCACCCTTGCGGCTGCGGAGGGGGCTTGCGCCCTCTGCGCAGCTCGTCATGGAGGCCACCCACCATGCGGGCGACATTGACGGCGTGGTCGCCGAGGCGCTCGTAAAACCGCGCCACAAGGGCCAGCTCCATCGCCACAGCGGTCGGCGCGTGCGACGCCGCCACCTCGCTTACGAGCACCATTTGCAGGTCGTCCATCTCCTCGTCGTGTTGTGCGAGCTCCTGGAGCGAGCGGCTCTGTCTGTCGTACCAGCAGTCGGCGGCACCACGCCACATGATGGCGCCGACCTTGCCCATCCTGTCGATGAGCCCTCTCGAACGTGGGCTCAGCTCGCTGCCAAGGCCATAAGCGGCACGCCTTGCGATGTGCTCTGCCAGTTCGTGGCTGCGCTCGAGCTCAGGGACGACGCGCAACGCTGTGAGGAGGAAGCGGAGGTCGTTTTTTGGAGGGTGCTCCAGGGCGACCGCTCGGTTGATCAGGCGCTCCACTTCCTCATAGACATCGTCGACTTGCACATCACGGCCGGAAAGGACCGTCGCGACATGCTTGTCGCCGGAAAGCAGCGCGTCTGTCGCCGCCGCAAGCGCCTCCACGACGAGGGCGAAGAGCTGGAACATCTTCGCGTCGATCTCCTGGATGTCGGTCAAGGGCCGGACCGGCTCGTCCTCAGGTGGTTCGAGGTGCATTTGCGCTAGGGATGCTACTTAGTGCCGGGGCAGGCCCCGAACTTGGCGCCGGGCCCGGGGATTGCCCGTGCCAGACTGCAGCGGTGGCTGCTCGCGCGCCCGCCCAGGCGGCGGCCTTCTTCGATCTCGACAAGACCGTGATCGCGAAAGCCTCGATCATGGCCTTCTCGCGCCCGTTCTACCGCGAAGGCCTCCTGACCAGGCGAGTCTTGGCCCAAGGGCTTTGGGGGCACTTGCTTTTCCTGCGATTTGGCGCCAGCTCGCAAGCCGTCGAGCGTCTCCGCCTGCGGATGCTCGCTCTCACGGAGGGCTGGGAGCAGGAAAGGGTCAGGCGCATTGTCGCCGAGACGCTCATCCAGGTCGTGGGACCGATCACTTACAAGGAAGCCCTCGACCTCATCGCCGGGCACAAAGCAGCTGGCCGGAGGGTCTACATCGTGTCCGCAGCTCCCGAGGAGATCGTGGTGCCCTTGGCCCGCTACCTCGGGGCCGAGGGCGCGATCGCCACCCAAGCAGCAGTAGACGCCGGCCGCTACACCGGAAAGCTGCTCAGCTACACGTTCGGGCCCGAGAAGGCGGCAACGATCAGCCGGATCGCCGAAAGGGACGGCATCGACCTCACCGAGAGCTGGGCGTACAGCGACTCGGCGACCGACGTCCCGATGCTCGAGATCGTGGGCCACCCTGCCGCAGTGAACCCCGACCGAGCGCTGCGACGCATCGCCCAAATGCGCGGTTGGCCAGTGCTGCGCTTCAGCGAGCTGGCCGTCGTGGCGCCGAGCGGCCACCGGCCACTGCGGGTTGGTTTGATAGCGGCCGCTGGGGCCATGGTCGTCAGCGGCGTCCTCTTGGTGGTGGTCCTGGTGACCAGGAACAGGGTTATGAACGCTCTCCGCCAGAGCCAGTAGCTGGTGCACGCCGCCGGGAACCTACGACAGCGCGCACGCACCACCAAGGGCCCGCCGCGGCGCAGCGCCAGCCGGGCAAAGCGCCCACATAGGGTCGCCGGGGGCAAGCCCCCCGTTGTCTACGCAGCCCGCAGCTTCTTGGCTGCGAACAACCCGATCCCGACGATGATTGCAAGAATGAGCAACTTTTTGACCATGGCAGACAACGTAGCGGCCCAGGGGGCGTAGCGCTACCCCAAAGGCTTTGCTTCTGTGGCTTCGGGGGTCGGGCTGAGCAGTAAGGACAAGAGGTTCTCCGGTGGGAGGGGGCGTCCCCAAAAGTGGCCCTGGCCCATGTCGCAACCGAGGCTGCGCAATAGGCGGAGCTGGTCCGCTGTCTCGACTCCCTCGGCCACGGTCTGCAGCCCAAAGCTGTGCCCGAGCCGCACCACGGCATCGACGATGGTGGCGTCTTCGGGGTTGTCCACGAGGCCGGCGACAAAGCTCCGGTCGATCTTCAGCATGTCCAGGGGGTAGCGGCGCAGGTAAAGGAGCGACGAGTACCCGGTGCCGAAGTCGTCAACGGCGAGCCGTGCCCCGAGCGACCGGAGAGTCGCGAGCTTGTTGACGGCGCCGGCGCGCTCGTCCATGAGGACGCTCTCGGTGATCTCGAGGACCAACGCGGCAGGAGGCAAGTCCGCAGCGCTGATGATCGCCTTCATCCGTTCGAAGGCCTCCGCCGAGCGCAGTTGCGCGCTCGAAACATTGACCGCCACGCCGAGGTCCGCCAGCCGAGCGTGCTCCCGCCGCCAAGAGCTCAGCTGTTGGCAGGCCATCTGCAGCACCAACTCCCCGAGGGGGACGATGAGGCCTGTTTCTTCGGCGAGCGGCACGAACTCCGCGGGCAGTGCCACCCTCCCCGAGGGGTGGGCCCAGCGGACGAGGGCCTCGACCTTGGCCACGCGGCCTGTCAAGTCGACTACCGGCTGGTAGTACAGGATCAGCTCGCCCCGCTCGAGCGCCCTCCGCAGCTCCGACTCGGTTTCGAAATGCGCTATCGACCTCCTGCGGATCTCGGCGTCAAAGAGCTCCGCATGCCCGCCGCCGTGCTCCTTCGCCCGGTGCATTGCCGTACCCGCGTCCCGCACGAGGGCCTCGGCGTTGGTTGCCGAGTCAGTCGCGAGCGCGATCCCGACGGTCGCCGAGGCGTACACCTCCCGGCTACGCTCGCCGCCGAGCAGGAACGGGGTGGAGAAGAGGCCCTCGATCCGGCTCGCAACGGCCATCGCCTCCCGCTCGCCCTCGAGCGCCTCGCACAGCACGACAAATTCGTCGGCGCCAAAGCGCGCCACAGTGTCCGAAGGCCGCAGGACCGAGCGGATCCGCTGGCCGAGCTGGACGAGAAAGTCGTCGCCTGCTCGGTGGCCGATGCTGTCATTGATGTGCTTGAAGCGGTCGACATCGATGAACAGCACGGCGAGCAGGGCTTTGGCTCGGCTCAAGCGCCTGATGGCGCCGCTCAGGCGGTCCACGAGCAGGGCGCGGTTGGGGAGCCCCGTGAGCGGGTCGAACAAGGCGTTGCGGATGAGCTGGCTCTCGTAAGCCTTGCGCTCGGAAACGTCGCGCACAAAAAGCCTGAAAAGCAAAACCCCATCGTCTTCGACCTGGACGGCGGCAATTTCTGCTGGGAAATTGCGCCCATCTCGAGTCCTCACTTCCACTTCCCGCCTCACCCGCTGGCTCTCGAAGGGCGCCGTCCCGGGCAGGCCACCGAGAGGCGTGACAAGAGACACGACAGAGGCTTCGTAGTTGGGGCTGATCAGCTCCGCAAGGGCTTCCCGGTCAGCCCCGGCGACCCGGTCGACGAGCGGCTCCCCCAGCATCTCGTCGCGGAACCAGCCAAAAAGCAGCTCAGCGGCAGGGTTCCAGTCGGTCACGAGGCCCCGTTCGTCCACCCCGATGAAGGCGTCCTGGGACGCCTCGAGGGTGCGCGAAAGGATCCTTTCAGCCCGCAGGCGCGCCGCAACCTCACGACGGGCAGCGGTCATGTCTGCGGTCGTTCCGGTGACCCGCTGGACCTCCCCCGATGGCCCCGCCTCGGCTCGCGCCCTGGTATGGGCCCAGCGAGTCGTCTCGTTGTCGTCCCGCCAGCGGTACTCGATGTCCAAGATGGCGCCCGGTGAGCGCAAGCTTTGGCGCACCGCCTGGGCGACCGCCTCCCGGTCGGGCGCAAAAACCCGGTCGCCGAACACCGGGCTCGCCAGCAAGCCGCTGACCGGGACGTGGGGCGCCACTCCGAGCCCGAGGATGTCGGGCCGCACGGCGGTAAAAACCGGTTCGGCACCCAGCCGCACCTCCCAGGCCATCATGCTCGCCGTCTCGAGGGCGAGCTCGAGGCGGTCGCGTTGAGCGGCGAGCTCTGCCCGCGCTGCCCGTGGCTCGGTGACGTCTGCCGTGGTGCCGAGGGCCCGCACGACGAAACCATCTTCACCAGCCAAAGCGCGTCCCTTCAGGTGGACCCAACGGACGGGCTCGGGCGCGGTCCGGAGCTCGAGGTCCAGGTGACGCTTGACCTGGGAGCGGAACTCCTTGATGGTGGGCAGTAGGCGCCGGTCCTCGGAGTGGAAACGGCGGACGAAATCGCCGTAGGTCATGTTCTGCTCGCGGAAGGTGGGCGCCCCAGGCGAGCGTTCTTGGAGGGTGACCCGCCCCGAAAGTGTGTCCAGCTCCCAGACACAAATGCCGGAAGCCTCGAGCGCCATCTCGAGCCGCCCGCGCTGGCGGTCAAGCTCTCCGGTCGCCAGTTCCTGCGCGGTGAGGTCCTCAACCTCACCGAAGATCGTTTGCGCACGGGCGTTCGCGTCCCGGATGGCCCCAAGGGTCACGAGCGCCGTCAACGCTCGGCCGCCAGCGCCACGGTAGCGGCGCTTGCTCGCATAGGTCCGGGAGCGGCCCTCGAGGAAGGCTTCCAGCTCCGCCTCTGGAACCGCAGCGTCGAGGGAAAAACTTGCGAGCGTGTTGCCGACCACGTCCTCCGGCAGCACCCCGAGAAGCCTGCACATGGCGGAATTGACCTCGAGGATGCGCCCGTCGACACCGCAGACGTACTTTGCTACGGGGCTGTCCTCGAACAGCCAGAAATACCTTTCAGCGAGCTCCCGCAGCCGGTCGAGCTCGGCGGCAACGGGCGCCGCCGTAACAGCCCCGGCGTCGGAGGGCCCGGTTAGGTCCCTGTCAGGCAATATGTGGTGGTCCCTCCCGGAGAAGGAGCTCTTCTATTCGGGCCGAGGACGCCGCGGCACCAGCCGTGATGGCGACGGCCACTCCCCCCTCGCTGAGCGACATTACCTCGGCCAGCACCGAGCAACCGTCTTGCCAGTCCGCGACGGAATCGCCGACAACGAGCGAGAGCACCCTCAAGACCGGGCGGTCGGCCGCGGGGGAGCAGAGGCGCTGCCACCGGCGATAGCCGGCAACCGCCCACTCGAGCACGACCCGGCAGTACGCGGCGAGCCGCTCGACGTCGCCATCGAGCTCAGACAGCCCCCTCAGCGCTTCGGCAGCGCCACCCCACGGTGCCCGCACCAGGTCAGGCCCGCTCGCGCCGGTAAGACGAGCCGGAAGGCGTTCGAGCCAAAGCTGCGCCCGCCACGCGTGGTGCTGGCTGGCGGAGTCGAAGTACACGGCCACCTGCGGGGCGCTGCTCGAGCCAGCCCACCCGCCGAGGACCTCGAACAGTGCTTGCTCTGTCCACGCGGCTGCCCCGGCCCAGCGCGCTGATGAGCTCATCGGGAGCGAACCGACGTGTGCCTGCACAGGTCTCCTTTTTGTCAGCGGTAGCAGTTCGTGATCGGCATGCGACGGTCGCGCCCGAAAGCCTTGGGCGTGACCCGCACGCCGATCGGGCTCTGGCGGCGCTTGTACTCGGCAAGGTCCACAAGGCGCACTACCCGGGCGACGAGGTCCGCGTCAAAGCCCGCCTCGACGAGCTCGCCCGCCGTCATGTCGTCGCTGACGTAGGCCTCGAGGACCGGGTCAAGCTCCTCGTAGGGCGGGAGGCTGTCGGTGTCCAACTGGTTGGCCCGGAGCTCAGCCGTCGGGGCCTTGGTCATCACCCGGGGAGGGATGACCGCGCCTCTGGAATTTCGCCACTTGCACAGCCGGTACACCAGGCTCTTGGGGACGTCCTTGATGACCGCAAAACCACCGGCCGTGTCACCGTAAAGCGTCGAGTACCCAACGGCGAGCTCGCTCTTGTTGCCGGTCGTGAGCACGAGCCAGCCAAACTTGTTCGACAGCGCCATGAGCACAACGCCTCTCAGGCGGCTCTGGATGTTCTCTTCGGCCAGGCCCGCTCCCCTGCCTGCGAAGGCGCCCGAAAGCATTTCGCCGATGGCGTAGTGCGCAGGTTCGATGGCGATCGACCTGTGGTCGATCCCAAGGCGCGACGCAAGATCCTCGGCATCGGAATTGGAATGCTCGCTCGTAAAGCGGGAAGGCAACAATACCCCGTGCACCGAGCGCGGGCCGAGGGCGTCGGCGGCTATCGCGGCGACGAGCGAGGAGTCGACCCCTCCCGAGAGGCCGATCACCACCTCGGTAAAGCCGTTTTTCCGGACGTAGTCGCGCGTCCCGACGACGAGCGCTTGGTATATCTCCTCCTCGTCGCAGAGCACTCCCGCTCGCGGTGGGGCAGTGCGGGCCGCGGAGGGGAGCTGCCTTGGAGCGCTCGTTACGACGACCTCGGGCAGTGCAGGGGCGCTGGGGCGTCCGCGGGGGTCCAAGAGCCGCTTTCGGTACCCCGGGCGTACCTCGATGTCAAAAACCGAGACAACTTCGTCAAACTGCGGGAGCGAAGCCACTAACCGCCCGTCCGGGGCAAAGACCATGGAGGCCCCGTCAAAGACCAGTTCGTCTTGGCCGCCGACCATATTGACGTAGACCAGCGCGCAAGAGGCGTCGGCAGCGCGGGTGGCGAGCATCCTCTGGCGCTCATGCACGCGGCCCGCGTAATAGGGCGACCCATTGATGTTCACGGCCAGCTCGGCGCCCGCAGCCGCTTGAGCGCTGATCGGGCCAGTAGGGTCCCAAGCATCCTCGCAAATCGAAACGCCTACCCTCACGCCGCCAATGACGTACAAGGCATCTGCTCCCGTACCCGGCGCGAAGTACCGTCGCTCGTCGAAGACCGAGTAATTGGGCAACTTTCGTTTGTGGTAAACGCCCTTGACCTCGCCGCCCTCGCAAACAGCGGCGGCGTTGTAGAGGTCGAGCCGTTCGTCGACAAAACCAACGACCGCGGCACACTGCTCTGTCGCCTGTGCCACCTTGGAGAGGGCAACGAGGTTGTCGGCCACAAAACCCGGCTTCAAGAGGAGGTCCTCAGGCGGGTACCCCGTGATCATGAGCTCGGGGAAAACCGCCAGGTCGGCACCGGCATCCTCTGCGCGTTGAAGCGCCAGCACGGCGCGCTCGACGTTGCCGCTCAGGTCCCCGACAACGGGCCCCAGCTGGCACAGGGCCAAGCGCAACCAACTCATTACGAAGGAGCGTAGGCCGGTGCCGCTCCAGCGCGAAGATATCTGGCCAGAGCTGGCAAGTTCTGCGGACCAGGCGCGTGCCGAGCTAGGCCTTGCGCGCCTCGCTGAAGCCTTCCCGGGCTCATTGGAGCGCATGCGCGGCGAGGCCGCCTTGCGCCGTGCAGTGGTGACAGTGATGGCGGCGAGCCCGTTCCTCACCCGGACTTGTGTGACCGACCCTGCCGCCATTGACGTCCTCGCACGAACCGGCTCTCCTGTCGCGCCGATGGCCCCCCTCGCGCGCTGGAAAGCCTTGGAGGTGCTAAGGGTCGCCGCGCTCGACCTTTCTGGCCAGCTCCCGCTGGAGGCGGTAGGGCGAGCACTTTCCGAACTGGCGGACGGGTTGCTCAAAGCAGCGGCGACGGAGAGCGGCTTGGAGGAAGACCTTGCCGTCATCTCGATGGGCAAGCTCGGGGCGCGCGAGCTCAATTACGGGAGCGATATCGACATCGTCTTCATCGGCAGCGCCGACCCGCAGCCGCTCCTCTCCCTCCTGCGCCGGGCGTGGCGAACCGATGTCGCCCTACGCCCAGAGGGGCGCTCAGGGCCGCTCGTGCGGAGCCTCGCTTCCTACGAGGCCTACTGGGACCGCTGGGCGCAGACATGGGAGTTCCAGGCGCTCATGAAAGCGCGCCCCTCCGCCGGCGACCCGGCCCTTGGTGCGGCCTTCGCCGCCTCCGCGGCCGAAAGAGTCTGGGGGCGACCGCTGCAGGCAGACGACTTGCGCAGCCTGCGGGCGATGAAAGCCCGGGCCGAGCAGCTGGTTTCCCGCCGAGGTCTCTCGAGCCGGGAGATCAAGCTGGGCAGGGGGGGGATCCGGGACATCGAGTTCGCCGTGCAGCTATTGCAGCTGGTGCACGGGCGCGAGGACACTTCGCTCCGGGCGCCGGCAACTCTCGAGTCCCTCGTCGCCTTGGCGGCCGGCGGTTATGTGGCTGCCGGCGATGCGGAGGGCCTCAGCGACGCCTACCGCTTCCTCCGCTCGGTGGAGCACCGTCTCCAACTGTTCGAGGACCGCCAAGTCCATGCGCTGCCGGCGGGTGCAAACGGCCGCGCGCACTTGGCGCGGGTGCTCGGCTACCGGGACAGCGCCGAGGCTACGGCCCTTGCGGCCTTCGAGGCCGACCTTGCCCGGCGTCAGGCCACCGCGAGGTCGATCCACGAACGCCTGTTTTTCCGGCCTCTCCTCGAGGCCTTCACGGCGCCTGGCCTGCCCGCCCCTGCGCCCGCCCTGTCGCCTGTGGCGGTGAGCGAGCGGCTGGCGGCGTTCGGCTTCTCAGACGCCACTCGCACCCGGGACGCAGTCGTCGAGCTGACACACGGCTTTTCACGCACCTCCAGGCTCATGCAAACGATGGTCCCTCTTGTCCTCGACTGGTTGTCGCAGTCGCCCGACCCCGACCTCGGCCTCCTCGGCCTCAGGCGCCTCGCTACCGGCTTGCACAGGCGCAACCAGATGAGCGCTCTCTTCAGGGAATCGCCCGAGGCGGCGCAGCACCTCTGCCTCCTCCTCGGCACGAGCCGGGGCTTCGTGGTCGGCTATGAGAGGCACCCCGACCAGCTCGCTCTCCTTGAAACCGGCCCACCTCCCCTGCCCGAGCGCGCCGCGCTGGCGAGGCGTGCCGCCGACGGGATCGCTTGGCGCCCGCGACAGGAATGGTGGCGCGGCCTGAGCGCCCTCGTCCGAGGAGAGCTGCTGCGCGTCCAAGCGCGCGACGTGCTCGGCATCGACAACTTGGCCGAGACAGGGCTTTCGCTCACTCGCCTGGCCGAAGCGGCTCTCGAAGCGTGCGTGAGCGCTGTCTTTACCTCTACCGGTCCCCGCCGCGGCCGCGCAACTAGTGGCTTGGCGAGCGGGAGCGGCGGCGATCGCCCAACCACTGGCTCGGTCGAGGGTTTGGCAGTGGTCGCCATGGGCCGCTTCGGTGGGGCAGAGCTCGCCTACTCGAGCGACCTCGACGTGATGGTTGTCTTCGACGACGAGGTGCTCGGTGCCGAAGACGCTGAACACCTTACGGAGGCGTTGCTCAAGCTCGTCAATGGGGAAACGCCTGCCCACAGGCTCTACGAGCTAGACCTTTCGCTCCGCCCGGAAGGCCGCAAGGGGTCTCTCGCGAGAAGCCTCAGAGCGTTCGAAAGCTATTACTCGCGCTGGGCCCAGGTCTGGGAACGCCAAGCGCTCCTCCGTGGCCGTGTCGTCGCAGGGGATCCTCGAGCCGGGGAACGCTTTGCCGCCCTGGCACGCGATTTTGTCTGGGACCACCCCGTTGGCGAAGAGGACGTGAGGGAGATCCGGCGCATGAAAGCGCGCATCGAGCGCGAGCGTGTCCCCGCCGGTGAGGACCCGGAGTTCCATTTGAAGCTCGGTCCTGGGTCGCTCTCAGACGTCGAGTGGACCGTGCAGTTGCTCCAGCTTCGCAACAGCATCAGGGCCGAGGGCACCTTGGAGGCTCTCGCCGGCCTGGTGGCAGCGGGCGCCATAAGCTCCGCGGACGCGCGGGTGCTGAGCGACGCGTACGAGTTTTGTGAGGCGACCCGCAACCGGCTCTACATGGTGCGGGGTATGCCCGGGGACTCGCTCCCACCGCCCGGCCACCACCTGACCGCGGTCGCACGGAGCTTGGGGATGACAGCGCCTGAGCTGAGGGACCGGTACCGGCGGCTCACGAGGCGTGCCAGGAAAGCGGTGGAGCGCCTCTTCTACGGGCGCGAATAGCGCTCGGCGGCCGGTGGCGGGCGCTTAGCCGGCAGGCTCGTTACCAGCCTGGCTGAAGACCAAGGTCGCGTTGTGCCCACCGAAGCCAAGGCTGTTGGTCATGGCGTAGCGGACCTCCACCTGGCGGGCGACAAAGGGCACATAGTCGAGGTCACAAGCCGGGTCAGGGTTGTCAAGGTTGATCGTCGGGGGCACAACCGAACCTTGGATAGCGAGGATCGAAAAGACCGACTCGAGGGCGCCCGCCGCCCCCAGCGTGTGGCCGGTCATCGACTTGGTGGAAGAAACCAGGGGGGCACGCTCACCGAAGACCTTCTTCAGGGCCAGGGTCTCGACTTTGTCGTTCGGAGGCGTCGAGGTGCCGTGGGCGTTGACGTAGTCAATTTCGGCAGGGGAGATGCCAGCGTCTGCCATGGCGGCTTGCATGGCCCGGACGGCGCCCTCGCCTTCTGGGTGCGGCTGGGTGATGTGGTACGCGTCCGAAGTGGCCCCGTAACCAACGAGCTCGGCAAGCACCGGCGCGCCTCGCTGAAGCGCGAACTCCCGTTCTTCGAGCACGATCGTGGCGGCCGCTTCGCCCAACACGAAGCCGTCCCGGTCGATGTCGAAAGGCCGGGACGCTCGCTCGGGTTCATGGTTGCGCGTGGAGAGCGCCTTCATCGCCGCGAAGCCCGCTATCCCCACAGGCGTCACCGCAGCCTCGCTCCCACCGCAAACCATGACGTCAGCGCGGCCGAGCCGGATGGCGTCGAACGCCGTCCCGATCGCGTGCGCAGAAGCAGAGCACGCTGTGACAGTGCAGCAGTTGTAGCCGAGCAGCCCCCACTCCATGGCGATCTCGCCGGCGGCCATGTTTGGGATCATCATCGGGACGACGTAGGGGTTGACCCATTCCGCCCCCCGGTTGATGAGGGTCCGGATGCCATCTTCGAGTGTCCGGATGCCGCCTATCCCCGATGCGTAGACGACACCGCTGCGCTCAGGGGCCAACCCGACGTCCAACTTGGACGCTTCAAGGGCCTCCTTGGTGGCAGCGAGCGCTATCTGGACAACCCGGTCCAAGTGGCGTGCACGCCGGCGGCCGAAGGTCGCGGCTGCATCGAAGCCAGGAATTTCCGCAGCTATCTTGACAGGCGAGCTTTGGGCATCAAAAGCTGTGATGGTCCTCACACCGCTGTGGCCCGCCAAAAGTGCTTGCCAAGTCTGCTCGACATCCAAGCCGAGAGGACTGACAGCCCCCAGGCCCGTCACAACCACACGGCGGTTGTCCATAGCCCTGGGATCCTAGGCGGCCCCAAGCGTCGGTCGCAGGAGCGCGACGGCACTAGCTTGCCAGTAATGGCATCGCTCGATCCCGAAGTACCCGAACCAGACGCCCTGGAACAGGCGCAAGCGGCAGTGCCCGGAGAGCACCCCTCGACAGCTTCACCCCGGCCCAAGGTGCCACTGGAAGCACCCGAGGCCGACGTCTTGGAGCAGTCCTTCGAAGTCCCCGACGACGAGGACGACTGGCGCTAGAAGCCCCCTGGGCCCGACCGCCTGGTCTTTCTTACGCTCTCTTGATCGGCGCGAGCGCGAGGTTGAAGCGTTTCTCGCCCACCGAGGGGAACCGGACCGTCGCCTCGGCGTCAGCACCCTCGCCGTTCACATCGAGCACTACGCCCTCCCCGTACTTCGCGTGCATGATCGTCTCCCCCGCCTTGAGCCCGAGCCCCTCAGCCCCGGTCCCGTGCACAGGCATGCCTGCCCGGCCCCGGCGAAGCGCGGCACCAACAAGCTGCGCACGCACTTCCTCCCGTCCGTGCGGCCGCCTCCGCCCACCGGCGGCTGAGCGCACCAGATGCTCGGGGATCTCCGCCACGAACCGGCTCGGAGGGTTGTACTGTGCCTCGCCCCAAAGGCTGCGGCACCAAGCATACGAAAGATAAAGCCTTTCCTTGGCCCGCGTCACGCCCACGTAGCAGAGCCGGCGCTCCTCTTCGAGCTCGTGCGGCTCTCCGATCGCACGGAGGTGCGGGAAGACGCCCTCCTCCATACCAGCGATAAAAACCACTGGGTACTCAAGGCCTTTTGCCGTGTGCAAGGTCATCAAAGTGACGCTGGAGCTGTCGTCTTCCACCTCGTCGACATCCGCGACAAGGCTGACTTCTGTTAGGAAATCTGCCAGCGTCTCAGTTTCTCGCGCCGCCCCGATGAGCTCCTCGACGTTCTCCACCCGGCCCTCCAGTTCAACCCTGCTTTCGGCAGCGGAGCTCATTTCCTCCAAGTAGTTCGTACGGTCCAGCACCGCTTGGAGCAGTTCGGCAGGCCCGGCAGGCGCTCCCCGGGCGGCCTCGCCCTCCCCGAGCATCGCCCGTAGCTGCGACATGAGCTCGAGGAACGATGCGATACCACCCAATGCCTTGCCCGTCACCCCGGCGTCGCGAGCGTGCGCGAGCGCGTCGCCAAACGGCACACCCTTAGCGGCGGCCCAAGCCTCGACTTTCGACACGCTTGTACCGCCTACGCCCCGGCGAGGGACGTTGAGCACCCGTTTTATGGAAACCTCGTCACCCGGGTTGGCGATCGCGTGGAGATAGGCGAGAAGGTCCTTTATTTCTCGGCGCTCATAAAAGCGCGCCCCGCCGATCACCCGGTAAGGCACGTTCTGGCGGACGAGCTCTTCTTCCATCGCACGGCTCTGGGCATTGGTGCGGTAAAAAACCGCCATATCACCCCAACGGTAGCCGTCCTCGCGGCGCAAGCGTGCAGCTTCGGCTGCGAGCCAGGCCCCCTCGTCGTGCTCGTCTTCGGCCACATAACGCACCAGCTGTTCCCCGCCTGCCCTCGAAGTCCAAAGCTCTTTCGGCTTCCTAGTGAGGTTGTTGGCGATGACAGCGTTTGCCGCGTCAAGGATCTTTTGGGTGGAGCGATAGTTCTGGTCGAGGACGACGACGGTCGCATCGGGGAAAGCCCGCTCAAATTCGAGGATGTTGCGCACGTCCGCTCCTCGCCAGCCGTAGATCGACTGGTCGGAATCGCCCACGACAGTCACCTGGTGGTGCCCACCGGCGAGCTGGACGACGAGCTCGTTTTGAGCGTGGTTGGTGTCCTGGTACTCGTCTACGAGCAAGTGCGCAAAACGCTGCCGGTAAGCCTCGAGCACATCTGGGTGCTCGCGGAAGAGCCTCACCGCGAGCACCAAGAGGTCGTCAAAATCAACAGCGTTCGCAGCTTGGAGCCTGCGCTGGTACTCGTCGTAAACCTCGGCGATCTTGCGCTCGAAAGGCGAACTACGCCGTGCTCGGTCAGCGTAGGCGGCTGGGCCGAGGAGCTCGTTCTTGGCCCCCGAAATTGCACCGTGCACTGCCCGAGCGGGAAATTTTTTCGTGTCCAGGCCGAGATCTCGCACGGAGTACGCCGTGAGGCGGACCGCGTCTGCCTGGTCGTAAATAGAAAATGACTGCTGGTAACCGAGCAAAGGCGCTTCCCGCCGAAGGATCCGCACGCAGGCCGCGTGGAAGGTCGAGACCCACATCCGCTCTGCGACCGGCCCGACGAGGCTTGCGACACGCCGGCGCATTTCGTCGGCGGCTTTGTTGGTAAAGGTGATGGCGAGGATGCTGAAAGGAGAAAGGCCTTCTTCCCTCACCAGCCACGCCACGCGATGGGTGAGGACGCGGGTCTTCCCGGACCCCGCACCGGCGACCACCAGGAGGGGGCCCGCGGGGTGCGTGACCGCCGCGAGCTGGGACGGGTTGAGGCCCTCGAGCAGGTCTGCTTGGGAGCCCCACCTGGGCCGCCCCTGCTCAGCCGTCAGTGCCCCATCCCGATGTGCTGTGAGCGTTGCAACGACTTACCCTCGGTGAGAAGGGCGGGCGCGACCATCACTTCGGCCTTTTGGAACTCCTTCACCGTCTCGTAGCCGCATGTCGCCATCGAAGTGCGCAACGCGCCGAACAGGTTGAGCCGCCCGTCGTTGTCGTGCGCCGGGCCGACCAGGATCTCTCGCAGCGTGCCCCGAGGCTCGGTCTTGACCCTCGCACCCCGTGGCAGCGTCGGGTGAAAAGTCGCCATCCCCCAGTGGTACCCGTGGCCCGGCGACCCCATGGCGGCAGCGAGAGGCGACCCGAGCATCACCGCGTCAGCCCCGCAGACGATCGCTTTTGCGACATCACCCCCCGTTGCCATGCCGCCGTCAGCGATCACGTGGACGTACACGCCCGTTTCGTCCAGGTGCTGGGCGCGCGCAGCACGGGCATCGGCAATTGCCGTCGCCTGGGGGACGCCGATGCCGAGGACACCGCGGGTAGTGCAAGCGTGCCCCGGGCCGACGCCAACGAGGACGCCCACTGCGCCGGTGCGCATTAGGTGGAGAGCGGCTTGGTAGGACGCGCAGCCGCCTACGATCACGGGGATCTCGAACTCGCGGATGAAGCGCTTCAAGTTGAGCGGCTCCACCGTCTTGGACACGTGCTCGGCGGACACGACCGTGCCCTGGATCACGAACAGGTCGAGCTCAGCGCTCAAAAGCTGTTTTGCGTACTGGGCAGTTCGCTGCGGAGTGAGCGAAGCACACGCCACGGCACCGGCGGAGCGGATCTCGCGGATGCGGGCGCTTACGAGCTCGGGCTTGATCGGTTCGGAATAGATCTGTTGCATCCGCGCTGTCGCCTTGTCGGGAGCCAACTGCGAGATTTCTTCGAAATATGGCTCGGGTTCGTCATAACGCGTCCAGAGCCCTTCGAGGTTGAGGACCCCGACCCCACCCAGGCGGCCGATCTCGATCGCTGTCGCAGGGCTGACGACCCCGTCCATCGCCGCCCCCATGAGCGGCAGGCCGAAGTGGAAGGCATCGATTTCCCAAGAAATATCAACGTCTTCTGGGTCCCTCGTACGCCTGCTCGGGACGATGGCGATGTCGTCGAACCCATAGGCCCGCCGCCCAGACTTGCCCCTGCCGATCTCGATCTCCACAGTACCTACCTCTCGTGCGCGTCCGATGATTGGGTGATGTCGAGCCTAGTGCCATGACGGGCCGCGCCATGGGAAGGGCCGCCGCGCCCGAACACGCTCCTGTTACCCAGCCGTCCTTCAGCCAACGCAAAAGAACCGGCCCGAAAGCTGGCCCTTTTTGCGTAACCTCTCGGGCTGTTCCGGCTACGCCCCGCTCAGCCCGACAGTCAACCGTCCCGGTCGGTCCGCAGAACGCACCGGCCCGGGGTGCCCGAGGGGGCCCTCTGGAGGCAGCGGCTGGCCTGTCGGCCTGTCCGCCGAGAGAAGGTAAAGCTCAGCACTTTGCTCGAGGTCTGCTGGAGCGGGCGCGTACCTGCCAGGCTCGCCGGCACCGGGCCCGGAGCCAGGGCTGGCTGCGGCCAAACGCGCGTGGCCCATGGCGAGCTCGGCTCGCTTTGTCACGGGCAGCACATCCGGCATGGGGCGCTCGTCCCGGGCCGGGGGCGGCGTGAGAGAACCGGAGCACCGGCTGCACGACGTGCGCTGCGCCGGGTTGCTGACACCGCAGCGGGGACAGATCATCGTCTTCCCAGGCTACCGCTCCACAGGACGCCTGCGCCGCCGGGCAGCCACAGCACGGCCGAGCAGCTCGACTAAGAGGCGCCCGGTGGCGCCCCAGATGACCTCCCCTGCGAAGTCGAAGAACGGGACAGCCCGGTACTGGGTGCCCTCCGCGCCCGGCTCGGCGGGCCAGAGCTCTTCGTGAAAAACTCCTGCTCCCATGAGGCCTGAGAGCGGTGCAAAAAAAACCCTGTCAACCTCTGAGACTTGCGGGCTGAGGACCAGCCCGCCTTCCCCGGGGCCCGGGAAACTGCCGACGACACAGTGCACGAGCGCGTCGGAGCGGGCCGTTGTCAAAGGCGTCAGCCAGCCGATCAATTCGACAGAGGAGGTGTTGAGCCCGATCTCCTCACGGGCCTCGCGGAGCGCCGCCTCGAGAGGAGCCTCACCCCTGTCGAGGCGGCCCCCCGGGAAAGAGACCTCCCCGGCGTGCGAGCGAAGATGAGACGAACGCCTCGTGAGCACCACATGAGCCTCCCCGGCGGACTGGAACAGCAAGCAAAGCACAGCGGCAGGCCTCGGCCCGCCCCCCGAGGGCGGCAGCTCGACGGGCGTCACTTGTGCCGGCGCCACGCCAGCGACGACCTCACGTCCCCTTGCCAGGGCGACCCGCACCTCTCTGAGCCCGATCCCTCGGCGCTCATCAGGCGAAAGAGCCGACCAGCTGGGCGCCGGGCCCGGGAGCCAACCTGGCGGGCGCCGCACACCGTAGGCCGCGCCTGTCTCCGGCGTCAGACCACCGGCGCCCAAGGCTGCGAGGCTTCCCCGGCAGCCTGGCCCGGGCCGCTCCCATCCGTCCCGGTGCTCACCGCAAGGGCTCCCTCCTCCCGCGCGAGCCCCTCGAGCAACTCCCGTAAACCTCCGGTCTTCAGGTTGGCCATGACGCGCCCGGGCGTGACGTCGCCTCGCTCCCATTCCATCCAGGAGGCGAGTAGTTTGGCCGGGTCAGGCGGAGGGATCTCCATGCCGGTCAGGATACCGTCAGCACCTAGGCCAGGGGCCCGGCCGGCGCGGAGCCTGACAATGTCAGTGCCGCCTCAGCAATTTGCTTAGCTACTCGGGCAAGACCTCGGGTCCCAGGGCTCCTCCTGGTCGGCAGCCGAGCTCACGACGCCGTCGGGCGTCGGCACCGTCGTAGTAGTCGTCGGGGCATGGGTCGTCGAGGTTGTAGAAGCAGAGGTGCTTGTCGTAGTGGCGAGGGTTGTCGAGGTGGTAGCGGCGGCCGTTGCCGTCGAAGACGAGGTTGTCGTCGTGGCCTTCTCGGAAACGGTGACAAGGCTCCCGACCTGGACTTGGACAGTGCCTGCCGGGACCGAAGAGGCCTGCTCCATCATCACGGCACCTGAAAGGTACTTCATCACGTAAAGAGCGTTCGCAAGCCCCTGCCTGTGGGTGGCAGTTACGGGCGGGTAAAGGACGAGGGTTTCAGTCGGGCTTGCCGGGACCTCACCGGCCACCTCGCTCGTGACCCTGAGCCCGTGCGACTCGAGAGCCTGGCCCGCCTCCTCAGCGTCGTAGTAACTGCCCGTCAAGCTGACGACGCTCACCGACCTCGGCACGACGGCCTTGGGGAAGGCCTGCGGGTCCCAGGCTTTGATCACCCGGTTATCCGCCGGTTGCACGGGGAACAGGACATCGCCGATGGAAGCACCGGCGTAGTAGTAGGCGTTGGGGACGCCGCTCGTGGGCAGTGTTGTTTCCTCGACGGCGTTCGGGTTGACGTGGCGGTAGTAGGTCACGAGGCTGATCAGCTGGTTCTTGAGCGACTGGTTGACCTCGATCTCCTTGGAGATGGCGTCCAAGAACGAAATTGCGTTAAGTGGGTTGGTCTTGCCGTCTTTTATCGCCGTGCCTGCAACGATCTTCATGAAGGTGTGGGTCCTCACGATCCTCGCCAGGTCTGACTCAGGGTCGTAAGGCCAGTCATAACGAGGCTCGGTGTCCCCGGGCGGGTCGTACTGGAGGTGCCGGGCGCGGACCAGTTCGAGAGCTTCGGTGCCATTTAGGTGCTTGCAGCCCGGGGTCGCGATGTTGAGGAGCGACTCGGCGTCATAGACAGGCTCCGGGAAATAGACGTTGATCCCCCCGAGCGCATTGACGCTGTTTATGAACCCGTTGAAATTAAGCTCGATGTAACCGTTGATCGGGATCCCGTAGTCTTGCTCGATCGCAGCGACAATGTTGTCTGGGCCCTCGCTACCGTCGTTCAAGGCGGCGTCGATCTTTTGGTACGGGCCAACCGGGCTATTGAGCGGCATTGGCGAAAAAAGGTCCCGCGGGACCGACAAAAGCGACGCCGTGTAATTGACCGGGTCGAGGTGGAGGATCATGATTATGTCGGCGAGCTGCCCGTTGTAAGTGAGCGAAGAACCAAACTGTTGTTGCTGCTCGGGTGTCAGCCCCAAGCGCGTCTCGTTGCCGATGAGCAAAATGTTCTCAGCGTTCATGCCGTTTTTAGTACGACGATCAGGTGCTGGGAGCGTGCCGTTGCCAACCGTGCAGTAAGCGCAGACGATATGCGCCTGGGGCCCCGTCTTTATTTGGCCGACGATATGTTGAACATACGCGTACGCGGTCGCCGCCGCCGCCAGGCAAAGAAGCACAAGCGCGTTGGCACCGATCAAGGCCCTCCTCGGCCAGCGCCGCTTGAGGCGCGCTCTGACGCCGCTCACCTCGGCCCCCGGTTGTGGGGGGCCGCCTTTTGGCGCGCGATGCCGAGGGCTTTTACTCACAGTTGTTAACACACTTTAGGGGAGCGACCGGTTTCCTGTTCCGGCGTCACCAAGAGCGTCGCAGGCCCGGCTAGTGCCGGGCCTGCGAAATTACCTAACTGAGAAGAACCTAAGGAGGCTTCCCTACATCATCCCCATGCCACCGCGGCCGGCGCCGGCGCCACCGGCGGCGGGCTTCTTTTCCTCTGGCTTGTCAGCGACCGTCGCCTGTGTTGTGAGGAGCAGGCCGGCTACCGAGGCCGCGTTCTGGAGCGCTGAGCGGGTCACCTTCGCGGGGTCGATGACGCCGGCCTTGAAGAGGTCCTCGAAGTGGCCGGTAAGGGCGTTCAGCCCGACGCTCCCGGTCTCCCTTTCGGCCTGCTCGACCATAACTGGGCCCTCGAGCCCGGCGTTGGTAGCTATCCAGCGCAGGGGCTCCTCGAGCGCCTTGCTCACTATGACCGCTCCCGTCGCCTCGTCCCCTGTGAGGGACTTGGCCAGGGCCGCGACAGCCCCTCGGCTCCTGAGCAGGGCAAGGCCGCCACCGGGGACTACGCCCTCTTCGATGGCCGCCTTTGTGGCCGAGACGGCGTCTTCGATCCGGTGCTTCTTCTCTTTGAGCTCGACCTCTGTCGCCGCGCCGACCCGGATGACGGCAACCCCTCCAGCCAGCTTGGCCAGCCGCTCCTGGAGCTTTTCGCGGTCCCAGTCCGAGTCGGTGTCGTCGATCTCGCGCTTGATCTGGGCAATGCGGGCTTTGACGTCCGCTCCGGAGCCGGCCCCCTCGACAATGGTCGTGTCGTCCTTGGTGATGACGACCTTGCGCGCCCGCCCGAGGAGCGAGAGGTCGGTGTTCTCGAGCTTCAGGCCGACTTCTTCGGAGACTACTTGGCCGCCGCTCAGGATGGCGATGTCGGCGAGCATGGCCTTGCGACGGTCGCCGAAACCTGGCGCCTTCACTGCCACGCTTTGGAACGTGCCCCGGAGCTTGTTGACGATCAGGGTGGCGAGCGCCTCGCCCTCTACGTCCTCAGCGATCATGAGCAGTGGCTTACCCGCCCCCATGACTCGCTCGAGGACCGAGATGAGGTCGTGCGCCGAGCTGAGCTTCTGGTTGGCGATGAGGATGTAAGGCTCTTCGAGGACCGCTTCCTGGCGGTCGGGATCGGTCACGAAGTAGGGCGATATGTAGCCCTTGTCGAACTGCATCCCCTCGGTGAACTCGAGCTCGACGCCGAAGGTGTTCGACTCTTCCACCGTGACCACGCCGTCTTTGCCCACCTTGTCGATCGCGTCCGAGATGACCTCGCCGATCGAGCTGTCGGCGGCCGAAATGGACGCCACCTGCGCGATCTCCGCTTTGTCATCGACGTCCTTGGCGAGGGAACGGATCGACTTCACAGCCGCAGCAACTGCCTCCTCGATCCCATGCTTGAGCGCGACCGGGTTGGCCCCTGCGGCGACATTGCGCAAGCCCTCGCGCACGAGCGCCTGCGCCAGGACCGTGGCGGTCGTAGTGCCGTCACCGGCCACGTCGTTGGTCTTGGTGGCAACCTCCTTTACGAGCTGGGCCCCCATGTTTTCGAAGTGGTCTTCGAGCTCGATCTCCTTGGCGATCGTGACACCGTCATTGGTGATCGTCGGTGCGCCCCACTTCTTGGAGATGACAACGTTGCGGCCTTTGGGCCCGAGCGTGACTTTGACGGTGTCCGCGAGCTTGTTGACCCCTGTCTCGAGGCCCCGCCGGGCAACCTCGTCGAACTGGAGCTGCTTTGCCACTACTTAGCCACCTTCGCCAGCACGTCGCGGCTCGCGAGGACGAGCAGGTCTTCCCCGTCTACGGTCACTTCGGTCCCGCCGTACTTCGAGTACAGCACTGTGTCCCCGACCTTGATGTCGATGGGTATGAGCTCCCCAGAGTTCTCGGCACGACGGCCTGGGCCCACGGCCAGCACCTCGCCCTGCTGTGGCTTCTCTTTGGCGGTATCGGGGATAACAAGGCCAGAGGCTGTGCGTTCTTCTGCCTCATTGGGCCGGACAACGATTCGATCGTCGAGTGGCTGCAGTTTCATAGTGTCGTCGCCTCCGTTGGCAATCTCTTAACCGGCTGCACCGGTTAGCACTCTCACCGTACGACTGCTAAAGATAGCGGGCGCGCGCTCTTAGTTCAAACGGCTTCCAGGACGGGCCGGCGCGCTGACCCTGTTTGACCATTTGGGCAAGGGGTAAGGTCACCCTGAGATGGCCCGGGGCGCCAGGGGTGCGGGGCTGGCAGCTCGGGCCCGGCTTCCCAGGACCACGGACACAGACGAGGACTAGTACTGGTGGCGTTTTTTACTTCCCAGGCACAGGCTGTCGCCACGCAGGTCGAGGGGCCTCAGTTGGAACTTGTTGCCGACCTCCCCTTGGACGGCGACGTGGCTCCTTTCGGGCCGATGAACTGGAGGTCAGAGGCGGCGTGCAGGCAGCTGCCGACCGAGCTGTTTTTCCCGGTTGGGCACGGGCCTCGTGCCCAGGCGCAGGTGCGGCTCGCTAAACAAGTCTGCGCCGAGTGCGCCGTCCAGGAGGACTGCCTGGCGTACGCCCTTGCCGCCAACACCCGCTATGGCGTCTTCGGCGGGCTGGACGAAGATGAACGGCGCGAGCTGCGCAGGCAGATTGCGGCCAGCTTCGGCCGGCGGGCCGACGCCGAGGACCTGGAAGAGTCCGCCTGAGCCCGCCCTGCCCGAGCCATGTCAACCCTCAGCCCGGGCCAGGGCCGGCCACCAAATGCCTGCGGAAGAAGTCGACCTCGTAGCGCAGCAGGCTCTCGCTCACGTCCTCCCTGCTCGCCACGTGGGTGATCGCTGGCAGCGGGAGCACTTCGTGGTGCCGACCGGCGACCAACAAGGCGCTCGACAGAGCAAGCGTGTGGACCGCGTACACGTTGTCGTCAGACAAGCCGTGGACGATGAGCAGCGGCCGCCGGAGCCCCGTTGCGAGCGGGAGCAAAGACGTCCGGGCATAGGCGTCGGGCTCCCGGTCCGGGTGCCCGAGGTACCGCTCGGTGTAGTAGGTGTCGTAATAGCGCCACTCGGTGACCGGCGCCCCAGCTACGGCGGCGTGGAAAACGTCTGGCCGGGCGAGGACCGCCAAGGCGGAAAGGTAGCCACCGAACGACCAGCCTCTGATGCCCACTCTGGCAAGGTCGAGCTGGGGCCACTCCCGGGCGAGGGCGACCAAGGCATCTACCTGGTCTTTCAGGACTGGGCCTGCCAAGTCGAGGTAAACCTCACGCTCGAAGGCCGGCCCCCGCCCCGGTGTGCCCCGCCCGTCAACGACCAAGACCGCGAAGCCTTGGTCTGCTATCCACTGAGCTTCCAGCCATGCCGAGCGCGCAGCCGTGACTTTTTGGTGACCCGGCCCCCCGTAGGGCGACATGAGCACGGGAAGCTTGGCGCCCTCGTGGCCCCTTGGCAGGAGCAGCGCAGCGCTCAAGCCCCGGTGGCCGGCCTTGACGAAATGGGGAGCCGGTTCCACAACCGGCGTCTCGGCTTTGTTCTCGATCTCCCGCTCCGCTGAGCCCTCCACTCGCACCTGCGCCTTGACCCCGTACCAGCTCATCGAGCTCGACACCACGACCTTGGCCGCTCCGCTGCCGGCGGCCCTGCTGACACCATGAGCCTCAGTCAGGCGCTGTAAGCCTGTTCCGGCCGACCACTCCCATGCCTCGACGACTTCTGGCTCCACCGACGCCGTGAACACGACAGAACGGCCGCAGCTCGTGACCTCGCGCACCTGGAGCCCCGGCGGCGAGATGGTCTTGCCGTCAACGCACAGCCGGTGCGTGTCTTCTTCGTCGCAGCACCAAAGCAGCTCGCCACTGTCGAGCCACGCCGGGGTACCGGGCACCCAGCCCACCCAAGCCTCGTCAGCCGCCTCCGCAACCGACGAGGTCCCCATAGTGCTCAGGTCCAGCGTCAACACTGCGCAAGCTTTGTGGTCCCGTTGCTCGACGAGGAGCAGCGGTGGCCCGCCCCGGCTCCAATGGACCGAAACGAGGTAGGGGTAGCGGCCAGCGTCCCACTGGGCTTGCCGGCGCCGCGCGCCCCTGGCCGCAGGCACGAGCCAAAGCGTCACGACGGCGTCGTCGGTGCCCGCCTGAGGGTACTTGTGAGCCCCTGGCGCAGCCGAGGGCGCCAAGGGGTCAGCAGTCCACCACGTAAGGAGAGGCGAGTTGTCGGCTCTTGCCGCGAGGACAGCGGCGCTGTCGGGGGCCCACCAGAACCCGCGCGCCCGGTCCATTTCCTCTGCCGCTATGAACTCGGCTGCGCCCCATGTGACATCCGGAGTCTCCTCCCCGGCGAGGACCTCGAAGGGGCCCCCGCCAGAGGTCTCGGTGCAGTACAGGGCCGCGCCCGAGAGGAAGGCCACCCGCTCCCCGTCCGGGGAGGGGCGCGGGCCAACTACGCCGCCGGGGCTTGGGAGCTCCCTCGCGTCAATTTCACCTGTGAGCGATACCCACCACAGCTTGCCTGCGACGGGGAACACGGCGTGGGTGACAGCTTCGTCGCATGCGTAACCTACGATGCCGCCTGCCAGCTCCCTGCTGCGCTCGCGCCTCGCGCGCTCTTCTCGGCTTAGCACTTCTTCCTCGCCCCCAAGGAGGGCAGACGGGCTCGCAATTTGACGTTCTCTGCCAGTGAGCGTTTCGTACACCCAGAGCGAGGTCCTTGGGTCATCGCCCCCGGGGGAGCGCAGGAAAACCACTCGCGCCCCGTCGGGTGAGATCGTGAAGTTGCGCGGCGCGCCGAGCGTGAAGCGCCTCGTGCGCGCCTGCTGGTGTGGGAAGGCTTCGGCGTTATATGCCATTTTGCAGGTCACGCCCTAGGAGAGGACGAGCGGCAAGCGCAGGTTGGGGCTAACTGGGGCACCGAGCGGCGTTGGGCCGTCGGCGCGCAGGCGGTACCAAGCGGTTGCCCCGATCATGGCGGCATTGTCGGTGCACATTGCCCTAGATGGTATGAACGCGACAAGGCCGTCTGATTCGCAAACCAGCTTTACCCGCTCCCGCAAACAGGTATTGGCGGCCACGCCCCCGCCGGTGCAGATAGCCTTGGCGCCGGTCGCGGCAGCCGCCCTGCGTACCTTCTCCACGAGCACGTCGACCACGGCTTCCTGAAAACTCGCTGCCACATCGGCCAAATTGACGCCCGGGTTGGCCCTCACGTACCGCACGACCGAAGTCTTGAGCCCACTAAAGGAAAAATCATATCCTCGTCCCGCGAGCGCTCTCGGGAAGGCAATGGCGTCGGGCGCACCCCCGGCGGCGGCACTCTCGATCGCCGGTCCTCCCGGGTACCCGAGCCCGAGGAACCTCGCCACTTTGTCGAACGCCTCCCCGGCGGCGTCGTCGATCGTCTGGCCAAGCAGCCGGTACTCGATCCTGTCATCGCGGCCTTTTTGCATGCAGATGAGCATGGTGTGGCCGCCCGAGACAAGGAGCACCACCGTTGGCAGGCAGAGCTCGGGGTCTTCCAAAAAGGCCGCGTGCAAATGGCCCTCCATGTGGTTGACACCTACAAAGGGCAGGCCCCAGGACCATGCGTACGCTTTTGCGGCACTCGTCCCGACAAGGAGCGAGCCGACGAGCCCGGGCCCGATCGTGGCCGCCACAGCGTCGAGGTCGTCGGGGCCAGCTTTCGCCCGTGCCATCGCTTCATCGACTATCGCCGGGAGCAGTTCGAGGTGCGCACGGCTCGCCACTTCGGGCACTACGCCGCCAAAAGTTGCGTGAAGATCTGTCTGGCTACTGACCACAGACGACAGCACGCTGCGCCCGTCTTCGACCACGGCGGCTGCTGTTTCGTCGCAGGAGGTTTCAATCGCCAGGACTTTCAAAGAGCTTCCTCCAGTTGCCGCAAACGCGCCTGCACTTCGGCTGAGGGCAGCTGGTAGAGCCACATCACGAGCGCGTCCTCATGGGTCTCGGGGTAATAGTTGCGCCTCACACCGGCCGTCACGAAACCGAACTTGCGGTACAGCTCCTGAGCCGGGAGGTTGCCCATCCGCACTTCGAGAGTCATCGCCGTACAACCTCGCCTAATGCCCTCCCGGGCGAGGTTGGCCAGCAAGCGGGTGCCGAGCCCACAGCCACGCATTGCGGGCGCGACAGCGAGGTTTGTCACGTGCGCCTCGTCGGTGACGAACATGAGCCCCCCGTAACCCGAAATCCTCCCATTGGCCCGGACGACGACGTAGTAGCGGGCGTCACCTTGCGCGAGCTCGCTCGTGAACACACCGAGCGTCCAGGGCTTTGGGTGCGCGTGACGTTCGATCCGCAGCACCGCAGGCAAGTGGCGCCTGCGCATCCGGTCGAACTTGACCTCTCCCATGGCACCTGAAGGCTCTCCCACCTCTCCCGCCATATCGCCAGCCTTCCTCGGGACGACCTTCATCCTCCACCAGCCGGGGTTGCGGCGCCTGTCAAGGTCTCGGGAGGCGCCACGCGGCCGCCTATTTCGTCCCAACCGATGCGGACATCTGGCGGGCGCAAGTAGAGCGCCTCGAGCGGGCCGCCCTGGCCCCCGTCCTCGTCTTTTGCGAGCCGCGCGGCCCCTATCTCGGCGACTGCGAGGGGCGAAGGCCAGAGCGCGGCCGGGCCCCCAACTTCGAGCCCGTACGACCCGAAGAGGTCCCGGTAGCGCCACGCACCGTCCCCGACCGCGAGCACAGGCCCGCCTGCACCCTTTTCGCCCCCCCAGAGAGACTGGCGCCTCAGGCCCTGCGCGGCCTCCTCGGGCGGGCTCGCAGCAGGTGGCGAAATCTCGCGGTGATGGGACCCGTCGCTCCAGTAGAGCGCCCAAAAAACCTCGCCACGACGGGCGTCGACGATGCTCGCCAGCAGCCCGGGGCGGCGCCGGTGCGGGTGTGCGAGCGCTTCCAGGCTCGTCACTCCTGCGGAGGGCAGCCCGCGCGCATTAGCGATGGCCTTCGCCGTAGCGAGGCCCACCCGCAAGCCTGTAAAAAGGCCCGGTCCGACGTCGGCCACGATTGCCTCCAAGTCGCCCGCATGGACGCCGGCGCGCCAGCAAAGGTCGTTGATCGCGGGCATGAGCACCTCGGCGTGGCGTTGGCCCGCGACCAGTTCGAAGCAAGCTACTGGGCCTTCCTCGGACCACAAAGCGCAGCCGACGGAGCGCGTCGCCGTCTCGAGCGCGATTATCAGCATGGCCGAGCCGCTCCCCCGAGAGCGGAGAGGACGTCCCCCAGGCGTTGGCTCCACCGCGGCCCAGGCGCGCTGAGGACCACTCGCCGTGGCCCGGCGGCGCTCGCCCCTGGTTCGTTTGGCCCACCCTCACCTGCAAAATCGATCACCACTTGCAAGCAGTCCTGCGCAAGGGCTGGCCCAGCTCGCTCGCCCCACTCCACTATCACTGCCGCGCCCTCCTCGAGCTGTTCGGGGATAGCCAGGTCGACCACCTCGCGGAGCTGTTCGAGGCGCCAGACGTCAGCGTGGAGCAGGTCCCAGCCCGCAGCGCTGCGATAAGCGTGCACGAGCACAAAGGTCGGGCTCGTGACCGCTTCGGTCACGCCAAGCGCAGCTGCCAGGCCCTGCACCAGCGTCGTCTTGCCGGCCCCGAGGTCCCCGCCAAGAAGGACCGTGTCGCCGGGCCGGAGCACTCCTGCCAGGGCGGCGCCCAGGTGGCGCATGTCTTCGGCAGTCGCAGCGACAACTTCCAAGGAGGTACCACGAGCGCGGGCCCCCACGGCAAGCACTAGAGTGCCTCCTTCGCGCGCACGAGGTCTGCCCTCATCTGCGCCACCACCGTGCCACCGCCTCGCAAGGCCGCGGAGGGGTGGAAGGTCGGGACCAAATGGCCGGAGCGGAAGGGGTATGCCCTGCCTCTCAGCCTGCTGATCGGCTCCGTCGTCGAGAGCAGGAGCCTCGTGGCAAAATTGCCAAGGGTCACAACGACTTTTGGGCCCACCAAATGCAGCTGCTGGTCGAGGAAGGGCCGGCAGGTCTCGATCTCTTCGGGGAGCGGGTCGCGGTTGCCCGGGGGGCGGCACTTCACGGTGTTGCATATGTAAAAATCCCGCCTGGTGAGGCCCATCTCCTCCAGTATGAGCCTGTCGAGCAGCTGTCCGGAACGCCCGACAAATGGGAGGCCTTGAAGGTCCTCTTGTTCTCCCGGCGCCTCACCGACGAACATGAGCTGCGCCCTCGGGTTCCCCATGCCGAACACGACATTTGCCCGCCCGCTCGCGAGCCCGCAACGCGTGCACATTGCGGCCTCGGCTGCGAGCTCCAAGAGGGCTACCGGTTCCGGCCCGCCTCCTTCGAGCTTGCTGATTTGGGCCACGAGAGCAGCCAGTTTACAGCCGGTGAGGCACCTCGGCCGCCGGGAGCGAAGCCGTCAAATGTAGATCCGCGGCAAGCGCGCCGAGAGCGCACAAGTCACTTCGTAGGCAATCGTGCCCAAGCGCTCGGCCCAGTCCCAAGCCGTGATCTCCTCGGCGCCCTGGCGCCCGAGAAGGACCACTTCGTCGCCGGCTTCGACCTCGGCCCCGGCGCCGCAGTCGACAAGGATCTGGTCCATCGTTACGGTCCCTGCGATCGGGTAGCGGCGCCCGGCGATGAGGACCTCGCCGCCGGTTTCGGCCAGCCGCCGGGGCACGCCGTCGGCATAGCCGAGCGGCACAGTTGCGATAGTCGAGCGATCCCCAAGCCGGTAGCGCAACCCGTAGGAGAGCCGCTCACCGGCGGCAACCTCCTTTGCGAACGAAACCCGAGCTTTCAGTGAGAGCACCGGGCGCAGGGGGCGCACTGCGGCGCCTTCCCGCAGCGCCGCAGCGGGAGAAAGGCCGTAGACGGCGATGCCCGCGCGCACCATGTCGTAGCGGGACGCCGGGTGGAAGAGGGCGCCCGCCGAGTTTGCGGCGTGCACGATCGGTGGCCGTGGCCCTTGGCGGTTCATGCACTGCAGCAGTGCCTCGAGCTCGGCGAGCTGGTGCGCCGTAAATGGGTTCGCGGGCTCGTCGGCAACGGCGAAGTGGGTGAAGACACCTTCGAGGTAGAGCGTGGGATCGGCGGAGATGCCCTTTGCGAGATGGAGGACCATTTCCGGGGTGGCGCCGACCCGGTGCATGCCGCTGTCGAGCTTCAAGTGCACCGGGAACCCGCGCGGTGGTGTTCCCTCCCGGGCCATGGCCAGCCGGGCACGGACGGCAGCGAGGAGAGAACGGAGCCCTCTTTCGGTGTAGATGGCCGGTGTCAGGTGGTCGTCCACTACGAGACCCATCGCCGCTTTGGGAGGTTCGCTGAGGACGAGCACAGGAGCGCTCAGGCCAGCGCGCCGCAGCTCATGCCCCTCTTCTGCAAGGGCCACCCCTAGATAGGTGGCCCCTCCGGCCAATGCGGCCCTGGCGACGGGGACAGAGCCGTGCCCGTAGCCGAACGCCTTGACAACTGCGCAGACCCGCGCGGGCGCGACTGCCCTGCACAAGTAGGCGACGTTGTCGCTCACGGCGCCGAGGTCGACCTCTGCCCACGCCGGCCGCAAACGTGCGCTCAACTGGCCGCCACCGCTTACCTCGCGCCCTTTTGGCGGCGCAATGCGCTTCATTGAGCGCGCAGCTCAGACAGCCAACCGGCAACTAGGTCGGGCAGGTCGCTCGCGACAAGGCCCTCGGAAAACCCTCGCTGCGCCGCCCTCCCATGCACATGCGCCCCGAGAGCTGCCGCGAGAAAGGGCGGCACCCCTCTAGCCATCAAACCTGCGATGACCCCTGACAAGACGTCACCGGTGCCAGCTGTTGCGAGCCTCGGGCCTCCTGTTGCGCTCAACAGCACGTCGCCCGAGGGCGAAGCTACGACCGTGGTCGAGCCCTTGAGCAGCACTATCGCGCCGCTCTTGGCCGCTGCGGACCGGACGGCAGCCACACGGTCGGGGCCGGGTGCCCGCCCCGCCAGGCGTGTCAGTTCGCCTTCGTGAGGGGTCACGACAGTCGGCTCCTCACGTCGGGAAACAATCTCCCCGAGGGCATCCAGGTTCCCGATGGCGTTGAGGCCGTCTGCATCCACCACCGCGGGTACCTGGGCGCTTGCGAGCAGCAACCCCACCTCCCCGCCTGGCAACGAGGCCCCCGTAGACGCTTCGCCTGACGCGAGCGGCCCAAGACCTGGCCCGACGACGAGGGCTTTGACCCGCGAGATCTCTTCGAGCACCTTGTCGTGCCAGCCAGCCTCGGGTACCGGTAAGTGGACCAGCTCGCTGGGCGGGAGCACAGAAGGGTTGACCCCGGGCATCGACAACCTCACATAGCCCGCTCCTGAGCGCAGCGCCGCCCGGCTCACCAGCCAGGGCGCGCCGGTCATCCCGGGCGAACCCGCCACGACCTGGACCGCGCTCTGCCATTTGTGCGCTTCACGCGGCCTCGAGGCGAAGGCTGCTCGCACATCGGCGTCTTCGACGAGGGAGCAGCGGGCGACTTCGCCGACCAGGTCGCCAAGGCCGATGTCGGCCACCTCGACCTCCCCGGCGAGCTCGGGACCGGCCCCGAGCAGGAGGCCAGGCTTCAGGGAGGCGAAGGTCACGGTGGCAACTGCTTGGAGCGCGCCGCCTCCTTCGGGCACCAAACCCGTGGTCCCGTTGACACCGGAAGGGATATCGACGGCCAGTACGCGCGAGCGGGCCCTGGGCGGGTGGTACGCGCGCTGCAGCCCTGTCCCGTACGCGGCGTCGATGACCAGGTCGCACGGCCCGAGGTCACACCCAGGCGGCAGGTCTGAGGCTTCCAAGACCACGACCCTTGCGCCTCGTTCGCCGAGGAACCGAGCGGCCGTGCGCCCGTCTGCACCGTTATTGCCTTTGCCTGCAACAATCTTTATGTGCTTGCCGTAAGCTCCTTGGAGCAGGCGAGCCGCCCGCTTGGCGACCGCGGCGCCCGCTCGCCCGACGAGGACTTCTACAGGCTCGGTGGCGCGGCGGTCGACACCGCTCATCTCCTCGGGAGAAAGGACAGGGATCATGAAAGCGCGACGACCACCGCTGCGGCTGCGGTGGACGTGTGAGTGAGCGAGACGAGCCACTGCCCCACGGCGCGTTGCGAAGAGAGCTCGGCGGCCCGGCCGGAGAGGACGAGGAAGGGCTCGCCGCTTGGCTTTCGCTGTACGTCGACCTCGACGAAGGCAAAAGCACCGATCCCCACACCCATCGCTTTCATCACCGCCTCCTTTGCAGCAAAGCGCGCGGCAAGCGAGGGGACCGGGTCGGCAAGGCTACCCGCATATGCCTTTTCTCCAGGGGTGAAGAGCCTCTCCAGGATCGACGGGCGGCGAGCGAGGACTTTGCCGAAACGGGCGATGTCCACCAGGTCAAGGCCGATCCAAAGCACGCTGGAGCCGCTTAGCCGCGCTCTGGGGCCGGGGACCAGTAGCGAGCGAGGACGGCCACAGGCTCTGTGAACAGGTCGACGACGCTGATTTGGCCAAGCACTTCCTCATCGAAGTGAGGGTTGGCCTCGGTCACAGCGTCGACGAGAGCCGTGTAGCGGCCCTGGTAACCAGACAATACCGACTTCGCGACATCGGGGGAGAGGCGCTCGGCGAAACGAGCGTGGAGCAGGGTGAGGCCAGTCACCTGAGCGTCTTTCACCTCCGGCACCATCACGCCCGTCCTGCCGTCGTGGAGCCCGCGGAAGACAGTGACTTCACGTTTCTCGGCAGCCCGGTGCTTCGTGCCCCGAAGGTGGTTGTCAGTAGCGGTTCGCGAAGGGATGTTGACGGCAATGCCCCCCCGGTCGACGACGGTGATCGTGGCCCCCTGCAAGCCCTCCTCTTCGCCAGGCATGACCCGGTAGCGCGTGTACCCGAGGACTTCGTCGACCGCGGCGCCCAGCGCTGCGAGCGTACGCAAGGCCCTGTAGCCGAGCGATCCCACAGAGGCTCCCGCCGCCAGCGCCTCAGCGACAAGCTTCGCCCGTAAAAGCGGCTCCTCGCTTCGAGAAATTCCGACTGTCACAGTCTTGGCCTGGTGTTTGATGGCGTCGATCGGTCGCGTCAGTTCGTCGATTGCAGCTCCGAGCGAATCGAGGAGATCAGCGGCGATCGCGGCGGGCGTGCCGACCTTGCCCATTTCGGCTTCGTAGCCCTCGACGGGAAGTTCGCCAGTCCCGTACCGCAGGAGCGACGTGAGACGGGTGGCAGTTGACGCGTTGAGGTGGCCATCGTAAGCACCCGAGCGCAGCCCCGAGAGGGCGCCCCTCGTTACGACCTCCAATTGCGGTGCGACCTGGCCGAGAGGAGCCCGCGCCATTTCCCATGTGAGCGCGCTGCCTTCAGCGCGGACGGGCCCGCCAGCCGTCGAAGGTGCCTCGCCGAGCGCGCCGGAGACGAGCACTCGGGCTTCCCGCAACGGCGTCGCCTGGCTGTCTATCGAGAGGGCCGCCTCGTAACCAAAAAGGTGGCCCACCATCGCTGTGAGGACGAAGCCAATTTCGGGTGGGCACGGAGGTACCGAAAGGACGTCAGCAATGGGACTGAAGAGCGCTTCTTGCCCCTCGGCGACGATCACGACAGGCGCCGCTTTGTGGGCACGGAATATCTCCACTTCCTTGGCGATATCCCTTGCGTTCGGGCCGCTCACGCTCCCGGCGCACACGACGATGAGAGGTTCCGCCGAAAGGTCGATATGTTTTTTGTCCTCAACCGAGTCGAGCCCGATCGCTTTGTAGCAGAGCTCCGAGAGCTTTATGCGGATCTCGGCGGCTGCGACCTTGTCGGGACCGCTACCGACGACCGCCCAACTGCGCCGGGAAGGTGCCACCATCGAGGCGACCCGCGCGATTTGGCCTCGTTTCTCCAGTACTTTCTGCATTAGCTCTGGCAAGTCCCGCAAGGAGCGGAGGAGCTCGTCTCCGCCAGCAACCCCCTCGCCCTGGGCGCCAGAAGCAAGGCCTGCCGCGAGCAGGTTGCCCGCGACCACTTGCGAGTAGAAAGCCTTCGTCGACGCTACGGACATCTCGACGTCGCGGCCGTCGGAAGTATAAAGGACGCCCTGCGATTTTTGCACCAAGTCGCTGTTGCGACGGTTGACAATGGAGACGATGTGCGCGCCACGGGCGCGGCAGAGGTCCACCGTGCGGTTCGTGTCTGTGGTCGTACCAGACTGGCTGATAGCGATGACGAGCGTCCCGCTCATATCGTCCGGCAGGCCCGACCCCGCGGGGCCCCAACCCGAAAGCTCGGTAGCCGGCATCGCTTTTACGGGTACTTGCGGCAGTACGCGTGCGATCGCGTGCGCCACCGCCTGACCGGCGACTGCTGCGGTGCCTTGGCCGATCACCGAAATTTGGCGGACACGGCCGGCTGCGAGGTCCTTGCGGAGGGCGAGGGGTATCACGTCCTCGCCCAAGTTGACCAAAGCGTGGCCATTTTCTCCAACGAACAACTTTCCGCGCAGGGTCTTGCGTACCGAGGAAGGCGCCTCGGAGATCTCTTTCAACAAGAAATGCTTGAAACCCCTACGGTCGACGTCGCGAGTCGTTATTTCGGCGGTTGCGAGGTCCTCCTCGGCAACCGGGAGCACCTCGCCGGAATAGCGCCAGCGGGAAAGCCCCGATAGAGCACCAGCGCCTTCGCGGCTGCAGACGACGACCTGGCCTCCGGCTTCACCATCCATGCGAAGGTAGCGGTTGGTTTCCTCGACAACTCCGTAAGGCTCGCTCGCAATAACAAAAGCGTCTTCCGCCAACCCAATGTTGAGGCTCTGCCCGCTCCCCCGCAGAGCGAGGAGGAGATCCCCCGGGGAACTGGACGCGTTTGCGACCACGCCCACCGAGCCCTCGAAACAACCGACGGCCTTACGCCAGGCCTCGTGCAGCGGTAAACCTTCTGACAGCCGGCGTGAGACCACTGTTGGCACGAGCTTGGCATCAGTGGTGACCTCGCCCGGGAACAAAAAGCCCTCGGACACCAGCAGCTGCGCGCAGTTGTCGATGTCGCCGTTGAGCGCGCCGACGACGTAGGGGTGAGGGTCGCCTATGTCCTCCTCGGAATTGAGGGGGTGGGCGTTGGGCTCTGAGATCGCCCCCACGCTCGCCCAACGCGTGTGGGCCACCACCGTCCCTTCGACCTCGGGAGACCCGAGCACGAGCGCGAGAAGCCTGTCCTTTGAGATGGCCTCGCGAAGCGACGCCACGTTGTCGCCCAGTTCTCCGATCGCTTTTGCCGTTTTATAGACCAGGGAAAGTACCCCATCAGGAGCGCGGGCGGCACCGGACTTGAACAGCACGTCCCCCGACCTCGGCTCGAGGAGCGCCAGCGCCCGACCGTCGTCGGGGTCGAGGCCATGACCCGTCAACATGAGGTGAACACCAGCAGAGTCCCTGCCCCGGACCTCGAGGCGGTCCAGGGACGACAGCGCCACGTGCAGGGACCACAACACCCCGAGGGCCGCTAAGCCAGGTGGTCCCTCGCCGTCAAGGCCGAGTGCCCCAGCCAATGCGCCGACGCCCCGCGCCGCCTCGACGCGGTCGTGACCGATGGCCCAAAGCGCATCACGAAGCTTGACGAGCGCTACGTTCAACACCTCTGCCTGGCCGGCCTCGACTGAAGCTACGCCGGCATCGAGCGCAGATTCGAAGCTGTCGGCGAGGATTTGGATCTCTGGTACACAGGCCTGCACAGCCGCAAGCGTGCTCGCATCCCCGAGAAGGCAAGTGAGCCCAGGGACGCCGCGGAGGATCTCGTCGAGCCTGCCCAAGGAGCTCGCGGCCGCCAAGATGCCTTCTAGTTGCTCAGGCAACTGGCTGCCGCGCACGTGCGCCAACCGGTCACGCGCCTCGGCGAGGGAGGCGAGGACGCTCGAAGGAGCGGGGGGCGGGCGCCGCGCGGGTCGCGCCAAAACAGCGACGATGCCACACATGTAGACGAGGGTACTGCCCGAGGCTCAGTGCCGGAGCGTTGCCGGTCCGAGGCAGGCGTGGAGGACTTCGACGAGGCGGCCAACCGCCGCGAGCGCCTGTTCCTCGGTGGGAGCTTCCACCATGACCCTCACCAGCGGTTCGGTCCCGCTCGGGCGCAGCAAGACACGGCCCGTTTCGCCAAGCAAGGCCTGCGTCCTGTTCACCTCGTCCCACACAGCCGACGCCTCGGCGAGGCCCTCTCGATTGGCCACTGCAACATTGCGGAGCACTTGGGGGAACCTCTGGAGCGCGGCGCCGGCGAGCTGGTCGAGAGGCTGCGCTCGCCGGCAAAGCAGGTCCGCGAGCAGCAGGCCGGAAAGGACCCCGTCGCCTGTCGTCGCGAGCGAACGAAAAACGATGTGGCCGGATTGCTCGCCTCCGAGCGCCCAGCCATTGGCTTCAAGCGCTTCCAGCACATAGCGGTCGCCGACCCCAACTGTGTGGACCTTGACCCCGCCCGCCGCCATGGCTTGGTGGAACCCTAGGTTGGTCATCACCGTCACGACAACGGTGCCGCCGGCAAGAAGGTCGCGCGCGGCGAGGTCTGTGGCGAACAGAGCGAGCAGCCGGTCACCGTCGACAACGTTCCCACCTGCATCTACGGCGATCACCCGGTCTGCGTCACCATCGAACGCCAATCCGAGGTCCGCTCGGGTGCCCGCTACCGCTGCCGTCAGGCGAGCCGGGTTGGTGGAGCCGCAGTCATCATTGATGTTGGTGCCGTTGGGCTCGTCTGCCAGCACCGACACGACTTCGGCTCCAGCCGCCCGGAAGATCTGGGGCGCGGTGAGGTAGGCAGCCCCGTTTGCGCAGTCGAGAGCCACCCGGAGCCCTTTGAGATCTCGCCCGTCGAGCGACTCGAGGACATGGCGCTCGTAGCGCTCGAGCGCCGAACCGTCCGCCATGATGCGACCGACGGCGGCGCTGGGCGCAGCGACGAGCGCGTCGAGCTCGACCTCGAGGCGCTCCTCGACTTCGTCTGAGAGCTTCGTCCCGCCTGCCGAGAAAAACTTGACGCCGTTGTCGGCGAAGGGGTTGTGCGAGGCAGAGATCACCGCCGCCGGCAGGTTGTCCGCAGATGAGAGGAACGCCACTGCCGGGGTTGGCAGTACGCCGACATCAACGACGTCCACGCCTTCGGACGCAAGGCCTGCCGAAAGTGCGGCCTGCAGCAAAGGCCCAGAGAGCCGGGTGTCCCGGCCCACCAGGAAGCGGTCGGCACGACCACGGGCATTTCCATCGCCGGCAGGGCCGTACAGGACGCGGGCGGCGGCACGGCCCAGTGCCAAGACGAGCTCGGGGCTGAGCTCGCTATTGGCCACACCCCGGACGCCGTCAGTGCCGAAGCGGAGCACCCTGGCCCTCTAACGACTTATCGCTTCGAGTATTGAGGTGCCTTACGCGCTTTCTTGAGGCCGTACTTCTTTTGCTCCTTCTCTCGGGGGTCGCGGGTGAGGAACCCGGCCCGCTTGAGAGGGATGCGCAGATCGGGCTCGACCTCAGCGAGCGCGCGTGCGATCCCTAAGCGAAGGGCCCCCGCCTGGCCCGAGACCCCACCGCCGTCCAAGGTTGCGTCGACGTTGTAACTCGTGGCCTTGTCCACAACCCGCAAGGGCTCTGTCAGCAGCATCCGGTGAGTGGCGGAAGGAAAATAGGCCTCCACCGCGCGGCCGTTCACGACTATGGTCCCTTCGCCCGGGCGCAACCGGACGCGGGCGATGGCAGCCTTGCGCCGGCCGGTGGACTGGGACAGGGGTCTGGGCACTGCCGTTTTACGCTCCTACTGCTGGTCTGGCTTGGTTGCTCTGGCTTGGTTGCTCTGGCTGGGCTGGGTGGTCCGGCTCTCTTGGCTGGGCTGCTGACCTGCTCGCCGGCTCAGGCTACACGGTGAGCCGAGTGGTCGAGCACCCAGGGTTTCGGCTGCTGCGCGGCATGCTTGTGATCCGGCCCCGCGTACACCTTGAGCTTGCGCAGCATCTGCCGCCCTAGTGGGCCCTTGGGGAGCATGCCCTTCACCGCCAGGCGGATGACCTCCTCGGGGCGCTTGGCGAGCATCTCACCATACGAGCGCGCCTTCAAGCCCCCCGGGTACCCCGAGTAGCGGTAGTGCACCTTCTTATCGGCTTTGCTGGCGGTGAGCACGACCTGAGCAGCGTTGACGACGATGACATGGTCCCCGCTGTCCAGGTGGGGGGCGAAAGTTGGCTTGTGCTTGCCGCGCAGGATCCTGGCGACCTCGGTCGCCAAGCGCCCGAGGACTGCGCCTTCGGCGTCAACCTCGTACCAGGCGCGCTGGATCTCGCTGGCTTTGGGGGAGTAAGTACGCACGGGCCCACTAGCTTAGCGGCGCTAGGGCACCGAGGCCAGGCGAGCCTGCTGGCGAGCAAGGCCTCCGGCCCGCCCTCCGCCCTCCGGCCCGCCCCGTCCCGGGCTGGGGTTCACGAGCAGGCGGTGCGTGGTTCACCAGACGGCGCGGTTGAGGCCTCCCAGAGAGCCGCAGTACGGGTGGCGGGAGCCAGCTTGTTTGGCGCGGCGCGCCCGGTTTACTGTGGTCGCAGTGCACGAACTGCTCTTGGCAGTGATCCGCTGGGGCTCACCCAACGGTGTCACCCAACAGGACAACCAGGTTTACCGGCTCTGGGATCTCACTTACTACATCGCGATCCCCCTTGGGGCGATCGTCGTCGGCCTCATCGTCTGGTGCGTATTTCGCTACCGAGAGCGGCCTGGCGACGAACGGATCCCCCGCCAAATCCAGTACCACATCCCCCTCGAGGTCTTTTACACCGTCGTCCCGATCATCTTGGTGGTCGTGATCTTCGTCTACACCTACCAGGCCGAGGACACAGAAGACAACGTCGCCCCGGGCCCATCTCTCGTGGTTCGCGTGGACGCTTTCCAGTGGGGTTGGAGCTTCATCTACCCAACTGGCTACGAGGTGACGGGGAGCGTCGCGGAAGAGCCGAACATCGACAGCACCAATTTGCCGGTGCTGACGCTGCCCGCCGGGGAGACGGTGCAGATAAACCTCTTTTCGGAAGACGTCAACCATAGCTTCTATGTGCCGGCTTTCTTGTTCAAGCGGGACGCGATCCAGGGCATCAACAACTCTTTTGACGTCAACATCGACCCGAGCGTGGCCGGGCAGCGCTTCATCGGCGAGTGCACGCAGTTTTGCGGCACTTACCACCCGTACATGCGCTTCTGGGTCCAAGTCATATCGAAGAACCAGTTCAGCGGCTGGCTCTCCAGCCATCACGGCTTAACGACCACTGCGGCGGAGGGCTAGCCAACATGACCCTTGTCCAAGAGAGACCGCAGTACTTCGAGCAACCCGAGCGGCGCCTTACCGAGATCGTCCCGGGGCCGAAGTACAAGGGCCTGCTCTCCTACCTCACGAGCACAGATCACAAGCAAATCGGCCTCAACTACATGGTCACGAGCATGGTCATGTTCTTCCTCGCCGGGGCCATGGCCGTGCTCATGCGCGCGCAACTGGCCGTACCCAACAATAACTTCCTCAGCCTCGAGACTTACAACCAGCTGTTCACGATGCACGGCACGATCATGCTGTTCCTCTTCCTCGGGCCTTTCGCCTTCGGGACAGCCAACTACCTGGTGCCGATCATGATCGGCGCGCCCGACATGGCGTTCCCGCGCTTCAATGCCTTCTCCTACTGGCTGTTCCTTGGCGGCTGCATAACGATAAACGCCGGTTTCCTGACCTCTTCGGGGGCAGCCGACTGGGGATGGTTCGCCTATGCGCCTCTCACGGAGACGATACATTCGCCTGGCCCGGGCGGCGACTTGTGGATAACGGGTGTAGGGCTTGCGCTCTTCTCGAGCATGTTCACTGGCATCAACCTGATCGCAACGGTCTTCTGCCTGCGCGCGCCGGGCATGGTCATGTTCCGCATGCCAATATTCGTCTGGAACCAGCTCATAACCGCCTTCCTCGTGCTTCTCGCCTTCCCCGTCGTCACCGCGGCCGTCGCCCTCCTATGGTGTGACCGCCACCTCGGGACGCACTTTTACGACCCCGCCGGGGGCGGCCAGCCAATCCTTTGGCAAAACCTCTTCTGGTTTTTCGGGCACCCGGAGGTGTACATCCTCGCCTTACCGTTCTTCGGGATGGCTACCGAGGTGATAGCCACGTTCTCCCGAAAGCCGGTCTTCGGTTACAAGGGGATGGTCTTCGCAACCCTTTCCATAGGTGGGCTTTCGATGGGCGTGTGGGCGCACCACATGTACACCACCGGTGCCGTGCTGCTCCCGTTCTTCGCTATCCTCACGCTCCTCATCTCCGTCCCGACAGGTATCAAGTTCTTCAACTGGATCGGGACGATGTTCCGCGGCTCTGTGCGGCTCGATTCCCCCATGTTGTTCGCGCTCGGCTTCCTCATCTGCTTCTTGCTCGGCGGTTTCACCGGCATCATGCTCGCCGAGCCCCCGCTTGACTTCCAGCTGCACGACACCTACTTCGTAGTCGCGCACTTCCACTACGTGCTCTTCGGCGGGTCAGTCTTCGCCGCGTTCGCTGCGATCCATTACTGGTTCCCCAAGTTCACCGGTCGCAAGTTGGACGAACGATTAGCGAAGGTGACCTTCGTCCTCATGTTCATCGGTTTCAACCTCACCTTCTTCCCCCAGCACGACCTCGGGCTGCGAGGTATGCAACGGCGCATCGCCACCTACCCGCCTACAGCGGGTTGGAGCTTCCTCAACATGCTCTCGTCAATTGGGGCTTTCGTCCTGGCGTTCTCCATGCTCCCGTTCTTGATAAACGTTTACGTGACGCTGAGGTCGGGCAAGAGGGTGGGCCCCAATCCCTGGGACGGCATGACGCTCGAATGGGTCACGGACAGCCCGCCGAAAGAGCATAACTTCGAGTTCATCCCTCCGATCCGCTCAGAAAGGCCGGTCTGGGACCTCAACCATCCCGAGCACTCCACGCTCCCCCACGGCCGGCATGCCCGCGAGCTGCGCCGAGGCGTAGACGACATCCTGCCCGAGCGCGCAAAGGCGCTTGCCGCACGCGCAGGCCAGGGAGACGGATATAACGGCGGGGGCCCGCCCGGCCGCGCAGGTAATGGCGGGCACGGGGGTAATGGAGGGGACGGTGGCGGCACAAATGGAGGACCGGGAGGCGACGGGGATGGCGCACGTGAGAGCGACGGAGGGCCGTAAATCATGAAGCACGAGTGGCACCTGGCGCTCGGGACCTCGCTTTTTCTCGGGATCGTCGCCATCATTTACCTCGCCTGGAGCGGCGAAACATCGGGTACCGTCATGCTCGGTTTTGGCTGCTTTGCCTACGCCTTGCTTTTCGGGTTCATCTTCCTCGTCTGGGTACGCCGCCGAGGCAAACCGCGCGCAGAGGACCGCCCGGACGCCAACCCCGAAGACGGCGAGGGAGAGGTCGCTTTCTTCCCGGGGAACTCGATATGGCCCGCGGCCATGGGCTTGAGCGCGATCGCCCTTGCAATAGGGCTTGCATTCGGCAAGTGGTTCTGGGCGATCGGTGGGGTACTGTTGCTCGGCTCGATCATCGGCTTTGCCGTGGAGGCTGAGTCGCACTAACGAGGGGTGGTGGTGGCCGCGACCCGTCGGTGCTACCCGCGGAGATCACCGTGGAGGGCCAGGCGTCGTTTCAGCTCCACTGCGTCCACCCGCGCAAAGAGCACCCGTTTGTCGCGACTGGTCTCTCCCGAAACCAAGCTGAGCGATGAGCTGGCGACCCCTAGCTGGGCCGCCAAGAGAGCCATGAGCGCGGTGTTGGCCCGGCCATCGGATGCAGGGGCTCTCACCCTCACTTTCAGGGCCTCGCCGTGCCAACCTGCAAACCCCTCGCCCCGCGCGCCCGGTTGCACGTGCACTCGCAGCACTGCACCGCGGCTGCTCCCTTCGACGGGCAAATGATGCTCTTCGCCCATCGCTCGAAAACGCGGGCGGCTGATCAGTCCGCCGCGTCGGCCAACGCCTCGGCCAACGAAGGGTGGACGAGGCAGCTCTCCACCAGGTCCGTCACCTTGAGCCCTGCCGTTACCGCCAGTGCGAGGACAGAGATCAGTTCGGCTGCCTGGTTGCCGACGACGCAGCCACCAAGTACGACTCCTGTGGCTGGGTCAGAGATTATCTTGACAAATCCACGCGGGTCGTCGTTGATAAGCGCTTTCGCCGAGGCGCCAAAGGGCACCTTGGTTACCCGGATTTTACGCCCAGAGGCGAACGCTTCTGCCTCCGCTAAACCAACGTCGGCGATCTCGGGCTCGGTAAAAACAGCCGAAGCCGCCTTGTCGTAATCGATATGGCGATGTTCGCGAGTGTGCAGGCCCATTATGTGCTCGGCCACTTTGCGCCCCTGCATCGAAGCCACCGAGGACAGAGGCAATTTCCCTGAAACGTCCCCTGCCGCGTAGATGTGTGGCACATTGGTCTGGCAATGGTGGTTTACCGTTATGTAGCCCCACTTATCCGTCTGGACGCCGGCCCTTTCCAGCCCGAGGTGGTCCGAATTGGCCACCGACCCGACCGCCAGTAGTACGTGGCTCCCGTGCACGACACGCCCGTCGTCGCACTCCACGCTGACCTTGGTGCCGTCCACCGAAACGCCCTGAGCTCGGGCTCCTTTATAAAGCCGGACACCGCGACGCAGGAGCTCTTCCTCGAGGGCGGCCGCGACTTCGGCGTCCTTGTGGGGGAGGACGTGTTGACGGCTCACAATGAGGCTGACCTTGGAGCCGAGCGAGCTGAACATGTGAACGAACTCCACACCCGTGACGCCAGAGCCCACTACGACAAGGTGATCAGGTAGCTCCGGTGGGGGGTAAGCCTGGCGTGTCGTCAGGACTCGCTCGCCGTCGGGCTCCGCCCAGTCCGGTACTCGAGGCCGGCTGCCCGTCGACACGACGATGGCCTCGGCACCCAGCTCTTCCTCCTCATTGCCGAGGCCGCTCACAGCCACGGAACGGGGACCTGTGAGGCGGGCCTCCCCACGCAGGATGCGGACCTTTTGTGACACCAGGAGCTGTTCGACAGAGCCCTGCAGGCGGGATGTGACCTCCTCGATCCGTGCACCCAGCGCGTCGTGATCAACTCGTCCCGCTCCTCCGCCAGCGGCTACAAGACCGAGCCCGCTCATCCGCCGGGAGAAGCTGAGCGCGCCAGCCGTGGCGATCATCGCCTTGGAGGGGATGCAGTCCCAAAGGTGGGCGGCGCCCCCAACGATGTCGCGCTCGACCAGCGTCACGTGGGCGCCGAGGCTTGCGGCTCTACTTGCCGCTTGGTTGCCTGCTGGCCCGCCGCCGACAACCACCACCCGTACCATCAAAGGGGCTGCTCTTGCTCAGCTGTCGCTAGGTGAAGCCGGTTGACCGCTCGGGTGGGCCGGTTCAGCCTCTGCTATCTCGTCGTCCAGGCTCGCCCCGGCCGTAGCCCCCTGAGCAGCAGAAAGCTGCCCCGCCGGCTGCCCCTGTGCGAGCGCCTGCTGGGTAGATGGGGCGGAGGGGCCCAATGCTGGCGCGCCAGCCCCCGGCCCCGCGGGGAGGCCCATCTGCATGCGCATTTGGTCGAGGCGCTGTTGCGCCTCGAGGTTGACGCTTGCCTGTTCAATTTCGAGCATGCGCGATTCCATGTTGTGGCCGGCGAGCTCGGAGACCCCGAGAGCCTTTGCGTACTGGGCTTCGATTTTTGCCCTCACGTCGTCAAAAGTAGGCACGTCCTGGTCGACGGTCTGCGAAAGGCTCGCCATCGCGGTGTTGAGCTGCTGTTGCATCCGGGCCTGGTCGAGCTGCGAGAGCAGCTTTTGCCGGTCTGCCAATTTCTCCTGCAGTGCATTGGCGTTTTGCTGCACTGCAGCCTTGGCTTGCTGGGCAGCCTGCGTGGCTTGCAAGTGCATCGTCTTCAAATCGTCAACGCGCTTTTCTGTTGCTATCAAGCGGTTGGCGAAGGCTTCGGCGGTCTGGTTGTAGTCGGCGGCCTTTGCCGTATCTCCTCGGTTAGCGGCGTCGTTTGCCATCGCAAGGGCTTGGCGGGTCGATTGGCTGATCCGCTCGAGCTCCTGCATAGAACGGTTGAGCTGGAGTTCGGTCTGCTTTTGGTTTGCGATCACGCTCGCCGCCTGCTCAACGAGCCTGCGGTGCTGTTCCTGCGCCTCCGCCATGGCCTGCTCCAGCTGCACCTTTGGGTCGGAGGTCTCCTCCCAACGGCCCGAAAGCTTGGCTGTTAGGTACTTCCACCGGCGGCGTAGAGCTTTCCACATGCCTGGCACTCTAGCTATTGCCGGTGGCGGGCTGGCTCGGGGGGGCGGTTGCGACTATCCGCTTGGCTTCCTCGAGCGCTCCAACGAGCGACGCAAGCTCCGAGGCAAGAGCGGCCATGTCGCCAGCAGCCCCCCCGGCCGACCCCACGAGTTGACCCGCCGCTGCGACCAGGCCCTCCAGCTGGGAAGTCAGCGTCGAGAGCTGGCTGGAGATCTGTGCGCTCACCGCTTCGCTGCGCCTCAGCGAGCGGAGTTCGGAAGCCAAGGCTTCTTCGCGGGACGCCAAAGTGACCCGCTTGGCCCCGAGCTCTGTCTGGCCACGCAGCTGCCCTTGGACCTGCTCGAGCTCCCGCGTCACCCTCTCGGTGCGCGCGGGAGGCTCCGCGAGCGCGGCGCCACCGCGGGCAAGCGCCCACTGCTCTTCGACTGCGGCGTCAACTTTGCCCACAGCGCCCGCCAGATAATCAGCGAGAGTGCCGGGCGGGCAGTCGCCTGCCAATTGCCGGAGGCGTTTACGCGCGTCCAGGGTGCGCACTGTGTACCCTCGCCAAGGCTCAGGCACGGACCAAGGGTCGATCCGAGCGAGACGGCGCTGCGCCCTTTGGCGAAGCAAAACGCGACGGTGGACAGCAGCCCAGGCCACCCGTGCCCCATAGCCCGCTGCCCCGAGGACGACCGCCACTGCCAGCCCAAGGTGGGCCGCTTCTCCGATCGCGATGCCGCCCCCAGCCAGGACGACTGCGGTTGGCGAAGCTGCCGCACGAGCGACGCTGGGAAGCCGGCCCTCGGGACGCTTTTCGAGCACAGTTCAGGCTATGCCGCTGGCAGCGCTCAGGAAATACCAGAGCCTTCACGAAGCTGGCGCGGGGGTTGCCGCTCCACAAGCACCCGCACCCGGGAGGTAACCTTTTCCATGAGCAGTCTCTTGGAGCTCGGCCAGCGAGCAAAACGGGCGAGCCTGGCCTTGGCACTTGTCCCCACCGACGCCAAGGACGCTGCCCTCTTTGCTGGCGCGGACCTCCTTGGTCAACGCGCAGATGACATCCTCCAGGCCAACGCGGACGATATCTCCCAGGCCCAGGCTGCTGGGAGCCCGGGAACCATCATCGACCGCCTCAAGCTTTCACCTCAACGCATCGCAGGGATGGCCGCCGGCCTCCGCCAGGTCGCAGCCTTGGCTGACCCGGTCGGCGAAGTCGTGGACGGCTGGGTGCGGCCGAACGGGTTGCGAATTGAAAAGGTCCGCGTGCCACTGGGGGTTGTAGCCATCATCTATGAAAACCGCCCCAATGTAACAAGCGATGCCGCCGGGCTGTGCCTCAAGTCCGGGAACGCCGCGTTCTTGCGAGGTAGTTCGGCGGCCCTCGGCTCCAATCGCGCCATCGCGGCGGCGTTGCGCGAAGGTATTGCCAAAGCGGGGCTGCCTGAAGACTCCGTCGTGTTGGTGGAGGACACAAGCTATGAATCGGCTCGGGCATTTATGCGTATGCGCGGCGTGGTCGACTGCTTGATCCCACGAGGCGGCCCCTCGCTCATCGCGGCGGTGCTGGAGAACGCAACGGTGCCATATGTGATCGACGGCGACGGCAATTGCCACCTCTACGTCGATGCTTCAGCAGACCTCGAAATGGCCCTTGCGCTCCTGGTCAATGGCAAGACGCAGCGCCCGAGCGTTTGCAACGCGACTGAGTCGCTGGTAGTGCACCGAGATGTAGCAAATGATTTCCTCCCAAAGGCCGTCGAGGCGCTTATGGGGGTGCGTCTCGTCGGTGACGAACCTGCCCGCGCGATCGCACCGTCGATCGAGGCCGCGACGGAGGAAGACTGGGCCAAGGAGTACCTCGACCTCGTCCTCAGCGTCCGTGTCGTTGACGACCTTGACCAGGCGATCGCTCATGTCCAGACCTACAGCAGCGGGCACACCGAGGCCATCGTCACCCGGGACTTGGTTGCTGCCCAGCGCTTTGCCCGAGAGGTGGACGCGGCAGCGGTGATGGTCAATGCGTCGACGCGCTTCACCGACGGCGAGCAGTTTGGTTTTGGCGCAGAGATCGGCATCAGCACACAAAAATTGCACGCCCGCGGCCCGATGGGGCTCCGGGAGCTGACCACTACCAAGTACGTCGTAACCGGGAACGGCCAGGTCAGGTACTAAATTGCGAACGTCGGTGCGCAGGTTCCCCGTAGGATGGGCCGATGACCGACCGACGCCCGGGAGAGCGTTTCGAGAGCCCCACAGCCGTCAACGCAGGGCTCCGTGAGGTCGGGTACCTCGCGGACGAAGGCATAGCCGCGGTCGTCTTCCTCGCTGACCGCTTGGGTAAGCCAGTCCTTGTGGAAGGCCCCGCTGGCACAGGTAAGACGCAGCTCGCAAAGTCCGTCGCGGACCTGACGGAGGCGAGGCTCATCCGGTTGCAGTGTTACGAAGGCCTCGACGAAGCCAAGGCGCTCTACGAATGGAACTACAAGAAACAGCTGCTTCGCATCCAGGCCGAGCAGGTCACTCAGGAAGGGGAAACGTGGGCGGAGCTGGAGGAGGACATTTTCTCGGAGCCTTTTCTCATGCCACGCCCGCTCCTCGAAGCCATCCGTGCCACCGAGCCCGTCGTGCTCCTGATCGACGAAGTCGACAGGGTAGAGGTCGAGACCGAGGCGCTTCTCTTGGAAGTGCTTTCTGATTACCAGGTGTCGGTGCCTGAGCTCGGGACGGTAAAAGCCGCACAAATCCCTTTGGTCTTCCTCACTTCCAACAACACTCGTGAACTATCCGAGGCGCTCAAGAGAAGGTGCCTGTTCCTGCACCTCGACTACCCCAGTGTCGAGCGTGAACGGGCGATCGTGACTACCAAGGTAGCTGGCATCCATAGCTCGCTCGCAGACCAGGTCGTGCGCACCGTCCAGCTCGTGCGGGCGCTCGAACTGAAAAAGCCGCCCTCTGTCTCCGAAACTCTCGACTGGGCCCGGACATTGGTGCTCCTCGGCGTGTCGCACCTCGATGCCGAGACCGCCAGGCAAACACTCCATGTGTTGCTCAAGCACCAGTCAGACATCCAACGCGCGGCCAAAGAACTGACGACTGCTGGGACGTGAGCAACCTCAGCACGACAGCGACCTCACCACCCGAGAAGATCTTGGCGGACGGGCTGTTCGAGGTATTCGCTGATTTCTTCGTGGAACTGCGAGCCGCTGGCGTGCCCATTAGCACGACCGAGATCCTCGATGCCGTGGAGGCTCTGCGGTACCTGCCTCTTGAGGACAGGGAGGCCCTCAAGCTCGGTCTCGCCGCGGCTCTTGTGAAGCAGGAGGGGCATTGGAGGACTTTTGAAACCCTCTTCGAACTTTACTTCTCGCTCAGGGGAGGTGCTCTCAGCGTGCTGAGGGAGGCGACGAACGACGACGTCCTGGGCGACGGCGAGCGGCTGAGCGCTTCCGAGCTCGCCGAGCTGGCGCTCAGGGCACTGATGGATGGGGGCCCGGAGCTAATGGCTGCCCTTGCGCGGGCTTCGGTGGAGCGTTTTGCCGGCATGGAGCCGGGCCGGCCGGTTGGCGGCAACTATTACGTTTTCAAAACCCTCAGGCACCTCCAGACCGATGTGCTCCTCGAGCGCCTCCTGCGCCACGCTGACGAGGCCGGCGGCCTCGAAGCCCTTGTCCTGGCCAACGAGTACCGCCGGCGCTTGGAGCAGTTGCGGGACGAGGTTGGGACCGAAGTCAACCGCCGCCTGGTGAGCGAGCGAGGGCCCCGAGAGGTCGCCAGGGCCATGAGGCGCCCTTTGCCGGAGGACGTCGACTTTATGCACCTTGGCCGCGAGGAGCTTGCCGCGCTCGAGCGCGCTGTTCAGCCGCTCGCTCGCAAGCTCGCAGTGCACCTCGCTCGTAAGAGGCGCAAGCGGAACGACGGGCGCCTCGATTTCCGCGCGACCATGCGCAGGTCGCTTTCGAGCGGCGGCGCCCCTGTCGACCCGCGCTTCAAGGTGAGGCAGCGCTCCAAGCCAGAGCTTTGGGCGTTGGCGGACATCTCGGGCTCAGTCGCTGCCTTCGCGCGCTTTACCCTCCAGCTCGTGTACACGCTCTCCTCCCAGTTTTCCCGGGCCCGGTCCTGGGCTTTTATCGACGGGATCGACGAGGTGACCGACCTCCTGCACGGCGCAACAGACCTTCCCCAGGCTGTGCAATCGATCAACATGCAGGCTGACGTGATATGGACCGAGGGGCATTCGGATTACGGCCATGCCCTGAGCGAATTGGTCGAAAGGTGGGGCCGCGAGCTGACCCCCCGCACGACAGTGCTCGTCCTGGGGGATGCTCGCAACAACTACCACTCGGTGCACCCGTGGGCTATGGCCGAGCTTGCCCGTCGCGCTCGTCAAGTGTGGTGGCTCAACCCGGAGCCACGTTCATACTGGGACACAGGCGACTCGGTCCTCGCCCAGTACGCACTCCACTGCAGCGGCGTTTACGAATGCCGTAACTTGCGCCAACTGCGCCACTTCGTCGAACAATTGCCTTAATCCGGTCCCCGCGGCGGGAGCCGGGCTACGAAGCCGCTGGGTATGGCGCTACCCTGATGGAGACCGAGCGCACAGGAGGCTAACGATGGTCCTTGCCAGCCGAGAGTTCATTGCGGTCCCCGATGACCGCAAACACCAAATCGTCTTCAAGTGGCCGGACGTCCGCATCCGCAAGTTCACCAGGGCGATCGTGGACGCTGACGAGTTGGCACTGTTCATCAACACGGGACAAGTGATCGGCACGATGGGACCAGGGCGCCACCAGATCGACGCCCAAGAGCTGCCGTTCCTCGGGGCAATTATCGACTTCGCGACCGGTGGCAACGCTTACCGCTCGGAGCTCTACTTCGTGCACACAAGAGAGTTCCCAGGCAACACATTTGGCGGCCGTATCGATGACGTCCAGGACCCGCAGACGGGCAATATCGTCACGCTGCGGGTCTTCGGCGATTACTCCCTCCAGGTAAAAGACCCCGCCGCTCTCATAACCAACCTCGTAGGCACGGTTGACCTGGAGAACAACGAGCGCGTCTCGAGCTGGGTCAGCGACCAGCTGCTCAAAGTGATGCGAACGGAGGTAACCCGTCAGATAGTGCGCAATGGGTGGCCGGTCTTGGGACTTTCGGCGTACACGCCAGATCTCGAAGAGGCGATCGTCCCTGCCGCCAATAACCAGTTGGCGACCTACGGGGTCCAGCTCATCCGCATGGGTAACTTCGACGTCAACCTCTCCGAGCAGGATGAGGCGACCCTCAAGAACCTCGCCAAAGACACTGCTTACAGCCGTCTCGCGGGCGGGTTCAACCGGTATGCGGCCGGCGAGATGGCCTTGGGCGCCGGCCAGGGCATGGCCAAGGGCGGCAGCGGGGACAGCGGCGCTTTCCTGGCTGCCGGGCTGGGCCTCGGGGGCCAGCTGGCGGGAGGTGTGGCCGGGTATGGTCCCGGGGGCGAACCTGGGCCTGTTCCTCCACCGGCCCCGGGGTTCGCAGGCGGTGGTGCCGGTTTTGCAGGTGCACCCGCAGCCGCCCCAGCGCCCACAGCCACCGTGACTTGCACCAATTGCAATGCCACCCAGGCAGTCGGTGCCAAGTTCTGCGCTTCGTGCGGGACAGCATTGCCGCCGCCCGCCGGCCACTGTGCGAACTGCGGGACGGACAACCCCGCCAATTCACGCTTCTGCGCGAGCTGTGGCCAGCCGCTTGGCCCGCAACCGGTACGTTGTCCGTCCTGCGGGACTGAGGCGTCGCCCGGGCAACGTTTCTGCGCTTCGTGCGGGACAGCTATCGCACCCGGGGCAGCGCCGGCCGGAGCCGCAGCGGCGCCCGCCGGACCGGGAGCCGCTCCTGGTGGCGGGTCTCAGCCGGTCCAGAGCTGAGGTCTTAGCGCCCGGCGAGGAGCCAGGCTGGGAGGTGAGCCGTGTCCTACGGCGCAGGTGGAGGATCGTTAGTTGTTTTTCTGTTCATGATGGCGATGGTCGTCATGATGATGTCGCGCCGCGCGGGAGGTTGGCGGCGCGGGCGTTGGGGCGGTGGGCCCTGGCAAGGAGGCGGTGGAGGTGGCCCTTGGGGTGGAGGTGGCCCTTGGGGTGGGGGCGGGCCTTGGCGAGGGGGCCCTGGGCCACCACAAGGGGGCCCTTGGGGAGGTGGGACCGCAGGAAGTGGTCCCTTCGGTTACCCAGGGCAAGGTGGGGGGCAGGGGCAAGGTGGGGGCCCGGCGACTACGCTGCCCTCCCAATCCTCGGGACCACCAGCGGGCGGCAGTGACGGTTGGGCGGCCGGAGGTGGTCAGGCAGGAGGTGGTCCGGCAGGAGGTGGCTGGGCCGCAAGCCCAGGAGGTGACGGCGGCATCTTCGGCGGACAGGGCCGGGGGGTAGGGGGAAAGCTTGCTGGCGCGGGTGGTTCATGGCCGGACCAGGACCCCGATTGGATGCGCGACCCTCGACCCGCTGCTGCGAGCATCGAAGGAGAGCTCTTCCCAGAGGCGCACGCCCGCGCCGTGCAAGCAGCGAGCCCCCTCGATGTCGGTTTGGCTGCGATCAAGGCGCACGACCCCAACTTCGACATCGAACAGTTCATCCAACAAGTGCAGCGAGTGTTCTTTATCGTCGAGCAGGCCTGGGGCCAACGGAAGCCAGAAATGTCGCGCCAAGTGATGACGGACGCGCTCTGGCAAACCCACCAAGCCCAGATCCAGGGCTATATTGACGGCCACAAACGCAGCGTCCTTGACGACTTGACGCTTTCAAATATCTGGCCAGTCGCAGCCCACTCTGACGTTCATTTCGACACACTGACAGTACGCATGGTCGCTGCTTCGGCAGATTATGACGTCGATGAGAGCACGGGGAAAGTGCTCCGGGGCGACAAGTCGGTGAAACCGTGGGAAGAGGACTGGACCTTCCAGCGGTCCGCAGCGGCACAGACCAAGGTCGGTGGCAGCAGCCTCGGCTCAAAGTGCCCCAACTGTGGAGCGCCTCTCGACGTGGACCTAACGGGCACCTGCCGCTATTGCAAAGCGTCGATCATGTCGGGCGAGTACGACTGGGTGCTGGCTCGGATCTCGCAGGTTGGTTAGCCAAAATGCTTTGGGGTGTACTGGGGCTGGCTTTGTAGCAGCCCGTAGCTGGCCATTTTGCTTTCGATGACGAAATCGAGCATGAGCTGGTACACCGACAAGATGGCGTACCCATAGTTGATGTTGGTCGCCCAGGTGCCCGACAGTTCCATCCAGGTTTGGCTATTGCCGGCGACACCAAAGGAGGCGAGGTTGGTCGGCAACGTGTAGGGCAGCGCGTACTCCTCGAGCAGGTCCTCCTGGGCAGCAACTCCCGCTAGCGCGGAGTTGTAGTGGAACCCGTGCTTGCAGCTGTCGCACGCGCCGATACCGGCGAAATTGTTATAGCTTTCGGGGTCCTGCCCGTACATCGGGAAGGAAAAATAACCGGTCTCCACGATCGATTGCGCAAATGCTATGTCCGCCCGGACCCCTGTCAAATGTCCCTCTGTCATGTAGTCGGCGACGAGTGGGCCGATTGGGACCGTCGTGCGGGCAAGCGCCCCGGTGGACTCGAACCAGGCCGTTATCTGCCCAGCCGTGAGAAGCGAAGGCCCAAGGATTGCTGGGCCCATCTCGAAAATTTGCGCAGCCCTCTGGCTGCCGGCCTTTATCGCGGAGGACGTGCCCGGTTTGTTGCGGGCAACACCGTTGGCCGTCGTGGTGGTGGACGTGGCCATAGTCGTGGTGGTCGTCGAGCGAGAGAACACGGGCCGCGCGACGCCGGCGATGTCCCGGGCGTAGGGGACAACGACCTCCAGGGAGACGAGCGCCTCCTCGGGTTGGGCCGGGGCCTGACTGGGAGCAGAAACCCAATAACGGGCATCCAGTAAGGCATGTTGCGACGTAACCAATTGAGCCCGCGCGCGGGCGAAGGAGTGCCTTGCCGCCAGGAGTTGCCGGCCGGTCGAACGGGCTAGCGCAGTAGTGAACCGGACGCGCTCTTTGGCTTCGGCGAGCGCGCGTTGGGAAGCGTTGAGCTCGCTCGAGGTGTCTGTGGCGGCGACCTCGCCCCATTGGTTGACCACCAATTGGTGCTGCTGCGCCGCGATGTCTGGCCCATCGACCTGGGTCTCGCCCGTGTACTCAGCGATACCGATCTCATAGAGCGCCTGGTCAAAGAGGTTGACCCATCTCGCGTCGGATGCCTCGGTACGCAGCGCGTCCTGCTGTTGCACCTCCGCTGCGCTCCAAGCGTCCTTAGCAGCGGCCAGCAGCCGCGATGCCTGAGCTTCGACGGCGCGGGCGCTGCGGAGGTACGCGAGCGCCTGGCCGTAAGCCTCGACGCTCACGAGCCGTCGCTCGTCGGCCGCGAGGCTTCGGACGAGGGTGACGGTGCCTGGGTTGAGCACCTGCACGAGGGGCGGGCTGGCTTTTTGGGCCTTCTTTGTCGTCCCGGACCTGCCCTTCTCCCTACCGGGGTTATCGCCTGGGGCGCCCCCCGCGCCCCTGCCCGCCTGGGCGCCGGCGAGCGCAGGAGCAGTGGTCGAGGTGCCGGCCTGGCCAAGGCCCGTCGGTGGCGGGCGCCGGAGCAGAACTGGCTCGGTGTTGGAGGCCGGAGCTGCTGGCGTCGTGGTGGAGCTCTCCGGAGCACTGATCGGAGTTTCGCCGGGCAGGACCGGCCGGGGGGCGGCCGAAGTCGCCGCGCTCACAGTCAAAGGCAGCGCGCTCCCAAAAGCAGCCGCGCAGGCGAGGACCAAGCGGGTGTGGCGAGAAGCCTTGCCGTGGCCGCCGCTAAAGAAGGAGGACCTGCCCAGAGAGGCCATGTTGCGGCGACGCATGCCTTTCCCGTTCCCGCCCGTTCAGCCTATTGCCCGCTGCCGAGCAACGCTCCAACCACAGGCGCACTCATTTTGACATCGGCATAATGGGCCCGGGACCGAAGGCCGAATTGGCCGACAGAGCCACCTGAACCTTACGGCACCGTGGGTGCGCTTACCAAGCACCCTTCACTAGCCCGCTCGCTGAAAAGTTACTTGGCAATTACCTCGTCGTGGAGCCCGCACTCGGTCTTTTCGAGCCCAGCCCAGCGCCCGGCACGTGAATGTTCGCCTGCGACGACCGGCCTTGTGCACGGCCAGCAGCCGATGGAGGGGTAGCCCTTGCGGAGGAGCGGGTTGACGGGCACGTCGTGGTCGGCGATGTAGCCCTGGACATCGAGGTCCGCCCAGTTCGCGAGCGGGTTGAGCTTGACCAAACCACGCCTGTCACGGGTCACTATCGGTGCGCCCCGGCGCGACTCCGACTCCTCCCGGCGCAGGCCGCTCATCCACGCCTTCTTGCCCACGAGCGCCCGCTCGAGCTGGGCCAATTTCGCAGGAGTGCAGCAGTTGACCGGGTCAGACTTCCAGAGCGGCACCGGGTGGCGCGGGACCGTCATGATCCGCAGGTTGAGCCCGTACCGCCGCCTCACCTCCTCGAGCGTCTCGAGCGTTTCGGGAAAGTGGTACCCCGTATCGATGAAGACGACTTCGATCGCCGGCTCGACCCGGGTAGCGACGTCGATCAGGACTGCGTCCGTCATGGAGGCAGTGAGGCACAAATGAGGGTAGAAGCGCTCTACTGCCCATTCGACTATGTCCCCCGCTGATGACCTCTCGAACTTCGCGTTCAGATCCGCGAGAACGTCGTCTGTGAGGTCCTCGGTACTAGGGGCGTCCAGCAAGGTCACAACACTATCCTTCCAGGGTCGCCATCCAGCAGTTTATGCTCCTGCGCACTCGCCAACGCCGACGTCCGCGGTATATGGGCCCGTTTCGTCGAAATCAATGTAATAGTCCGGCCGCTCATCCGGCTTGGGCCAGTTGTCCAGGTCGGCAAGCTCAGCGGCGACGGCCTTGGGCCCCCCAGCGCGCTCCAGCCACGCCGCGAACTCCTCTCCGGCCTCCCGTTCTTCGGCGAAACGGCTGACGATGCGTACAGTCGCTTCGGCGCAGGCTTTGGCCGGCAACCGCATGGCACGCTGGGCGAACTCGATCTCGGTCTTGCCTACGTGGCCGCCCAGGAGCAGTTGGTACCCAGGGGCAGGGCGCCCGTGAGCACGTCGCTCTACACCATGGAAGCCGATGTCCGCGACGTGGTGCTGCCCGCAGCTGTTCGTGCAGCCCGAGATGTTGACCCGGACGCCGCCCACGTCGGCTAGGCCCGCCCTCTCGAGCGCGTTGGCGATGTCGTCGGCGAGCCCTCGGCTCTGGGTTACGGCGAGGTTGCAGGTGTCGGCGCCCGGGCACGAGACGACGTCCCGAGCCAGCTCAGCGCCGGGTTCTGCCATGCCCATGGCGTCCAAGCGGCTGTGAAGGACAGGGAGCTGGCCCGCCGTCAGGTCGCGGAAGACGAGGTTTTGGCGGTTAGTTACCCTCACCGATACACCAAGGTCGCGCTGGACCGAGGCGAGCTCTCGGAACTGGGCAGCCGTGATATCGCCTAGCCGAGCGTACGCAATAGCCGAGACGGTGCCTTTGGCGACGCCGATCACAACGTTGGCCGCCTCCCAACGTTTGTAAGGGTCGCCTGGGCCGAGACGGAGCGTTACCGGTGTCCCAACTGGGGTTGGTGAAGTGCTGGCAGAAACGCCCGCCGGGGCGTCCCCCAGCTCTTGGACGACGTCCGGGATGCCGCCTGGCCACGAACTGGACGCCAACAGGAGCCTACGCTCCTTGAGCACCCGCTCGCGAAGCTCGTCGATGCCCATAGTGTCGACCAGCCACTTCATCCGGGCGCGGAGCTTGTTGTCGCGGTTCCCGTAGTGGTCGAAAGTGCGCAGGACCGCCTCCAGGGTGGCTAGCAGCTGCTCGCGGGGGGTGAACTCCTCGAGCGCCTGGGCGGGGTGGGGGTTGGCGCCAAGACCACCAGCGATGAACACCCTGAACCCAGCCTCCGTCGTCCCGTCGGCAAGAGGTCGGGACACTGCTACCACGCCGACGTCGTTGAACATTGCCTGGCCGCAGTCTGTTACACACCCCGAAAAATTGATCTTGAACTTGCGCGGCAGGCGCTGCGCGTACGGGTGGTGGAGGAAGTGGCGGAAGGCAGCCTCAGCCCAGGGGCTGATGTCGAGCACCTCGAACGGGCATGCACCAGCCAGATGGCAACCGGTGATGTTGCGGACGGTGTCGCCGCAAGCCTCCCGTGTCGTGAGGCCGGCCTTCGCAAGGTCTCGCAACAGCTGGGGCACCCGTTCCAGTTCGACGAAGTGGAACTGGATGTTTTGCCGAGTAGTCAGATGGCCCCAGCCGCGGCTATAGGTCTCGGCGATGTCCCCGAGAGCCTCCAGCTGCTCAGGGGTCAAGGACCCGTAGGGCGCCTTGACCCGCACCATCTGGTTATGGCCACCCTGGCGCTGGCCGTAGATGCCGTTGTTGAGCCGGAAGAGCCGGAACTCGTCTTCGTCCAACCGACCGCCAAGGTAAGCCTCCAGCATCTGGTCGAACTTGGCGATGTCTGCCTCGACGCCGGCAGCGATGTCCCGAGCCTGGATGGCAGCCGTCATTGTTCCTATTCTTACCATTTCCGATCGGTTTAGTCAACATTTCTTCGCGCGCCCCAAAGGCGCCAAGGACCGGCGAGAAAGTGGCTACCGAGAGAGCTACCCAGCGCGCAGTAGCTCGGCTACCCGGAAAGCCAGGTCGAGCGACTGGCGGCCGTTTAGCCGGGGGTCACAGGTGGTTGTGTAGCGCAGCTCCAAGTCATCTTCGAAGATCTCCTCTGCGCCGCCGAGGCATTCCGTCACGCTGTCGCCCGTGAGCTCGACGTGCACACCTCCGGGCCAAGTCCCCGACTGGCGGCAGGCAGCAAAGAACCCCGAGATCTCCGCCAGCACGTGGTCAAAATGGCGGGTCTTGCGGCCGTTCTCCGAGACAAAAGTGTTGCCGTGCATGGGGTCGCAGGCCCAGACGACAGGGTGGCCCGAACGTCCCACAGCCAGCTGGAGCGGAGGCAGTGCCTCCGCCACCTTTTTTGCGCCCATCCGGCTGATGAGGGTGAGACGTCCTGGCTCCCGGTCGGGATCGAGGATATTGCACATGGCAACGAGGTCTTCCGCCGTCGCCCCAGGACCGACCTTGGCGGCGACGGGGTTGTTGATGCCGGAGAGGAAATGGAGGTGCGCGCTATCGAGCTGGCGCGTCCGCTCGCCGCACCAAACCAGGTGCGCGGAAGTGTCGTACCAGCGTCCCGTAAGCGAGTCGCGCCTCGTGAGAGCCTCCTCATAGCCCAAGATGAGCGCTTCGTGGCTTGTATAGAAGTCAACTTGGTGCAGGCTCTCCTCGGTCCCGAGGTCGATCCCGCACGCCGCCATGAACCGCAGGGCGCGATCGATCTCAGCCGCTATTGCCTCATAGCGCTGGCCCTCGCGGCTCGACTGCACGAACTCCTGGTTCCACATGTGGACCTGGGCGAGGTCTGCGAAACCCCCCTTTGTGAAGGCGCGGAGCAAGTTGAGGGTCGAAGCCGACTGGTGGTACGCGGCTATGAGGCGGGTGGGGTCGGGCCGGCGCGCCTCGAGGGTGGGTGCGTCGTCGTTGACTATGTGGCCCCGGAAAGCCGGCACCTCTGCGCCGTCGACGACGTCGAAGGGTGCTGAGCGCGGCTTGGCAAACTGCCCAGCGATGCGCCCAACCTTGACGACAGGGCACCCTGTCCCATAGGTGAGCACGACAGCCATCTGCAGGATGACCTTGAGCTTGTCCCGGATGCTGTCAGCGGTGAAGTCATAGAAGGACTCGGCGCAGTCCCCCGCCTGCAAGAGGAAGGCCTTCCCGGCGGCGACTTCTGCCAACCCCGAACGCAGTGCCCGTGCTTCGCCGGCAAAGACGAGCGGCGGCAGGGCGGACAAGACCTTGAGGTTTTGCTCGAGCGCGTGCTCGTCGGGCCAGTCGGGCTGTTGTTCCGCCGGCCAGCCGCGCCAAGACGAAGGCGTCCATTGGCTCACAAGGTTCAGGGTGTCAGGCATAGGGGGCCCTCAGCAAGTCGTTTTACTGCCCCCTAAGCGAGGCTTGGCGGGTAACCCGGGGTGCCGCCGGATAGCTTGCAGGGTCAATGGGAGAGCGTATCGGGATCTTCGGCGGCACGTTCGACCCTATCCACGTCGGGCACTTGGTAGCCGCCGTCAACGCCCGGCACGCCCTCAAGTTGGACCGCGTCGTACTGGTAGTGGCGAATGTTCCCTGGCAGAAGGTCGGGGCGCGCCAGGTGACACCAGCCGAAGACCGGTTCGAGCTCGTAAGGGCTGCGGTCGGCGGAGTCCCCGGGCTCCACGCAAGCCGGCTCGAGATCGACCGCGGAGGGCCTTCCTACACTGCGGACACGGTCTCCCAACTTGCCGAGATCTACCCGAGCGCAGAGCTGTTCGTCATCGTTGGCTGGGACGTGAGCGCTGAGCTCGGGACTTGGGAGCGCCTCGATGAAGTGAGGGACAAGGCTTCGCTGGTAGTGGTCAACCGGCCGGGGACACCCGCGCCCGCCGACCTTCGCCAACAGGGCTGGAGGCTTGAGGAAGTGAGCGTCCCGAACCTCGAGATTTCCAGCACCGACCTGCGTGCCCGGGCCGCGACCGGCCGCCCGCTCGACTACCTCGTACCCGAAGCGGCGGTGCGCGTGATCCAAGAGCGTGGCCTGTACTCTGTTACCAGATGACCACGGCCGTCCGGGCTCAACCCGGTGGGTACCCCCGCCATAGCATCAACAGGCGGTTGAACCGGCGCAGGCGGGCGGTAGAGAGGGCGTTGGCGGTCTTGGTGCTGCTGATTGCCCTCGCGGTGACAGTGGTCCTGCTCGGGTTGCAGTGGTTAGGTAACCAGGGCAGCGCGAGCGCCGCTCAGCCAACCGGCAATGCCTTGATTAGCGAGGTGCAACCTTCTTGACAATCGCCCCCAATGCTCCTGGAGCGTGGGAGGGTACTGGTGCCAGTGATGTCGAGGCCTTTGCAGAGCACACCCTTGTGCGTTGCACGGTAGCAGCAAAGGCCGCGTCCGCAAAGTTAGCCCGGGACATCCTCGTGCTCGATGTCGAAAAGATCCTCGGGCTTACCGATGCTTTTTTGATCACGAGCGGCGCTAACCCTCGCCAAGTCCGCACAATCAGCGACGAAGTCGAACACCAGCTCAAAATAGCCGGGAACGGCGGCCCTCTTTCGGTCGAGGGCCTCGACGACGCCCGTTGGGTCCTTATGGACTACGGCGACTTCATCGTCCACGTCTTCTTGGAGGAGGCGCGCCAGTTTTACGACCTGGAGCACCTTTGGGGCGACGCCCCGACGTGGTCGTGGGACGACGGTGCGGGAGCGCTCGTCGGGGCCGGCGCCCCCACCTGACCACTTCGGCGAGCAGACGGCAGTTGGCACCGGAGGAGGATAGGCGCTGACCTCGCGCAGCGGCACTAAGGGCGAGATTTTCGTTGCGCTAGGTGCATATTGCCGCGCATCGCCACCTTCTTGTGTGCCGCGACGCCGCAACATCCCTCATTTGCACCAAGAACGGCGAGGTTTCCCGCTCAGGTGCCTGCGGGCCCGCCTAGCACGTAACCCCCGGGCGGGCTTTCACGGCCAGGCTGCGATTATTAGTTGTAATCAGTAGTCCTGAATGACGTCCTCCAGGTCGGGCTGAGTCTCTGCCCACGCCAGGGCGTCATAGGTGACCAGGAAGGCAGCTTGTTCCAGGGTCACGCCATTGTGCCTGAAGGCGAGCAAGAAAACCAGCTTCGGCTCGATGCCGGCGTTGTAGACGTCTGCGCTCCCGGGATGGTTCCCGTAACCCGGCCCGCACGAGCCGGCCTGGTCATCGCAGTGGGAAACCTCGTACACCGACGCCTCGAGTGACCAGTCCGCGTTCAGGGGGTCGAACTTCGCGGGCCCTATAGTCGTTGCCGCGCTACGAGCGTGCCGTTCACTAGGTCAGGCGGCTGGTCTCGGCCCTCCTGACACGGTGCAATGAACTAAGGGCTCTGGATCTTGATACCTGAGAACTGTGCCGTACTTGCACGCCAGCAGGCTCGGTATCGCTGTGTTGTGGGGTAATGGGTAGGTCATCTTCCCAGGTAGCCCGGGACCGTAGTCGCCCCTCTTCACGGTCACAGCCGGCCTCTGTCGTCGAGGAATGACATCGGCCGACCCACCGGACGAGGTGCGCTACGACCTCGAGGAGTCGCTCGACCTCCTGGCTGCCCTGGAAGACGCCCGTGACGCCCTGACCGACAGTGATCGCCTCGCCGTCGTGGCGCAACTCGAGCACCAGGTCGCGGTCCTCAGCCGTAAACTGGGTTTTGATCACCCGTCCGGAGGTGGAGATGGCCGCTGAACTCCTGAGGGCGTCAGAAGCCGCTAGGCGTCTTGGCGTCCCGACGAAGGAGCTCCTGCGGTTGGTCCGCGAGCGTCAGATCAGGTACGTCATGGTCGACGGTATCGCCCACGTCCCGGATGATGCCCTCGAGGAGTACCGGGCGAGGGCCTCCTGAGCTGATCCCATGGCGCACCATTGGCGCGACCAGAAACCTGCGGGCGTCCCTGAGGCCCTCTGGTTGTACTGCTGGATAAGCCTTTGACGGAACCGCTGGGGATGTTAGCGGCGGTGCAGTGCGGCGGCTAGAAGGATTCGATCAGCCGAAGAAGATCGTCACCGCTGTGGATTACGACGGCTTCTTCGCGCAGCTCCTCCGGCAGGTCTGGGATCAGCTCCTCTCACGAAACTGCCGCCGGACAGCCGGCAGGAAGGATGATCTCGGTCGCCCTCATGCCCGCCAGGCCGAGCCGCAGCACGAGCTCGTCGCGCCGGCCGACGTCGGACTCGTCGCACGTGCTGAGCAACGTCCGGTAGGCCTCCGCGTACGTCAGCATCGGGCCGGGCACTTGCGCTGGAGCTTCCCGTACAACGGCGGGTTGTCCCGGAGCGAGTTGTCCCGGCTCTGCAGCTCCTCGACCAGCGACGCGTCAGCTTCGCCTTGGCGAACGCACCACCTGAGGAAACCGCAGAGCGGCTTACGAACCTATCGATGAGGTCCGTGATATTTGAACGAGCGCCGTCGCAGTTGACGACGCGGAGCGCAGTTAAGCGCTTTGTATCTTGATCTCGATGTCAACGCCAGCCGGTAGCTCGATCCGCTGCAGGGAGTCGACCGTTTTCGAGGTGTGCTCGACGATGTCGAGGAGCCGCTTGTGCACCCGCATCTCGAAGTGCTCGCGGCTGTCCTTGTACTTGTGGGGGCTGCGGATCACCGTGTAGCGGTTGATCTCGGTAGGTAGCGGGACAGGGCCGCGCACCTTTGCTTGGGTGCGCAGCACCGTTTCGACGATCTTCTTGGTCGACTGGTCTATGACCTCATGGTCATAGGCCTTGAGACGGATCCGGATCCGCTGCCTTGCGCCGTCGGCCACCCTTGAGCTCCCTGTCTAACCCGTCAACTCGTTACTTGATGATCTTGGTTACGCGGCCGGCGCCGACCGTGCGCCCACCCTCACGGATGGCGAAGCGGAGGCCTTCGTCCATGGCGATCGGCTTTTGGAGCTCGACGGTCATCGTGATGTTGTCGCCCGGCATGACCATTTCCGTGCCTTCGGGCAGGGTGACGGTCCCCGTCACGTCAGTCGTGCGGAAATAGAACTGCGGCCGGTAGTTGGTGAAGAAAGGCTTGTGACGGCCACCCTCTTCCTTGGTGAGGACGTAGACGTTGGCCTCGAAGTTGGTGTGGGGCGTGATCGAACCTGGCTTGCACAGGACCTGGCCGCGCTCGATCTCTTCCTTCTTGGTCCCTCGGAGCAGGACACCGATGTTGTCGCCGGCCTGGCCCTGGTCCAAGATCTTGCGGAACATCTCGACGCCCGTGCAGACCGTGCGCGCCGTTGGCCGGAGGCCGACGATCTCGACCGGGTCGTTGACCTTGATGACCCCCTGCTCGACCTTGCCCGTTGCCACCGTGCCGCGGCCAGAGATCGTGAAAACATCCTCCACGGGCATCAGGAACGGCCTGTCGATCTCCCGAACTGGCTCGGGGATGTAGCTGTCGACGGCCTCCATGAGCTTGATAACGCCCTGCGCCGACTCGGCGTCACCTTCGAGAGCCTTGAGAGCCGAAACCCGCACGATCGGCGTGTCGTCGCCAGGGAACTCGTAACTGCTGAGCAGCTCGCGGACTTCCAGCTCGACCAGTTCGAGGAGCTCCTCGTCATCCATGGCGTCAACCTTGTTGAGCGCGACGACGATCGAAGGCACGCCAACCTGACGAGCGAGCAGCACGTGCTCACGAGTCTGGGGCATCGGGCCATCGGGCGCCGAGACAACGAGGATCGCACCATCAACCTGGGCCGCACCGGTGATCATGTTTTTGATGTAGTCGGCGTGCCCTGGCATGTCGACGTGCGCGTAGTGGCGCTTGTCGGTCTGGTACTCAACATGGGCGATGTTGATCGTGATGCCGCGCTGCTTCTCCTCGGGCGCCTTGTCGATCTGTTCGAAGGCGGTGAAGCTGTTGTGCGCAGGATCGTGTGCCGCCAGCACCTTCGTGATGGCCGCGGTCAACGTCGTTTTGCCATGGTCGATGTGCCCCATCGTCCCGATATTGAGGTGGGGCTTCGTGCGCTCGAATTTTTGCTTGGCCATTGAAATGCTCCCTGTGCAAATCCGGCTCGCGGCCGGAGCGGTCTAGTACCCTAGCAGGTGGCGAAGCCGTCGGGGAACGGCGTTATTCGCCGCGGGCCCTCGCGACGATCTCCCTGGAAACCGACTCGGGTACTTCCTGGTAACTCTTGAACTGCATCGTGTAGGTCGCCCTGCCTTGGGTGCGGCTCCGCAAGTCCGTCGCGTAACCGAACATCTCAGCGAGAGGCACCTGGGCGCGAACGACCTGGTTGTTTGCCCTCTGGTCCATGCCTTCGACATGTCCGCGCCGAGAGGCTAGGTCGCCTATCACATCTCCAAGGTAGTCCTCGGGTGTCACGACCTCGACAGCCATGATCGGCTCGAGGAGCACCGGGGCAGCCCGCCGGCACGCCTCCTTGAAGCACATCGAGGCGGCGATCTTGAAGGCCATTTCCGACGAGTCGACCTCGTGGAAGGAACCGTAGACGAGCGTCGCGCGCAAGTCGACTACCGGGAAGCCCGCGAGCACGCCTGACTGCATCGCGTCCTGGATGCCAGCGTCGACGGCCGGTATGTACTCCTTGGGGATCGCGCCACCAGTGATCTTGTCGACGAACTCGTAACCACCGCCGGGGCCCGTCGGCTCGAGGTTGAGCACGACGTGCCCGTACTGCCCACGTCCGCCCGTCTGGCGGACATAGCGGTGCTCGATCTTGTCTACGGCTTTTCGGATCGTCTCGCGGTAGGCGACCTGCGGCTTGCCCACGTTGGCGTCGACGCGGAACTCCCTCAGCATCCGGTCGACGAGCACTTCGAGATGGAGCTCGCCCATACCGCCGATAACGGTCTGTCCCGTCTCTTCGTCCGAGTGGACCTGGAAGGTGGGGTCCTCCTCGGACAGGGATTGCAGGGCACGTGACAACTTGTCTTGGTCGGCCTTGGTCTTGGGTTCGACGGCGACGTGGATGACGGGCTCCGGGAAGTCCAACGACTCGAGGACGATGGGTTCGTTCGGGTCACAGAGAGTGTCCCCGGTGGTGGTGTTCTTTAGCCCGACGAGCGCGATGATGTCGCCCGCGTAGGCCACATCGCGAGGCTCGCGGTGGTTGGCATGCATCTGCACGATCCGGCCGATACGTTCCTTGCGGTCCTGGGTCGAGTTGAGCACGGAATCTCCTTGGCTGGCCATGCCAGAGTAGATACGGGCAAAGACAAGTTTGCCGAGGTGCTGGTCAGCCATGATCTTGAAAGCCAACGCTGCGAACGGTTCCTTGTCGTCTGCCCGCCGCTCGAGCTCGAGCTGACCCTTAAGGTCCGTGCCTTTGGTTGGAGGGATATCGAGCGGGCTCGGCAGGTAGTCGACAACCGCGTCGAGCATCGGCTGCACGCCCTTGTTCTTGAAGGCAGCGCCGCAGAGGACGGGCACAGCCTGGCCGGCAACCGTGGCCCGCCGCAGCGCCGAACGCAGATCTTCGGCCGTGATTGGTTCGTCGTTCAGGAACTTTTCGGTGATCGCGTCATCAAAGGTGGAAAGGGCATCTATCAGCGCGTGACGGGCGCTGTCTGCCTCCGAGGCCATGTTGGCCGGCACAGCCACGCTGCTGAAGGACTCTCCACGCGGTGAGATCTCGTCCCAGACGAGGGCCTTCATTTCGAGCAAGTCGACCACACCTGCAAAGTTGCTCTCGACGCCGATCGGCAACTGGACGACGGCCACGGTGGCGCCGAGCCGGTCCTCGATCATGTCCACGCAACGCCTGAAGTTGGCGCCGATGCGGTCCATCTTGTTGACGAAACAGATGCGCGGGACGCCGTACTTGTCGGCTTGCCGCCAGACGGTTTCGGTCTGCGGCTCGACCCCCGCCACGGCATCAAAAACAGCCACGGCGCCATCAAGGACGCGCAACGAGCGCTCGACCTCAACGGTGAAATCCACGTGCCCCGGCGTGTCGATGATATTGACCCGGTGGTCGTTCCACTGGCAGGTCGTCGCAGCCGAGGTGATCGTGATGCCCCGCTCCTGCTCCTGAGGCATCCAGTCCATCGTCGCGCTGCCTTCGTGGACTTCGCCGATCTTGTAATTGACGCCGGTGTAGTAAAGGATCCTCTCGGTCGTTGTCGTCTTCCCCGCGTCGATATGGGCCATGATCCCGATATTGCGGGTCCTGGCCAGCGGGAACTCTCGCTTACCTACAGGCTCGGCCATCTGGTTTGCCTCAAAGTCCTCTTTGTTTTCAGCTCTCTTGGAAGTGCCCCGTTGCCGAGGTCGTCGTCTTGTCTTGCACGAGCCAACGCGCACCGCGCCCGCTCCAGCAGCCCTGTTATTGCCTTGGCCCACCGCTCAGGGCTTGCCTGCCGAGCCACCTGGGCAACCCTCATCTTGATCGGCAGGACTGAGCGGCAAACAACTCGTTTGCCTCAGGTACGGCGCCGGCCCGGTCGCGCCGTCAGGCCTGGTCCTTTTGGTCGGCTTGGGGCAGGGCCTGTGCTAGAGCTTGCCTGGTCTGCCCTTACGGCTCACCAGCGGTAATGAGCAAAGGCTCGGTTAGAGTCGGCCATCTTGTGCATGTCTTCACGGCGCTTCACGGCTGCTCCGAGCCCGTTGGAGGCGTCTAACAACTCGTTTGCTAGCCGCTCCGACATGGTCTTTTCGCGCCGCTGCCTGCTATATCCTACCAGCCAACGGACCGAAAGCGTCGTAGCCCGCCGCGGCTTGACATCGACAGGCACCTGGTAAGTCGCCCCTCCGACGCGCCGGCTCTTCACTTCGAGCTGCGGCTTGGTGTTGTCGACAGCCCGCTTGAGCGTGCTGATGGGCTCGCTCGACGTCCGCTCCTTGATCGTGTCCAGAGCATCGTAAACAATCCGCTCGGCAAGGCTGCGCTTGCCTCGGGAGAGGATCTTGTTGACCAACTGGGTGACGAGCACGGAACGGTAAATGGGGTCGGGGAGCAGTTCCCTCCGTGGGGCTGGCCCCTTGCGCGGCATCTCAGAGCCTCCTAAGCCTTCTTAGCCCCGTAGCGGCTCCGCGCCTGCTTACGGTCGCGTACGCCTGCTGTATCGAGGGTGCCGCGGATCACCTTGTAACGCACTCCCGGCAGGTCCTTGACACGCCCACCACGGACAAGGACGATCGAGTGCTCCTGAAGGTTGTGGCCAACGCCAGGGATGTAGGCCGTCACCTCGAACCCGCTCGAGAGCCTCACTCGGGCGACCTTGCGGAGAGCCGAGTTGGGCTTCTTGGGCGTGTTTGTGTAAACGCGCGTGCAAACGCCCCGTCGTTGAGGTGCACCCTTTAGGGCTGGCGTCTTGGTCTTCTTTGAGCTCTGCTGGCGGCCCTTGCGGACCAGCTGGGCGATCGTGGGCACTGTGCTCTACTAGCAAACTTTCTTGAGAAAAGGGGCGCGACCAAACAGCGCGCAGCCCCCAGGGGACGGTCCGCCATGATAGCACGCGAGCGGCGGTTGCCAAGTCGCCGCTCGCGCTGCCTGTTGCACCCGCCGCCCGACCGAGTCTCCTAGGCCGCTCCGCTCACCACGACGCTCTTGGAGGACAGCGAGGCCGATCCTTGTGCGCCCGCGTCACCAAACCCTGCTGCCGTGCCGTTGGCGCTTACGACCCAGTACCCGGAGCCGTCGGCGGTGCGGACAATGGCTCTGACAGGCCCTCGCAGGAGGCCTAGGCCAGACCCAAAGGCGATCGCGTCGCCATATGGGTAGATCGCGCCGCTGGAGGAGGCCAACCAGTACCCCTTGCCATCTGGCGTTGCGGCGACGCCCACGATCGGCTTGGCGAGGTGGAGCTTGGCCGGCGAGCCGTAGTACTTGGCGTCCCCGTAGTTGAACAGGCCGCCGTCGGAGGCGACCAGCCAGTAGCCCTTACCGTCGGGAGTGGCCGCTATCCCGACGATCGGCTTGGCGAGGTGGAGTGACGCCGGCGACCCATAGTTGTGGGCATCGCCGAAGGCGTAAACGGTGCCGTTGGCGGTGACGATCCAGTAACCGCCGAAATTGGGCGTCGCGGCAATTGCTACCGCTGGGGAGGTCAGCTTGGCGGGTACCGTGCCATAGTCTTTCGCGCTCCCCGAGGTAAGGAGCTGCCCGGTGCTCGTCAAGAGCCAGTAGGAGCCGTCCGGCCCCTGGGCGCTCGCCCCCGAGCGAGGCTCGTTGACCAGCCCGAACGTCGCCGGCGAGCTGACGCCGCTTACTGTGGCGGTGACCACGTAGCCACCTGTGTGCCAGTTGGCGGAAAAGTCCGGAGCCGTGGCAACCCCATCGCTGTTGGTAACGGCAACCGCCGTAGTCCCCGAACCGGCGAAGACGCCGCTCGCCCCGCTCGTCGGCGCGGAGAAGACGACCTGGGCCCCGGGTACATCGTTGCCGTTCGTATCGGTGACGGTCACCGCCAACGGGACCGCGAAGTCCGAGCCGAGCTCTGTGCTTTGCGAGCTACCCACCCCGGCGGTAATTGCGTACGGCACCCCTGCCGTGTTCGTCAAGGAGAAGGTCGCCTGGGCGGTCACGCCGCTGACGGTGGCCGTCACGGTGAAGGCGCCAGGTGTCGTGCCGGCGGTCAGCGTCGGGCTCGTCGCCACCCCGCTGGCATCGGTCACTACCGTCGCTGTCGAACCGCCGCCCTGGAAAGTTGCGCTCGCCCCATTGTCTGCTACGGCAGTGAAGACAACGGTCGTCCCCGATACCGGGTCGCCGTAGGAGTCAAGGACGCTGACGGCCAACGGGTCGGCGAAGGCTGTGCCCACTTCTGCTGACTGTTTGTTGCCCGAACTGATTCCGATCGTGCTGACGGCACCGACAGTGGAGTTGGTCTCATCGAAGTCGGTTGAGTAGGTGGCGCTCGCCGAGCCTTCGACGCTGGCGGTAACCGTGAAGGAGCCGATGACGTCGTTCGCCGTCAGCGCCGGGGCCGTGGCAATGCCATTGCTCGCCGTGGAAACGGTGACAGTGATCACGCTGCCAGGGAACGAGCCGCTCGCTCCAGTGGCCGGGGCGAGGAAAGTGACCGGGGCATCGGAAACCGGGCAGCCGCCTGTGTCGACCACTTCCGCCTCCAACGGCGAAGAAAAGGCGTCCCCAACCTTTGCTACCTGCCCAGTCCCGCTATAAGCCGAGATGCCGGCGACCTGACCGCTGCATTGCGCTGCGGCCGACGCAGGCCCTGCAAGCACCGACGCCGCTGAGAACGCCGACAGCGGCCCGACCGCGGCTGCGGCGACAAAAACAGCGAAAAACTTACGACCTTTTCCCATTGGGGTCCTTCCTGCTCCGTTCCTGTTGGTCCCTGTGCCGAAAATCGACCGCGCTATGTCGCTGCGGGGCCGCCCCCGCCCGGGAAGCCGCCGCTACCGCCGCTACCCGGGAAGCCGCCGCCGCCACTGCCACGTGTGAAACCGCCCCCACCAAAGCCTCGCGCGGTGAAGGTAAAACACCCTCCGCTCGCCAAGGGCGGCGTGACGGTGAGGCGCGTGGCTGTGACTGCGCCAATGTCGTTGGTAGAGCCAATCGCCGTTGCGCATTCACCAACTTTCAATGCCGCGGGCGACACTATTTCGGTCTTCGTGTACTTCGTAGAAGCGCTCACGTCTACGTCGACAGCCTTGAGCGGCACGCTCGTAAAGGTGCGCGCGCTGGCTGGGGCGCTGGTTGTGGTCCGTTGCCCCGAGAAAGTGAGCATGCGCCCCTCAAGCGTGATGGTTGTCCCCGAGACGGCGGTCACCTTGCCGGAGGCAAAGTCGCCTGCCCTCGCGGTGGCACCAGAGCGGGCAGTGCTGGGAACGGAGCCCGAAGTGACAGCCCGACCGGGCCCACCGAAACCGCCTCGTGGGAAAGCCCCACCGCCCCCACCGCCGAACAACACGCCGCCGGCCCCTCCGCACTTGCCATTGACTGCAGCCGAAATGGTGATATTGCTCGCATCGAGAGCACCGCTGGCGCCCTTTGTCCCAGTGGCCGTGACACAAGAGCCGACTTTCACGTCAGCGAGCTTGACCGTCACGGTGTCGCTGATGCGCGTCTTTGTCGTCAGGTTGACAGTGGTCTGGCTCTCGGTCTCAGTGTCTTGGACCTCGAGTATGTTGCCGGTGATACTTGCGATCTCGCCTGTGGCGGCAGGTGCGAACGCGGCGCCCGCGCCACCACCCCCCCCTGGGGGGGTGCCCGGGTTGCTGGTCGCCGTCTTGGATCCCTGAGCGCTGCTCGGTGCCCCACTGTTCCCGGTCGCCACAGCGGTTGTGGCGGTCGTCGCGCTTGTGGCCGGGGACGTTGTCGACTTGGTCGCGCCGGCGCTCCCGCCTCCTCCACAGGCCGCCAAGGCCATTGAGATCATGACGAGCGCTCCAGCAGAGAGCCCGGCTCGGCTTACGATCACGCTCTTTTTGGTGGACCTGGTTGCTTGCAAAATTGCCCTCCTATTTGGGCTATTCGGTGCGGAGCGCCTCAATGGGCGCCAGACGGGCTGCGCGGTACGCGGGGTAGGCGCCGGCGACGATCCCGATCCCTACCGATGCCACGATCGCGACCGCTATCGCAGTGCCCGAGATCTCGATCTTGTTGGTTATGAAATTGGGGATGACCTCGGCGCCGACGACACCGAGGGCGGCGCCCATGAGGCCCCCGACGAAGCCGAGCGTGGAGGCTTCCACCAAGAACTGGCGCAGGACGACATGGGGGGTCGCGCCGAGGGCCTTGCGGAGGCCAATCTCACGCACTCGTTCGGTGACCGACACGAGCATGATGTTCATGACCCCGATCCCGCCCACGAGCAAAGAGATGGCGGCGATGCCCGCCAAGAGGACGGTGAGGGTGCTGCTAACCGAGCTCGCCGTCTGTTCGATGGAGTTTTGGCTGGTGATGGTGAAGTCGGCGTCTGCAGGGTCGTTGATGCTATGGAGGGCGAGCAGCTCGTCGTCTGCTTCGTCGTAGGCAGCGCCCATCGTGGAGCTCGACCCTGCTTCCAAGTAGATCGTGTTCACCGACGAGGACCCGGTGAAGTCCTCTTGGGCGGTGGTTATCGGGATGACCGCCATGTCATCTTCGTTCGAGGACCCCGAGCTGCCTTCTGAGTTGAGGACCCCGACGACGGTGAAGGGGATGTCGCCGATGTTGATGGTGGCCCCGACGGGTTCGAACAGGTCGAGCTCCTCGGCGGTGGTCTGGCCGAGCACGACGACATTGGCGTCGGTTGAGACCTCTTGGTTTGTAAAGAACGAACCGTCTACTACTGAGCGTCCCCGGACGCTCAGCCACTGCTCCGTCGAGCCGTACACGGAGGTGTCCCAGTTTGTGTCCCCGTTCACCAGGCTCTGTTCAGACTGCACTTGGGGGGCGACGCCGATGATGTCGGGGCAGTCCACCTTGTCGGCGAGCGCCACGGCGTTGGCGTAGGTGAGGGTGGACTCAGAACCAAAGCCCCCTCTTACCAAGCCCGTCGTGCTGCTGCCGGGGCTGACGATCAAAAGGTTGGTGCCGAGGGCGTTGATGGCTGAGTCAACGGAGGCAGAAGCCCCCTCGCCGAGGCCAACGGTCAAGATGACAGCCGCGATCCCGATGAGGATGCCGAGCACTGTGAGGCCCGAGCGCAGCCGGTGGGCTGTGATCGCCTCGAGGCCCGAGCGCATTGTGTCGGCCCAGTTCATGCCGCAGCTCCTTCGGGCGCCACGAAGCGGCCATCTCTGAAGCGCAGCGACCGCTCCGCTTTCGCTGCCACATCGTGCTCGTGGGTGATGAGGATGATCGTGCGGCCCTGGGCGTGGAGCTCGTCGAGCATTGCGAGCACGTCTTCGCTCGAGCGCGAGTCGAGGTTGCCCGTTGGCTCGTCAGCGAGCACCAAGTCGGGGTCGTTGACGAGCGCTCGGGCGACCGCGACGCGCTGTTGCTGGCCGCCTGAGAGCTGGTTGGGGTAGTGGTCCACCCGGTTGGTGAGGCCGACCCGCTCGAGGGCCCCCATCGCTCGCAGCTTTCGCTGGCGGCGGTCGACTCCTGAGTAGATGAGCGGGAGCTCCACGTTGCGCCAGGCGTTCAGCTTCGGCAAGAGGTGGAACTGCTGGAAGACGAAGCCGATACTGCGGTTGCGCACGTGGGCCAACCGCTCTTCGTCCATGTGGCTCACGTCTGTGCCGGCGAGTATGTAGCGGCCAGAAGTCGGCACGTCCAAGCAGCCAAGGACGTTCATGAAGGTCGACTTGCCCGAACCCGAGGGCCCCACTATCGAGAGGTACTCGCCCGGGTACACCTTGATAGACACGCCGCGCAGGGCGTGCACCGGTTCCGCCCCGGGCATGTACGTCTTCCAGACGTCCACGAACTCGACAAGGGGCGCCGCCTTGGGTGAGCCGACGGCAGCTGAGCCAACGGGGGCCGACAAGGTCCCCGAGGCGCTGACTTGCGACGGGCCGTGGGAGTTCGAGTTGCCCGAGTAGGCGGGCACCGGCGCGCTCATCTCAGCCACCGGCGAAGACCCGCGCGCCGCCGCCGAGGCCGCCCCCGCCGAGGCCGCGGAAGGCACCTCCACCTCCGAAGGGCGTACCACTGCTCGTGCTCGAGGGCACGCTCGCCCTCAGGCTGGCTATGACCACCTCTTCCCCGGACTTCAGGCCCGAGACGACTTGGGTCTCGGCGTCGCCACTGACGCCTGTGGTGATGTCTGTCTGGACCTCTTTCCCGTTTTTCAGGACGTCGACGTAGCTGAGGCTACTGAGGGTGTGGACGGCGCTGGTCGGGACCTCGAGCACGTTATTGACTTGCTTTATCACGAGCTCGACATCAGCGCTTGCGCCTGGGTAGAGCCCCGACGGGCTCCCTGTAACGGCGATCGTCACGGGGAAGCTCGTGACCCCGCTACTGGTCGTGCCGCTCGTACTGAAGCTCGTGACCACCCCGAAATAGTCAGTCGTCGCGCCTACTGGGGTTATCAACGCCTGCTCGCCGTCTACCACCTCGCCAATCTGTGATGTCGTGACCTCCGCGTCGACTATGAACGAACCGGCAGGCTCGATAACTACTTCCGAGCTGGAGCCCGAGCTCCCAGAGCCCGAGCTGCCCGACGAGGACGAGGAAGAAGAAGACGGGGTCGCGACCGTGGTGTTGCTCGCCGCGACGGCTTGGCCATTGCTCAAGTCGACGCTCACGATCGTCCCGCTGATCGGGGAGCGCAGCACGGCGTCGGACAAGTTTTGCTTGGCTTGGTTGAAGCTCGCTTGTGCCGAAGAGAGCGATGCGTCATCGGAGGCAAGGGTGGCGGGCTCGCTGGACTTCGAGGAAGTCAGCCCCGACTGCGCCTCCACAAGTTGCTCTTGAGCGCTGGTCACCGCGTCCTCAGCCTGGAGAAGGGACTGCGCGTCCTTTTGCTCGGTCGAGGTGAGGTCGGCCTCTGCGGTCGCTATCGCCTGCTCGTCTTTTTGCGCCGTCGTCGCCAGGCTCTGGCGGGCCGCAGCGACAGATTGGGCGTCCTTCTGCTCCGTTTGAGCGAGGCTCATTTTCGCTGAAGTTATCGCGGCCTCATCTTTCTCCACCGTCTGAGCGAGGCTCGTCTTCGCTGAAGTCACCGAGCCGCCGTCTTTTTGCAGGGCCTGTGCGAGGGTTTCCTTGGCGGAACTGAGGGAGGCGCCGTCTTTTTGTTGAGCAACCGCCAACGCCGACTTGGCGCTCGCGACCGCCTCGGCGTCTTTCTGCCCCGTCGTGGTGAGCGCTGACTTTGCGCTCGCGACCGCCTCGGCGTCTTTCTGCCCCGTCGTGGCGAGCGCTGACTTCGCGCTCGCGACCGCCTCGGCGTCTTTCTGCCCCGTCGTGGCGAGCTGCTGCTCGGCACTGGTGAGCGACTGGTTGTCTTTCTGAGCAGTCGTAGCCAATTGCGTCTTGGCAGAAACGATCGATTCTTGGTCCTTTTTCTCCGCAGAGGCAAGGTTGGCCTGCGCCGTCGATATCGCCTGCCTGTCCTTCGTAATTGTCTGCTGAGCCGCCGTAACTGCCTGCTGGTCAGCGGTCACCTGAGACTGCGCGGCGCTCACTGCAGTCTGGTCAGCGCTGCAAGCAGAGGAAGAGGAGCCAGTCGACCCAGTCCCGCCCGACCCGCCCCCTCCCGAGGTTGCCGCACCACTAACGCCGATGCCAGCCGATGCCGCCCCGCTGCCGGCACAGTCGATCGACTCTTTTTGCTCGTCGGCGGTCAGCGTTGACTGTTCACTGGCGAGGTCCGCTTGGTCTGTTGAGAGGGTGGCCTGGTCGTTAGCCAGTTGCTGTTTGGCTTCGCTGACCGATTGCTGCCCGGAGGCTAGGTCGCTTTGTAGCTGCGCCTGCGCATCGGACAGGGCGGCCTGGTTGGAAGCCCTGTCGTTGGCGAGCTGAGCCTTCGCCGCAGCCACCGCTGCCGCGTTGGTCGTCTTGTCGTTGGCCAGCTGCTGCTCGGCCTGGGTGACGGCGGCCTGCTGGGTGGCAGTGTCGTCGTTCAGCTGCTGCTCGGCCTGGGCGACCGCAGCCTGGTTGGTGGCGGCGTCGTTCTTCAGCTGCTGCTCGGCCTGGGTGACGGCGGCCTGCTGGGTGGCAGTGTCGTCGTTCAGCTGCTGCTCGGCCTGGGCGACCGCAGCTCGTTGAGTTGTCGTATCGTTGGCCAATTGCTGGCCGGCTTGGGCAAGGGCAGCCTCGGCATTGACTTTGTCGTTGGCCAGCTGCTGCACGGCCTGGGTCACCGCCGCCTGTGCGTTGACCTTGTCATTGGCCTGCTGCTCAATGGCCTGCGAAAGAGCCGACTGGGCCGTAGCTTTATCGCTCGCGAGCTGTTGCTGGGCCTGGGTGACAGCGGCCTGAGCCTGCGAGAGAGCTATCGCGTTGGACTGCTCGGTGTTGGTCACGTTCGCCTTGTCTTCAGTAAGCGCGAGCTCGGAACTGGAGACGCTGCCCTGCGCGGACGTCAGGGTTTGTCCCGAACTGTCGGAGGCGAGCTTCGCCTTTGCGCTGTCGAGGCTCGCCTCTGCCTGTTGATAGGCAGACTGCAGGTCGCTGACGTTAAGGGTGGCGATCACCTGCCCGGCTTTGACCGTCTGGCCGGCGGAAATATTGACGTTGCTGACCGTGCCCGCGACCGCGAAGTTGACGTTTGCTTGCGTCGCCGGCTCTATCGTCCCCGTAGTCGCTGCTTCTTCCCTGATGTCACCGGTGGTGACGGTCGCAGTGCGGTAACTGCTCGTGCCGCTTGAACGGCCGAGGAAGTAGTACGCCGCGCCGCCGCCGACTACGGCTGCGACCAGGACGACAGCGGCCGGCTTCCTCCAGCGCCTCTTCTGGCGCGCAGGAGATGCGCCCGGGCCAATGGGCGCTGAGGGGCTGGTACCGGGGAGGTTGGGGTCGTACTCCCAAGTGACAGGGCTGGTGGCCGGACCTGTGGTGGCGTCGTTGGGGTGGGCTACGGCAGCTCCCGGTTCCTCCGGGGCAAGGGTCATGGCTCAAACCTCCCGTACATGCTGCTAGGAGCCTAAATCTGCGCCCTCAGCCAGCGCTGAACGCCAACTAAATGTTGACTGAACACGCGCTGGGGACAAAAGCCCAGTTTGCAGCCGCCCGGAAGGCATGCGTTTACTTTTACGCCACCGCCGGTAACAGCTGGCTAACAAGTTCCGCTGGCGCTCCCTAGGTTCAGGACCAGCCTGGTCTTGCCAAACGTTAGCCCTCCAGGGGCCGCTGCCCGGGGTCACCGAACTGTGGTTTTCCGGGCTCGACGGCTAACAGCCGCCGTCACCGACCTGTTACAGTGCGGGGCCGAGGAAGCTGGGGAGGTCGAGGAACTGACTTCGGGCTGTGGCGGCGGCGGCTTCGTGGCACCAAAGGAGGCTGGGGTTGTGCCCTCTGCACGAAGGCTCTCAGCCGGGGCTGCGTCGGTACTCGCGCTGCTGGCCTCGGGGCTCGGCCCGGCGGCACCCTTGCGCGCGGCCCAGAACCCTCCGGTCGCAGCTGCCGCTCGGTCGGCTAGCACTCCATCTGACCACGCACGCGAGCTCGCCATTGGGGTCGGTTCGCCGCCGCTGACGGGGACGCTGACCCTGCCCGCGGGCAAAGGGCCTTTCCCCGCCGTCGTCCTGGTCTCTGGTTCGGGCCCTAACGACGAGGACGAGACGGTAGGTCCCGACAAGCCCTTCCTGGACATTGCACTTGGACTTGCCAGCCGCGGCATCGCCTCGGTGCGCTACGACAAACGGGCACTTGACTACCCCAAGAGCATCAACCCGCGGACTTTCACGCCGTACGACGAGTATGTCCCCGACGCCCTGGCAGCCATCCGCCTTCTCCAGCACGAGCCGTTGGTGAGCCCAAAGAGGATTTTCGTGCTTGGCCACTCCCAGGGTGGGACCATGGCCCCCCTCATCGCCGCGCGAGCGCCAGGGCTCGCCGGCGTGATCCTGCTCGCCGCTTCCACCGAGCACATAGGCGAGGCGTTGCTCCGCCAAGTGCGCTACCTGGCAACACTCCCCGGCGAGATCGGCGCGAACGCCGCGGCTGAGCTCCCACAGGTCGCCGCCATCGCGGCTGAGATCTCAAACGTAGCCACGCTGGAAAAAGACAGCCCGGCAACGGTACTTTTTGGTGGCGTCGGGCCCGCCTACTACATCTACGACCTCCGGTACAACCCCGTCGCGACGGCCCGCGCCATCAGTCAGCCGCTCCTCGTGCTCCAAGGCGGCAGGGACTATCAGGTAACGCTCAAGAACGACTTCGACGTGTGGAAAAGCGGGCTCCGTGGACGTAAGTCCGTGGTGTTCGAGCAGTTCCCGCTCGCTGACCACTTGTTCATCGATGGCACCGGGCCCCCGAGCCCAGCGGACTACCAAAAACCAAGCCACGTTGACCCCAGGGTCATCGCGGCGATCGCATCGTGGATGACCCGGGGGCCTGGCTCTGGCGGCCTGTCGTCCCACTAACCGGTTGTTTGCTCTCCCGTGCCCTCGTCAAAACCGAAGGTGCCGACATCGTCGTAACCGGTCCCGTAGTTGTAGCCGTCCTGGTAGTCACCGGCAGGGTCGAAGGTTGTACCGCTCTCGGTCCCGCTGCTGCTGCCGATGCTAGCCAGCCACGCGGCAAGGTCCTCGGTCCCGGGCTCCTCGTCGGAAGTCCAGAACGTCATACGCTGGACCTCAGGGGCGTCCACAAGCACGTCGCGATAGCGCGGCATACCTGTGCCAGCGGGGATGAGCTTGCCGATGATGATGTTTTCTTTGAGTCCGAAGAGCTGGTCGGACTTACCTTCGATGGCCGCTTCCGTGAGCACCCGGGTCGTCTCCTGGAACGAAGCGGCTGACAACCAGCTATCAGTAGCCAGCGACGCCTTTGTTATGCCCATAAGCTCCGGGCGGCCCTCGGCGGGGCGCTTGGCTTGCTGGACGAGCTCTCGGTTGACCTCAGCGAAGAAGCGAGCGTCCACTCGTTCGCCGGGGAGGAAGGGAGACTCGCCCTGCTCGGCAACGAGGACACGGCGCAGCATCTGGCGCACGATGAGCTCGATGTGCTTGTCGTGGATCGACACGCCCTGGTCCCGGTACACCTGCTGCACCTCTTCCACCAGGTACTGCTGGGTTTCCCGGATCCCCTTTATCTCGAGCAGCTGCTTGGGGTCGCGTGGGCCTTCAACGATGGCGTCGCCCGCAGCCACCTCGGCGCCCTCGCGGATGCCTTCGGCGAGCTTTGCCCGCAAAGCAACGGTGTAAACGTCCTCAGAACTGTCGTCGCCGACGATGCTCACGCGGCGGCTGTTGTCTTCCTCCACGATGCGCACCACTCCCGAGGTCCGAGCGAGCACAGCGGCGCCCTTGGGCGTGCGAGCTTCGAAAAGCTCGACAACCCTCGGGAGGCCGTGGGTGATGTCCTCGCCTGCGATCCCACCTGTATGGAACGTCCGCATCGTCAGCTGCGTGCCAGGCTCGCCGATCGACTGTGCAGCGATCACGCCGACAGCCTCGCCGAGCTCGATGTGCTGGTCTGCCGCGAGCGAGCGGCCGTAGCAGTTGGCGCAGATCCCGTGCGTCGACTCGCAAGTCAGCACCGACCGCACCATGACTTCGCTAACCGTGGGGTCGTCCCGCAATAGCTCCATCAAGTTGACGTCGATCTCGGTCCCCGCCGCGAGCTCGGTGCCGTCGCCCAGGGTCACGTCGCGGGCCAAGACCCTCCCGTCGAGGCGGGTTTCCAGGTAATAACGAGCTTTTTCGTCGTCTGGGCGCACATTGCGGACCCAAATCCCGCGCGTGCTCCCGCAGTCGTCCTCGCGGACGATGAGCTCTTGGGCAACGTCGACGAGGCGGCGGGTCAGGTAACCAGAGTCAGCGGTGCGAAGAGCGGTGTCGGCGAGGCCTTTGCGCGCGCCGTGGGTCGAGATGAAGTACTCGAGAACCGAAAGGCCTTCCCGGAAGGAGGACACGATCGGGCGGGGGATCATTTCACCCCGGGGGTTCGACACGAGGCCCTTCATGCCGGCGATCTGGCGTACCTGCTGAGGGTTACCACGGGCGCCGGAGTCCACCATCATGTCGAGGGGGTTGAAGGCGATCTTGCGGAGGCTTTCCTCCATCGCCTTGCCAACCTCGGAGTTGGCGGTAGTCCAGATCTCGATCTCTTTTTGCCGCCGTTCGTCGTCTGTGATGATGCCGCGCTTGAACTGGTTCTCGGCTTTTTCAGCGTCGGCTTCGTGGCGAGCGATGATCGTGGCTTTGCTCGCCGGCACCTTGACGTCCTCCATCGAGATCGTGAGGCCTGACTGGGTCGCGTAGCGATAGCAGAGCTCCTTGATCTTGTCGAGGCTGTCCGCCACCGTTACCCGTGGGTAGCTGCTTGCGAGCACCTCGACGATCTGGCCGATGCTGTGGGCACGCTTGCCGACGACGTCGTTGACGAACGGGAAGCCCCCGGGGAGCGCTGTGTTGAAGATTATCCGCCCGGGAGTTGTCTCGAGCGTCTCGTAAGCGATGCCGTCCGCTTCGGGGGTGCCCTCTCCAGAGGCCCCGGCACTCGGCCCGCCGGGCCCGCTCTCCGCAGCCCCATGCCCGCCAACGTCGTTTACCGGCGCAGGCGCGCTCTTCTCAGGCCCACCGTTGTCAGCGACCTCTGCCACAGCAACTTCATCGACCTCAACGGCAGGGATGCCCCCGTCCAGGAAAGTGGCCGTGTCGTAACTGGCATTGGCACTCGTTGCGCCGTTCGAAGTCGCCGCAGGCACCAACGGGCGGCGCCAGGTGACTTTCGCGTGCAGGTCTACTGCTCCTACTTCGATGGCGTGCTGCACCTCGTGGAGGTGGCGGAAAACTCTTCCCTCGCCCTTGGCGCCGTCTTTGACGAGCGTCAGGTAATAAGCGCCAAAGACCATGTCTTGGGTAGGAGTCACGATCGGCCGGCCCGTTGCCGGCGAAAGGATGTTGTTGGCCGAGAGCATGAGGATACGCGCCTCGGCCTGCGCTTCGGCCGAAAGCGGCAAGTGCACGGCCATCTGGTCGCCGTCGAAGTCGGCATTGAAAGCGGTGCACACGAGCGGGTGGATCTGGATGGCCTTGCCCTCCACGAGCACCGGCTCGAACGCCTGGATGCCGAGACGGTGAAGGGTCGGTGCGCGGTTGAGGAAGACGGGGTGCTCCTTGATTACCTCCTCGAGCACGTCCCAGACGTGGCTCCTACGTCGCTCGACCATCCGCTTTGCAGACTTGATGTTTTGCGCGAGCTCAAGGTCGACCAATCGCTTCATGACAAACGGCTTGAACAGCTCTAGTGCCATTTGCTTTGGGAGGCCGCACTGGTGGAGGCGCAGTGTCGGGCCGACGACGATCACCGAGCGGCCCGAGTAGTCGACGCGCTTGCCGAGCAGGTTCTGACGGAAGCGCCCTTGCTTGCCCTTCAGCATGTCCGAAAGGCTCTTCAGGGGGCGGTTGCCTGGTCCGGTGACGGGGCGGCCGCGGCGGCCATTGTCAAAGAGGGCGTCAACGGCCTCTTGCAGCATGCGCTTCTCGTTGTTGACGATGATCTCGGGCGCGCCGAGGTCAAGCAGCCTCTTGAGCCGGTTGTTGCGGTTGATGACCCGGCGGTAGAGGTCGTTGAGGTCGCTAGTGGCGAAGCGCCCACCGTCGAGCTGGACCATTGGCCGTAGCTCGGGTGGGATCACCGGCACCACGTCGAGGATCATCGCCCGCGGGTCATTGACGCGCCGGCCATTGTCGTCGCGGCGGTTGAAGGCCGAGACGATCTTCAGGCGCTTGATCGCCTTTTGCTTGCGCTGCACCGACAGGTGGCGGCGGCCGTCGTCGGGTTCGATGACGTCGCGGAGCTTGACCTCCTCCTCGTCGAGGTCGAGCTCGTCGATCAGTTGGGCGATGGCCTCTGCGCCCATGCCTCCCCGGAAATAGTCGCCGTAGCGGTCCCGCAGCTCGCGCCAGAGCATCTCGTCTTCGATGATCTTGCGGCCATGGAGGTCGCGGAACTCGTCGAAGGCCCGCTTTACAAGCTCGGCCTCAGCTTCGGCGTGGTCGCGGATCGAACCGACTTCCTTTTCGACTTGCCGCTGGCGGGCTTTGAGCTCGGAGTCCTTCGCGCCCTCGCCCTCGAGCTTCGCGAGCTCTTCCTCGAGCTCCTTGTAGCGCCGGTCGATGTCGAGGTCGCGCGTGCGGACGATGTCGGCGAGCTCCTCGTTGAGCTCCACTTCGAGGTTGGGGAGGTCGGTGTGGCGGCGCTCCTCGTCGACCCAGGTGACCAAGTTTGCCGCGAAATAGATAACCTTTTCGAGCTGCTTGGCTTTCAGCTCCTCACGGGCCTCGGTCCCCATGAGGAGGTAGGCGAGCCACGAACGCGTGCCGCGCAGGTACCAAATGTGGACCACGGGCGCGGCGAGCTCGATATGGCCCATCCGCTCCCGGCGCACCTTGGAACGAGTGACCTCGACGCCGCAACGCTCGCAGATAATGCCCTTGAAACGAACGCGCTTGTACTTGCCGCAGTAGCACTCCCAGTCCTTGGTGGGGCCGAAGATCTTCTCGCAGAAGAGGCCGTCCTTTTCGGGGCGCAACGTGCGGTAATTGATCGTCTCAGGCTTTTTTACTTCTCCGTTGGACCATGTGCGGATGTCGTCCGCTGTCGCCAGGCCAATACGCAGCTGCTCGAAATTGTTGACGTCCAACATCGCCTAGAAACTCCTCTCGCTGGCCCGGCGGGCGTCTTCCTCGTCGGAACCACGCTCGGGCCGGCTGATGTCGATGCCGAGCTCTTCTGCTGTCCGGAAGACATCTTCGTCAAGCTCGCGCATCTCGATCTGTTCGCCTGTTGTCGACAGGACCTCCACGTTGAGGCAGAGGCTCTGCATCTCCTTGATGAGCACTTTGAAGCTTTCGGGTATCCCAGGTTCGGGGATGTTGTCGCCCTTGACGATCGCCTCGTAGACTTTGACGCGCCCAAGCACGTCGTCGGACTTGATCGTCAGCAGCTCTTGGAGCGCGTAGGCAGCCCCGTACGCTTCGAGCGCCCAAACTTCCATTTCGCCGAAACGCTGGCCTCCAAACTGCGCTTTGCCACCGAGCGGCTGCTGGGTGATCATCGAGTACGGCCCGGTCGAGCGGGCGTGGATCTTGTCATCCACGAGGTGCGCCAGCTTGAGTATGTAGATGTAGCCAACTGAAACGGGGTTGTCGTACGGTTCCCCGCTACGGCCGTTGTAAAGGACTGCCTTGCCGTCGGCCCCGATCAGCCTGCCGTGGTCACCGTACTCGGTGCCCGGCGCCTCCGGGTGGAGGTTCTCGAAGATCTTCTTTATGGTCGGGTGCTTGCCAGCCTGGTCCTCCTCGTCCCAGTGGGCACCGTCGAAGCTCGGCGTCGCCACGAGGCTTGCCGGCTGGGCAACCGGGCAGGTCTTGCGAGTGGACGGTTCGGTCGCTGCCGGCCCGTGGCCCCCGACGTCCCAGCCCCAGCGAGCCGCCCAGCCAAGGTGGCTCTCGAGCACCTGGCCGACGTTCATCCGTGATGGGACGCCGAGGGGGTTGAGGATCATGTCGACGGGCGTGCCGTCGGCAAGGTGCGGCATGTCCTCCACAGGGAGGATCTTCGAGATAACGCCCTTGTTGCCGTGGCGGCCGGCGAGCTTGTCACCTTCAGTGATCTTGCGCTTCTGGGCGACATAGACCCGCACGAGCTGGTTGACACCGGGCGGGAGCTCGTGAGCGTCCTCGCGTGAGAACACGCGGACATCGATCACTTTGCCCGACTCACCGTGGGGTACCTTGAGCGAGGTGTCACGGACTTCGCGTGCTTTTTCGCCGAAAATTGCCCGCAACAAACGCTCTTCGGGGGTGAGCTCGGTCTCGCCCTTGGGGGTGACCTTGCCGACAAGCACGTCACCTGCGCCTACTTCGGCGCCAATGCGGATGATACCCCTTTCGTCGAGGTCCTTCAGGATCTCCTCGGAAAGGTTGGGGATGTCACGGGTGATCTCCTCGGCCCCGAGCTTGGTGTCGCGGGCATCAACCTCGTGCTCTTCGATGTGGATCGAGGAGAGCACGTCGTCACGGACCAACCGTTCGGAAAGGATGATGGCGTCTTCGTAGTTGTAGCCCTCCCACGGCATGAAGGCGACGAGCAGGTTTTTGCCGAGGGCGAGCTCACCACCCTCCGTGGAGGGGCCGTCAGCGAGGACGTCGCCAGGCTCCACGGGTTGGCCCTCCTCGACCACGATGCGCTGGTTGAAGCAGGTGTTCTGGTTGGACCGGCGGAACTTGTAGACCGGGTACACCTTGCGCCCGAGCGCCCGTCCCCATCGGTCGACCTGGCCTGGCTTGTACTCGATGACCACGTGCTCACCTGAAACTTCGGCGACAAGCCCTGTGCCTTCGGCAAGGACGACGTCGCCGGTGTCCCGGGCGGCCCGGCTCTCGACGCCGGTGCCGACAAAAGGTGCCTCAGGCCTCACGAGAGGTACTGCCTGTTTTTGCATGTTGGCGCCCATGAGCGCCCGATTGGCGTCATCGTGCTCGATGAAGGGGATGAGCGCCGTCGAGATCGACACGATCTGCTTGGGCGACACGTCCATGAGGTCGACCTCGGACGGCGGGACGAAGTCCACTTCGCTCGTCGTGCCGTAAGTGGTGCCGCCCGCCCCGACGCGCACGCCAGGGCCCTGCGGGGCGCGACGTACCAGTACGCGCTGGTCGGTCAAAGTGCCATCCGCGGCCAGCTTCGCGTTGGCCTGCGCTATGACGTACTCCTCTTCTTCGTCAGCGGCAAGGTAGACAATCTCGGCCGTCACCTTGCCGCCCACGACGCGGCGGTACGGAGTCTCGATGAACCCGTACTCGTTGATGCGCCCGTAAGTCGCGAGGTGGCCGATGAGGCCGATGTTGGGGCCTTCGGGCGTCTCGATCGGGCACATGCGCCCGTAGTGCGAGCTGTGCACGTCACGGACCTCGAAGCCTGCGCGCTCACGGGAGAGGCCGCCCGGGCCCATGGCGGAAAGGCGCCGCTTGTGCGTGAGGCCCGAGAGCGGGTTGGTCTGGTCCATGAACTGCGAGAGCTGGCTGGTGCCGAAAAATTCTTTGATGGCAGCGACGACCGGCCGGATATTGATCAGGGTTTGGGGGGTGATGGCCTCGACGTCCTGAGTCGTCATGCGTTCGCGCACGACCCGCTCCATGCGGGAAAGCCCCACCCGGACCTGGTTTTGGATCAGTTCGCCGACCGAACGGACACGCCGGTTTGCAAAGTGGTCCTGGTCGTCGAGGCGGTAACCCGCCTCGCCTTGCGCGAGGTGGAGGAGGTAGGTGCTCGCTGCGAGCACTTCGCTCTTCGACAGGACGGTCTGGCCCGGCGCGGGCCGTTCGAGCTCGATGTCGAAAAGCTGCTCGACTTTGCCGATCTCAGGCCCGAGCTTGCGGTCGAGCTTGTAACGCCCGACGCGGGTGAGGTCGTAACGCTTCGAATTGAAAAAGGCGTTCTCGAAATAAGCGCGTGCGGACTCGACCGAAGGTGGCTCCCCTGGGCGGGCGCGCTTGTAAATCTCGAGAAGCGCGTCCTCTTGAGCCGGCGCGATATCGCGCTCGCGGTCCCACTGCGGCTCCAAGAACTCGAAGTGGCGCACAAAGCGCTCGAGGAACGCCTCGTCCGCGTACCCGAGGGCGCGCAGGAGAGTGAACAGGGAAAGCCGGCGCTTGCGCGCGACGCGAGAGCCAGCGCTGATGTCCTTGCCGGGCTTGGCCTCTACGTCGAACTCGATCCACTCACCCCGGTAGGGGTGGACGGTCCCCGTCACGATCGTCTTCGCGTCGCGCCCGGGCTGGAATATCACACCCGGGGAACGGACGAGCTGGGAAACCACGACCCGCTCGGTCCCGTTGATGATGAAGGTGCCCCTGTCCGTCATGACGGGGAAGTCCCCCATAAAAACGGTCTGTTCTTTTATCTCGCCGGTGTTGGCGTTTTGGAACTGCGCCCGCACAAAGATGGGCGCGGCATAGGTCATGTCCTTTTCCTTGCACTCCTCCACCGAGAACTTCGGAGGCGGGCGCAGGTCCTGGTCGGTCGGGTCGAACTCCAAAATGAGCTTGAGGGAGCCCGAAAAGTCCTCGATTGGGCTGATATCGCGAAAAGCTTCCGCGAGGCCCTTGTCCAAGAACCATTGGAACGAATCACGCTGAACTGAGATCAGGTCCGGGAGCGGCAAGACCTCGTCGAGGTTGGCGAAAGAAAAGCGCTCCCGGGTGACGGGGCGAGAAGGCAAGGACTACTCCTTGGGAGATGCGGTGGCCACAGCTGCGCGCCAGAGCGCTGCCCAAGTGTTCCTAGACGCGGGCAGAGAGGGCACGGCAACTGAACAGTATACAGCGCTATCCGAGGACGCGGCAAGCAAAAGGCGCTCGGCACTCGCACCCATATGACAGGGTAAGCGAGGTTTGCGGCCAGGTCAAGCTTTAACGGCCACCAGCGAGCGACTTGGACGGCCTTTACTTCAGTTCGACAGTGGCCCCAGCGGCTTCGAGCTGGGCCTTTGCCTTTTCAGCGTCCTCCTTGCTGACCTTTTCGAGCACGGTCTTCGGGGCGCCGTCGACCAGGTCCTTGGCCTCCTTCAGGCCCAGGTTGGTGAGCGTGCGGACCTCTTTGATGACCTGGATCTTCTTGTCGCCGGCAGCGGTGAGGACGACATCGAACTCGTCCTGCTCTTCCTCGGCCGGTGCTTCCGCGGGCGCGGCCGCGCCGCCACCACCGACCGCAGCTACGGCGACGGGCGCTGCGGCCGTGACGCCGAAGCGTTCCTCGAACGACTTGAGCAGCTCGGAGAGCTCGAGCACCGTCATACTGGAAATAGCTTCGAGGATGTCTTCCTGGGACAGTTTCGTGGGCATTGTGTTCCTTTGCTCCTCAGTGGTTTGTTCTTCAGTTGTCTCGGAGTGGCCTTAGGGTGTTGGGGCGGGCTGGGCTCTTGGCTGGTTGTCAGGCGTTGGGGGCGTCGGCTGAGCGCTTCTCCTTGAGCGCCGCGAGGCCGTACGCAAAGTTGCGAGGCAGGGCTGCGAGCAGGCCTGCCATCGACTGCATGGGCGCCGCGAAAGCGCCCGCCAGCCGCGCAAGCAGTTGCTCTCGAGAGGGGAGGTCCGCCAGCGCGGTAGCCTGAGCTGGGCTAAGCACTGACGTGCCGAGGAGCCCTCCCTTGATGACCAAAAGGGGGTTGGCGCGTGCGAAGTCGCGAAGCGTCCTGGCAACCGCTACCGCGTCGCCCTGCACGAAAGCAAGGCCCGCCGGCCCGCTCAGCAGCTCCTTGAAGCTCTCGCGTTCACCCTCCCCGACCGCGATCCGGGCAAGGGTGTTCTTGTAGATCCTGTACTCCCCGCCAAGGGGCGCGATCGTCCGGCGAAGGTTGGCAAGGTCTTTGACCTTGAGGCCTCGGTACTCGGTGACGATGACGGCGTCCGAGCGGTCAAGGCGCGTGCGGACCTCGTCGACGACTGCCACCTTTTCCCGCCTGGGGTTGTCCATCTCTGCCACTCCTTTTGCTTCGTTACTATTTGGCGTTGCACGCGAGCGCGCACGCCAAAGCATGGAGTGCCAGCTCGCCTCGTCGGGCCGGGTACCAGTACCCACTTGGGCGCCACTGGGCGCACCTGATTTCTACGGCGTTATGTCTTGCAAGGCGAGGACCTGCGGTCGAGGGCCTCGGCGAGCGCAAATATGTTACCAGCCCTGCTAACAGCTCCGTGAGCGCACTAGGCGCCCGAGGGTGCTCCGGTCGCCGCGAGATCCTCCTCGGTCACCCGGAGCCGGCCGGGGTCGATGTCAATCCCGGGGCCCATCGTCGACGACATCGCAACCGAACGCACGTAACGCCCCTTAGCTGCGGCAGGCTTGACCCGTTGGAGCTCGTCGAGGACCGCCCGGAAATTCGTCATCAGCTGCTCGCGGCTAAAGCTCACCTTGCCGATCGGGACCTGTACCACGCCGCGGCTGCGGGCGTCTGCGCGGTACTCGACGCGGCCGCCCTTGAAGTCGGAGACGGCCCGGCCGACGTCGGCTGTCACCGTCCCGGTCTTCGGGTTGGGCATGAGGCCCCTTGGCCCCAGCTTTCGCCCGAGCCGCCCGACCTGGCCCATCATGTCCGGCGTCGCGATCGCGACATCAAAGTCCATGAACCCGCCGTCGACACGCGCCACCAGGTCGTCGGAGCCAACGACGTCCGCCCCAGCTTCCCGGGCGGCGTCGGCGGCTTCACCGGCGGCGAACACAGCGACCCGGATGCTCTTGCCCGTCCCCGCTGGCAACGAGACCGTGCCGCGCAAGGCCTGGTCCGCCTTCCTCGGGTCGATGCCCAAGCGCACCGCGAGCTCGACACTTTCGTCGAACTTCGCGTGCGACAGGCTCTTGACCAAGTCGACCGCCTCCATTGGCCCGTACAAGCGGGGCTCCCCGAGCTTCTTGGCAGTGTCGACGTACTTCTTGCCTCTTTGCGGCATGTTGTGCCTCCCTCTCTGAGTGCCTAACGCCGGCGAGGTGAGGTGCTCCCCGCCTGGCTCGGTTGGGTTGCTCGGTTAGCCGACCTTCACGCCCATCGAACGGGCAGTGCCCGCCACCTGGGCCTTGGCCGCCTCTATGTCGTAAGCGTTGAGGTCAGGCATCTTGATCTCGGCGATCCTGGTCAGCTGCGCGTCGCTCAGCGTACCGACCACCTCGCGGCCCGTCGTCTTCGCTCCCTTGGCGATCCCGAGCTCTTGGCGGACCAATACCGCAGTGGGGGGCGTCTTCAGCACGAAGCTGAAGCTCCGGTCGGAGAAAATCGTCACCTCAACGGGGATGACTTGGCCCACCTTGTCCTCGGTCGCCGCGTTGTACTGGCGGACAAACTCCATTGTCTGTATGCCATGGGGCCCCAGGGCCGTGCCAACAGGGGGTGCCGGCGTCGCCTTGCCGGCGGGCAATTGGATACGGACGATGGCGGTGACTTGGCGCTTGGCCATGATCGATCGTGCTCCTCTGGTTAGGGCGTGCTGCTGGGTGGCCAGCGGGCCAGGCCGCTCAGCCGCCCTTTGGGCGCGCCCCCTAAAGCTTGGCTACTTGGGCAAACTCGAACTCTACTGGTGTCTCACGGCCGAAGATGTTGACAAGCACCTTGAGCTTGAGCTGGTCCTCGTTGATCTCGGCAATGGTGCCGCTGAAGTCGGCGAACGGCCCTTCGCGTACCCTCACGGACTCGCCTACCTCGTAATCGAGCCTCGGGCGCGTCTTCTTTGGGGCGCCAGCGCCTTCGTTCTTTGTGACGAGGATGTTTTCGACCTCACGCCGCGATAGGGGGGTCGGGCGAGCACCGAGACCGACGAAGCCGGTCACGCCCGGCGTGTTGCGCACGACGTACCAGGAGTCGTCATCCAGGTCCATGCGCACCATCAGGTAGCCGGGGAACACCTTGCGGGACACCACTTGGCGCTTGCCGTTCTTGAGCTCGACCACGTCCTCGAGCGGGATGACCACCTCGAAAATGCGGTCCTCCATGTTCATAGAGGAGATACGGCTCTCGAGGTTGGACTTGACCTTGTTCTCGTAGCCGGCGTAGGTGTGCACTACGTACCAGCGCCCGGGCCGGTCGTAAGGGCTCTCGGGCTGCTCTTCTACCGCTACGGCCCCGCCCTCGGCTTCGGGCGGCTGAGCGCCCTCGTCCCAACCGTTGTTGCTGGCACGCCGGCGCGAGGCGCCGCGGCCGCTCCCGGTCGAGACCGTGCTTTCCGTGGGAACTGGTTCCTTGTTGTCTGCCATGGGTGTTTCTCGCTGCTTAGCTATCGGTCCTGGTGCCTACTTGAAGAGCTGTGAGGAGGCCAGGGAGTACACATAGTCGAGCCCGTAAACGAGCGCCATCACGAACGCCAGCGTGAAGAACACCACGGTCGCGTAGTTGACGAGCTCCGCCCGCTTGGGCTTCATGACCTTGCGAAGCTCGAGGACGACCTCGTCTAAGAATTGCCGAGGATGGAACCCAGACCGTTGTTGGGGCGGGGCGACAGTGCGGCGGTCCTCTGGGCGCCGCGCAGCCGGCATACCCTCCGCGTCCAACGTGCCCTGCCGCTGCAGGAGCCGCTTCTGCTGCCGGTTGTACTCGTTGATGCTCACTTCTGACCTTCCCGTTGCGAGGCTTTAGCAGGGCAGGAGGGACTTGAACCCCCAACCGCCGGTTTTGGAGACCGGTGCTCTGCCATATTGAGCTACTGCCCTAAGGGGCTCACCCTCCGGCGGACTGGGCCCCACCGGGCCCCGACTGCGTCGAGGTTAGCACCGGGCACCACTTTACCTAGCCCCGGCACAGGTTTGCCCCGAGCCTTAGGGCAGACCGCAAGACCTCGCGCCGCTCGGGTGCTGAGCGGGTTGGCCCTCGAGCCGCCAGACCTCGAGCCCGAGCTGCTAGAGGGCAACCAGTGCGCGGTTTTGGCGGTTGACCCTTGCCGCGTTGGCACCAGCCAGCAGCGCCACGACGCCGACGGCAGCCACGGAGCCTGCTACCCACCAGTGGGCGCCCGAGCGGCTGCGCGCTGCAGACGAGCCGCTCGCAGCGCCACCGAAGGAAGCGAGGTGTTCCTGTACCACCCTCAGCGCTTCCCCGACCAGGGCCGGGGCCGGGAACGCAACGGGTTCTTCCTTCAAGCTCTTGAGGGCCCGGAGCAACCGGCGGTAGCCAGCCAGCTCTGCCTGGCAGCGCAAGCAGGTCCGCAGGTGCTCCTCCATTGCAGGGCTCGGCCGGCGACTGCCGTCAACGACGAGAGGCAGCTCGTCCGATACCGCATTGCAGCTGACCAGTGCCCGGAGGTGCCTCGCCGGCAGGCGGGCGATCTCAGCTGGCCACGGCATCGTCATCCATACCAACAACCGGGGCAGCCACCCTCGTGGTTCCATCTTTACAGCGAGCCTTGCCGGCCCGGACGCGGCGCCAGCGTTGAGTGGGCATGTCTAGCTCGGGCATCCGGCGCCCGAGGTCCTCCCTGAGAGCCTTCCGGGCACGCTGCAGCCGCACCTTTGCCGCTGCTTCCGAGGTGCCAAGTTCGGCCGCGATCGCCTTGTGCGAAAGGTCATAGATGTCTCGCAGCACGACCACCTGCCTCAACCTGGCCGGCAACCGGAGAAGCGCCTGGGCGAGGAGCGCCCTCTCGTCGCTAGCCGAGGCAAAGGCTTCGGGGTCGTGCTCCGGTCGGCGATCGGCGACGTCAGGGAAGTTGACGCCTTCGAGGTCGAGCTGGTCGTGCGAGCTCCGGCGGTTGCGGGCCAGGTGGTCGCTCGCGCAGTTTGCCGTCACCCTGTACAACCAGGTGGAAAAACGGGCCTCTCCCCGGAACCTTGGCAACCCTCTGAGCGCTCTGAGGTAGGCCTCCTGAGTCACGTCCAAGGCGTCCTGCTCGTTGCCCGTGAGGCGATAGGCCAGGGTGTACGTGCCCTCCCAGGTCGCCCGCACCAGCTGGCCAGGCGCCTCGGGGTCGCCCTTGCGGGCCGCGTCCACAAAGCCCTTTAACACCGCGTCGGTCGCGGCGCCGCGCGCCAACGCCTACCTGGTCTCCTTGTGGAGCGTGTGCTGCTGGTCCCAACGGCAGTACTTGCGCATCTCTATACGGTCCCGGTCGTTCTGCTTGTTTTTAGTCGTTATGTAGTTGCGCCGCTTGCAGACGTCACAGGCCAGCGTCACCTTTACGCGTCGTTCGTTTTTGGCCATACCGGCCCTGCCCTCCTGTTCCTAACGGGCCCTTGGTTTTGCCCAGGGAAGTGTGCTCCCGTAGCGGCGGTCGGACTCGAACCGACGACAACTCGATTATGAGCCGAGTGCTCTGCCAACTGAGCTACGCCGCCCTGCGGTCCCCCGCAAGTGCGAGCCCCCTGTCGGAATCGAACCGACGACACCGGCCTTACCATGGCCGTGCTCTACCGACTGAGCTAAGGGGGCGCCGATCACGCTCGATCGGTTGCCCGGCTCATAGTAGCCGCGGACCTCCCGGACCTGCCGCCCGAGCCCCCCTTGCACGGGCCTCGCCGAGGCCCGCCCGCAGTCTCCCACGCTGGTCTAAGAGGCGGGAGCGAGCTCGTGGGGACGCATAACGTGGGGAGCGTGGCACCAACCAAGCGCCATCAAGACCACCACCTCGGCGGCCCGGCAACGGTCGAGCAACATCCCCTCGCGGGTGGCCGCCCTCACCCCCTTCGCATTGAGGTCCGGGTCACCACCGCCACGGCCGAGCACGCCGAGGGCACCCGGTCCATTTACAACAGGTACATCGAGGCCTCGACAGCCACTTTCGAGATGACCCCCAAGTCCCTCTCGGACCAGCTCGAATGGATCGCCGAGCACTCTGGGGCCTACCCGGCAATAGTCGCCCTCGGGCCCGACGGCCTTGTCGTTGGCTTCGGCTCGCTCTCGCCTTACCGGCCGCGACCTGCGTACAGCACGACCGTTGAGAACTCGGTCTACGTACACGAAGGCTTCCAGCGGATGGGGATAGGGAAGGCGGTGCTCGAAGAGCTCCTCCACCTCGCCAAAGCGCACGGCTTCCACGCAGTGATCGCTCGGATCGCCCGGGACAACGGCGCCTCGGTGGCCCTTCATGCTGCGTGCGGTTTCGAGATGATCGGGGTGGAACGAGAGGTCGGGCGCAAGTTTGGGCGCTGGCTCGACGTTTTGTGCATGGAGCGCCTGGTATGAACGCGCCCATCGGGCCCGCGAGGGCTACGGTCGGACCGATGGCACCCGCCGACTCGAACTATCCCGCCCTCCTTGGTGGGCTGCGCCAGGACTTGGACGAGGTCGAGGCGGCGATGACGCGCCTCGAAGAAGGTACCTATGGGAGGTGCCAGGGTTGTGGCGGGCCAATCGAGGGGGGCCGGCTGTCCGGTGACCCAGTCGGGCGCTACTGCAGCACCTGCGCGCCGGGACCGGGCTTGGACGGGCCGAGCCGGGACGGGGCCCCGACCTAGCGGCCGGCGGGCCGGCACGCGACCTACTTGTGAGGGAATGCCCCCTGCTCCACGAGCGCCTCGGCGATCTGGACAGCGTTGAGAGCCGCACCCTTTCGAAGGTTGTCGCCCGAGACGAACATGGCCAGCCCGCGCCCGTCGTCCTCCAAGTGGTCCCCCCTCACCCGTCCCACGAGACAGTCGTCCGACCCGGCGGCCCCAAGCGGCGTCGGGACATCGACCAAGCGCACACCAGGAGCGCTGGACAGCAGTTGAGAGGCTCGTGCCGGGGAAATGGGCCGCTCGAAACGTGCGATCAGCGAAAGGGAATGGCCGGTGTAAACCGGGACCCTCACACAAGTGACCGCGACCGCCAGGTCAGGGACGTGGAGGATTTTCCGGCTTTCGTTGCGTAGCTTGTGCTCCTCGTCAGTTTCGTCGTCCACGAGCTTGCCCGCCATTGGGAGCACGTTGAATGCGATCGGCCCCGGGAAGACGTGGTTCAAGGGGTAGCTAACGGCAGCGCCGTCAAAGGCGAGCGCGGCCGCCTTCTCCCCGACGGCATGAACCTGCTCGGACAGCTCCTCGACGCCCTTTCGCCCGGCGCCCGACGTTGCCTGGTAGGTCGATGCGATCAGCTTGCGCAGGCCGGCTTCGTCGTGGAGCGGCTTCAGGACGGGCATGCAAACCATGGTCGTGCAGTTGGGGTTGGCAACTATGCCCTTCGGCACCCGCCGGAGGTCCTCCCCATTGACCTCGGGGACGACCAAGGGCACCTCGGGGTCCATCCGCCAGGCCCTCGAATTGTCGATCACGACAGCCCCCGCCCCCGCGACCTTGGGCGCCCACTCCGCCGAGGCCGGCGCCCCCATGCTGAACAGGGCGATCTCGATGCCACGGTGGTCAGCGAGGGCGACGTCCTCGACCTCGACGCCATCCAAGATCTTTCCGGCGGAGCGCGCTGACGCAAAGAACCGCAAACGCCGGGCGGGGAAGCGCCTTTCCTCGAGCGTGCGGCGCATGACGCCGCCGACTTGGCCTGTGGCGCCGTAGACACCGACCGTGTAGCCCATCAGAGCTTTCCCTTTCCCTCTGTGTCGAGCGCGAAAGCCTTATGGATCGCTATCACGGCCCGGTCGGCTTCTGTTGCGCGCACGACGCAAGTCAAGCGGATGGCCGATGTGGAGATCATCTCGATATTTATGCCCTCGGCAGCAAGCACTTCGAACATCGTGGCCGAGACCCCTGGGTGGGTCCGCATCCCAGCGCCCACTATCGACACCGTGGCGACATCTGGGTCGGCGTATGTCCCCGTGGAGCCGATCTCGCTCTGCAAGGAGGCAGCAACCTGCTTGGCCGCCTCCAAGGACTCATGCGGGACGGTGAAGGAGATGTCGGTCGTCCCGTGGAGCGAGACGTTCTGCTCGATCATGTCCACGTTGATGAGCTGGTCTGCGAGCGCTCGGAACAACCGGGCGGCGACACCTGGGCGATCGGGTACGCCGGCAACTGTCAGCTTTGCTTCCGACTGGTCAGAGACGACCGCCGAGATAATGGCCTGCTCCACCTCACTGCCTTCCTCTTCTATCCAGGTGCCCGGCTCCCAGGTGAAACTCGACCGCACGTGCAGGCGCACGCCGTGGGTGCGGGCGAACTCGACTGAGCGCATCGCCGGCTTCGGGCAGCCGGCCGCGTTCATCTCCAACATCTCGTCGTAGCTGACCTTGGGGAGCCGCCGCGCGCCCGGGACCACTCGCGGGTCGGCTGTGAAAACGCCCGGCACGTCCGTGTAGAGCTCGCAGGCCTCAGCACCGAGAGCCTTTGCGATCGCCACTGCGGTCGTGTCCGAGCCCCCTCGCCCAAGGAAAGTGACTTCCCGCTCTACGGAGACTCCCTGCGCTCCGCCGATCACCGGGACCCTCCCCGCAGCGAGGGCCGCCCGGATACGCTCAGGGCGCATCTCGACGATCTTGGCTTGGGTGTGCTCGATGTTGGTGACGATGCCCGCCTGGCTGCCGGTGAAGCTATCTGCCGGCACCCCGAGATCATGGAGCGCCATGCACAGCAGCGCCATCGCCTTGCGCTCGCCCGCTGTTATGAGCATGTCCATTTCCCGCCCCGGCAAGGTCTTCGAAACCTTGCCGGCAAGGTCCAAGAGGTCGTCGGTCTCATGGCCCATAGCCGACACGACCACCACGGGCCAGTCACCGCGCCGGCGGAGGCGGGCGATGTAGTCGGCGACGCTGCGCATCCTTTCGGCGTCGGCGACGGACGAGCCGCCGAACTTCTGCACCAACAAGGCCACGCATTCGAAGCTACCAGCTGCCCCTGCGCCGGCCTGCGGGCACGACGGCGCAAGGGGACCATGGTCGTCCACACAGGGTGGCCTCTGATCGGCTACGCTGCGCCGCCGTGCCGTCAGATAAGCGTCTTCAGCAACGCCGCAACCGCAGCATGAAGGAGCTGCGCATGCGGCAACAGCAAAAGCAGCGCCGGCAGCGCCTCTTCGTCGGGGGCTTCGGGGGCGCCCTTGTGATCATCGTGGTGGTGGTGCTCGTCACGGCCCTCACCTCGAGCCCCGCCAAGAAGAAGACGGCAGCTCCGCCAACCAGCACGACTTCGGCTGTGTCAACCACGGCCACAACGGCGCCCACGACCCCTCCGGTCTCGGTCAAATTGGTGAAAGCACCAGCCAAGGTCGGGTGCCCGAAGCTAAATGGCACCTCCCCGCACTACACGATGTTCAGCTCCCCGCCCCCCATGTGCATAAACCCAGCCAAAAGCTATACGGCGCACATGGTCACAGACGTGGGCACGATCACTTTCAAATTATTGGCGGCCCAGGACCCGGTAACGGTAAATAACTTTGTCTTCTTGTCCCTTTACCATTTCTACAACGGCACTGCATTTCACAGGGTCGTGACCGGTTTTGTCGACCAAGGCGGCGACCCCACCGGTACCGGGTACGGCGGGCCCGGGTACTCTTTCAACGGGGGCGCCCCAAAGAGCGCAAAGGTTTACACTGCTGGCGCTTTGGCAATGGGCAACACGGGCAGCCCCTCTAGCGACGGGAGTCAATTTTTCATCGTCGTGGGCAAAGGCGGTGCCCAGCTGACGCCCAACTACAGCTATTTCGGGCAGGTCACGAGCGGGATGAACGTCGTCAACAAGATCAATGCGGACGGAGGCGCCAGCCCAAATGGGACGCCGAAAGTCGTCCACAAGGTCCTCAACGTCACAATTTCCGCGACCTGAGCGAGCTGAGCGCGTAGGAAAGCGCGAACGAGGTTTATTCGCCTACTTCTTGCAGTTCGTCTGCCGAGAGGGCATCGACGCCGGCGCGCCGGCCGTCCAACCAGATCGTTACCTCGCCCTCGCCCACGGCCCGCCAGTGCCCCTCGGGCGCCCGGAGCAACGCTGTCTTCTCATCGATCGCGGCGATCCTCAAACCGGGTGAGGCGAGGCGGACCGTCCGGTGCGTCTTTTCCTCTGGCCAGTTGCTCGCGTGCGGGAGGACGGCCAGCTGGTCGAGGAGCCCGAGGCCCAGTGTCAGCGCCCCGCCTCTCGGGTCGACCATCGTGTCACCGAAAACCATCGCGCCAGCTGACGAACCCGCCAGGACGGCCCCGGCGCGCCAAGCCTCCACCAGCGCGTCCCATACCGGCGAGGCTTTCAGCACAGAGCGGAGGTGGAGGACCGACCCGCCGGCGAGGTAAACGAAATGTGCCGCCCGTAGGGCCCCGGCGTTGGTGGTCTCCTCGGCATCGGCTCGGCGCAGCACCATGCAAGCTTTGACGGAGGCTCCGAGAGCGGCGAAATATCTCTCCGCGATGGCGACACAACGCTCCGGGTGCTCGTAAGCCGCCGCTGTCGGCAGGACGAGGACCTCCCTGCCCCCAGACGCTTCCAACAGCTCAGCGTCAAATGCCTCGCACCCGGGGCTCCATTCGCTCCCACCGACAAGCCCGAGCAGGCCCGGGCGTTGTGCCGGCCCTGGGTTGGCAGCTGGAGCGGAGGCAGCGGGGTTGGCCATCGAGGACCGACAGTACCTCAGGTCCCCCGAGGTGCACCGGGACGCCGCAGGACGGGCCGTCCCGCCGCCCTAAGGAGCGTGAAAGGTGAGGTCACAAAGGTCGTGCCATGACAAAAGGAGCCTTTTGGCCCCCCTAATTACCGGCTAGTATTGACTAGTCACAATGTCTGCCCCAAATGACGCCAGCAGGCCATAGCGGCCCTCATTGCACGGCTCGTACCGTTGAGGGAGGTTTCGGACACTTAGGAGGTACCCGAAATGGTGGAGCAACCACAAGCTGATGCGCTCTTAACCCCGGCCGAAGTTGCCCAGAGGTTCCGGGTCAACCCCAAGACCGTGACCCGCTGGGCGAGAGCAGGCAAGATCACCGCGATCCGAACGCTCGGAGGCCATCGCCGCTTCCGGGCGGCCGAGATCAGCCGCCTCCTCGACGAGATGGAGCTGGGCCACTAAAGGCTGGTGGTCGGAACCGGCGTCGATCCGGTGACCTCGCACTTTTCAGGCGCGCGCTCTACCAACTGAGCTATCCGACCGCGGACCTGACGGGATTTGAACCCGCGACCTCCGGCTTGACAGGCCGGCGTGCACTCCAGGCTGCACCACAGGTCCCAGCTGAACTGGTGCACCGCCCTGTCCAACGGAGCCTGACGGCGCGAGCCAGTATAGAGGTCCGGCGGGCCGGGTGCGCCAGCGGGCTGAGGAACAGGAGTGGACAAGATGAGGAGGCCAAAGTGGGGCCCACGGCTTGCCGCCCCTGTGCTCTTGGCAGGGTTCGCCGCTGCGGCAGTGGCTACCAATGGCCTCGCAACGCTGGCGGCTTCCCCGCAATCAACGAGCGGGGCCTTGCAGGCGCCTCAGCGGCTCGAGGCAGCCGTCCCGTCCCCTGCGCCGTACGGGGCAAAGGTGCTCGGCCCAGCTCCCGCCTCGGCCCGGGTGGAAGCTCAGCTCTACTTCGAGCCGAGGGAGCCTCAGGCTCTCGAGTTGCTGGCATCGGCCGTTTCCACTCCCGGCAACGCCGCGTACCACGACTTCATAACGGTCCCGGAGTTCGCCGCCCGCTTCGGGGCAAGCGCTCAGGATGTCGGCGAAGTCGACCGCTACTTGCGAGCGGAGGGCCTCTCGGTGGGCCCGCTCGCGCGGAACGGGCTTAGCGAGAGGGTCGAAGGTAAGGCCGGGCGGTTCCGAGCCGCGTTCGAGACCGTTCTCGAACGCGTCAGAACGGCAGGGGGTGGAGAGGTTATCGGGTCGCTGACGGTCCCATCGTTGCCTGCCTCGATCGCGAGCGACGTGGCATACGTTGACGGGCTGACGCCCTGGGCCCAGCCAACCGACGACCTGGTCCGCTTACCGCGGGAAGTGCAGCCACAGGCCGGCACAACGACCACCACCACCACCCCTGCCGGCACTACGACCACAACGAGCACGTCGACCCCTGCACCCATTACGACGATCACCGCGACTGCCACGACGGTCCCCGCTGAGCAGTGCCAGGATTTCCAGGACAGCGGGCTGACGCCGCCCGAGCTCGCCCAGGTTTACCAACTAAAGGGCTTCTACCAGCGGGGGGACGAAGGACAAGGCCAAACCGTTGGCTTCATCGAGTACGGCCTCCCGGACAAGAGCGGGATCGCCACTTACCAGGCTTGTGCTGGCTCGTCGGTCAAAGTCAACTACGTGCTCGCGACCAGCCCCCCCTCTCAGGTCTCCTCCGAGGTGGCCGCCGACGTCGAAGTGATCGCGGCGCTCGCGCCAAAGGCAAACGTGGTCATATACCAGTCCAACCAAGCCGGGACCGGCCTTGCGCCCTGGGAGATGGCGATCTCGGGCGGGGGCGGGGGCGGCCTGCCCGAGGTGATCTCGTCGTCTTGGGGATCCTGCGAACCCCTCACGGGGATGGGCTACAGCTACTACCAAGCCGAGGAGACGCTTTTCGAAGAGGCGGCGGCCCAGGGCCAGACCGTCCTCGTCGCTTCGGGCGACTACGGGTCCGAAGGGTGTTACTACCAATCCAATATGTCCCAGCTAGCCGTCTTTGACCCCTCCTCCGCGCCTGATGTCACCGCGGTCGGCGGCACGGCGAGCAACACCCTCACCGGTCCCCAGTACGTCTGGAACAGCAGAGGGGCGACGCCGGCAAGCTGCCTCGGCACCGGCTGCCCACAAGACCTCGCGAGCGGTGGGGGCGCCAGCCAGATTTGGCCACGGCCGAGCTACCAGCCGGTGGGCCTCGCTCCGTCGCCCGCGTGCGCTCTCGGCGCTCAGGGGTGCCGGGAGCTGCCAGACGTGTCGGCCCTCGGTGGCGACGCTTTCGCCCAGTACTGCACCGCGTGCGGAGGGAGCGGTTGGTTCGGCATTTTTGGTACCAGCGTCGCCGCACCCTCCTGGGCCGCAGCAGTCCTCCTCTCTGAGAGCCTCTGCTCGACAAGGATCGGTTTCCTCAATCCCTTGCTCTACAGCGAGCCGTCTGAGCTCACGGGCCAGATCACGTCGGGCAACAACGACTTGCTCGGCGTCAACAACGGCCTTTACATGGCATCGCCTGCGGGAGGCTATTCGATGGCAGGTGGCCTCGGGTACCTGGGTGGCGCCGACCTTTCAAACGGCGCCCTTTGCGGAGCGGCCTCGGGACCGGCCCCTCAGGGTGCAAAGGGGAACGCCGCCCACTCGCCGAGCGGCACAAGCGCGGTGCCCGGGAGCAAAGCCTCGACGGCACCTTCCCCCTCGCCGGCGCGTATAGCGCTGGCCTGTACCAAACCGGTGAACCGCGTGCTGAAGGGCACCCCCGTCGCGATCGCCGCCTCCGACAACACCGGCTGCGCCGGCTACTGGGTCGTAAACAGCGCCGGAGCGGTAGCGACTTTTGGGGCAGCGATCAACTTCGGCTCCCCCCCCAAGCTTAAAGCGGCCAAAGTCGTCGGGATCGTCGCCACGCCCGACTACTACGGGTACTGGATCCTCGCCAGTGACGGCAAGGTCTACCCCTTCGGAGACGCCACTGCGTTCGGGGGCCCGGACAATCTCCGCCCGGTGTCGCCATTCGTCGGGATCGCGCGCACTCCCGATGGCAACGGTTACTGGCTCGCCTCGGCTGACGGCGGCGTGTTCGCTTACGGGGATGCGAAGTTTTATGGCTCGATGGCAGGGAAGCACCTCAACAAGCCGGTCATCGGGATAGCAGCCGCCCCCGGCGGGAGCGGGTATTGGTTGCTGGCGGCTGATGGCGGTGTTTTCGGCTTCGGGGACGCGCCCTACCGCGGTTCCTTGGCCGAGAGGTCGTTGCGAGCGGCTGTCGTCAGCATGATCCCGGCGACGGGGACTGCTGGCTACGCGATGGTGGCGGCTGACGGCGGCGTATTTGCTTTTGGGGGGGGGTTTTATGGCAGCCTCGGTGCCAGCCCCCCGCCAGCGCCGGTGGAAGCGATGGCGGGGAGCGTCGATGGCCGCGGGTACTACTTGTTGGACTCGGCTGGGCAGGTGTACGCGTACGGGGACGCGCGCTACTTAGGGGGCCTGCGCGGGTAACTTCTTGCGCGTCACAGCTCAAAGCTCGTTCTAACGAGGCTCAAACAAGCAGGGCGATCGCGACCCCCGTCCCCACCAAAATGACTGCTGCGCGCAGCGCCGGCTGAGGAAGGCGCCGCCCTAGGCGACCTCCGACTTGGCCCCCAACGATCGCCCCGAGCGCCAAGACGCCGGCGACGGCCCACGACACCTTGCCGCTGAACGCGAAGATCACGCTGGCCACGAAGTTTGCCAGAAGCGCAAGGACATTTTTGACCGCGTTCAAGCGCTGCAAGGTGTCGTTGACAAATATGGCGAGCAACGATATGAGGATCACGCCTTGCGCTGCTCCGAAATAACCGCCGTAGATGCCTGTCAGGAAGACACAGATCGTGAGGACGGGCCCGGGGCGGTCCCCAGCCGGGCCTTCCGAGGGCACGCCTTTTGAGGTGGGGCCCCGGTCGCGGAGGCGGTCGCTTATCCACGGCTGAAGGGCCATGAGCACAACCGCGAGAAGGATGAGGAACGGCACAACTCGCCGGAAGGCCGACCCGGGGAAGGCAAATAGCAGTAGCGACCCGACTACCGAACCCATGACTGAGAAAATGCCGAGGCGGGCGGTGCGGGCCAATTGCTCCCGGCTGGCCAGCTCCCGCCGGTAGGCGTGCACGCCCGAGACCGAGCCCGGGACCAAGCCGACCGTGTTGGAGACGTTCGCAACCAAGGGCGAATAACCCAAGGCCAACAGAGCCGGGAAGGTCACCAACGTCCCTGACCCGACGATGACATTGACGGTGCCGGCCACGAACCCGGCCCCGGCGATGGCGAGGGCGGAGAGAGGCCCCATAACCTCTACCCCGGGCCGAGGTGGGCCCGCTGCAACGTCACTCCCACTCGATGGTCCCAGGCGGTTTGCTCGTTATATCGAGGACCACCCGGTTCACCTCGGGGACCTCGTTGGTCACCCGGGTCGAGATTCGAGCGAGCAAGTCGTAGGGGAGGCGAGAAAAATCGGCCGTCATCGCGTCCTCGCTGTCCACGGGCCGCAAGACGATGGGGTGGCCGTACGTGCGGCCGTCTCCTTGCACGCCCACAGACCGCACGTCCGCCAGCAACACGACCGGGCATTGCCAGATCGAGCGGTCGAGGCCCGCCAGTGAAAGTTCTTCCCGGACGATGGCATCGGCTCTCCTAAGGACCCGGAGCCGTTCTTCCGTCACAGCGCCCACAATCCTGATAGCAAGGCCAGGCCCAGGGAACGGTTGGCGCCACACGATTTCCTTCGGGAGCCCGAGCTCCTCGCCCACCGCTCGCACTTCGTCTTTGAAAAGACGGCGGAGGGGCTCGACAAGTTCGAAACGAAGGTCGGGAGGTAAACCTCCAACGTTGTGATGGCTCTTGATATTGGCCGCGCCCTCGCCGCCCCCGGACTCGACCACGTCGGGGTAAAGCGTTCCCTGGACGAGGAACCTGACTTCGCCTTCGTGCTCGCGCCCTTGGGCAGAGATGATCTCCTTGGCTGCCGCCTCGAAAGCGCGGATGAACTCTCGGCCAATTATCTTGCGTTTTGCTTCGGGGTCCGCCGGGCGCGGCAAAGCCGCAAGGGAGCCCAGGAACTGGCGAGCGGCGTGGACCGTATGCAACCGGACGCCCGTTGCCCGCACGTAGTCCTCCTCGACCTGCTCGCGCTCTCCCTCCCGGAGCAACCCATGGTCGACGAAGACGCACGTCAGCTGTTCACCTACGGCGCGCTGCACCAACGCCGCCGCGACTGCCGAGTCAACTCCTCCCGAAAGGCCGGCGATCACCGGGTGCGGGCCGACCTTTTCTGCCACTGCCTTGACCGCCTCGTCGATGATGCTGCCGGTCGTCCAGTTAGGGGCGACCCCTGCACAGTCGTAAAGGAAGTTTTCGATTACCCGCTGGCCGTTGCGGGTGTGCGCCACCTCGGGGTGCCACTGGACGCCATAGAGCCTGCGCACGGGTTCCTCGAAGGCCGCGAAAGGGCAACCGCCCGTCGACGCGGTGCGGCGAAAACCGACAGGCGCGCCGACAACTGCGTCCCGGTGCGACATCCAAACGTCTTCAGTTGGCGCAAGGCCCTTGAAGAGCGACGAGGAAGTGTCGACTTCGGCTTCGGTGCGCCCAAATTCGCCCTTGCCCGTTTGGCCGACCGACCCGCCGAGGGCAGCGGCCATCGCCTGTATGCCGTAGCAGATGCCGAGCACGGGCACGCCCGCAGAGAACAGCTCCGGGCCTGTTTGAGGTGCACCCGGTGAGTAGATGCTCTCGGGGCCGCCCGAAAGTATCACCGCGCTCGGGCGACGCGCGAGCACCTCCCCGACGGGCATCGTGTGCGGGACGATCTCGCTATAAATGCGCGCCTCACGCACGCGCCTTGCGATCAGCTGTGCGTACTGCGCACCGTAGTCCACCACAAGAACGGGGCCACGCGCAGCAAGACCCGGTGCGGCGGAAATGCCAGAGCCGCTCATCCACCAAGATTAGCAACGAGCGGCACTAGGCCTGGCGCTCGAGGCAACCCGTGGGAGAGCACATGGTGGGCTAAGGGAGCTTCACCCGCTCGGGCCCGCTGTAGAGCTTGAACCGCCCTGGCCGGACGAAGGAGGCAAGCGTCATGCCGAAGTGGGAAGCGAGCTGCACGGCAAGGCTGCTCGGCGCCGAGACAGAGCAGAGCAGGGGGACACCTGCGGCAAGGGCCTTTTGTACGAGCTCGAAGCTCGCACGGCCACTTACTAGGACCATGCAGCCCGAAAGCGGGAGGCGCCCGTCGAGGAGCGCCCGGCCAACGAGCTTGTCCATCGCGTTGTGGCGCCCGACGTCCTCCCGGACGGCAACAGGCTCGCCGTCGGGCCCAAAGAGGCCGGCCGCGTGCACCCCTCCGGTCGTCTCGAAGAGCTTTTGCCCTCGGCGCAGCTTTTCTGGCAACGCGCATATGGCCTCGCTCGTCACTATCAGGCCGGGAGGAAGGCGTTCATAACCGCGGCTGCGGAGCGCAGCCAGAGTGGCCTTACCGCACACGCCGCACGCGCTCGTCATAGAAAAGTGCCGCTCCAGCCGGGCGACGTCGAGCGCACCGACCGCGTCGGTGACTTCGACGTTGACAATGTTGTACAGCTGCTCCTCGCTCAGCTCCTTGTCGACGCAATAGCTGAGACGGTGGATGTCCGACCTGGTGCGCACCACTCCTTCGTTGAAGAGAAAACCCGCCGCCAGCTCAAAATCTGCCCCCGGCGTCCTCATGGTGACCGCGACGGGCAAACGGGTAGAGCCTCGTACCAGCCGGATCTCCAGGGGTTCTTCGGTGGCGACGAGGTCCTCGCCACGTACGTCTCGCGCCGCGCCTCGCGCAGAGCCGGCCACTGCTTCGAGGGCCATAACGCGTGTAGTAGCGCCAGGTCGTGTAAAAGGCATGAGCGTCGGTCAGCGGGCTGGGGAGCCCCCCGCCGGCACCTCTACTCTGACAACTGCCGTGTAGTCGGGCACGCCGGACTCGCTCGAACGCCTGGCCCTATCGAGGAGCACCGCGCCTTCTGGCCAGTGGACCTGCAGGGTGCCCCGGGAAACGGGCGCGAGCAACGCCTCTCCGCAGAACTCCCCAGTGTCGCTCAGCAAGACGACCTTTGCGCCTTGGGAGACACCGAGGTCCTCGGCATCTGCCGGGTTTATGAGCACCGAACGCCGCCCTGCGCCGGTATGACCGTCCCGCTCTCCTTGGACCATGCTGTTGAACTGCTTCCCTCGCCGGGTTGCGACCACGAAACTGCCCTCGGGGACTTCACGCCGAGGAAGGTCGACAACGCTGAAGTGAGCCTTTCCATCCGGCGTCTCGAACTCCCACCCTTGGCACAGCAGCGCGCCACCGTACTGGAAGCTGTCACCTTCCTTTTTTAGTGTGCGAATGAGCGCATAATTTGGGACTACCCGTGCGATCTCGTCGCGGATCCCCGCCGTGCCCGCGAAATCGAGCTGGCCTGCGAGCGAGGGGCGAGCCATCTTGGCCAATTCCGTGAAAACCTCCCATTCCGGGCGGGCTTCTTGCACCCTGGGGCCTTTGACCTCGGGGCTGAAGATCACTCTTCTCTCGGTCGATGTCTCTGTGACCCCGCCCTTCATCTCGTAGCGGGTTTCAACAGGGAGGAGCACAACGGCCTCACCGGCCGGCACGAGCATCTGGCGGGAAGGAACTATGTCGAGGTGCACGCGCAACGGTGCTCGCGCGAGCGCTTCCCTCACGTAACTCGGTTCAGGCAGCACCTCGAGAAAATTGCCACCCGAACAGATCAGCACTTCAAGGCGCCCTTCGTGTGCGGCGTCAATCATTTGCGGCGCCGTGAGGCCGGGCGTGGAAGGCACCTCGAAGCCCCACTGGAGAGAGAGGCGGGCGGCATTTTGTTCGTTCACTGGGAGCCCGCCGGGGAACGTCGTCGCGTACGCGCCCATTTCAGCGCCACCTTGGACCCCGGAGTGGCCTCTGATCGGCATGAGACCGCATTTGGGCCTCCCGACAAAACCCCGGAGCAGCGCCAGGTTCACGATCGCGCGGACAGCGTCTTCGCCGCAGGTGTGCTGGGTGACGCCCATGCTCCAGACGAGGACCGCGGTGCGGGCTTGGGCGAGCATGCGGGCAAACGTGAACATCTCGCCCCTGCTGCTCCCAGAAAAAGCCTCGAGCGTGCGCCAGTCCTGTCGCCCGAGCGATGCAACCAAGTCGTCGTAGCCCGTTGTGTAGCCCTCGACAAAGGCCCTGTCGGCCCAACCCTGCTCGACCATGTGCTTCATAGCACCGTTAACAAAGGCGATGTCGCCGCCGACGTTGACGCTGAAAAAGTTGTCCGTGATCTTGGTGCCGAAAACCGCGCTCTCGAGGTTGGACGGCACCCAGTAACGCTCCATGGCAGGCTCGCGGTAAGGGTTGACCACCGCGACGTGGGTACCGGCCTTGCGGGCATGGTACAGGTACTTCATGATGACGGGTTGGTTCTCAGCGACGTTGGAGCCTATGAACACCACCAGGTCCGTCCCGATCAAGTCCGTGTACGAGCACGTGGTGGCGGCCACCCCGAGAGCCGATTTGAGGGCCAGCGTGCTGGGAGAGTGACAAAGACGGGCAGCGCTGTCTATCGAGTTCGTGCCGAGCGCGCGCGCTGCTTTTTGTGCGGCGTAGTAATTTTCATTGGGTTCGCCGCGGCTCGTCATGTAGACGGCCACCCGCTCTGGGCTCACGGCTGCCAGCTTGGAGGCGACCAGGTCGAGCGCTTGCTCCCAACTGGTGCGCCTAAACCCTGTTTCGCCGTGCAGACGGACCATGGGGTATGGCAGGCGGCCTAGTTTGTGGAGCCCGGTAGCGCCTTCGCCCTCCAACTTGGCGACGTCTCCAAGAAGCTCGCCGTCCATCGGAGGGGCGGTGTTGAGCCGGAGGAGGCGGAGCCTGACATTGCAGAGGTGGACTTGGTCGAGCGTCCAGTCGCGCATGCCGGAGGTCCCAAGAGCGCAGCCGTCGCACACCCCATGGTTCAATATCCGCCAGGCGTATGCAAGGTTGTCGCGATTTTCTCGCAAAGCATCAAGGATTGCGGCATAGTTGTTGACCTTTTCCTCACCCAAGCCGAATGGCACCAAGCTCGCCCAGTGCGCCGGGTCGAGGAATTTTTCCCGCTGGCCGGCCCGCATCGTGCTTATGCTACTCGGGCGACCAACTAACCCTGGCCGCTCCCAATGCCTCGTGAGCCGGCGGCCGGGCGCGTGCCTGCGCGGCTCGCCGATCAGCCGGCACCGAGCGCCAGGCCGCTACGTCGGGCAGCCGGGCAAGCGCCCCGTGCGCGCGAGTGAAACAAAGGCCCAGCTCAGGGGCGCGCGAACCAGGACCTCTGGGAGAGCGGCCAGAATGGGCTCGTGCCAGGGATGAGCAACCTGCCTTTCAACGCGCACAATGCGCTCACTGCCTGGCAGTGGGGGCCGTTCTCGATCGCGGTCGTCGTCGTGCTGGTAGCCATCGCTTACTGGTACCTGCGAGCCGATTGGCTGCTGGCGGCTAGGGGACGCCGCTGGCCGGCCAAGCGGACTATCCCGTTTATGGCCGGGCTCGTTACAGTCGACCTTGCGCTGCAATCGCCCGTCGCTACCTTCACTGGCTCGTATTTCCAAGCGCACGTTGTGCAACACCTGCTCCTGATGGCGGTCGGCCCGCCTCTTGTCGCTTTGGGAGCTCCTTCGACATTGCTTCTCCAGACGGCCGGCAGGCGAACAAAAACGCGCTGGCTGGCGGTCCTGCGCTCCCGGCCTTTCGCCGTTATCACGCACCCGGTAGTGGTCTGGTTCCTCTACTTCGGCGTCATGTTTGCCTTTTTCCTAACGCCGCTTGTCAACTTTGCCATGCACCACATGGCGCTCATGGACGCGATCAATGTCGGGTTCCTCTTCGGGGGGACGCTTTACTGGTGGCCCATGGTCGGCCTCGACCCGATCGTCCACTGGCGGATGGGTTACGGGGCGCGGATAGCCAACCTCGCCATCGGCGTGCCGTTCGAGTCCTTCCTCGGGATTGCCATCATGTACCAAAAGCACTCCGTGGCTTCCATGTACACGCTTGCCAGCACCCACTCGGGTGGCGCCCTGCTGTGGGCGGCGACCGAGCTGTCAACGTTCTTCGGCCTGGTACCCGTGTTCGTGCAATGGCAGAAAGCGGACTCTCGAGCGGGTTCCCGCGCAGATAGGCGTGCAGAGCCATCACTGGCTCTCGCAAACGCGGCTCCAAGCGCTCGCCAGCACGCCAGCCTTGAGCGCGAGGCCGATGCCGAGCTCGACCTCGAAGCCCTGGGCGCTTCGGCAGCGAGAGCCGCGTTCGGCAACCAGTTCCGCCCGCTGCTCCAGCCGGGCAATTCGAGCTGGGAAGCCATGTGGAAGGCGAAGGCCGGTTTCGTGCCGAGTTCCCGCGGTGCAAAGCCCAATAGCCCGCCGCTGCACACAACACCCAAGCGGGGAAAGACCTAACGGCCGCGTGGGAGGTGAGTAGCTAGCGGGCTGGGTCGGAACTCAAAGGTTCGGCGCTGAGCAACCAGGCGCTCACTCTTTCCCCTGCTCGCACGCCGGGGCCATCAGGCAAGAGAGCAAGAGCGTTTGCGCGCGCAAGGGGGAGCATCTGGTGCGACCCCTGGCCGCCGCTGCGGGCAACCTCCAGGTCACCGTCGCTGCCGACAGAGAGCAAGACACGCAGAAGGTGCAGCTTGCCGTCGGGCTCACGCTGCAGATCCTCGGCCGCTTTGGCGAGCAGCACCGGGCGGCCCAGTAGCCGGTGCCCACCCATGCGCCGAAGCGCCGGGCGTGCAAAGAGCTCGTAGGAAACCAACGCCGAAACGGGGTTGCCCGGCAAGCCGAAAATGGCCGTGCCTCTCGGCAGGACGCAGAAAGCGAACGGCTTAGCCGGCCTGACCGCGACCTGGAACCAGCGAGCGCTTTGGCCGCCAAGTTGTCCCAGTACAACTTTTACGAGGTCGCGGTCACCCACGCTCACGCCGCCACTTGTCAGGACTGCGTCGCAGTGCTCTGCCGCGAGCTCGATAGCTCTGGCGAGCGCGCCCTCGTCGTCCGGGGCATGGCCGAGGTCAACGGCCTGGAAACCGTCGAGGCGAAGAGCCGACAACAAGGCTGGCCGGTTACTGTCCCTGATCTTTCCAGCCCCGAGCGGGGCACCAGGCTCGACGAGCTCGTCGCCGGTGGAGACCACCCCGACGCGGGGCTTTGGCGTAACGCGCACCATTTGGGCTCCCACGCTCGCGAGCACACCTATATGCGCCGGGCCGACCACCTCGCCCGCCCCGAATACGTCTTGGCCAGCGGCGATGTCATCACCCACGGGTCGGACGTTCGCCCGGGGCGCCACGGCTTCTTCGACCACGACCCAGCCGCTGCCATCCAACGTCGTCCGCTCGACCATGCAGACGGCGTCCGCGCCTTCTGGCAGCGCAGCTCCGGTCATTATCCGCACAGCCTCACCGGGCCGGACCTGGGCACCCGCCGGGTCATCGCCTGCCATCAGCTGACCGACCACCCGCAAACGAGCCGGTGCGCCCGCGACATCCTGCGACCGCACCGCGTAACCGTCCATCGACGAGTTGGCAAAGGGCGGGACGGCGTCGCGCGCCCGGACAGGCCCAGCGAGGACCAGACCGAGCGCCTCGGTCAGCGGCACCTCCGTGGGCGCGAGCGGCTCACAAAACGAGAGCACATATGTACGTGCCTCCTGCGTACTAGTCATAGACCGATCATGGCCGACCGCTCCTCTCAACGAAAGCTCCCGGCTAGTGCCGTTGCCGCAATCGACGACCGGCGCGCCGGTATCGGCTAGCGTCCCCGACAACGCCTACGCGACGTAAGCCACCATGGACCTCTGCGAAGGGGAAATTTTGCGGGCGCTCCTACCCGACCCATCTCCCAGGGTCGACATCTTGGACTATTACTCGCGCGCGGTGGCTCTCCCAGCGGAGCGGCCATTCGTAAGGGTCAACATGATCTCGAGCCTGGACGGCGCGATCGCTGTTGCCGGCCGAGCAGGAGGGCTGGGCGGGCAACCCGACCGGATGGTTTTCCAGGTCCTGCGCGCTCTTGCTGACGTGGTCTTGGTGGGCGCCGGGACCGTGCGGGTCGAACGTTACGGTCCGCCCAATTTGCCCGCGGAGCTCCAACAGTTGCGTGTACGCCGCGGCCAGCAGCCCGTGCCGGCGATCGCCATAGTCACACAGTCCTGCAACCTCGACTGGGAGTCCAAACTGTTCACCGAAGCGGTAAGCAAACCGATCGTCATAGCGCCCGGCAACACGAGCGCGGACGGCCTGAACAAGGCGCGGGAGGTAGCTGACGTGCTGACGACCGGCGCAGGTTCTGCCAACCTGGCGGCAGCGATGGCGGCTCTCAAGCGCGAGGGGTATGGCCACGTCCTGTGCGAAGGGGGCCCAACCCTCAACACCTCGCTCGCCGCCGCCGGCTTGGTCGACGAGCTCTGCCTCACGCTGTCCCCCCAACTGGCCGGCAGCGTCGGTGGCGTGCTACTCGGTGGCTGGCTTGGCAGCACTGGGGTGTGGCTTTCACGCTCCCTGCCTGATGGCGAGCGTTCCTTCCGCGCGCAACCTCTCTCCCAGCTCGTACGGTTCAGCCTCGTGCACGTACTGGAAGAAGAGAGCTACTTGTTTTTGCGCCTTCGCGCTGTTCAGAGGGGCGGCCCCCCGGCAACCTGACCCGGCAGTGGCCCCTCGCTCGTCCCGGGACGCACGGCCATCTCATTGGCCTGGGGCGGCACCAGGCGGAACGTGGTACGGTCCATTTCCCGCCCATCGACCCGGACACTGAAGTAGTAGGGGCCTAACTGCGGGAGCCCAAGGCCGAACATCGGGATGGCCATCGGCATGCTCCACTCGTCCGAAGGCAGCATCTGGGGTGAACGCGGAGCCAGGAAGTACGCAAGGAACATCCCCCGGTCGGCCGGGTCTGCACCTTCTGGCAGCTCGTCCGCAAGAGGAACGCGGGTCTCGCCGCTTGCCCCCACCTGCACCAGCTCGAGGGTCATCTTGTGCTGGATGTCAGTGTCCTCGGGACGGATGAGCCCAAGGATCGCGAGCGTGACATTTACCCTGTAGGGCGGGGCAGGCGTTGCGCTTGACAGCAAGGCCAAACCCGCCCCCGAAACAAAGAGCTTGCCCCCGCTGACCTCTGCGAAGTCGCACAAAATGACCTTGGCGTCCATTGGAGAGAAGCTAGGTGCCGACGCCAGGTTTCGCCAACCACGCAGCGCCAGCTGCGGGTTACGCTGTTCGTCATCGCGCGGGCACCATCGACGGCCGAGGCAGCAAGGGACAACCTCGGGTGGAGAGACCCAATAAGGGCAGCTGAGGCCGAGGCCGCCGCCAGCGCCCCCGTAGCCGTCGTCGCCTGCCCGCCTGTGCTCGAGCCGACGCCACGGCCACCCGGCCCCGGAGGCGAGGAGCCAGGCGTCGACCACCGCCACCGCGTGGCGAGCGCGCGGGGCGGCGGCCCTTCGAGGGGGCCTCGCACCAGCCAGTGGGCAGCAACCCGAGCGCGTTGGCAGCGCGCTTGGCAACGTCTGAGCGACCGGCGCTATTTCGACCTGGCGCTCGTGACGCTCCTGGTGGCGCTGTCCCTGGGGCTCCGTTACCGGGAACTTTGGACCAGCTACTGGGGGGACGAAGCCATCGCCATCGGCATTGCAAGCCAACCGGTGAGCTCGTTGCCGCATTTCCTCGTGAACGACGGGTCCCCACCCCTTTATTACCTGATGTTGCACTATTGGATGGCCCTTTTCGGTCGTTCGGAGCTTGCGACTCACATCTTGTCGATGGTGCCGGCGCTCGCGGCTGTGCCGGCGGCATGGTGGTCTGGCGCGAAGTTGTTCGGGCACTGGGCAGCGCGAGCTGCGGCAGCACTCGTCGCCACCTGCGCTTACCTCGACTATTACGCCACCGAGACGCGTATGTACTCCTGGCTCGTTCTTGTCGCCATCTTGGCTATTACCTGCTTCGTCCTCGCGTTCAGGGAGGGCGGCCGGCGCTATTGGGCCGCCTCGACGGTTCTCATGGCAGCGGCGCTCTACCTTCAGTACTACAGCCTGTACTTGCTCTTTGCCACCGCGCTGACCGGGGTGGCCGGAGCGCTCCGCTGCCGCTCGCGAGCGCGCCTGCGGGCGACTGTTCTCTACACGCTCGCCTGTGCCGCCGCCTTTGCTCCTTGGGCCCCACAATTTCTATTTCAAGTCGAGCACACCGGCGCGCCTTGGGCACCACATCCGACGGTACTTGACTTCTTTGGCGACGCCTTCAATGCGCTCGCGTCAGCTGGTTGGCCGGGTGTTGTCTTCGCGATCGGGGCCGCTGTCCTCGTAACGAAATGGGCCATCCACCCAGCACGAACCCCGGCACTCGCATTCGAGCGAGAGCTGCCTTCGGCCCTTGCATTGGCAACGGCCGTGCCCTTGGTCACGTTGGTGACCGCGTGGTTGGGCGCCCAATTGGTCAACTCCTGGAACCCTCGTTACCTAGGCATCGCCGTGGTCCCCGTCCTGGTTGCCCTTGCGGGCGGGCTTGCACGCGCCCGCTGGCGCTCGGTCGCCGCCTTGGTGGCCGTCCTTGCGATGGCGGCAACCGCGATCCCAGTTCTCGTCGACCGACCCGTGACCGTCGAGACGAGAAAGAGCGACGTTGCCTATTTGTTGGGTGAACTACGCCCCCAGCTCCACCGGGGGGCGCTCGTCATCTCCGCCGAGGTCACCGACACGCCCGTTGTCGCTCTTGACCTCGGGAAGGGCTACCGTTACGCTACCCCCTTCGGCCCGTTGGCGAGCCCCCTCGTGGTCGACTGGTCCGGGCTCCCCACCCGTCTGCAAAAGATCAACGCTGCAACTAATCTCGGACGTCTCCTCGCCTCCGTCCCAGTTGGCGGGCAAGTGCTCCTCGTGAACCCGACGACCTGGAGCGGTTCGGAAACTCCAGAGCGTTACGCAGGGCCAGTGGAGGCAGAAGGCATCGCGGCGAACGGGGAAGTAGTTGAAGACCCGGACCTGATGCCCGAGGAGACGTTAGTCGTGCCTTCCTATTCGGTCCCGCTTTACCCAATGACGGTCAAGCTTTTTATTAAGGTTCGCGCGGCATCGGGCCGCTGAGGCCGCGCCCAAATATTTACGCGGTGAGTTGACCCGTCGTCGCCGCGGCGGCGCTTTCCCCTAGCTTGGCACCGGCCCGCCTCTCGGCAGCCGCCACCCGTTGGATCAGCCTCTCTTCCGTTTCGCAAAGAGCTTTGTAGAGCGACTCGGATGTCGGGCTCAGTAAGCCGGAAAGCCGCAGGTGTGCCAGCGTGTCGAGGCGCCTGCTAATCAGGGCAAGTTCGTCGCGTGTGTCTCCCATTGCCATCAGCTCGACTTCACGAGGGCAGCACTAGTAAGGCACAAAGGCCCAAGAAGCTGGGGCCAAAAAGGCCCTATTTACGCGTGAGGCCCTTTGTCTCTATCTCTCCTGGGGCATTTCGTGCTAATGGTAGCTTTACGGGTGCAGGCGCAGCCTTCACGCTAGCCCGTTTTCATCTCGTGGTACGGGAGCATCTGGCTGAGGAGCGATGCATGTCTGGGGTCAACCTGATGGATTATTGTGACCAAACCTTAGTGCCTCACGGCGGCGAACTGTTGTCGAGAGAGGACCTCAACAAAGACGTGGCCTTTACCGACCTCGAACGAGGTGCACTCGAGCTGCGCGGCCTTCTTCCGTGGCGTGTAGTCACAATAGAGGAACAGGTAAGCCTCGAGCTCGAGCACTTGAGACGGAAATCAGATGATGTGGAACGTCATATCGGGCTCGCCGCGCTCAGCGACCGCAACGAGACGCTTTACTACCGACTGCTCGTCGACCATCTCGAGGAGCTGGCGCCGATCGTTTACACGCCTACCGTAGGGCGCGTTTGCCGAGAGTTCAGCCACGTCGTGCGCCGTCCCCGGGGCATTTGGGTGACCCCCGAAGACATTGCCAGGATCCCTGAGCTCCTCCGTAACAGCCGCCGGCCCGACGTGAGGCTCATCGTCGTCACCGACAACGAACGCATCTTGGGCCTCGGCGACCAGGGCGCTGGGGGCATGGGCATCCCCATCGGGAAACTGGCACTTTATACCGCGGGCGCCGGTCTCCACCCCCGTTTGACCCTGCCCGTATCGCTTGACTGCGGGACCGACAACGAAGAACTGCGCGAAGACCCCCTTTACCTCGGCTACCCCAAGCCACGCCTGCGGGGCGAGGCCTACGACGCTTTCATCGAGGCCTTCGTAGAGGCGGTGACAGACGTTTACCCACGGGCGGTCCTGCAGTGGGAGGACTTCAAACAACATAACGCGATCAGGCTCCTCGACCGGTACCGCCGTCGCCTGGCGAGCTTCAACGACGACATTCAGGGCACCGCGGCAGTGGTACTCGCGGGTGTCTGTGCCGCTTTGCGCCACTTGGGCGAACGGCTCAGCGGGCAACGCTTCGTCTTCGTGGGCGCTGGCGCCGCCAATATTGGCACGGCCCGGCTCGTGCAAGAGGCGATCTTGGCCGAAGGCGGGACTCATGAGCAATGCCGCGGTGCCATCGCCATGCTCGACTCGCAAGGCTTGGTCTTCGAAGGACGCGGCCAGCTCGAGGACGACAAATTGCCTTTTGCCTTGTCCAGGGCCCAGCTCGCGGAGTTTGGCTTCCCCTCTGGCGAGTACCACGACCTGGCCACGGTCGCCCGGTACGTGAAACCGACGGTCCTCATCGGCGCGAGCGCGACACCGGGGACCTTCACCGAGGACGCACTTCGAGAGATGGCCGCCCACACGTCGGCTCCGATCGTCCTACCCCTTTCCAACCCAACCTCCCGGTCGGAGGCGACGCCGGCACAAGTCCTGGCATGGACCGAAGGCAGGGCATTGGTAGCAACGGGGAGCCCGTACGACCCCGTCCAAGTCGGGGGACGTCTGCGCGTGATCGGTCAGGCGAACAATGTCTTCATCTTTCCCGGTGTCGGGTTAGGGGCGATCGTGGCGAAGGCCCGGGAGCTCACTGACCGCATGTTCCTCGCTGCCGCGATGGAGCTCGCCGCGGCGACCAGTCCCGAGCGGCTCGCCCAAGGAGCGCTGTACCCCTCCTTGGGCGACCTGCGAGCGATCTCACGTCGGATCGCCGGCGCCGTCGCCCGAGAGGCCCGGGACGAAGGTGTCGCACGCATCATGAGCGACGAGGACATCGAGCGAGAGATCGACGCCACGATGTGGGAGCCAAGCTACGGCGGCACTGTTAGCCACAGCTAGGGCTGGTCACAGCGGGTCAGCGCGCTCCCGTTAGCCACAGAGCACCACGAAAAGGCATCGTGTTGCTCGGCTTAGCGGAGAGGGAGGGATTTGAACCCTCGGACGGGTTATAGCCCGTCAACTCATTAGCAGTGAGCCCGATTCGGCCGCTCTCGCACCTCTCCTAGTATCGTGACCTGCCGTTTTGCTGGCTGCGCTGGGGGCGCAGGGCTGTTCGGGCTACTTCTGGACTACAACAGCCCCGGCAAACAGGCTGGGAGTAGGCCAAGGGGTGTAGGCCGTGGCTGGCAAAGGCACGATAACCGAGCGTAGCCCAGGAACCTGGCGGTTGCGGGTCTACATCCGCTGCCAATATCACGTAACGCCGATGGTAGGGAGCCTGGTGGCAGAGGCTGACATTCGCTAAGACAACGCTGAGCGAATCGTTGGCATTGACCGCGTCCGGGAGCTGGATGGCAGCCGTCCCGTCATCGAGCGTCGTCCCGGTCGCCACGAGGTGCCAGCCGGCGGTGCCGTCGATAACGAGGATGCCACTGACAGCGGTGAAGTTGGTCGGGCCGCCCAGTTCCTGAAGGAGGATCTCCCCCTTCGCGGCGACCGCGCTGGAGGCCTGGAAATCCACCGTGTACAGCGTGGTCACGCCGGCCAACGTGTCCTGAGGTGTGACTCTCACGCCCCTCACCGCGCCCCCGAAGACAATCGAGGTGGTGGTCTCGGGCGTCCCGTTGCCTGGTGTGACAGTGATGTTGTCAGCCTCGACGGTCCCGCTCGCCGCGGGGTTGGTGCCCGTCGCCGTCACGCTGATGGTGTCCCCGTTGGCCAACGCGTCAGCAAGCGTGACGGTGACCACCGGCCCGATCGCGGGAACCGCCGTTACCTTGTCGGAGATTGTGCCAGAACTACCCCCCACCGTTACCGAGTACCCGGCGGTGCCGTTCACGAACGAGATCGTCTCCCCGCCCTCCGTAGGGCGGGCTTGTAGCTCGACTGTGGTGTCGGCGCCGTTCAAGTTCCGGACCGGCACGTCGCTGATGCTGTAGGTGGTGTTGGCACCGAGACCATAGAGCGCCGCCGACAAGCTGACTGGCGAGCTGATGACGCTCACCGCGTTTGAGGTCCCCGGGCTCGTGTTGGCACTCGTGGTGACGGCAAAACTAAAACTCCCTGTACCGGGTGGGGCAGAAGCGTCGAACTCGACCTCAACCTTGGCCCTGGCGCCGATGCTGCAACTACTGCCGAGCTCGATGACAAGCGAGGTGGGCGTCGAGGTGCCGCCGCCGCCCGTTCCGGCCGTCCCAGCCTGGATACAGCTCCCCGAGACTATCGCCACATTTCCGGGGGGCGAGGCGAGCGCCTCGGAAGGCACAACCGTGATCGCGCCGTTTCCTGAGCCGCTAAATGCGGCCCCCGCATAGAAAACGAGCTCGAAGCTCGTAGAGGCGCCCTTTGTGACAATGCCCGGAGCCACTGTGACGTCGTTGACGGCGCCCGAAGGCGAACCGATGGTGTACTGGTCGGACGTTACGTCCGCGTAAGCGGTGCCGGTGCTGGTGGCGACCAGGGCAGCGAGCAGGGCGGTCCCCGTCAGCAGCCCTCCAAGAGCGGTGAAGTACGGGCTGCGCCTACGTGGCCCGCACCCGCCGGGCAGAGTTAATGGTCTGCGCATGAGGTTGCCGTACCCAGGGCCTGTGATGGCTCTGAGGGGGACCTGTGATCGTTGTGTGCGCGGAGCGTTTTGCAGTCGCCCTCAAATGGGGTAGTTGCTGAGGCTCGGCAGAGATCGGGCGACCCTGCGACTATGCGACTATTTGCGCTAAGGACCCGTGGCCACACTGATGGCGCACCCCGAAAACCGGTGTACAATAACGACTTTGCCGAGCGCCAACCGGTACCATTTCCCCGGTTGCCTGCTCAGGTGGTGCCTATAGCGAGTAGTTTCGGGCCGTGGTCCCTCCCGTCGTAGACGCGTCGTGGGTGGAAAAGAACCGTGAGTGCCTGGTCCTCGCCGACGTGCGTTGGTACGTCGACGGTCGCTCTGGACAAGAGGCCTACGAATCGGGCCACCTCCCCGGAGCCGTCTTCGTCGACCTCGACAAGTGGCTCTCTGGCGACCCCCGGGCCGGGCGGGGGCGTCACCCGTTGCCGGACGCAGAAGTCTTCGCAACCGGGATGTCGGTGCTCGGCATAGCTGACGATGCCACCGTCGTCGGATATGACGACCAGGGGGGAGTGGTCGCAGCGCGGCTCGTGTGGATGTTACGGGCAACAGGCCACAGCGCGGCCCTGCTGGACGGAGGCCTTCGATGTTACAGAGGGCCGCTCGAAGCAGGGGGCACCGTGGTCAGCCCGGCGCACTTCGTGGCACGCCCGTGGCCGCAAGAGCAACTTGCTGACATCGATGACGCCACCGACCCCGCCAACGTGGTCCTCGATGCCAGGAGCACCGAACGTTACGGTGGCCAAGAGGACCGCGTCGACCCCCGCGCTGGCCATATCCCGGGGGCCGTCAGCCTCCCATGCGGAGGGAACCTCGACCAAAACGGCAGGTTCCTCCCAGCCGAGCGGCTACGGGACCGCTTCGAGAGCGCTGGCGTCTTGGCGGGAGCTCAGGTGGTCTCCTATTGCGGCTCCGGGGTCACAGCCTGCCATAACCTGCTCGCTCTGGAGCTTTGCGGCCTCGTCACCGGGCGCCTGTACCCGGGCTCGTGGTCCGAGTACAGCTCGCACCCCGACCGCCCAGTGGCAACATGAGCCGGGCAGTCGATGGGGGACCGCCACCAGCAGAGTTTGTCCCGGTGCCGAGCCAGGGCCGGGTCTATACCGCCGATTACCGGGTGCGGCTCGGCGACGTAGCGCCCACCGGGAGGGCGCGACTGGACGCCCTCGCCCGCTACCTGCAGGACGCCGCCGAAGACGACGCCGCTGACGCCCAATGGCCAGCGTCCATCGGTTGGGTCGTGCGCTGGACGAAGATCAACGTCCGCCAGTACCCAGTGCTTGGTGAACAGTTCCGAGCTGAGACCTTTTGTTCGGCAACCGGCCCGAGGTGGGCGGAGCGGACAACAGTGATCAGCGGGAGCGAGGGTGCTTGCGTCCTGGCCTGTGCTGCCTGGGTGGCAGTAAGTACGCTCAGCGGGCGCACGGTGGACGTCGGCGAGCTGTTCGAACGGGTCTATGCCCCATCGGCAGGCCGCCGCCGTGCCTCGGTCCGGCTCCACCTCGAGGCTCCGACGCCCGAGGTCGTTGCCCGCGCCCGGCCCTGGCCGCTCCGGGGCAGCGACTTCGACGCCCAGGGCCACCTCAACAACGTGGTCTCATGGGTGGCGGTCGAGGACGAGCTCAGCTCGACTGGTTGGCTCCCCTCCCGAGCGGAAGTGGAGTACAACGAAGCGATTTTCGCTGCTATGTCCCCCCGCCTGGTCGCCCGCTCAACTGATGTGTCGATGGACGTTTGGCTGCTTGACGGCGAACGGCCGCTCACTTCGGCCCACATTGAGCGTTCGCTCGGAGACCGGGACCGTGGGCTGGTCCCACCCCTGCCCAGGTCGACCAACGATCCGTCGTGCTAAGACACCTGGCTGGCCGACCAGCGCTACCACTGGCCGTGGTGGACCATTTCCTGGGCCGGGACGCGCCGCTTGCTGGCGTCCCTTGGGGGCTCGTCGACGTAGCCGACCGTGATCGCCCCAATGGGCCGGTACCGCGCAGGTATGCCAAAGGCTTCCTGGACAGCTACCAAGCGCTGCACGGGGATGCCAAAGAAACAGGCTCCAAGACCCTGGTCTACGGCTGTCAAGAGCATGAGGAGGGTAGCAAAGCCGGTGTCGATGTCCCAGTACGGTGACGGCCACCAAGCGTCTGAGCGATCGGTGAAACCCTTGTCCGGCTTGGCGTACCGGTCGAGGTAGGCGTCCTTGTTGGAACAGGGCACGATCACTAGCGGTGCCTCGAAGGTTGCCGCGTACCAGTTGTCCTTGTCCTCATCGTCGGGTGTCGCCGCTGTGCGGAACCGTGCGATCTCCGAGGGGTTGTCGAGGACCAGGAACCCGAAGCCCTGAGAGAACCCGGCCGAAGGTCCGCGGAGGGCGTTGGCTGTGATGGCCTCTACGACCTCGCCTGGCACGGGCCGGCCCGACACGTAACGGCGCACCATGCGGCGCCGTTCGACCACCTGCTGGAACTCCATGGGCGCAGCCTACGCACCTGTGCCAAGCCGTCTCTCATCGGTAATGATCGATCCCCGTGGCGCTGGGGTCGTCACCAACCGCGAGCGCGCCACTCGGGGAGGTGCGGGCGCTCAGCCCCGAGAGTGGTGTCCCGGCCATGCCCCGGGTAAACCCAAGTGGCATCTGGGAGCTTGGCGAACACCCGCTCCTCCAAGTCGCCCATCAGCTGCCCGAAACGTTCGGGGTCATTACCCGTGTTGCCAGGGCCACCTGGAAAAAGCGAATCACCTGTGAACAGGTGCGGCGCCGAGGCGAGCCGCCCCCCGGCGTCGTAGCAGAGCGCGATGCTGCCCGGGGTATGGCCGCGCAAGTGGACCACAGTCAGCTCGGCGGCACCTACCCGCACGGTGGCGCCGTGGTGGGCAAGGAAAGTAACAGGGACGGGCAATGCGGGCGCGTCGTCGGGGTGCGCGACAACCGCTGCCCCGGTCGCAGCCTGCACCTCAGTGAGGGCTTGCCAGTGGTCCCAGTGTTGGTGAGTGGTCACGATTACACGGAGCGGGCCCACGCCGATTAGCTCGAGCAACCGGCCGGCGTCGTTCGCAGCGTCCACAAGCAGCATGTCCCCTGTCTCAGAGCAGCGGAGCAAATAAGCGTTATTGTCCATCTCGCCGACGGCCAACTTGGTCACGCTGAGGCCGGCGAGCTCCCTCGTGCCCGGCGGTCCGCCCACTGTCACTGAACCCGAGTACCCCACGCTCCGCATGGTAGCGGGAGCTCCCCGAGCCGGCCTCGCCCTTGCTCTTGTGGGTGGGACTTGATCAGGGGCTCAAGGGGGCTCCCGCCCCCCTATGCTGCAACACTTCGTCCAGGAAAGTCAGCGCTCTCGGAAAGGCGTCGAGGCGGTTCGAGAGGCGGGCGAGGCCATGGCCCTCGTCTTCATAGATGACGAGCTCGCAGCGGATGTCGCGCTCGGTCAGTTTGGCCACCAACTGCTCGGCTTCGCTCACGGGTACTCGCGGGTCGTTGCGGCCGTGGACGACGAAGAGGGGCGCGCGGATAGCGTCGGCGCGCCGCAGTGGCGAGGCAGCGACAAGAAAGTCCCTGTCCTTTGCTAAAGAGCCGTACTCGCGCTCGCGATGGGCCCTTCGGTAGGGGGAGGTGTTTTCCAGGAAAGTGACCAAGTCGGAAATACCCACAATGTCCACGCCTGCGGCCCAAAGCTCGGGTTGGAAGGCCAGGCCGGCCAGCACCATGTAGCCCCCGTAAGAGCCGCCCCAGAGGGCGGCACGGCCCTGGTCGAAGCCCAGACCTTCCAGCCGGCCATGGACCGATGCGAGGTCACGCACTGAGTCGAGGCGCTTGGTGGTGTCGTCGAGGGACGCGTAACGCTTGCCGTAACCAGCAGACCCGCGAACGTTCGGGACGACGACGCCGTAGCCAGCGGATACAAGCCCCTGCACGACCGGGTCGAAGGCCAGCGTCGCTTGGCCCTCTGGTCCGCCGTGGACCAACACCACCACTGGTGGACGGGGTCCCTTGGCACTGGGCCGGAACACGAACAAAGGGACAGGCTCGCCGTCAAAGCTGACCACCTCGGCCAGCTCCGGGCTCACCAGTTGTTCCGGAGCGACCGAGACGGGGCTGTTGGTGAGCCGGGCGACCTTTCCGGTGCGGCGGTCAAAAGCCCAGACGTCCCCGGTTCGCCTGGGTGTCATGAGGGTGTAGTAGAGCCGCGAACCGTCGGTGGAGAACTGAGGCGGCGCCACATCGTGGCGCTCGACTATTCCGGGCTCCACCAAGGGTACTTCTAGCTCCCCATCTTGACCTGGGGCGCGGATGGTCACTCGCGAGGCACCGTTGCGGTTTTCGACGAAACAGGCGACTCCGCCCTCCGGGCTGGAGAGGACACTGGCGTCCCATCGCCCCTCCGCTCGGGGCACGGGCTCGGTGCGGCCCGAGGAAAAGTCGTGGCGCAGCGCGATCGCGTTATCACGCCCGACGTTCGAAGAAACTAGGAACTCGTCGTCTCCTAGCCACGCAGGTGCGCCCACCAAAGCTGCCTCCCCGGCGTGGGGGAGGACGACGCGGGTTTCGCAGGTTTCTACGTTGACTAACAGCAGGTCCATGTCCAAGGGGCGTGGCCCGGGCCGCAGGACCGAAACCCAGGTGCCGTCGGGGGAAAAGCCTGAGCCGGGCTGGCACCAACCGCCGTCCGCGTACAACCGCCGTTCTCCGCCAGTGGAAAGTTCCCGGGACCACAGGTCGAAGTCGACCCCGTTGGCACGGTTGGAGAGGTACGCCAACCGCCTCCCGTCCGGGGAGACTCCCGCCAGTAAGTGCACGTGCGCGCTGTCTTCGGTCAAGGCGGTGAGCTCACCAAGCTGGGCTACGGGCCTGTCCCTGGCGGCGTCCCGGCCGAAGCTGTAAAGCTGGAAGCGCTCGTCACCTCCGTGATCTACCTCGATGACCACGCCGTCGCCACCGGGGACGTACCGTGCCCGGCCGACCGGTTCCGGTAAGGCGGTGAGCTGGGTGAGCTCCTCACCAGGTGCGAGCTCGTAGAGCTGCATCGTCCCGCTCAAGTCACTCCTCACCAACAAGTCCCCGGGAGGATCGCGTTGGACGTCTGCGAGGCGAGCGGACTTGCTCTGGAGGAGGGCGTGCATGAGACCGGCCACGGTTAATACTGCCGTATAGCGAGCGGGGGCGGCCAAGATTGCCATTGTGCGTAGCGACGGGCACGGTGAAGGGCTCCCCGGCCCGGTCCACACTGATGAGATGAGGCAGAACGCTGACAGGCCCACCCATGACGAACTGGCTGAGGTCGTTCAGGACGCCTGGTTGTCGCGAGCCTCGCGACGAAGAGGCTCCGCGTGGCTCCGCTCCAAGCGGCTACCCCTCGAGACAGGTACCTTCGACCAGGAGGAGCCGTCAGGACAGAAATGAGGAACGAAGCGGCACGTAGGTGGGCCGTGGTCCCTAAAGTCGGGTGCTGCTTACCCTGGCGCCAAACAGCCAACGTTGGTCTTTACTTGGCAGTCTGGGATGCTCTCGACCCCGAGCACTGGCTTTTCTAAGTACCGTACAAATCCGGACAACTACTTCCAGGTACCGTGAACGCGCAAAAGGCACGTTCACGGTCGTAAAAGGCTACCTTTCAGCGCCAGGAGCACATTTTCGGTACTCATGCGCTGCAACGTCGCGGCAACGCAACGAAACTGGCCCTCTGCCGGTCGTCGCGGGGACTGCTTGCCCTCTTTGTGGCCACGGCAAGGGCCCATCTCGCACTTCTCAGCGCCTAGCCCTCGGGACAGCCTGGAGACGGCGTCGTGGACGGCATTGCTGACGGCGTCGTGGACGGCATTGAGGACAGATGGCGCCCGCAATCTGGCATAGCGTCGGGATGTGAACGAGGGCCGCGCCGGTTTGGGCCCTGTCCGTGGAGCGTCGTACTACGTGGGCGCCCTCATTGGCCCCGGGGTCCTGTTGGTACCCTCCTTGGCCGCCAGGGCAGCCGGCCCAGCATCGCTGATCGCCTGGGCAGCGCTGCTAGTGCTGTCGGTACCCCTCGCGCTCACTTTTTTGACGCTCGCGTTGCGCCACCCCGTTGCCGGAGGACTGAGCGCCTACGTAAGGGAAGGCTTCGGCGGTGATGCGTCGGCAATTACAGGGACTTGCTTTGCCACGGCGGTTGTCTGCGGCGCCCCTGCCGTATCACTGATCGGCGGCTATTACGTGGCCGACCTCACGGGGTCGGGGACCGCGGTAGCAGGGGGTGTAGCAATGTTTATGTTCGCGGCCGTCATCGTCGCAAATGTGCTCGGGTTGACCATCAGCTCAGGCTTTCAGCTTGCTTTGGCTGCGGTCCTGGTATGTGCCATAGGGCTGGCGGTTAGCGTTGCTCTGCCTGGGCACGTGACGCACAACTGGGAGCCGTTCGCGCCGCATGGGTGGTGGGCTGTCGGCACTGCCGCGAACATCTTGGTTTGGCTCTTCGTCGGTTGGGAGGCAATGGCACAGTTGGCGGGAGATTTTCGTGACCCGGCAAGGGACTTGCCGCGCGCGGTACTGATGGCGTTTGCCCTCATGGCCGTGCTCTACTGCGGTCTCGCGGTGGCAACGATCACGGTCACGGCAAGCGATGGCTCCCGAGCCCCGCTCGCCGACCTCGTCGCTGCCGGGTTTGGCCGCGCCGGGCGTGACGGCACGGCCGTCCTCGCGGTAGCGCTCACGATGGGGACCATGAACGTCTACATCGGGAGCACGGCCAAACTGGCAGCCTCGCTCGCCGGCGACCGCGCCTTGCCGGCGTGGTTCGGCGCCGGGCCGCACCGGGACATACCGAGGCGCCCCCTTTGGGCATTGGCACTGACAAGCGCGATCCTCTTGGGGGCCCTCCTTGCCGGCGCGACCAGCCCCGCCGACCTGGTACGCGCCACGTCGGCCTGCTTCATCGTGGTCTACATATTGGCTCTCGGGTCAGCTGCGAAGGTCCTGAGCGGCCGGGGACGCACCGTCGCGCTCACAGCGCTCGTACCGGTAATCGTCGTCGCTGCCTTTTCGTCGGTCTTTCTCGCCGTGCCTGCCGGAGCGGCGCTCCTCTCGTACGCACTGCGGCATGCCGCGAGGAACAGGGCGCCTAACCACCGGTTCCCTGTACCAGCAGCGGCTTTTGCCCAAGCCGATAAGCGCGAGAGGCCTGACCGGGCGCACGACCAAACGCGGCCAGCCGCCTGGGCCCGACAGAAGGGAGGAGGGAGAAGGGAGAAGTGCGATCGTTCAAAAAACTAGGCAGTCTTTTCCGCTCTTCAGAGCCGGTCGCAGCGGTCGGCACCTACACGACGTGGTCGTGGCCAGGCACTAAAAGCGGCTTTTCTGCAGTGCAATGGGAGCTCGAGCCACAGACCGACCCCTCGCCGGTGGGGTACTTCTGGAGCCACCAAGTCGCAATAATCGGTGGTGAAGCAGCATATTTCGGGCTACAGACATGCGGCTCGGAACCGACTGGCAAGATCGCCATCTTTTCGGTCTGGGGCGCTGTGGACGCCGACGGGCCTGAGTACGCAGCGCCCTTTAGAGGCGAAGGCTCGGGCATGTCTGTCCGCGTTCGCTACCCGTGGTCGCCGGGCCGACGAGAAAGACTGACCATTTACAACCAAGAGCGTGGCTGGTGGGCCGCGACCGTGGGCGAGCGCCCGGTAGGCCGGATCCGCGTCGCCCCGAGCTGGGCAGGTTTGGCCGCGACTTCGATCATGTGGACAGAGCGCTATTCTCCGCCGCTACGCAGCTGCTCAGAGCTCGGCCATTCTCTGGCATGGTTCGGGACGCCATTAGCTGACGGCGCCGAGGCGCCTGTGTCGCACCAAAACTCGCTTGCCAACCACCGCGGGTGCGAGGGATCTTCGGCTCGAGACGCCGGAGGCGGTGTCCTGCATGAAATAGGCCGGCCTTCATAACCCCAGAGAGGCCAAAGGAGGGCGACGAGCCAAGCCCCTCGCCCTCCCCAATTTCTATTGTTGCCCGCCGCTTTATCCCTTATAAATAGCGAAAGCTCCTCCCTGGGGGTCGAGCAGGACCGCAAAGCGCCCCATGTTCGGTATGTCCGTTGCAGGGACGGTCACCCTTGCCCCGAGGCCGGAGGCCTTGGCGACATCGGCGTCCACATCCTCCGAGCCGAAGTAGATCAGCCAATTGTCAGGCACCTCAGCCGGCATTTCAGGGTGGCGAGCCATGGCTGCGGCAACGCTGCGGCCATTTACCTGAACCTCGGCGTACTCGGGGGCACCGCCCCAGCCCCATCCGAACACGTCGCCGTAAAACTGCTTGGCTCTTTCGAGATCGGAAGTGTGCAGCTCGCTCCAGATAAAGGCACCCGCTTCGTTTACGAGCTGCGCGCCCCGGTGGTCGCGGGGCTGCCAGGCAGAAACGATTGCCCCGGTCGGGTCGGCAAAAACCAACATCCGTCCCGCCGACATCACGTCCATGGGCGCCACGAGGACCTTGCCACCATTTGCCTCCACGGCCTTGGCGACCTCGTCCACGTCGTCCACGTTGACGTACATTGCCCAACGGGGCGGCCCCGGGTCCTGGGCGGGCCCGACCCCAGCGACCATCTGGCCGCCCTTTGTCATCATGTGGTAGTGGCCCGACTCCTCGCCCATGTCCTGGCCTTCCCAACCGAACAGCTGGCTGTAGAAGTTCCTGGCAGCGTTGGGGTCAGCCGCTCCCATGTCCACCCACGAGGGCACCCCGTGGTCGTAGCCGGTCATCTCGGGCATAGTGCCCTCCTTACCCACTCGTTTTCCCTCAAGACACTCTTGTCTTCTCTCGGCTTAGTTGCAAGAGGTGCGCCGAAGTTAACCTGGGTGTCACCCAGGCGTTCCCTTTGTGGCCGTCGTCGGGGCGGTTGCCAGTCGTGGCACTAGCTGGCGGACCTGCCCGGTCAAACTCATGCCAGGACGTCAGTTCGGTACTGCACCATGGTGCGGCCAATGTTGCGGCGCAAATGGTCCCCCAAGGCTTCATCGCTGGTGCCCCGCGGCGCACTTCAACTGCCTTGAACCCGGCTCCGCGGCAGAGGTCTTCCAGGCCTGCTCGCGTGGGCGCGAACCAGTTCCCAAAATCCGCTCCGCCGAGCTCGTTACCTGCGAAAGCGGCGAGCAGGCTGGCCTCGTGCTGTGCGAGGACGCGTACCGCGACGGTTTCGATGACCGCGACCTCAGCGGTCACGGCTCGGGCCCCGCGTAGCGCCGTGAGCGGCTCGGGCATATGGTAAAGCACCCCTAGGTGCCGTCACCAAGGTCAATGCTGTGGCACCAGGTGACTGCGGCGACACGGCGGCGGATCTCCTCAGGGTTTGGTCGAGCCTGGTCTCCTCAGGGTTTGTCGAGCCTGGTTGTAGGTTGCTAACGGCGCTCATTATCGTTCATGGGCGTGTACAGCCGAGGCGATGGCTACCTCGACAAGGTCGAGCGCCTCGTCGGGCGGTTGGCGGCGCGAGAGGTTGGGCCAGAAGACGTCGAAGGCGCTTTAGGGGCTGCGCTCGACGTAATGCCGGTCGACGTCGACGTCCCGACAAAGGGAGGAGCCGAGGCGAGGCTCCTCAAGGCCGGGGTCAAGCGCCTGACGAGATGGTATTTCAAGTACCTCGCCGAGCAGGTCGACGACATTGCTTTGGCGCTCTTGCGCCTTGGCGAGGTGCTCGCGGCGCGGGGCCAAAGAACCGAGTCCGCAACCGCCGAGCTGGCGCGACGTTTGGAAGCCTTGGAGCACAAGGTTGCACAATTGGGCACGATCAGTTATAAAAGCGTCGCGCCTCGGCCTGGCACGGAGGACAGCGGCGGGAGCCAGAGCGAGGAGGGCCAAAGCGAACAACGCTGAGCCCGTCCCGCTGTTTGGGCCGAAGCTGACGGAGTGGTTCAAGTCGACGGCCTCGGCTGCTGCCACCTACCTGCGCACCCCCCTCAGGGTCGGCGTGCTCGCTACCGTTGCCGGGGTTTTCTTCGTCGCGCTCCGCACTTTGGTCGCTGCGCACGGCCACATAGGGGGGCTCGTGGTAGCGGGGTCCAACTATGTCTCTCCGGGGCGCTACACCGAGGGCGTCCCCATCAGAGCGGGAGCGGGCTACGACGGCCAATTTTATTACCGCCTTGCGCTCGACCCTTTGGACTGGTCGCGCCGCGCTTTCGGCATCCGGTTCGACACCTTTGGGCGCCTCGACAGGGTCGCGTACCCGGCCATCGTTTGGCTGGTTTCGGCCGGGCAGTACTCCGCAGCCCACATCATGATGCCGCTCGTCAATATCGCCGCGCTGGCATTCCTGGCCGGGTCCGCTGCCGCGCTGGCACGCGAGGCAGGGCGCCATGCCATGTGGGGGTTATTGTTGGCCGGTTTTTGGGGGTTTTTGTGGGTGTTGTCGCGCGACCTCACAGAGCTCACAGAAGCAACCAGCCTAGTCGCCGCTCTCCTTGCAATTCGCAAGGCAAGGCCTATCGTCGCTGGCATTTTGCTGGCCGTGGCGGTGCTCGCTCGCGAGCCGGCACTGCTCGTCGTTGGTACAGTGCTGCTAGCTCGAGCTGGCGCGATGACCCCTTGGGTACCCCGCGCGGCGGCGCGCACGCAGGCGCCGGCACTGGCACAACCACGGCCGGGCATGGCGGACGCCGTTTGGGTGATACCAGTTTTGGCATTCGCCGGGTGGCAACTCGCGCTCCGTGCGCGCATTGGCGTGTTCGGCGTGCTGACGTCTGGGCAAAACAACTTGGGCGTGCCTTTAGCCGGGTTTGCCGGAGGTTTCGTGCATTACCTGGAACGATTGCCTTCAATTGCTTCCCTTTTGTGGGTCGGCGAGCTCGCCGTCCTTGCGCTCGTCGGCACAATGGCAGCAATTTCGCTTTCAAAGAGCACGGCGGCTCTTCATGAACGGCTCGCCTGGGCTGGCTCCGTTGTGCTCGCGGTACTGCTCGTAAAGGGGATTTGGCTCGGGGATGTGGGGTTCCGGAGCCTCGACGACTTTTTCGTCTTAAGTGGCGTGTTGTTGTTGTTCTCTCGCCTTCGCTTGGACTTGGCGGGCCTGGCTGTAGCCGGCGCTTGGGTTGTTGTCGCCCTGGAACTTGTCTTGTTTATCTGAGGTTCTCTAGCCGTGACGCCGGCCCGGGGCGGCGTCATGGTAGAGGGCGCTGAGGCCTGAAGCGCACGCTTCCCAAGTGTAAAAGGCCGCCCTTTGCCTCCCGAGGTCGCTGAGGCGCTCGCGCTCGTGTTCGTCGTCGAGCAGGTCTCCGAGAGCCCTGGCAAGCGCACTGGCATCGCCGACGTCGACGAAACGAGCGGCATCGCCGAGCACCTCCTCGAGTGCGCCGCAACGGGTGGTAACAACCGGCGTGCCGCGTGCCATCGCCTCTAAAGGGGGGAAACCGAAACCTTCATAGCGCGAGGGGTACGCGAGGACGGCCGCGTTCGCGAGGAGCGCATCACGTGTGGGGTCGTCCACCCGCCCAAGGCGGAGGACCCGTTCGCCGATGGGAGATGCCGCGACGGTCTCGTCGAGCCCTTCTCTCCCCCATCGTTCCGAGCCGGCGATCACCAAGGCGAGCTCAGGGCGGTCCTCCCCGACCAAAGAGAACGCTCGGACAAGGGTCGGCAGGTCCTTTCGCGGCTCAACAGTCCCCACCGCGAGCAAGTAGCGCTCCGCCCAGGACGGGAGCAGGCCCCTCGGGAAGGCAGAGGCCAGCTGGTCCGGAGCCGGGGGGACAATCCCATGGTAGATGGGGCGCACGCGTTCAGACGGGGCATGGAAGTACTCAATGACCTCCCGAGCGACGAACTCCGAGGGCGTGTGGACCCAAGCCCCTCTCTTCAGTGCCTCGCGGATGAGCCCCGGGAAGGCGCGCGTGGCCGGCTCGACCAGTTCTGGGAAGTGCACAGGTGTGAGGTCATGAACTGTCACCACCATTGCGGCCCTGCGTGTCGGCGGGACTACGAAGTTCGTCCCGTGCACGAGGTCCACAGGCCCGAGGAAGAGCTCGGCAGGCGGGAACGACCAGCGCGACCAAGCCATGTGCAAAGGCCTCGCCGGCATCGGCCGGTCAAACGCCCGAACCCCTTTTGGCAGGTGAGGGCCGATCCCCCGCCGGCGCCTCCAGCTGATCGCGAACGCTCCGACCTCGAGGTCGGGACGAGGGGCGAGCGCCGCCAGGGCATGCAGGCAAAACTCACCTACACCTGCTCTTTCGATGAGCAGCGGAGTCGCATCGAGAGCAACGCGCAGCGGCCTGGTAGCCGAACCTTGACCGCTCCTGGCCATCCTCCAACGTTGGCACATCCGGCGGGCGCGGCCAGATGAGACGGCTAGGGTTCGGGCAGGATGAGGGTCGACCAGTACCTGCCGAGCTTTGCTCCTTACGACGCGATCGGGGCTCACGCCCTCCAGGTCCGCAAGGCCCTCCGCCTGGCAGGGTACCGCTCAGAGATCTGGGCTGCCGAGATCCATGGGGCGTTAAGGGCCCAGGCGCGACCTTTTGGGGAGGACTTGGAGCGCTGCCGCGAACGCCTCCTCCTCTACCAGTGCTCGACCAGTTCGCCGCTCGCCAACTGGCTCGCGGCGCGGGCCAAGGCAGGCGAACCGCTCCTGTCCCAGTACCACAACATCACGCCGCCCAGGTACTTCGAGCGTTGGGACAGGAGCGCGGCGCGTGCTATGGAGCAGGCCCGCGACGAGCTCGCCGCGCTCGCTTCAGCGGTCGGGCTGGCGATGGCGGTCTCAGTTTTCAACGAGCGGGAGCTGACCGAATGCGGGTACCTACGGACGGCCGTGTGCCCGCTGCTAGTCGACCTGGAGGCTTACCACCGCCCTCCGCGGTCCTCGACCCTCGAGCGGCTCCGGCGTCGCAAAGCGCGCTCAGGAGCGCAATGGCTTTTCGTAGGCCGTTTCGTCCCGAACAAGTGCCAACACGACGTGATCGCAGCGTTCGCGGCGTACCGGTACGTTTTTGACCACCGCGCCCGGCTGACGCTGGCGGGCTGGGGCGGCCAACCCCGGTACCGTTCCGCTCTCGAACGGCTCGCGCGCCAGCTCGAGCTCGGTGAGAGCGTCGAACTGGTCGAGGGTGCAGACGAGGCTGACCTACTTGCCTACTGGGAGGTCAGCGATGTCTTCGTGTGCATGTCCGAGCACGAAGGGTTTTGCGTGCCGGTGCTCGAGGCAATGGAGCTAGGCGTGCCAGTGGTGGCCTACTCTGCTGCCGCCGTGCCCGAAACCCTCGGAGAGGCTGGAGTGCTGCTGGAGGACAAGAAGCCCATTGCGGTGGCTCGAGCTGTGCATGAGGTGTGCACCACCGGGGCCCGCGAACGGCTTGTCGCGGCAGGGCGGGCGAGGGCCGCGGGTTACTCCTTGGCAAATAGCTCCCGCCGGTTCTTGAGCATCCTCGCCGAGTTCTCTCAATAGAGTGGGCGGCTCATGCCAAGCGCCGCCCTCCGACCCACAGTTGCCATCACGGCCGACCGCCGGCGCGACGAACAGGCGGTGCTCCTCGAACGGGCGGGTTTCGAGGTCCAGATGTTCCCGCTGCTGCGAACGCAAGCCGATAACAGCCTGTCTCTCCAAACCCTTACCGAACATATAACAGCTCAGCCACCAGATTTTTTGCTTGCCAACACAGGCTTTGGCATGCGCAGTTGGTTCGGTTGCACGGCCGAATGGGGCATAAGGGACCAGCTAATAGCCGCTCTTTCGGCCACCACCATCGCTGCCCGGGGGGCGAAGGCGCTTGGGGAGCTTCGCAAAGTCGGCCTCGATGCGGCGTACAAGGCGCCCGGCGAGACCCTGGAGGAGACTGTCGACTGGCTTGTCGCCCAGCGCCTTGCCGATAGGTCCGTGGTGGTCCAGCTCCACGGCGAGCCCTCCGAAGAAGCAATCGAAAAGCTGCGAAGTGCAGGCGCCGATGTCGTCTGCGTGCCTGTCTACAGGATGGCTTCGGGCCAAGGTCCCATCGCTCGGGCATTAGTGCTGTCGATCGCAGACCGGTCCGTCGACGCAGTCACTTTTACTGCAGCACCACAAGTGCATGCTCTCTTCCTGGCGGGAGAGAGCGAGGGCGGGCGCGAAGCGTTGTTGAGCGCTTTCAATGAGGGCGGGACCGTGGCGGCCTGCATTGGGGACGTTTGCGCCGGCGGCGCAAAAGCTCATGGGATAGCCCGACCGCTCGTCCCCGAACACCCCCGCCTCGCGAGCCTTGCTAATGCATTAGCCAGCTATTTCTCAGAACGCGAGCTCCTGCGGTCGCCACGGCAAACCTGACCAAGGCGAGCGCCTGAGCACCGCAGCACAGTGCTCGCCTACACGGCTGCGATGGCGACAACCTTGCTGTCGTGCAGGACGGGTGAGGCGCCGGCGACGGTTGCACCGCCAAAGCAATACACCTGCCCGGCCGAGGTAACAAGGTAGTAACCGGTGGTAGCCGCGGCAATGCCGACGATCTCTGCGGAAGGGAAATTGTCGGCCTCAACGTAAGCCCTGGCATCGCCGAACCCGTACACTTGCCCCGCTTTCGTGACGACCCAATAGCCGCCGCCGTCGCGCGTGCGCGCCATCCCCACGACCGGCGAGCTCAGGTCGAGCGGCTGGTCAGGCGCGAAATCTTTGGCATCTCCAAAGGGATAGACCTCGCCGTTGCTCGCGACCACCCAGTAGCCGGCACCATCGAGGGTGGCGGCGATCCCGACCACGCGATCGCCTGCATGCCCGCCCAAGGACCCGTAATAGTGCGCCCTCCCGAAGGAGTAGATGCTGCCGTTGGCGTTAGCGAGCCAGTACCCCTGGCCGTCGCTGGCTGCCGCCATACCGACAAATGGCGTGCTCACTCGCCCCAGAGCCGCCGAACCATAAAAACGGGCGTCCCCGTAGGAAAAGACGCCTCCATCGGCTGCGACTTCCCAGTAGCCGCCGCCGTCGGGCATCGGTGCCATGCCAACCACGGGTTTCGCCAAGCGGACTCGGGCGGCAGAACCGCGGTAGCCGTCTCCTCCATAGGCCAAGACGTCACCGTTCCCAGTCGCCTCCCAGTACCCATGGCCGGCGTAGGCGTTTACGTCCACCTGCTCGATGCGGCCCGAGAGGTTGACAGTGACCATTGCTGTCGCTTCGCCTTGCTGGGCCGGGAGGAAGGTGACGAACAAGTGGCATTTGCCCCAGGCGCTGGCCCGGCACGACGGGGTTACCGACCAGGACCCCTTGTCGCCCTCGACTTGAGCGAGCGCCTGGAACGCCTTCCCGGCGTCGCTCACTGTCAGCATGGCGCTGTTCGCTATCGAGGGCGCCGTCCCGATCTGGACCGCGGTAGGTGTGACGAGCGATTGGGCGGCCTTCGGCAGGGTGTAATCGAGGTGCCCCGGGGTACCAGAGCTGAAAAGCTCAGACATCGATGTGACACCGTCGACCTTGGTGGCCGCCGCCCCCATGGAAGGGTCGGTGCCGTAATCGCCAAGGATGTTGGCGCGGTGGTCCCAGCACCCGTTGCCGTGCGGTGTCGTGCAGTCCATGTTCGGCGACCCATAGCCGTCGTCGTACATCCAGTCGTAATCAGCGAGCAGTGCCGTGGCCTCTCCCCCGGCCCAGTTGGAGCCCCAAGAAGTGTTGGCGGGCCCGTTTGGGTCGTTGTTGGTGCTTGCGCCCTGTAACGCCAAGGTGTCCAACGTTGATGAAAGGCCTGAGAAGCCGGGAAGGCCGCGATCTACTCTTTCGCGGTTGGCGAGCACGAGCAATTGCTCGGGGACCGTCAGTGAGCCGTAGTTGGCCGGGAGGTCGAGCGGCGCGACTCCTTCGGCCGCCCGCGCCTCGTCGATGGACTCGACGACCGCTTCTTGGCAGCTGCTACCCGAGCCTCCTGCGCACGCCTGCTCGATCGCTGCGGTTCTCGGGATGTTCTCAGGAGGATTGGCGAGCCCTGCAGTCTCAGCGCCTGCCGTCACCGCAGGGGACAAAACGAAGGAAGCCGAAACGGCCGCTAGCAACGCCAGGGTCGCCCGGCGACCGCCTCGCCTTTGCCTGTCCATGTTGGGGCGCGCAGGAATAAAGAGCACAGCGTCCATTGCCTCCGGCTGAGAGACGTTCGATTACCTACGTCTCGGGCCTGGTAGCAGGCAGCTTGAGGGGGCCAAAGTCATCGAGCGCAGTTCCAGCAGTACCGGAAGAACGCCCAGAGCGCGCAATTCATGCTGCAATGCGACGCCGCAGAACAAGGAATAATTAGAGGAGGAGGAGGAGGATGAAGCGCGCTGCACCCAAGCACTCGTTGGGGCCCCGTCAAACGAAGCGCCACTACGTGTGGAGCGCAGCCATAACAGTCGCTCTGGCCGCGGCGCTGATTGCCATCGGCGGCTTGCCGTCCTCCGGCAGCAACCCTGAGGACCATCTCCTTGCGATGGGGCCTCGGGTCATCGGAGGTCCCCCGGCGGGCCCCGTGGTGACGGTCCCGACCTCGACAACGACGCGTCCTGTCACTCCTCCTGGGACAACCGTCGCATCAAAGGTGATCGCCCGCGTTCCCAAGGTCACAAGGACGGCCAGGAAACCCACCGTCCCAGCGCTACCGCGCCTTCTTTCGATATCGCCACGCAACAGGCTCCACAACGTCGCCCCCAAGACCCCGATCGTCATCAGGTTGTCAGCGCCACCTCGTCACGGTGCACCGATGCCCGTCCTTGCCCCTGCAGTGCCTGGCAGGTGGCGCCTAGATGGCGACACTCTCAGCTTCACCCCATTGATTGGGTACGGAGCCTGGTCGACCCAGTCGGTAACCGTGCCGGCAGCTTTGGCCAGGACGGCGAGCCCTAAGTCTTTCGTGACCTCTCAGTTCAATGTGCAGGGGGTCGGCACGCCACGAGCCGAGCAGTTGCTCGCAGAGCTCAAGTACATCCCTCTCCGATTTGGCACGACACCTCTGTCTTCGAGCCTCCCTCAAGAGCCAAGGGCCCCTGGTCTCGTGTCGCCGCTCCCAGAGCAGGGTATGTTCACCTGGCGCTACCCCAACATCCCTGCCGCCCTCGCGGCGTCCTGGTCGCCCACCCAGTACAACGTCATCCTGGAGGGCGCCATCATGACATTCGAAGACCAGCACAACCTCGCCGTCGACGGGCTGATGGGCCCCCAGGTCTGGCAAGCGCTCGCCCGGGCGGTAGCCCTCAGGCAGGTCGACCCGGCCCCATATGACTACTTGATGGTGAGCGAGCTCCTCCCCGAGAAGTTGTTCGTGTGGCGCAACGGGGCCACCGTCTACCAGACCTACGTCAACACCGGCGTCGACGGGGCCAATACACCCGTTGGCACCTGGCCCGTGTACCTGCGTTTTGTCACGACCACGATGGTCGGTACCGACGTCGACGGTGCCCGCTACGACGTACCTGACGTCCCCTGGGTGGCATATTTCAACGGGGGGGACGCTGTGCACGGCTACTGGCGCTACAGCTACGGCTACCCGCAGAGCAATGGCTGTGTTGAGCTGCCAATTACCAACGCTCAGGCCGTTTGGGCCATGGACCCCATCGGGACCCTGGTCAACGTCAGTGACTAACGACTAATAGGTCGCTGCGGCCGGTTGATCCGGTCTCCTGGTCCCCACGAACCTCTGTAGCCGCGCCCGAACGGGCGACGAAGAGGCTTCCGGGTAGGGCCCACCTGCCCGATGCTGCGAAAGGACATCAGGCAAGCATGGTCACAAAAGGCGCGTTCGCACTCGGCGCAGTTCTTGCTGGGGCAGTTGGTGTCGCCGCATACGGCGGCACCGGGAACTTGGGCGGCCCAAACCACCCACGAGCATCCTTGAGCGCGAGTGTCACGCAACAATGCCAGACAGGCACTCCCACGGTCACAGTCTCAGGCGACGGCACCGCGACGGGGGCACCCAACCAGGTCGTCATCTCACTCGGTGCCCAGACCCAGGCAGTCACCGCCGGCGCCGCAATGACCAAGAACGACCAAGAGGCAAGTGCCCTGGTGGCAAAGCTCCAAGCAGATGGTGTCGCAAAAGCAGACCTGCAGACATCAAACCTTTCCGTCCAGCCCAACTACAACAGCAACGGGACGGTCATAACCAGCTACCAGGTCACGGACGACATCAGCGTGACGCTCCACAACATTTCCCTGGCGGGGCGCATTATCGACGACGCCGCTGGGGTCGCAGGCAACGACTTTCGCCTTGACGGGGTGACTTTTTCGGTGCAAGACCAATCGGCCTTGCTTGCCCAGGCTCGCTCTGCGGCAGTGCACCAGGCCGCCGATCAAGCACAAGCGATGGCCGGCGCCGCTGGCCAATCGCTCGGGCCGCTCTGCTCGCTCACCGACAACACCTCCGTACAGCAACCACAACCTCTTTACGCTGCGGGTGCGCCCGCCGCCTCCGCCGCCACGACACCAGTAGAGGCTGGCTTATTGCAAGTTACGGCCAATGTCACTGCCGTTTACGAACTGAGCGCCGCTTCAGGCGCGACGACGGCGAGTGCAATAAATGTAAGAAGGCAGTAGTTCCCGCTTGGGGGGGCTCCCATTAGGGGGGCTCCGGCTAGGGGGCTCCCATTAGGGGGGCTCCGGCTAGGGGCTCCCCGGGGCCCCCGGGCGCTACCGGCTACTGCCGACAAGCCGTTTCTCGGCTCTCTAGAAGGACTTCGTTGCGCAGGGCCGCGCTTTTAGGTACTCGTCGCGCTGCAAGATGCTCCCACGTCGCCAGGGAAGCGCCGCGGGCACGGTGCCTTTCGGCGACATGCTTGTCGCTATGGCAGAGCCTTCCCAGCCCCCGTTCGTACGCCGTTATCGTGACTCCGACCTGGACGCCCTGTACGAGGTCTGCCTGCGGACGGGGGACGGAGGCCAGGACGCTTCGGGGATTTATGCCGACCCAAGGCTCCTTGGGGACACCTATGCCGGGGCCTACCTGTACCTCGAGCCCGACTTGGCCTTCGTGCTCGATGACGGGGGGGTCGCCGTGGGTTATGTCCTGGGCACCTTCGACACCGCTGCTTTCGTGCAGCTGTACCGCCGGCGGTGGGTGCCCCGCCTCGGGTACCCCGCGCCGCCCGCCGAGCCGGCCACCCCGGACGAGCACCTATTAGCCACTTTCTACCTGCCTGAGCGCTACCTGGTCAGCGTCCTTGAGGAGTACCCCGCGCACTTGCACATCGACATCTTGCCCCCGTACCAGGGCCGTGGCTACGGGCACCAGCTGGTCGAACGCTTCGTCGCCGCTACGGTCGCGGCCGGGGCCCCCGGTGTGCACGTGGTCGTGGCCGCGTCCAATACCCTGGCGCAACAGTTCTACTCCCACGTCGGGTTCCAGCAGCTAGTCGTGCCTGACGGGAGGCCCGGCGCCCTCTATTACGGACGCAAGACCGGCTGTTACCGACGCAAGACCCGCCCCTGAACCAGGACCAACTATTGCAACACCAATAGGACAGGTGGCGGCGCAAGTTGCTCTCCCAGGGGTGCAAATCCAGATCGCTCCCACATGGGCCGCTCCGTCGGCTGAGACGGGACTAACAGCCTTATCGTTCCAAGGCCAATGACCCTGGCTGCGCGGACTGGGATTTGGTAGGTCGTCCCTGTGGCTACTCCCGTACGCGATCGCCCGCCTCGTCGGACGAGGTGGCCCGTGGTGCAGTTCGCGGCAATCATGACGTCGCTCTGCGCGCCTTTGGTTCTGAGCGCGCCGCCAACAGCGGCCGCCGCGACAAAGCTCACCGTGGCCACGGGCAGCATCACCTGCCGCAAGTTGACAGGTGGGATCACGATCACGCCGCCGGTCCGCAATGGCGTCGACCAGGTGGTAGAGATCGTCCTCTCGTTCCACGCCAGCGCGTGCACGACCCGAAGCTCCAACGTTGCCCTGGTGAACAGGGGCAACATGACTCTCAGGGCCCGAGGCCCAGTCCATGGTTGCTCCGTTGCCGAAGGACAGCTTCTCCTAAGCGGCACCGAGAGATGGCAACCCGGGACGATAGCCCCCTCAACCGTGATAGCGGAAGGGATCACGAGGAGAGCAAACGGGGGCGCCAGCGGGTTGGTCTTCAGCAGCACACCGGGGCGCCAACAAGTGATCGTGGCACCCGCGGCGGGCAAAACCATGTCGGTAAGAGGGTCGTTCGCCGGGAAGGCGAGCTACGTCTCGCAGGAGAACCTGGATGGCAGCATCCTGGCGTACACGGACCTAGTCACTGGACAGCTGGACGCCGAGTGCAAATCGCCGGCTGGCATATCGGTACTGAACGTCGTCAGCGGGGTCGAGACACTTCCCTAGACGCGATTGAACGAAGAGTGGATGCCAGGCAGGCCTCCTAAGCGGAGACGGGAGCGCCGCCGACCTCGCGGCCGGTCACTTGACCGGTCCGGGACCTCGCCAGGAGCCGTCACGTAGCGGGTCGCGGTCGGACCTCGCCCAGCTCGACGGGGCCGCGTCCGAGAGCTATAACCAGCCCAAGCGGCTGGGCGGCCACATCCGGACAAAGGCCTCGCCGACTATGTAGCTAGCCGGCACCGGCCCCCAGTACCTTGAGTCGTCTGAGTCCTTCCGGTTGTCCCCCATCACGAAGTAATGGCCAGCGGGGACGGTGTAGGGGTCGGGCAGGTCGAGCATGCCCGGGGCGTCCCAGACGGTGCAGTACTCAGAGCTTGCGTCCTCCCAACCCTTGGGCAGGTAAGGCTGGCTCAGTTCCTTCCCATTGACGTAGACCTTGCAGTTCGCCACATAGATGGATTGGCCTGGCCCGGCAATTACCCGCTTTATGAGGTCGCCGATCGGCGAGGTGTCGCTCGGAGGGCGACGGAACACGATAATGTCTCCCGTGCCCACCGCGCCAAAGTCGTTGGCCAGCTTGTCGACGAGCACTCGGTCATTGGGTTGAAGGGTCGGTTCCATCGACTGGCTCGGGATGAAAAACGCTTGCACCGCAAAGGTCTTGACCAAGAGGGCGGCAACGAGGGCGACGACGACTATCAGCACCCACTCGACGAGCGCGTTCCTGCCGGCGTTGCTCGATCGAGGGCGTCTCTCTGGCGGGTGGCCACCTTCGCTCTCTTGGCCCTCGGCGTCGCGTGCCTCGTGTAGGCCCATGGCCTCAGCCGTAGTCGTGCTCGTGCTCGCCGCTTCAGCACTGCGGTCCATTTACCCTCGCTCTCTCGTCTCACGAGCCGGTGGTGCAACCTTGAGGCATATGGCGAGCCCCGAGACGGCGAAACCTCCGGCCACTTGGTACCAACTATCTGGGACCGCGACCGAACAGTCCTTCTTGCCGCTCACCTGCCAGAGGACAACTACGTGGGACCGCTCAAGCGCCTTCAACGCCGCTCCGACCGGTCGGCCGAGGAGGCCACTGCCAGCGAGGAGCTCGCCTGGCCGGAAGATGTCGGCCGCCTCCGCGTATTTCTCGCCAGGTCCCGCCGCTCGCCCGACCAGGACTACCATGTGCCTGGCGAAATGGGACGGCAACAGCAGCCCTTGGGTGCACCCAGTCGCTCCCCCGGCACAGCTCCCCGTGACCTGGCCGAGGATGCCAGCGCCACCCCTCGAGCCCTCAAGGGCCTCGGTGCCCAGGACAGAGCCGACCAGGCTTGGCGATACCGGTAATTGCTCGATGACGATGTCAAAGTGGTGCGCGTCGAACAGCGCCTGTAGTTCGGCGGCAGCGTCGCTGCGGTTGGTGACAACAGCGCTGACAACGCTCGCTGCCCCAGCGGGCGATGGTGGCACCGAGACGAGCAGCGACATCGCCGTGAGCGACGTGGCAGCCACCAGGGCCGCTGCACCGGCCGCCAAGCGGCGGCCCCTTGCCCTCAGCAGTCGCTCTCTCGCCGCCCCTTTGAAGTAGCTCCAGGTCGTCGACCGGAAGGGGACCCCGTCTTGAGCGAGCAAATCGGCAAGCTCGAGTGCCTCGTCGCCGTGACGGGCACGCCACGGCTCTGGGTAGCACCGCACTGCAAGGCTCAACAAGCGTTCTCTGGTGTTAGCGAGCATCAAGTCCCCAGAAAGCCAAGCCGAAGCCGGCCGACGGTGCTGATGCGTTCAAGCGCCTCGAGGTGCTCGTCGAGCGCCGCGACTCCCGCTGGAGTGATGCGGTACGGTTGGCGGCGGGCATCGGTCGGGAGTGCTTCGATCATCCCCAAGGCCTCGAGCCGGTCCAGGGCGCCGTACAGGGTCCCAGGGCCGAGCTGGACGCCTGAGAACCTCCTTACGTCCTGGATGAGGGCATAGCCGTGCTTGGGGCCCTCGGCCAAGCTCGTCAGGACCAGGACCGACGCATCACCAGCCCGCCGGAGGACGTCGTGGTCGACGTCGTTTGCGGACCTTGGTTTACGAAACTCCACGGGCTCTCCCTAGTACGGTCACCATTATATCAGTGAACGTACTAGTAACCTCAGCGTAACCGGGGCGTACGGGTCGCAAGCCGACCGGACGTAGCGTGTGCCCATGCGCTTCGCCTTCAAGACTTCGCCGCAAAACACGACCTGGGCTGACATGCTCGCTGTGTGGAAGGAGGCCGACGGGATCGACCTGTTCGAGTCGGGCTGGACCTTCGACCACTTCTACCCGATCCATTCCGACAGCTCTGGCCCCTGCATGGAGGGCTGGGTCACCCTGACGGCGCTGGCACAGGCGACGACCCGCCTGCGTATGGGGGCCCTGGTGACCGGGATCCATTATCGCCACCCGGCGGTCCTCGCCAACATGGCAACTACTCTCGACATCGTTTCTGGGGGGCGTCTGGAACTTGGGATCGGGGCAGGGTGGAACGAGGAAGAGTCGGGGGCCTACGGGATCGCGCTGGGCACCCCGCGCCAGCGCAGCGACCGCTTCGAGGAGGCCTGCGAGGTGATCATCGGGCTCTTCACGCAGGACACAACGACCTTCAAGGGCCAGTACTACCAGCTCACGGACGCTCGCAACGAGCCCAAGGCGGTCCAGTTCCCCCACCCGCCGATCTGCATCGGCGGTAGCGGTGAGAAGAGGACGCTCCGCACTGCGGCCCGGTTTGCCCAGCACTGGAACTTCCTGGGGGGCACGCCCGAGGAGTTCGCCCACAAGCGCGACGTCCTCCACCAGCACTGCGAGGACATCGGCCGCGACCCGAAGGAGATCCTCCTCTCCAGCCACCTCATTTTCGCCGGCGAGCCAAAGGCCACCGCCGAGCAGGCCGCCGCACTGGCCGATGTCGGTGCCGAGCTGGGCATCGTCTACCTCCGACCGCCTTTGGATCCAGCGGTGCTCGAGCCGCTTGCTACCGTCTTGCGCGAGCTCTAGAGAAGGGGCGAAACGCTCGCCACCGCGAGCTTGCCTCGCTAGCCGCCCGCTGCGTTCAGTCCGCCGCCGTTGAGCCCGACGCCGCCACGTCGTCTCGGGCGGTTCGTCGCCGCCGGGCCGAAACCCGAGGGAGGGCGTACCTAGAACCTCATCCCCAATGCTAAGGCGCGCCAGGAAACGCCAACCCCTAACGGCGATCGCGCGTCAGTGCGGCAGCACGAAGCGGCTAACGGCGGCGGCAAACCCGTTGTTCTCGTTGGTGACGGTGACCCGACGGGCAGAGCGCCGGACCTGCGGGTCTGCGTTGCCCATGGCAATGCTCAGACCGGAGTGAGCAAACATGAGGACATCGTTGGGCTGGTCGCCGATGGTCGCGATCTCCTCGGCAGACAGGTGGTAGCGCTTCGCCATGTACTCCGCCACTTTCCCTTTGTTGGCGTGGGGATGGGTGATATCGAGATAGTAGGGCTGGGACGGCGCCGCCGTTACGTGGTCGCCGAACTGGTCATGCGCGGCGGCCGACGCGCGGGACACGGCATCATGATCGTCGCTGACACCGACCATCTTGGCGACATCGGCAGTGAGGCCCTCGACGCCATGCATGAGAACGGGCGAGAACTTCACGGTCCAGGATTCGCGAGCTACATGGGGACCGTCGAGGTCCGGGACATACCATTCGGTACCCCGATAGAGCCACACGGAAAGATTGAAAGAACCCATGAGCTCTGCGAGCGGCAACACCAACGGTTCGGGCAGAACTCTCCGCTCGATCACCGTCATGTCCGGGTTGACGATCAGTCCTCCGTTGAACGCCGCGATGGGTGTCTCCAACCCGAGCGGTTCAACAAGCATTTCCATCCCACGAGGTGGCCGCCCGCTTGTAATGGCAAAAAGAATGCCGGCTTCGTGCAGACGGTGCACTGCCTCGACGGCCTGGTCGGTGAGGACCTTGTCCTGGGTCACGAGCGTACCGTCGACGTCCGCGAGGAGCAGCCGGGTTGGCGCCCCGGGCCCTGAGGAGACCTCTTGTCCCAAAGCTGTCACGGTGACCCAAGACCCTCAGCGGCGGCAACGTCGGCCAATATGGTGGACCGCTGGGCCCGGAGGCGGCCCGCCGGGATCGATGGGTCAGCGGCGAGGAGCTTAGCCAGCGCCTCCCGCTTGTCCTGCCCGGCCACCAACCATAGGGTCTGGGCGGCGCGCTCCAAGGCCGGATAAGTCAGTGTCATCCGCCGGTGGCCCTGATAGGGCCTGGTTACCGCCACCAGACGGTCAGCCACGTCGAGGACTGGGTCGGAGGGCACCAGTGAGGCGGTGTGCCCGTCCGGGCCAAGACCCAGGTGGACGAGGTCGAAAGTGCCGGGGAGCACCTGGGCGTACCGCGCTGCAGCCTCTTCCAGGTCGGCGTCGGTCACGGGCATAGCCATCACCTCGGCGGGGGCGTCACCAAGGGCCTCGCGAAGGTGCGTGAGGTTCCGCTCCGGGGCGCCGTCAGGGGCGACTCGCTCGTCCACCTGAAAGACCTGAACGACCTGCCAGGGCAAGGTGTCCTTGACCAAATTGGCGAACATGGCCCAAGGGGTGTGACCACCACTCACCGCGAAAGTGAACTTGCCCCGCACCGAAACTGCCGACCTGGCGCAGGCGGCAACAAACTCCGCCGCGCGGGACGACAGGGCCTCTTCGTCAGGCGCCACCACCAGTTCGTGCCCCATTGACCCTCCTTAGCAAGCAACGTGCGGCCGGTGCCAGTTCCTGTTCGGACCGCCGTTCTTGGGTAACTCCTTGGCGAGGGGTACCTTGATGGCGGGCTCTGTCGGAGGGCGGGCCCGAACCTCCAGTATGCCGCCTTGGTAGCTGGCCGCGATGCCTGGCCCTTCGGCCCGCAGGGAAGAGCGTGCTAAGTAGCGGGTGGGATCTCGGCACCCGCCGAGCGCCTAGTCTTGAAAAGCCGCGCTCATGGGGAACTGAGGCCACTGTTGGAGTCCCCGATTAGGCAGGGCACTAGGACACCGACCAGGGCCTTGCACAGTCGCCAACGTGAGCCGGTCAATGTGAAGTTGAGCCATGAGCGGGACTGCAGGAACCGTAAGGGGGGTATGCCCGATGAAACCGGTGGGAGTGAGCGGGGCGCTCCGGGCAGTGTGGACGGGCACCCTAGCCGGCGCGGTGGGCACGGCGGCCATGGACTTCATATTGTTTGGGCGTTATCGGCGTAGTGGAGGCAAGCAGGGGTTGATTGCTTGGGAGACAGCCGAGGACGTTGAGAGCTGGGACCACGCATCGGGCCCGGGACGGGTGGGTCAGCTCCTTCTCAAGCAGGTCACTGGCCGTGAGCCTCCGAGCCGCTGGGCCCGGCCAACCACCAACTTGGTCCACTGGATGACCGGCCTAGCCTGGGGAGCCCAGTTCGGCCTGGTAAGCGCTGCAACCAGACGACCCCGCTGGCAGTTAGCCGCCCTGTTCGGGCCGACCGTCTGGCTGACTGGTTATGTGGTGCTTCCACTGGCAAAGGTCTACAAGCCGATCTGGGAATACGACGGCAAGACCCTAGCCAAAGACCTGAGCGCTCACATGGCCTACGGCGTCGTCACAGCGGCGACGTTCTCGGCCCTGGCTCGATCACCAGGGGGGCCATGATGTCCCGAGGCAAGTGAACTGGGACGGTCGGACAGTGATCCGGCCGGACGGTTATTCGGCCGGAGGGACATTCGATGGTTGGACTTTCTCCTATTCAAGCAACCGAGCGTAAGGGGTTGGAAGGTGGAGGCAAACGAGCAAGTGAGCTCCCTGGTGCTGGTGGTTGGGTACGAAGGATCGGATCCCGCTCGCCGCGCACTGGCGGCTGCAGGGCGTATTCTTCAAGATCGACAAGGTTGGGTCGAGGTTGTCTATGTAAAGCCAACCGCGGGCAACGATCAAGATTTATCCGAACCGGCCGCTGATGTGACAGACAGCCTCGGGCCCGCGCAGGCCGACCTCCACTACGAGGTTCGCTCGCTCTTGGAGGCAGAGAAGCGGCCTTGGAAGTTGCGGAGCACAAGCGGAGCGGTGGCTGAAGAACTCATTGAGGCCGCGCGAGCGATCGCCCATGAAGGTGGGAGCTCCCGGACGGTTGTGATCGTCGTAGGTAGTGACCGCCGACGGGAGTTCAGCGTGCCGGTCACGCTTTCTAAGCGGTCCAGCTTCCCGGTGCTCATCGTGCCGTGACCCTGTCTTTCGCGAGCCAGGAGCTGGCACTACATGCGCCTAGCGCAAGCTATCGAGCAGCTATGAGGCTTTTTCGGGAGCGATAAGCACTGGGCGGACCGGTTCCCATACAGTGAGGACGACCACCCCCACGCCAGGCTCGATCAACTCGGCCGCTGCCCCGTCGCCTTACTGGAGCGTTCGGGCCCGTCATAACAGAAAAGCACGGCCGCCGGGGCTGCCAGGGCCGCTGCGCCACGGGAGCGTAAGGTCGCTGCGGGCGAACGCGATCCTCGGGCTGCTCCCGAGTTCGCCAGCGCCCACCTTGATAACCTGCCAATGATGACCAACCGGGCTTACCGATCGGGCACCGCTGCGCTGCTCGCGGCCACGCTGCTAGTAGCCATGTTGCTCGCGCAGCTGGGCCAGCCGGCTCGGGCACTCGCCGCAACTACCGAAAGCGGGTGCTCTAAGCCACCCGCGATGTCGCCCTTAGTGACGGACGGCGAGGGGTGGGAGGCCACGGTTTTTATCTTTGGCCAGGCCAAGCGCCATGGCCGCACCTATCAGCCCCTCCTACGTCAGTACAGACCCGATTACATCGACACTTGCAGTGCCGAGATCGAGATGGCTGATGCGGACGGCAACGTCTACAACTTCCAATTCCCGTCGCAGCTGGGCACGACAAGAGCGTACCGGACCGTCTTCACCGCACCCAACGTGTGCAGGATCGCGAGCGTTCAGAGCGAGGCCCGTCCCACCCCCACCGGCCGGCTGTCCCCGCCGCTCGCACAGCCCGTGACCCCCGCCCATAGGACGGAATGTGCGACGTCAGTGCTGAGCGTCAACATCACCGCGGCCACCGGGCGAGCACAACGGCCCGAAGTCGACAACGGCACGGGCCCATTCGGTGCCCTGTTCACTTCGTGCAGCCTGCTTGTCACTCGAGCGAAGCTTGACAGCCAGACTGCTCACGCCAAGCGGGTCACGATCCCGGTGTCTATCACGGCGTCGATTTACGGGTTGAGGGCCCTCGTGGGCCCCCAAGAAGGGGAACTAATGCTCAAGACGGCGACCGCCCGCGCGACGTTGTCGCCGCTCGTGAGCGACATCTCAGTGGCGCGCAAAAATCTAGCCGCCGTCAGCCAGTGCACTAAGTAGGCCCTGATCAGCTCCGCCGCTGTCGGCGCGGCGGTGGCGCTCTCGTGGTGCGCCGGGCCTGCGCAAGCTCTCTCGGCGGCCGTCGTCGGCCACAAGGGCGGCTTCAGCATCTCCACAAGGGACCACAAGGTCAAGCCTTAGCGGGCCTTCAGCTGAACTGGGCCTCGTTGGTGTTGATGCTCTTCCCACCCACCACGGCACCAACACCCCAGGCCGACCCAGGTGCCCTCAGGTGAGAGAAAACAATCGTCCCTTTGATCGTTTGGTGGGCCGGCACCGGGTCGGCCTGGCGCTGGCAGCCGAGGTCATAACTGATGCCGCTCAGCAACGAGCAATACCCCGCTTGACCTTCGAAATAGCTCAGGTGGGCATCTGGCGCCATTACCTTGCCGCTGCTGGCCGCCACCCAGACCTGAGCGATGGTGTCGTTCGAGAAGTAAAAGCCGACCGAGATGCTCGTAACCGCAGCGGGGAAGCTCATCGTCAAGGTGATCGTCCGGCCGTGGCGCACTGTCGTCAGGTGCCCCAACGGGGCTCGCCCCGCCAAGCTGTCTGCTGCCGGCCGTCCCCTGAGAGGGGCTACCCCTGCGGAGACCTCCTGCGAAGGCAGCACCGCCAACACGGCCAGCGATGAGAGGGTGACGAGCAGGGCGGGGACCTTGTAGCTGCGCATGGCGCTCCTTTCTTGGGGCCCGGAAGCCCTTGCGAGCAAGGTAAGCGACGAGCGTCACAGCAGCGTCACAGCTTGACCAGGAGCGTCCCAGGTCGCCGCTCGTCGCAGCCCATCGACGAGCGCTTCGTCGGCGAGGACGAACGCGACGTCCAAGTCGAACCAACGGACGTCTTGGCTTTCGCCCGCCGGCGGCGCGGGGTCAGTGCTGTCGCTCAACAACAGGTAGCGAAGGTCGAGGTGGAAATGCGCTCCTGCGGGGTGGGCATCGAGGTCAAATGAGCGATGTGGGTCTGCTCTTGAACGGCGGCACCGATACTGTCGCTCCTGACCTTGGTGCCGCGCCAGCTGCCCAACGGGCGTCGGAATGCGGCGAGCTTGGGGGCGTTGGCCGGGTTAGCGGCGTGCTCCGGCTCTCAGTGCGTGGCGTAATAGCTGGCGACCGCGGGGAACGCCTCCTTCGGTTCGCAGGCCATCTCGGGGTAGGTCGTGGCGGCTACCTCCGGCTTGTAGATGGTGAACGCACAGCGGGGCATGAGCGCTTGACATATCCTGCGTTGCAGGCATGCGCCGACTTCCTCCGTACCATGTTCCGAGGCCCCGGCTTACCCAACGTTGCACCCGCGCTCAGGTAGTGGTCGTCGAGGCTCCCGGCGGCTACGGCAAGACAGTGCTCGCTAGGGAGGTAGTTGACAGCTGGCGAGCTGTCGGCATCGAGGTAACCCTCGACCGTCCCGGAGTGACTGCGGCCCTGTTGGCGGGACGCCTCAGGTCGGCGACGGAGCGGGCCGGTTACACCGAAGCGGCGGCCGCAGCTGAGGGCAACCGCGAGCCGGCCGACATAGTTGACAGTTTGCTCGCGGTGCTGGCAAAAGAGCGCTGCGCGATCGTCATAGACGACGCTCATAACGCAGAGCGAGATGCTGCCCAGCTGGTCGACTACTTAGCCGGTCAACTCTTCAAGGAACAACGGCTAGTAGTGCTCGGGCGACGCCTTCCCAAAGGCGCCGAGCGGTTTCGGCGTGAGGAAAACCTCCATCTGGGCGCTACGGATCTCCGCCTGAGCTCCGAGGAATGCATAGCCCTGTGCCGCACCGGCTTCGCCCTCACCGATAGCGACGAAGCGATCAAAACACTCGAAAAGGCGACCGCCGGTTGGACGGCTGCGACGGTCTTGGCAGCGGGCCGAGCGGCGCGCACCAAGAAGCCACTTAGCTCCTTCACCCCGGGGAAAGGGGAAAAACCAAATGCCGCTGCGGCCGTTGCAGTCATGCTGGACGAGACGCTCAGTTCCCTCGGACCAGGAGACCGACCACTATTAGCGCAACTGGCGCATTTACCGCTTCTCGACGAGGAACTGGTGGACCAGGCAGTGGGCCGGGCAGGCTTTTTCCACCAATGCACCCTGGCCGGGCTCCCCTTTACGCCAGCACGGGAACAGTGGTTGGAGCTCCCGGGGCCGGTAAGCGAGCACTTGGCGACCCTTTCACCTCCCGACGGCGAAGTCATAAAAAGAGCCGCGAGACAATACAGTTTGCGCGGTGAGCTCGGGCTGGCGCTTGAGCTTTTGTTGGCCTGTAAACAACCCGAGGAAGCCGCGGCGCTGCTCGCGAGCGCCTCACCAGGGACCATCGAGCATTTGGACGCGCCAGAACTGGACGCAATTTGCGAGCAGTTGACGAAAGAAGCTGTCGAGGCCCACCCCGAAGTGCTCCTAGTGGCCGGGCGGGCTCTTCGGCTGGCTACACGGTTCCAAAAGGCGGCAGCGCTTTTCGGGCGGGCGCGGGCCCTGGCCGAGAAAGTAGGGGATGAACAGCTGGCACGGGCAACCGCTGCTGAGCTCGCCCACGATCTGCTACCTCTAATGAGGAAGGAAGAAGCCGCAGCAGTGGCCCGTGCTGTCCTGGAAACCGCAGGCGGTGACGAGCGACTTACAAGGGCAAGGGCCTACCACGCCTTGGGCTACGCGCTTTGCTGGCGCGTGAAGGACGATGGCCGGCCCGACGAGGCGGCCTTGTTGGAGTCCGAAGACTGCTTGAGTAAAGGTTCAGCGCTCTACCGGGCACTCGGGGCACGCTCTTTCTTCTCTGCGCTTGCGGTCTCTTGGGCCATGGGGCTCGAGTTCCCGAGAGGCAACGCGCTGGCCGCCATGAAACGGCTCGAGGAGGCGCTCCCGCTCGTCGCAGACAACCCCCGGCGCTGGGGCTATGTGATGATCTTCCGGGCCTGGCTTGCGGCTGAGCTTGGGCTCGACGAGGTTGCAAAGGCTAGCGTTGAAGAAGTCCTCCGGTTGGGAGAGCACTTGCACAGCGACCTCTTCTTGGCCCACGGCCATTGGAAAGCGGCCTTCTTGGCCTCTTGCCAGGAGGACCCCGAGGCGACGCTCGAGCATCTGCGGGCGGCCGAGTCGCACAAGGGCGCCTGGTGGGAGCCAGCATCAGGGGACTTCCTCGCAGAAGCGACAGACATGCTCGGGCGAGTGGGACAACCTGCCCTGGCTTGGGAGTACCTCGCCAGAGTGAAGGCCGAGCCTAAAGACGCCGCAGGCGCCGTCGCTTTCTCCGAAGCGGGGCTCCAGGCACGCTTTGGGGACCCTGAGCTCGCTGAAGACCAGCTGCTACAACTGGAGCAGGGCCGCATCGTTGCACGCGAACAGTGGCGAGTCACCTTGTTGCGCGCTTTGGCCGCACTGCGGCGTGGCGAAGAGGACAACGCTGGAGCGTTGGCAGCAAGGGCGTTCGAGCAAGCGGCTCGGCTCGGGCAGCCCAAAGCTCCCCTCATCCGCGAGCGCAGTGCCACTTACCGGTTGCTCGGGCTGGCCGTGGCAACAGGCCAGCCGGCGGCGCTCGCTCTCGAGACGAGCAGCCTCCCTGTCGCGCTCTGCGTCCTTGGACGGTTCCAATTGACGATCGGTGGACGGGAAGTGCAGTTGCGGCCAGGTCAAGAGGGGCGGCTCCTCCGGTTACTTGCGGCCAAGGGGGGACGGCTCCAAGCCGAGCAAGCGATTGAGGTGATCTGGCCACATGCTGGGCGTTCCGCTGGGCGGACTAGGTTGCGGACTCTCCTCAGCCGCGTCCGGGGGAGCGCGGGAGATGTCGTGTTGCGAGAGGGCGCCATGCTCATTCTCGGCCCTTCAGTGCACGTTGACCTGGAAGACTTCCTATCGGAGGGTCGGCGGGCCCTGGCCCTTGCTCCTTCCGACCTGGGCCTTGCCGCTGCGGTTGCTCGTGGCGTGGTCGCTCGTTATCGCGGCGATGCACTCGTCGAGGACCTCTACGAAGACTGGGCAGACGTCCCCCGGGAGCGAGCAAGGCAACTCATGCTTGACCTGTTGGACCTCTGCGAGAGGGACGCCGCACAACGAGGCGACCTCGACACGGTCCGGCGGGTCGTGCAAAGGACGATCGAGCTGGCCCCTTACGACGATTCCCGTTACCTGCGCGCTGCGTCGGCGCTCCTGGGGCAGGGGCGTAAAGGGGAAGCTCTCTCCGTCGTGAAACGCGCCCGCTCCGCCTTCGCCGAGCTCGGCCTGGCGCCCCCGGCCTCTTTGGTCGACCTCGAGCGCTCCATCGCTTAGCTGATCCGATGATGCGTTTCCGCCCCGCCGCTCAGCTTCGTCACGATGGCAGATGACAGTGTCACGCACCATCGTACGCAGCTGCTCCCTGTCGCCAGCCGAGCGCAGCACCTGCGAGACGATGCGCGCCGGTCACAACGCTTATGGCTGCGACCTCGCGGCCTTTTCCCCCTCTGCGTCCTCGCCATCGGCGACTGGTGCTTGGCCCTGTTCCGCCTTTTTTCGCTTATTGGCGTAGTGCTGGCGGAAAGCGAAAGAGCCGGCACCAAACACTAGGAAAAGTGCGAGGGTCGTCACGAGGGGCACATGGGAATGGCCGGCAAACCCTGTGCGCGGGCGCAGAATTAGCTCCACGAGGACGAACAGGCTGATAGCAAAGGTCCCCAGCCAGGCGCCACGGTGCCAGCTCTGAAGTTTGTGGCCGGGCAAGAACCGAAGCGGGAAGAGAGAAATCACCGTACCCACGAGGCCGGACACGAACATCGCGGCGAGGAAATCGTCGGCCAGCACCGCACCGAAAAAGGCACCTTGGTGGTCGGCGAAATGGTTGACGCCGGCCCACGCCAACCAGGCGAGGAGCGCCACCAAGACCGAGGCGATGGAGTTGAGGGCAACCACGTGGCCCTCTTCGTGCTTGGAAAGCTCACGGCTAAAACTGACCCCGCAGATGACACCGTACAAGTAGCCGGGCTGGAAACCTGACCCGCGGGAAATGAGCACGCAGGCGAGGGCTACGACGAGGCCGAAAGGCAATGCTTCTAAGCGGTACGGCACGTGACCGTGCTTGCGGGCACGGTGGTAGGACCCCCTTACCAACCCAGAGAGGGCCACGCCCGCCGTCATTGCCAGGGCGATGGCTAGGTAACTGAGGAGAGTCCGCAAGTTGGCGCCAAATCCTGGGTCGAGGAGAGCGCCCAACAACGAGCCGACAGCCACCACAGCGGCAAAACTGGCCCAGTCTCGCTGTTTTGCTTTCTCCGAGGAGCGGCCGGCCAAGCCCAAGACGCGCAGGGCAGCGGACTTGACCCGGCGAGCCGCCTCGCGCAGGCGGCGGCGCAGGCCCGAAGGCACCAACGCCCCGAGCCATTTGTCTCTCCAGGCGGCGATGTCCGCATAGTTCTCCTGGAACGTCTCGTTGAACAAATTGGCTGGGAACGTGATGAACAAGGCCGCCCCGATGGTGATGCCGGCGTTGACGACGTCGCTTGACAGAGGGCTGAAACCCTTGGAAAGTGGGGGCAACGAGGAAGCTATCGAACTTGTCGGCGCCCCCGCCGCGCCACCGGAGAGCGCTGGGTCCGAGCTAGTGACGACAACGACCGAGGCCTGAGCCGGCGCCGGAACCGCGACCGTAGTTGTGGTAGTCACTGGCGCCGCCGTCGTGCTGGTTGTCTCACCGACCGTGACCCGGGGGGGCGGCGCGAGGCCAGTGACCCCAGGCACGCTCAAGGTCACAAGGTCACCAGGGTAAATAGTCTCGGGCACGACCAGGCTGGCGATGCGGCCGTCTGCCGCCACCGCTCCGATGGAAGTGCTGCCGCTCCCGGCCGGATGAGTCTTGTCCGTCACGGTGACCGGGGCGTGCAAGGCGTAGACGGTGCCCGGGGGCGAGATGAGCGTTATGCCACCGAGGCTGCCCAATAACTCGCCTTGCCGGCTGGTTGTGAAACCGACTGTGTACACCTGGCCAGGAGGCACTGCCCCGACTTCGCCCGCAGGGATGGGCCCCGTCTTGAGGGAGGTGGCTGAGACGGCGCTCGGCGGGCTGAAGTGCTCGGGGAGGTCGACGGGCACGAGGTCCGACGAAGTTGAAAGTTGCAAAGTCCCCGGGCCGGCGCTGGGGTTCGTCACCTGCGTGACCGAAAGCACGACCCTGTCCCCCGCGGGTATGTCATTGTTGACCAAGAAGCTCACCATCGGGCCGCCGGCGCCCACGTAGGTGCCGTAACCGATGAACAGGTCGCTGCTGCCGCCGCCACCGCTGTCCTTTGGGTGGGTGAGGTCCTGCAAAGAAAAACTCGGGTTGCCGCCGCCGCACCCGTACGGGCAGGAGCCGAAGATCGTCCCGGGAGGCCCGGCCAGGGTAACGGTGCTCTCCTCTCCCACGAGCGCGCTCGCCGTCGTGAAAGACATCGTGTAGGTAACGCCATTGGCACCTCCCGTGGTCGTCGAGAGCGCGAGAGAGGCATGGCTGAGCTCAGTGCTCGGGCCAAAGCTCGCCCTAACCGGTACGGGTGTGGGGTCAGCGGAACTCCAGAGGTAAAAGGTGCCATTGCCGGGGGGCGGGTCGTTTGCCTGGGTCACAGTCAGCGACACGTGGTCTCCGGCCGCGATGGTGTTCTTCACCACAACCGTCAAGGAGGCCCCATCTTCGTCGACCGAGGGCGCGCTCGTCGCCCCATCGGCGGCGGGGTGAGAGGGGTCGGCAATGGTATACGTGGCGTTGCCGCCGCCGCAGCCCGCTGGGCAGCTGCCGAAGATAAAGCCGGGGGGGCCAACCACCGTTATGGCGCCCTGCCCAGCTAGGAGCTCGTGGCGGGCAGTGAAACTGAAGGTGGCAGTCACCCCGGTCGCCCCGGCGGCCGACGTGCTCAACTGGACGCCCGGCGAGGAAACAGCTCCGCTTGCCAGGCCGGGGCCGTCGAGCTGGTAAGGCTGCGAAGGCAGCGGTAACGGGTCCGCCGATGTGGAGGCCTGCAGCACCTTGGTACCCCCTCCCCCGCCCATGACGCCGCTTACTGCCACCGTGAGGGAATCGCCAGCGCGCACCCCCTCGTACCCGTTGGACGTGGCGGGTGGCAGCGCCAGGGTCACGATGTTGCCCGGGCCGCCGATAGCCGCGCTCAGCGAGCCCGCCGTGGCCGTGCCGGTGAGGTCGGTGTTGTCGGTGAGGGTGTAGCTCGAGGAGCTGGGCGGCCACAGAGTACCTGGCGGGCCCTCGAGCGTGACCGTGCTCCCCGGCGTCAGCGCGTGGGTGGCGGTGAAGCTGACTTGATAATTGAAGCCCACCACTCCTTTGGGCGCGGGTGCGGTCTTCACCGTCAGCGCTCTTAGGGATGACTCGGGCACGATCGCGTAAGCGGGGGTGGGCGCCGGGACGGGGTCCGCAGCGGTGGCAACGAGGAGGTGGTACCGACCAGGGGCCGGGTTGAACACTCCATTAGCGAGCAGTTGGACATGTTGGCCGGCCGCGATCGGTGTCGGGAAGCCCAGCGTGACGGTCGCGCCGCCGCGGTCCCCGAAGGAAAATACGAGGTCTCCGGGCGCGTTGGTGACCACCGATGACGAACAAGGTGAAACGCCGACCGCAGGCGGAGGGCTTTCGAGCTCGTACGTCGGGCAACCCCCATCGGACCACAGCGTGCCCACCGGCCCCGTAAGGGTGATCGAGCCGCCCGCGGGGATGGCGTGGACGGCTGTGAAGCTGACCGTATAGCTCACCCAGCCCGCAGAAGAGGGCGAGCTCACCTGGACCGCCGGTGACGTGACTGAAGAAGCATCGGCGATGGCGTAGGGAGCCGAAGTGGCCGGCGCGGGGTCGGCCGATGTCGCCACGCTCAACGAATAAGTGCCGGGGGCCGGGTTTATGGTGCCCAGGGCCGAAAGCACGACATGGTCGCCCGCTCGAAGCACGTTGGGCACCGTGACCGTCACAGTGGAGCCGGAGGGGTCGTTGAAAGTGAAGATAGGCAGACCGGGTTGCGCCGCCTCGACAGAAGAGCTGCATGTGAAACTGTCCGATGGAGTGGTGAGATCCGCGAGGGTGTAGCTGCAGTTGTCATGGGCCCCGGGCCAAACGGTGCCAGGCGGCCCCACCAGCGTTATCGTGCCTCCTGTGGCTACCGCGCTCCGGGCTATGAACGCGATGCTGTAGGTGACGTCGTTGGCTCCCGCGGAGGGTGAGCTGAGCGTGACCGACGGCGTGCTTACAGACGAGAGCGGGGTCGCCGCGGCGGGGGCGACCGCCATCGTCCATCCCAGCGCGACCAAGAGGGCGACGAGGGCGGCCATAGGCGCGAAACGGCCAAGGGCGGGGTGCCAGGCCCGGGGGGCTCGAGTGGCGGCTCGTTGCATGCTGGTACGCCAGCATGACACGCGGAGAGGAGAGCGGGCCGGACAGAACCGCGGGTCTTCGCCATGACGGGCCCGGCCCCTGCCGGCATTAACGGCGGAGCCTTCAGCCGGGGCAACCGTCGGGCTCTTGAGCGCAAGTAGCTCCCTCGACTTCACGCCAATGTTCACAACCGCAGGTTGTAATCGTCTTCCTGGGGGCTCTCAAGGCGTACCCCGCGGAGCGCATGGCGCTTAGCGTCGAGGCCGGCGCGCTCCTCGGGATCTCCCGCGACCTCGCTTATGATTTGGTCGCGAGCCGTCAGCTCCCGTCGGTGAGGCTAGATGCCTCTGAGCTGCGGAGGGAGTGGGATTTGAACCCACGGGGAGCTTGCACTCCCAAGGCTTTTCAAGAGCCTCGCATTCGGCCGCTCTGCCATCCCTCCAATGAGCAGCACGATCCTACCGAGACCCTGCTGTGAGCACCCGAGGGCCTACCCGCAGCTGAGGCTTTGGCCTACTGAGACTTGTCCCGCTGACGCAAGTGGCCGCGTATGTCGCGCAGCCAGTCGTCTGCGGCTCGCCACGCGTCGCTCGCTGCACGGCGGCGCCTGTCGCCGTCCTCGCCGCTCGATGGGTACGAACCGAGGAACTTCAAGGCTGGCAACGTGGCATGCAGGTCCCGGAGGCAATCAGCGACGACTTCGTCCGCCACGTGGCCGTCGATGTCTATTACAAAACAGTACTCCCCAAGCGCCTTTTTGGTCGGGCGCGATTCGAGTTTGGTCAAGTTGAGGTTCCGGGCGGCGAACTGGCCGAGGATGGTATGCAGGCTCCCAGGATGGTCGGAGGACTGGAAACACACGATGCTCGTCTTGTCATGGCCCGTTGGCGCCGGGATCCCCCAACCTGGAGGGGCGACGAGGACGAAGCGTGTCGTGTTGGTGTCGTGGTCCTCGATCTCAGAGGCCAAGACTTCCAGCCCGTAGAGGCCGGCGGCATGCCGCGTACCGATTGCTACCAGCCCAGGGTCATTTGCCTCTGCCACCCTCCTTACCGCCTCGGCGGTCGAGGAGCTTGCCTCCTCGTCGGCAAATGGCAGGCTTTGTCGTAAGAACGTCCGGCATTGAGCCGTCGCCACCGGCATGGAGACGACCTTATTGACAGCTTCAAGGCGTGCTCCCGGCAGGCCCAAGAGACATTGGGCAACCGACATCCGTAGCTCTCTTACGATCCAAAGGTCGTGAGCAAAAATGAGCGGGTCGAGAGTGACGTTGACGGTGCCTTCGATCGAGTTCTCGAGGGCGACAAGGCCAGCGTCTGCGCGACCTTCCGCGACCGCAGAGAGCACCTCCCTGAAGCTGTTGCACACTAAGTGCTTCGCGCCGGCCAGGTCAGGCTCGCTCAACAATGCTTCCTCGGTGAACGTGCCGGCTGGGCCCAAGAAGGCAACGGTGGTCGAGGGGGTCACCTGCATTGGCCCACATTATGGCAGGCAGTGACCGCTAGGCCGTTAGGTCACGCTTCTCGTTGCGTTACAAGTCTGAAATATCACGCCAGCGCCCCCAAGGGTTCGCCCGCGGGCAGGTCGGCACGTGAGGCGCGGACCAAGACGACAGTCATGACCATCGCCAAGGTGAGGATCGACGCGCTCACGATGAACCCTGTGACGTAACCGTGAACTGGCGCGAACGCAGTTGCGACGCTGCCATGGTGCGAGAGAAGGTAGCTCGCGGAAGCCGAAGCAGCGACCGTGTTCAACAGCGCGGTCCCAAGGGCTCCCCCCACCTGCTGGGTGGCGTTGACCAAAGCGCTCGCGACACCCGCGTCGTGTGCTGCCACGCCGATCAGCGATGTGCTGCTGAACGGCACGAACACAAACCCGAGGCCGACACTGACGACGATCTCCGCCGGCAGGACGTGGGCGACATAGCTCGTGTGCAAGCCGATCTGCGTGAACCAGGCCAACCCTAAAGCCGCCATCAGCAAACCACCCGTCATCAGCGCCCTCGGCCCGAAGCGAGGCAGCAACTGGCTCGCCATCGTCGCGGAGAAAATAATCCCTCCAGAGAAGGGTAGGAAGGCGAAGCCGCTCTTCAGTGCCGAGTAGTGCAGGGTCAGCTGAAGGTAATAGGTGAGGAACAGGAACGTCCCGAAAAGGGCGATCCCGACGAGCAAAGACGCAAGGAAAGATCCCCCCCTGTTTCGTTCGAGCACGACCCGCAGAGGCAGGAGGGGCGCCGACGAGTGACGCTCAACCACGACAAAGCCAACCAAGAGAAGTGCCGCAAACAAGAGCAAAAAGATGGTCACACTAGACGCCCAACCATCAGTCTGCGCTCTTGTGAACCCATAGACAAGAGATAACAAGCCGAGAGTGACGAGGACGGCGCCGGGTAGGTCGTAGCGCCCGTCGCCTTCGGCACGGCTCTCGCTCACCACCCGCGTCGCCGCTGCTGCGGCTATCACGGCGATGGGCGCATTTATGAGCAGTGTCCAGCGCCACGAAGCGTACTCCGTCAACAACCCGCCAAGCACAAGGCCAATTGCCGCGCCACCACCGGCGACCGCACCGTAGACACCAAAGGCCCGGGCCCGCTCCCTTGGTTCGGTGAAGGCCACAGTGAGAAGCGACAACGACGCCGGCGCCATCACGGCGGCGAAACCTCCCTGAAGTGCTCGAGCACCAAACAACATGGCAGAGTTTTGCGCCAGCCCACCTAGCGCTGAGGCTCCCGCAAAGCCGAGGAGGCTCACAATGAACATCCGCTTGCGCCCGAGGAAGTCCGAAACCCTGCCACCGATCAGGAGCAGGCCCCCAAAGGCAAGCGTGTAGGCGGTAAGAGCCCATTGGCGGTTCTGGACCGAAATGTGGAGGGCTCTCTGGGCAGAAGGCAATGCAATGGTCACAACAGAGGCGTCCAGCACGATCATCAACTGCGCGATCGCGATCACCCCGAGCGCCCGGAAGCGCCGAGGGTCCAGCTGCTGGAGGCCTGCTAAGTCTCGGGTGTCGGTTGTGTCATGGATGGTTGCTGTCATAACGGTCTCCCAGAACGCATTTGCAGATGACAAATCGAACTCTGGCGGAGGAAGCGGTCAGGTTCTGTCCTCGGTCCAGATTTCTCGGATATGATGTGGAACGGCCCTTCCGGTTATACTATACGGAGCGATGGTTCCGTATTGCAAGAAAATTTTGAGGGCCGAGGGGCTGTGACCGTAACTTCACAACCGGCAGGGGGGACGACCAGCTCGCGGCGCATGCGCTCAGACGCCCGCCGCAATGTTGCGCGTGTCCTCGAAGCGGCGGAAGAGGTCTTCGCAAGCGAAGGCATTGGCGTGCCCGTCGATGTCATAGCCGAGCGTGCCGGCGTAGGGGTTGGCACCCTCTACCGGCACTTCCCTACAAAAGAAGCCCTGTTCGAGGCCATCGTCGTCCATCGCCTGGAGGCTCTCATCGAGCGCGCACGGGAACTGGCCGACGCCCCAGACCCGGGAGAGGCTCTCTTTGCCTTTGTGGGTGAGATCGCCAAGATGGCCACCGAGAAGAGGGACCTCCTGGACGAGCTGGCACGGGCAGGTGTCGACAGTATGGCGCTCCACGCCGAGGCCAAGGCAGAGCTCGAGAGCACCTTCGGCGCGCTGCTTGGCCGTGCTCAGGCAGCAGGTGATGTGCGCCCGGACATTACGGCCCCCGAGATCGGGGCCCTCCTCATGGCCACCTGCCTCGCGGCGGGGATGCGAGGCGTCAGTGAGTCCTGTGACCACTTGGTGAAGGTGGTCTGCGACGGCCTGCGCCCAACGTCGCCGGTGAGCCGCCCGCCCGCCCGCGTCAGGGGCTCGTGACGAGCTTGGGCTGATCTCCGTGGCACGATGGGCACGGATGGACGAGGCCGCTCTCTACAAGCTCTTAGAAGATTTCAAATCGGGGTCGGTGCCCGCCGACGAGATCGTTAGGCGGGTCCGGCGCCTGCCCTACGCAGACCTCGGCTTTGCCCGGGTCGACCACCACCGAACGCTCCGGCAGGGCCTCCCCGAGGCGGTTTACGGCCCCGGCAAGACACCCTCCCAATGCGTAGCGATCGTCGGAGAGCTCCTCAGCGAAGCAAACGGCGGCCCCGTAGTGCTCACCAGGGCGAGCGAAGAGCAAGCCTCGGTCACCCTGAACGCCTTCCCCAAGGGCAACCGTGAGGGGTCGACTCTCGTGTGGCGCCCTGGCGAGCCTCGCCCGGAGCCAGTAGTCGTGCTTTCAGCCGGGACCGCTGACCTCCTGGTTGCGCAGGAATGCATAGCGACCCTCCGTGCGCTCGGGGTGGGACCGGTCTTTATCGCTGACTGCGGCGTCGCAGGGGTCCACCGCCTCTTGGAGCACGACGAACTTCTGAGCACTGCACGAGCGGTCGTCGTCATCGCAGGCATGGAGGGCGCTCTCGCCAGCCTGGTGGGCGGGTTGACCCCTGCCCCGGTGGTGGCAGTGCCTACCAGCGCTGGCTACGGGGCTTCTCTCCAAGGAGTTACGGCGCTCCTCGCCATGCTCGCCAGCTGTGCGCCAGGGCTCTGTGTTGTCGGGATCGACAATGGTTTTGGGGCGGCCTGGGCGGTCGCTCGCCTCCTCGGCCCAGTCAAGGCGGCTGCCAACGGGAAGAGGCGCCCGCGCCCTGCGACGGTGGCCAATTGACAAGGGCGGCCTGGTGGCATTGCTTTGCGGGCATCGCGGGTGATATGGCCTTTGGGAGCCTTGTCGACGCGGGAGCAGACCTGAGTGAAGTTGTCGAAAGCTTGCGTTCCCTACCCATCTACGGTTGGTCGGTAAAAGCAACGCGGACTTCTCGGAAGGCGTTGGCCTCCACTCAGCTTCTCGTTGAACTGGAGGCGAGCAGCCCACCGCAGGTAACCAACTGGGCGGACATCAGGCGCCTCCTCGAAGGCGCGTCGCAGCTCCCAGAGCGTGCGCGGGACAGGGCGCTCAGGATCTTCTCCTCCCTGGCCGCCGCAGAGGCGCGGGCCCACAACGTGCCGGCTGAGCAGGTCCACTTCCATGAAGTTGGGGCCGTCGACGCCATCGTCGACATAGTTGGCACTTGCCTGGCACTGGAAGCTCTTGACATTGGGCGAGTCTTTTCAAGCCCGGTGGCGCTGGGGATGGGTACAGTGCGCTCGGGCCACGGCTTCCTCCCCCACCCCGGCCCCGCCGTGCTCGAACTGCTCCGTGGGGCTCCCGCCTATGGCACAAGCGAGACGGTCGAACTTACGACTCCCACAGGAGCGGCCATCGTCGCCGCTCTCGCCGAGGGTTTCGGGCCTATGCCGCCCATGGAAATAGGCGCTACCGGCTATGGCGCCGGCACTCGCGAGCTCGACGAGATCCCCAACGTCGTGCAAGTTGTCCTGGGTGAGATGCGACAGGCAGCATCCGGCGACGGGCCCGGGTTGACCGAGCTCACGGTCCTCGAGACAAACGTTGACGACGTTACGGGAGAGGTGCTGGCGCATACCCTGTCCGCGCTCCTCAACGCGGGGGCGCTTGACGCTTGGCTCGTCCCCGTAGTTGCCAAAAAAGGCCGTCCGGGGCAGATAATCTGCGCCCTGGTGGAGCCTTGGGCAATTGGGGAAGCCGTGCGCGTCATCTCGACCGAAACAGGGAGCCTCGGGACCAGGCAAAGCAGCGTGCGCCGCTTCGCGGTTCCCCGTGAAGAGACCGAGGTCGAGATAGGAGGGTACGCAGTGCGCGTCAAGGCAGGGCCCCACCGGCTCAAAGCAGAGTTCGAAGACTGTGCGGTCGTTGCGGCGAAGTTGGGGCTGCCGGTAGCAGAGGTCGCCCGTCAAGCCGAGCAGTCGGCTTACCAGGACGACCGCTTCAGTGGGCGCGCCCAACCAAGCAAGCGGCATGACACGGAACGAGGTGAGCGGGATGCCTGACGACCTCGAGCTCGCGCTCAGGGCTGCGGACTTCGCAGATCGGCTCACGCTTTCGATGTTCCGCAGCGGGTCACTTGGTATTGAACTAAAGGCTGATCGTTCGCCGGTAACCGAAGCAGACAAAGGGACCGAAGCCGTTGTGCGCGAGTTGGTCGCCCAAGAGCGGCCCGGCGACGCCGTGCTCGGAGAAGAGATGGGCAGTTCCGGGCGCGGTCCACGACGGTGGCTGATCGACCCCATCGATGGGACGGTCAACTTCTTGAGGGGCATCCCGGTGTGGGCCACCCTGCTCGCCTTGGAGGTTGACGGCGTTATCGACGTCGGGGTGGTGTCGGCGCCCGCTTTGGGCCGGCGCTGGTGGGCGAGGCGAGGACAGGGCTGTTACGCCGGCCCTGCGGGGAGCAATGGCCAACGGGTGCAGGTCTCGGCGGTGAACAAACTGTCGGAGGCGACAGTTTCGTTAGGGGGGATCGGCCTTTTCAACGAGCCCGAACGCGTCGCCCGGTTAGCTTCACGGGCTAAGAGGGACCGCGGTTTCGGCGATTTTTGGCAGCACGTGCTCGTAGCGGAGGGCGGGTGCGAAGTCGCGCTCGACCCCGTCGTCTCGATTTGGGACATTGCGCCACTCCAGGTGATAGTCGAAGAGGCGGGCGGCAGGTTTACGAACTTCTCAGGTGAGCGGCAACTGGACGGAGGGAACGCTCTTTCGAGCAACGGGGCCCTGCACGACGAAATTGTCAGCGCCCTCTCCCTCAGCGAAGACCAGAAGTGACCACTACCGACGAGGCCTTTATGGCTATCGCGCTCGAACTGGCGGCGCGAGCGGCCAAAGCCGGTGAGAGCCCGGTCGGCGCACTGGTGGTAAAGGGTGAGCAAGTGCTCGGCCGCGGTGCTAATGCCCGGGTATCAACAGGCGACCCGACTGCTCACGCCGAGATTGTGGCGCTGAGAGAAGCGGCACGCGCTCTTGGCTCGTGGCGCCTCGATGGCACCACCTTTTACGTGACGTTGGAGCCATGCCCGATGTGCGCGGGAGCGATCGTCATGGCGCGAGTCGGCAAACTGGTTTTCGGCGCACCTGACCCGAAAGCGGGCTCCTGCGGCTCCCTCTACAACCTCTGCGCCGACCCGAGGCTGAACCACGAACTGCCCGTGGTCAGGGGAGTCCTCGGTCGCCAAGCCGCCGATCTCCTCTCAGAGTTTTTCGCAGCCAAAAGATCTTGAACTAAGCCAGAACTCCGCGTAATCCCCGCGGCGTTAGCCCAAGCGGCTTGAACGCGGTTGTCCGACGCCAGATATGTGTCATTCGCAGAGGCCTAGCTCGTCCGTCACGCAAGTCGTGGTCGGCGTCGTCGTTGTGGGTGCTGGAACGGTCGTGGAGGTCGCAGGAGGCGTTGTCGTAGTAGGGGCGGCTTGAGTTGTCGTGGTCACCGGAGGCGGCAGCGTCGTGCTGGTCGTTGTGGTTGTCGTGGTCGTGGTGGTGGTCGTCGGCACGGTCGTCGTGGTGGTGGTCGTCGGCACCGTCGTCGTGGTAGTGGTCGTCGTGGTAGTGGTCGTCGTGGTTGGGTTCGTCGTCGTCGTCGCCTTGGTAGTCGTCGTGGTTGGTTGCGGCGAACCCGGAGGCGGGGGTGGGGGCGAGGTCGTGGTGGGCGTGGCGAGGGGAGGATAGCTCGGCACCGTGGTGCTGGTCGTCGTCGTCACGCTCGTCTTGTGCTTGGGCTTAGTCGCAGCCTTGGCGTGCTTTTTTGCCTTTGTATGAGGGTGCGTAGTCGTCGTGTGCCGGGTCGTCGTCATTTTGTGCCGGGTCGTGGTAGTGGTGGGTTTGACCTTCTTGGCGGCACTGCGAGGACGCGTGGTCGTCGTCTGGTGCTGAGCACTTCCGCGGCTCTTGGAGCGGTGAGCGGTGGTTTTCGCTCGCGTAGTCGTGGTGCGGCCAACAGTCGTGGTGGTGTGCTTTCCAGAAGACCGCTCCGGCCGTCGGGGTCGAGAGTGCCCGCTGCCCGCCCGCCTCGTGGTCGTTGTCGTTGCTTTTTCCGGCGTCGGTTTCCTGGTTGTGGGCGGCGGCCTTTTGGTCGTGGGAGGTGCTTTGGTAGCCGATGAATGCGCTTTCCCAGTAGTGGTCGTGCGGGGCGCAGGTGGCCGGCGACGAGCAGTCGTGGTCGTTTGGCGCACGGTGGTACGTGTCGGGGGTGCAGCAACCGAACGAGCAGTGGTTTGCGGCGCGCTGGGGGCGGTTGGGGGTGTTGTAGTCGTCGTTGGTGCCGTCGTAGTGGTGCGCTGGGCTCCCGAGGGCACCTTCTTGGACTTGGGCAAACCCGAGCTTGACCTGCCGCGTGATTTCGCCAGGTGCTTGGCGGCCCGTTTCGGTTTGGTCTGTTTGTGCGCCGCCTGCCGGTGCTTGTGCGCCGGCCGCTTCGCGGTCGTAGTCGTCGCCGCGATCGTGGTGGGGGAAAACGTCATCACGGTTGTGCCAAGTGCGACAGCCAGCGCCGCGATGGCGCTCGAAAGAGTGGTCACAGCACCTGAGTTGTTTATGTCGCCGCTCGAGACATCAGCGAAGAACGCTTGCTCGAGGAGCCTGAACTGAGCGAGCGTTCGCGCGCTCGGCTGCCCGCTCGGCGCGCTCGTAAGCGGCTGTAGCAGCTCCTCCAACTTGTCCCTGCCGCCGGCACTGATGTGCTTCTGTTCAGCTGCGATGGAGATCGCCAACGAAAGGGCCTTAGCCGCCGTGGTCACTTGAGCTGCCAGGACGGCGCCTCCCGTCGTCGCGCTCGGGGCGCCGCCTGGCCCGCCGCTAGCTCCGCGGGTCTTGGGGCCGGGCACGGTTGCGGCAGCGGGTCTTGGAGCGCCGGTCGATGGCGGGTGTTTGGCCTGGCCCGACGGCGCGAGCTCGCCGCTCACCAAAAAGACGCCCACCAAAGCCATCACGACTAGGACGGCAGTCGGCAGGACGAGGCGCCCGGCGCCGCGCCCCGGAAGAGTCATGGCCGCGTTCTCCCGCCAGGCTCCGGCTCGGAAAGGCCGTGAGGTTGCGCGCTTACCGACCAACCCGCCTCAGGAACCACCGCTCCCACCGGCACGCATCTCGTCATTAGCTTTCTCCCTGGCCAGTGGCCCTTGCCGGGGCTACCGACCGGCATTTCTGCCCTGGTGGACGAGGCTCGGTGCCCGCATGACGCTGAGGGCATGCTCGCAGTGGAGCCTGCTCGCCCGGGACCGATCTTGCCTGGCCAAGACGACGCGACGTTAGCCGCGCTGTCACACCTTTTTCTCGCACGCGAAGCCACCAACCGCGCGTTTGTCGCACGCGAAGCCACCAACGGCGCGATTGACGAGCGGTCCTCGCTGGTCAGTTCCCATTTCGCAGTCAGTGCGCAGGACAAGAAAAACACCCTCGCCAAGTTCCTGTTGGGGGCCCCGGGGTACCTGCGAGCCGGGGTCGAACCGGGCGCCTCGCTTGTCGTGGCTGACCAGGCTGTCGCCACCTGAGATTCAATGCCCGGCCCAAGAGGGCGCGGCTCGGTAGAGGACGTGGCGGCTCAGGTGGTGGCCCCTCGAGAGCCCTGGGTGGTCAAAATCGTCCGTTGCGTCGTGGCGCATCCCAAGCTTCTCCATCACGCGCTGCGAGCGGAGGTTGCCCGTTGAGGTGAACGAGACGACTTCGTCGAGGCCGAGCGTGCCAAACGCGTAGCCGAGGACGGCACTGGCAGCCTCGGTGGCAATGCCTTGCCCCCAGTACGAGCGGGCGATGCGCCACCCGATCTCCACTGCAGGCGTAAACGGCGCCTCAAAAGCGACCGGGTTCAGCCCAACAAAACCGGCGAAGACATCCTTGGCGGTTATCTCCACCGCCCATAAGCCCCAGCCCCGATCTGCTATGCCGGCGACGATGCGGTCGGCGAAGGCATCGCTTTCGGCTCGCGTCAAGGTTTTGGGGAAATGCTCCATGACTTCTGCGTCGGCATTGAGCTCGGCAAAGGGGCCGCGGTCTTCCTCGCGCCATTGGCGTAGGAGTGCCCTCGGAGTGCGAAGCTCGCGTGGTGTGGGGGGAGGATCCACTCCCACCAGCTTGCCCCAGCGTTGCGTCCTCAGGGCCAGCCCCCGAGCACGTCATCGCGTTAGGGACGGTATGGTGAGGCCGGAGAGCGCCCGAGCCGGGCGACGCCGTGCCCACGAACACGAAAGGCGCAAGCACGACTTATGGCTTTCTGTCGACGAAACTGTTCCGCAACGGCCCAGGTCCAGCCTCCCGCCCGCGCTTTAGGCGCTATCACGGTCGTTGCGGTGTTAACTGGGCTTTTCAGCGGCGGCGTCGCCGCCGGAGCGAGCTCGGGGCCCGCCCGGCTTCTTACGGGCTCGCGCGCCGAGACCGCGGCGCCCCCCAACGTGCTGAGCGCGTCAACGCAAGTTGCCCACACTCCTGATGGTGCGGTCGGCTACCGGGAGATCGGTGCAGGCAGCCCGCTCCTCTTGATTATGGGTTACGCCGGTTCTATGGACAACTGGCCACCCGATTTCATCGACGAGCTGGCCGAGTCTCATCTCGTCGTCATGTTCGACAATGCGGGGGTAGGCAAGACTTCCCGGCTACCGGGGATGCTCACAATCGACGCGATGGCTGATCAAACCAGCGTTCTCCTAACGGCTCTCCACTTGCGGCGAGTGGCAGTGCTTGGATGGTCGATGGGCGGCATGACCGCCCAGGCACTTGCAGTCCTCCACCCCAGCCAGGTGAGCGCGCTGGTCTTAGCCGCGACTCAGCTCGGCAACGGCAAAGCACTTCCTGTTCCCGCCGCCGCGGCCGCGGAGCTTGCCAGCCCTGACCCCAGAGTCCTGCTCTCTGCTCTCTTCCCACGCGGCCAAGCCGCCGCTGCCCGTGCGTACGCGCTCGGCATCCTCCAATATCCCAACTTCTATACCGCACCGCCGGGTGTCCTATTGGCGCAAAGCAATGCTGTCACGCAATGGATCGAAGGCAAGGACGCAGCGGGCCGGGCCGCCTCGGAGATCCGCGTACCCACGCTGGTCGCTGACGGCGCTGTCGATGCTCTCGACCCATCGCGCAACGCCGCTCTCCTCACAGCTGCGATCAAGGGTGCAAGGGCCCACCTCTACCCGGACGCCGGCCACGCGTTCCTCTTCCAGGATTACACGGAGTTCATTAGTGCCCTCAATAGTTTTTTGGGCCAGGTGGGCTGAGGTGCGAGCTCCGGTCACCCCATATGCGACCTTGTAGTTGGCCGCGCCGGGACAGCTCTATCTCACTACTCTCGCCGAGCCACCTGCTACTAGCCGGCTGACCTCGGCAAGGGTAGCCATCGAGGTGTCGCCGGGCGTTGTCATAGCCAGAGCGCCGTGCGCAACGCCGTAACGAAGTGACTCTTCGATTGGCTTACCGGAGAGCATGCCGTAGATAAGGCCGGACGCGAAACCATCGCCCCCTCCGACACGGTCGAATATCTCAAGGTCTTCGGGTATCGCGTTGGAAAAGACCTCACCGCCTGCCCAACAGATGCCTCCCCAGTGGTTGCGGCTCGCTGTCCGCACGGTCCGCAGGCTCGTCGCGATAAGCTTGATGTTGGGGAACTCGCCCGCAACCTTTGTCATCATGGCCGCATAGCTCTCTATGCCCAGAGCAGAGTACCCAGCGTCGCCACCGACGACCTCGAAGCCGAGCCCGGCCGTGAAGTCCTCTTCGTTGCCGAACAGTACGTCCGTCAGCGCCACTAGCCTCCGGTTCACCTCGGCTGCACGCTCGCTGCTCCCTGCTGCCTTCCACAACGAAGGACGGAAATTGAGGTCGTAGGAGACAACCGTGCCGGCGCGGCGGCTTGCCGTCATAGCCTCTTCGACAACTCCGAGAGTGCTCTCCGATAGTGCTGCGAAGATGCCGCCAGTATGGAACCAGCGGGCACCTTCGGTGCTAACGACCCGCTCCCAGTCAATTTGTCCCGGTTGCAGCTGGCTCGCCGCGCTGTTCGCGCGGTCCGAGCACCCGAGCGCGGCCCTCACCCCAAAGCCACGCTCGGTGAAATTGAGACCGTTGCGCACGTTCCGGCCGATCCCGTCGAAGGGGGCCCAGCGGACGTGGGACATGTCCACGCCCCCTTGGAGGACAAGGCCCTCGATGAGGTGCCCAACAGGGTTGTCGGCAAAGGCCGTCACCACGGCCGTGCGCAAGCCGAAACAAGCCTTTAGCGCCCGGGCCACGTTGTACTCTCCGCCGCCCTCCCACACGGTGAAATTGCGGGCGGTGGCGACGCGGACGTCGCCCGGGTCCAGGCGCAACATCACCTCTCCCAGCGCCACAAGGTCCCATTGGCACTCCTGGGGGGTGCGCACGACGAGAACCTCAGACATGCTGGCGCGCCCCTGCGACGATGGCCACCGCCTCGGCCGCGAGATCCTGGACCCGGTGGAAGTTGGCCTCCGCGAGCAGTCCCGGCGCCACCATCCAGCTCCCCCCACAGGCCGCAACCTGCGCGAGCCCCAAGTAATCGGCGAGGTTGTTGGCGTTGATGCCACCGGTCGGGACGAAACGCACCTCCCGGAAAGGCCCCGCAAGCGCCTTTAGGAACGAGACGCCGCCTAAGGGTTCTGCGGGGAAAAACTTGAGGAGGGCGGCGCCCGCCCTGAGCGCCGCTTGGATCTCTGTCGGAGTGCAGACACCAGGCATGGCCAGTACGTCGTTCTGACAGCACAACGCCACCACCTCGGCGTCGGTGCCAGGCGAGACCACAAATTGTGCCCCGGCATCGATCACCGCGGCGGCGTCTTGCCTGCTGCGAACGGTGCCGGCACCGATGAAGCCCTCGGGAAAAGCCTTAGCCAATATGCGAACCGCCTCAAGACCTGCGGCTGTGCGCAATGTCACCTCAGCGGCCGGGAGGCCGGCGGCGCACAGTGCTTCGAACATCGGCTCTGCCTGCCGGACGTTTACGAGCTCGACGACTGGCATGATGCCGAGCTCACTTACTCGTTTGATGCTCTCGGCGATCGCTGGAGACGGGTCTGCGGGCATTGTGAATGCTCCTCGTGATGGTCAATCTGTGGTCTTCTCGGTTCAGTCCCTAGGATGGCCCCCCGGTCCGAACACGCTCGTCAACCTCTCAATATCTGTGGACACCCAGACAGACCCTAGATCCGTGACAAAGCTCGTCGCCTCTGGCCTAGGGGTCGATGTGCATCGGCGTGGGGAAAGGGAGCCTCCCGACCGTGGCCAACAAGCTGCGGGTGGGCAGGTCGACTACGGGTGCCGTGCCGACGAAGCCACCAAGCTCGACGGCTCCGGCGACTACAACTACGTCATAGGCTCCGAGGCCCAGCGAGCAGCGACCTCGAAGGTCCCCGGCGCCACTTCCGTCCCCTTCTCAGGCACCGCTACGACGGCCCGGGGGCGCCCATGGCCCCTCTACTTCCTCCTTTTGCGCAACATCCTTGTCAACCCTGCCTTCCAGGAGCTGGCATTCCAGCGCAAGCGCACCGCTCGGCGAGCTGCTTGGCTGCCTCGGCGCCCACAACGCCCCGCCGGGTCACCAGCCGCTGCAACACCGGCACCGGGCAGTTGGGATGAGCCGCAACGCGCGACAGCACCACCTCGACTTGGGCTCCCTCGCTGCCCGGCGAGTCTTGATCGTAGGTTGCGGCTAGCCTTTTCAGTAGCTGGCCAGGGCTAGCAGGGTTTCGGGCGAGCTCCCGGTTGGCGCAGCATCGCGACCAGGTCGGCGCGGTGGGCCACAAGCTCCGGTTCGGCGCTGACCTCCTGCAGCCAGAGCAGTAGTTCAGGCGGCGATGCCGAATTCCCCGCTAAGTGCTGCAACATCTCGGCCCACCAGACCGCCGGGTCACTGTCCTGCTTCGCTTGGGCTAGCAGCCCGCCCGCTAGCGTTGTCGGCGCCGAGCGCGCTCAACTGGAGACGGGTAGGCGCCTCGACGGATGGCACGCCGGCCATCTCAACTTCGAAAAACCTTCAGCTGGTGACGCGGCGGGCCAGGTTCTCGGGGGCCGCCAACACAGCCGCAAGGTCCTCTGGCACCCCGTAGCGGACGCGGAGCCACTCCCCAGATAAGCAGGTGACCCAGGTGTGCCCGTCCTTGGCCTCCCAGACAAGCAACTTAAGCGGCAGGTCCAAAGCAGCGAGTGGCGCGACCTCCATGACCGAGGTCCCAAGCCGAGGGTTGCCAAACACGATGAGACGGGTCGGGCGCAACTCGAGGCCACCCGCCGCCGCCTCAGCCGCCTGGTCAATAGCGGCGAATATCTTCGCTCCGGCCCCTTTAATAGCCGCCGAGAGATCTGCGGCCGTGTGCTCGACACTGCGGTTGCTCCGGTAATGGACAATGCCCTCGACAGGGTCGACCCCCGCAGGGAGCACGTCGGGCGACTGGGTCATCACCTAAGCCTACTGGCGCATCCCAACAAGAACCTTCCGGCGTCAATGGATGAGGCAAAAACTCGTGCCTCTACCACGGCAACTAACGGCGGAGCTTGGACAAGCAGCAGAGCTTGAACTTCCTCCCGCTCCCGCAGGGGCATGGGTCGTTACGGCCAAAAGCGATTGCAGCACCTGGCCGTCGCACCAATCAACCTTGTCGCAAAACAGGGCAGAGTCTTGGGGCGGCGCTATTGCCAATGATGGCGACGGTGGACGAGGCGGCCAAGGATGTCGCGCCGAGGGTTTGGTCCGGCTCCGTTGCCGGGCGACGGTGCCGGACTGAGCGCGAGGCTACGGGTGCGGTCGAGCCGGTCCTAGGTTCACCACGATGGCTCAAGGAGTCGTCATTACGGATGGGCATTATGGATGGGCATCGCCCGGCAGCCAGTTCCTGCCCAGAAGGTGCACGGGAGCCAGACCCGCCAGTGCCACTCTTATGGACGTTCTCGGCAAGCCGATAAGAACATCTGTGAACGCGCCACACGAGACCCTGCAGCCGGGGGCAGGGAAGCTTTCGCGCCTCGCTGAGAGAGCCTGGGCGGCGAGCTCACCCGAAGAACGCGCAAGCTGTTTCGAAGAGATCGAGGCCGCTCTGGCTGAAGCTTCGGCGCCTGGCGAACGAGCTGCTGTGTTGATGTGCCGCGTCCGTCTGCGGTCCAACCAGTGGCTCAGCAGGCACGTGATGGACGACGCTCTCGAGGCGATGCGGCTCTTCGAAGAGGCAGGCCAGCCCGAACGCTCCCTCGACGCGGCGAGCCTGGTGGCCGCTCATGCCTCGCGGCTCGGAGAGCTCTCAATCGCTGCCGAGCTCGCCACGAAATGTATCGTCGCGTACCAGAGCATTGACGACAGCATCCTCGTGGACGTAGCGAACCGGCTCGCGATCTTTTGCCATTCCTTCCTCGATTACGACGGGGCAGTCGAGCAGTCGACGATCGCCCTCCGCGCGGCCGAACGCTGCGGTGAGGAGCGCAAGGTCTTCCGCCAACTGCACAACGTCGCGAGCGCGGCTTTGCTCGCCGTACGAGCGGAAAGAGCCTTAGGGACGGGGGATGGCCGTTATGACCACCAAGGCGCTGACCGCCTCGAGGTGGCGGCAACCGCTTTGCGGCGGTTGGAGGTGGAGGCGCCTGCCGAGTACAAGCGTCAGATCGGCCTACAGCACCTCCGGGCAACCCTGCTCATCGAACTGGGGCAACCTGACGACGCCCTCGCGCTGCTGAAGGGGATCGAGGGCGGCCCGGAGGGGATCGTTTGGGCGGCCGCAGAAGCGGCCGCGGCGATTGCCGAAGCGCGCTGCCTGCGTGCTCTCGGTCGACCGTCCGAAGCAGTAGCCGCCGCCAAGCGAGGCATCGAACTTGCCGCAGACAGCGACGACCGTCTTCAGCAGGTGCTGTTCCTCAGCGAGCTCGTTGCCGCCGAGAGGGAGGCGGGGGAGTTCGAAGCTGCCGCCACCGACGCCGCCGAGCTCAATCGGCGGACGTGGCTTATTCACTCCAGCCAAACGTCCCAACTCGTGCAGCAGGTATGGGCGCGTGCAGCGCTGGAGCAGGAACGCCGCTCCTGGGAGGCCCAGACCGCGGCAGCCGTGCGTTCTGCAGAGGAGGACGCTCTCACCCGGATCGGCAACAGGCGCTTGCTCGAGCGCGCCTTGGGCGAGCTTTCAGAACGCGGAACGCAAATAGGTCTCCTCATGGTCGACATTGACCATTTCAAGATCATAAACGACACCTTCGGCCACGAGGTCGGAGACCACGTCCTTCGGACCGTCGGTGAGCTCCTAGCGGGCGAGGCGCGGGTTGGCCAGTTGGTTGTGCGTTACGGAGGTGAAGAGTTCGTGTTCGCCCTCCAGTCGGTCGAAGTCAGGGCCGCTGGCGACTTTGCGGAGCGTGTTCGGCTCAAAGTGAGCGGTTACCGCTGGGATGAGCTGGAGCTGCGGCTCCAGGTCTCGGTCAGCATCGGCGTCGCCACTGGGCCCGCTGCCTCCTGGAGATCCGTTCTCAGGTCCGCCGACCGGGCGATGTACTTGGCGAAACAAAAAGGACGCAACCGGGTGGAGGTCACTAGGCGAGGTACCAGGAAAACTGCCTGAGCACTGAGCACGGGGGGTGGTGGCGGTCGCCGTGCACCGTGCACCACTGCAAATCGCAGCCGGAAATCGGCGACGCGAACCAAGGAACGGTCTGCCTCTTGGTGGCGCCTGCCAGCATACCTGTGACAAGAGCGCGCTGCGCGAACAAGAAGATGATAAAGACAGGCGCAATGGCCACCAACGTTGCCATCGCCAACTCTGGCCGCAGTACTGGGCTTTCGGTGCCAGCCACGGGGTTGAAGGCGGAAGTGGAGGAGACAAGGTATTCCAGGCCTACCGGGAGCGGGTACTGCCTATCGCTGTAGAACATCACGTACGGGAGAAAGAAATTCGTCCAGTTTGATACAAAGGCGAAGAACCCAACCAGCGCAACTATCGGCCGCGCCAGTGGCAGAGCAACTCTCAAGAAGACGTCCATTCGCTGGCCCCATCCACCCGGGCCGCCGCCAACAGTTCTTTCGGGATCGTAGAGGAGAAGAAAATGTACGAGAGATATACCCCGAAGGGGAAGAAGCCGAACGGCAGGATAACCGACCAAGCGCTACCGAGGAGGTCGAAGAGGTTCATCTCCAGGAAGAGGGGCAGCACGAGGGCGCTCGCGGGCATGATCATGACGATCAGAGACGTCGACGGCTTCCGCTTCGACCTCGCGACAACCCTGACCCGCCAAAGCGGGGACGTCAATATCCATCCGCTCTGGTCAGCCTCATCACTATCGGACCATCTCCTCCGTGAGGCTGTCTCCCGCCCAACGTTATAGCTCGCTAAACTTTTCAGAAATCGTTGTCACGGGCTTAGCCGGGGATGAAGGTCCTAGTGCGGTGGCATTAGGGGCGAGGCCCCAGCCCTGAGGAGCCGGCACCCGGGCCGGGTGGCGTAGGCGTCTAAATGAGGAGGTTCGGTGAGTGTCGACCCGGCGCGCGTGCCTCTACGCACGCTCAGTAGCGGCGCGACCATGCCCGCGATCGGTCTGGGGACGTTCGGTTCCGACCACGTCCCGGCCGACGAAGTTGGCCAGGCCGTGGTGGGTGCTCTCGAGGCTGGGTACCGCCATTTTGACTGTGCGTCCGTCTACGGGAACGAAGCCGAGATCGGTCGCGCCCTAAAAGGGTTCCCGCGTGGCGACCTTTGGGTCACCTCCAAGCTGTGGAACGACAAGCACGCGGCCCGGGATGTCATCCCTGCCTGCCGGCAGTCGATTGTTGACCTGCAAGTCGGCTACCTCGACCTTTACTTGGTGCACTGGCCTTTCCCCAACCACCACAACCCCGGGGTAGAGGTCACATCGCGCAGCCCTGACGCGAGGCCGTACATACACGAGGAGTTCATGGCCACATGGCGACAGATGGAGCGTTTGGTAGACGAGGGTTTGACACGCCACATAGGCACTTCGAACATGACGGTGGCAAAACTCGAGCTTGTCCTGCGCGACGCGCGGATCCGTCCTGTAGTCAACGAGATGGAGCTGCACCCCCACTTCCAGCAACCCGAACTGTTCTCTTACCTTATCGCCCGGGGTATCCAGCCAGTCGGGTACAGCCCGATCGGCTCACCTGCACGGCCTCAACGCGACCGCACGCCGAATGACAGTGTTGACATCGAGGACCCAGTGCTGGTGGCGATCGCTAACAACCGTGGGGTGCACCCGGCAGTGATATGTGTCAAGTGGGCTGTGCAACGCGGCCAGGTCCCGATCCCGTTCTCCACTAAGCGGAGCCGGTACGAGGCAAATCTTGAAGCAGTCGTAAAGGATCCCCTGACCGAGCAGGAGATGCATGCCATAGCAGGGACCGACCGCGGCAACCGCCTTATAAAGGGGCAGGTCTTCCTCTGGAGAGAGGGCCAGTCCTGGGAGGACCTTTGGGATCTCGACGGTGTGATCAAATCATGAAGAGGCCACGAAAGCGGGCCAACCCGTACGGCGCGTCTGGGTGGGCGCCCCCGACATTGTCGAAGGAGTAGAGGAGGCGGTGCCGGTACAGGCTATGGCCCAGGCACCTTCTTAGGTCCGCGAGACCAGGTTCCCTGGGAGGGCCTGGCGGGAAGCTGGCTCAACGCCCAAACCTCGTCGCCACAAGAGTCGCGTACGCTGAGCTCATGAGCCGTGCTCGTGGTACAGGCGACGTCTTCGCCGGCCGGCTAGCCCTGGTGACCGGCGGTAGTGGCGGGATCGGTGCGGCTCTGTGCCAGCGGCTGGCTATGGCCGGGGCGCGCGTTGCCATCCACTATCGAGCCGACGAGGCCTCGGCGCGGCGCGTGCTCGAGTCGGTAGGTGAGGTACAAGGGGAGGCCGAGGTCTTCGGGGCCGACCTCGCCTCGCCAGATGCGCCGGACCGCTTGCTCGATGAGGTCGAGGCCCGTATGGGCAGTGTCGACATATTGGCCGCCAACGCGGGTACCAGCAGCCGAGCCACATACGACGAGGCCGCCGCCTTGTGGGATTACACGATGTCAGTCAACCTGAGGGCGCCATATCTCCTAGCCCGCCGCGTGCTCCCCCATATGCGCAAACAGCACTTTGGCCGGGTGCTTTTCACCTCTTCCGTCGCCGCCATCACTGGAGGCATAGTCGGGCCGCATTACGCCGCGTCCAAAGCGGGCCTTCACGGCCTGGCCCATCACCTGGCGGCCCGCGTCGCCGCCGACGGGGTCACGGTCAACGTGATTGCTCCCGCTCTGATCGAAGACACCGCCATGCTGCCGGGCGACCCTGCCGAGCTAGCGCGGCTCGTGCCGGTGGGGAGACTGGGGCGTCCCGAAGAGGTCGCAGACCTGGCTATGGCCATGCTCTCCAATGCCTACCTCACGAACAAGGTTGTGACCTTGGACGGCGGAATGGCTCCCCGCTAGCCCTTGGCTACCTTGGTAGGTAGGTCGGCGCCAAAACCAGGTCCTGCAGTCGCTTCCGGGGGTGTGGGGAGGGTCTCATGTCAGCGAGGCGCTGTGCTTTCTCGCACGACCAAGTCAGTGGCGAGCTCCACGCGCCGCTTCTGCGGGCCGCTTTCGGCGCCGTCCAGAAGGATCCGGACCGCCACCGCTGCCATTTCAGTGAGAGGTTGGCGCACAGTGGTCAATGCGGGCGTGCTCCACTCTGCTAATGGGATGTCGTCAAAGCCGACGACGCTCACGTCGTCCGGCACCCGCAAGCCCGCCTCGCGCGCCGCTCGGAGCACCCCCAACGCGGCGAGGTCGTTGCCGGCAAAGATGGCGCTCGGCCGGTCTCGCAGTGCGAAGAGGATTTTGGCTTGTTCATAACCGGCTTTGACGCGGAAGTCACCAGGCCGTACGAGTTGCTCGGCGACAGTGAGCCCTGCCCGCTCAAGGGCACCGCGATAGCCGTCGAGGCGGGCCCGGCTACAGAGCAAAGCCGGCGGGCCGGTGATTATGGCGATACGCCGGTGCCCAAGCTCGATCAAGTGGTTGGTGGCAGCCAGGCCGCCTGACCAGTTTGTCGCCCCCACCGAGCTCACTTCCGGGCCAGGCTCTGCCGTCGGGTCGATGACCACGAAAGGCAAGCCGCGGGCCAGCAGTTGCCCTCGCTGGCGCTCGGTGAGCTGCGAAAGGAGGAGGATTATCCCGCGCGTGCCGCGAGAGGTGATCTGGTCGAACCAGACGCGGCGCTCGTCGCCCTCGGAAAGCGCGGTAAACGCGACCGTGAGGCCTTCGGCCTGGGCAGCTGCGGCTGCACCCCGGATGATCTCGGTCGCCCAAGGGCTGTCAAAGTCGTTGAAGACGACATCGATGAGCTCCGAGGGGTCGTTGTTGGCTCTCTTGCGGTAGCCCGAGGTCACCAGAACCTCCTGGACCAGGAGGCGGGTGCGGGCCGAGACATCGGGACGCCCGTTGAGCACCTTGGAGACGGTGGCCGTCGAGAGGCCGCTCTCTTGAGCTATCTGGGCGATCGTCACTCGCCCCCGGGCTTTCGCGCCACTGTCTTGTTGCGGCGCCTTGTCCTGCGCCGCTGAGGTGTGAGTCAATACAGAGGCCATGGCGCTCAAGATGATAGCGCAATGTTTCGAAGACATTAGTTGGACGATGTCCCTGGGTGCCCCCGCGGGCCTCGAACGTGCCATCGGGCCAGGTCCAGCCTAAATCGAGCCTCAGCATCGCTGAGGCGTCCCAGCCCTCAGCCTGAGCGGCGACGAAAACGGCGGGGTGCCTTGACTGGGGAAGCTCACTGATATAGGTTCCTCATCGTAACATCGAACATAGATGTTCGAAACCTTTCGGTCCAGTCGCAACTAGACTGGCCCGTAGAGGTCCTATTGGGGAATGGGCCCCTGCAGAGGCCCGTCAAGTGTCCACCCGCCCCGTAATGGGCAAAAGAAGGGGAGAACAAAGGTGACCCGAGCATCTCTCGAGCTTCCACGGCTGCCGGGCCGGGTAGCCGCCATTGTGGCGACCGGCCTGTCGGTGAGCACCGCCGCCATGGTTGCCGTCGCAGTACCTACAACAACTTCGTCCGCTCAGACCCCGTCTGCGCCGACAGCGAGCATCCAAGTCTGGATGGAGGCCAGCGGCACACCTGTAGACAACTATTGGGCTGCGCAAGCCAAAGCTTTCGACCAAGCCAACCCCGGCGATAGCGTCAGCATCGATATAGAGCCCTCTGGCTCCTACAACACCAAGGTCGCGACTGGTCTGGCCGGCAACAACGCGCCTGCACTTGTTTTTGGGTGGGGCGGCGGTGATGAGCTGTCGTTCATCGGTTCAAAGGTGGTGCAACCATTCGCAGACGCCGGGCAGAGCGACGCCGGCAACCCGTCCTGGAAGAGCGACTTCGTGACTTCCAGCCTCGGCGCCGTGACCTTCAACAACGAGATCTACGGGATCCCCGTAGGCGGCGCGCAACCCGTCTTTTTCTTCTACAACAAGGCACTACTGGCGAGGTACAACCTCAGCTTCCCGACTACGACCACCCAACTGCTGAGTGACGTCAAGCTCTTGGCGAAGCACAACGTCACCGCTATCGCGCTTGACGACAGCGGTGGATGGCCTGGCCTCATGTACCTCGAGTACTTCACGGACCGTATTGGCGGCCCCCAGGTGTTCGTCAACATCCAGAACAGGCAGAAAGGCGCTTGGTCCAACCCTGCCATCATCGAGGCCCTCACGGACATCCAGACCCTGGTGAAAGACAATGCTTTCGAGCAAGGCTACCCAGACATCAGCTTCGGCACCGGCTTTACCGAGGCGATGATCCACAACGGAGTAGCGGCGATGGAGCTCATGGGTGACTGGGACATCGGGTTCTTCCAGGGTTACTACCCGGGCTGGGTCGCCACCGACGACATGGGTATCGGGTTCTTCCCGACGGTGCCGGGCGGCAAGGGTAACCCTGCTGACCTGGAGGGCAACACGACGGACTATCTCGAGTTGGCCTCGCACATCTCCTCCGCCGAGACCTACGTAGCGGAGAAGTTCGCGGCCTTCCTCTGCGCCAGCCCGGCTTACGCAAAGTTCGAGGTCAGCCAAGGCCTTGTGCCCGTCATCGCCGGCTCGGAAAGCCTGTTCGCCTCATCCCCGTTGAAGGAGTACCTGGTGCCGGTCTACGACGCAGTACAAAAGGCACCGTACTTCCAGTACTCCTGGGACAAGGCTTTGGGGGCCACAAGGGCCACGCCTTTGTACACAAACCTCGAGAACGTCTTCGACCTCACAGAAACGCCTGCGCAGTTTGCTAAGGCAATGAACGCTTACCAATAGGTCCTAGGTTTTGGTTCTAACCGAGTAGGACACTAGCCCGGCTCCACGTCCCCCTCCCTGTGGAGCCGGGCTTTTATGGCACGAGGTGAGCTCATGGCATCTAGTCCCGCAGTTCTCGGAGGCAACCAGGTAGTTGGTTCGCGTTCTGGGCGCAGCACAGCTCGACGGCGGGCCTTCTTCACGGACCTGGCGGGGATCTCACCGACTATGGCTCTGTACGGGGCTTTCATAATCATCCCGACAGCTTTTGCTCTTTTCTTGAGCTTTACCAACTGGGACGTGGACGGGCCGATAAAATGGGCCGGTTTTGCAAACTGGAGCGAGTTCTTCTCCGACCCGGTCTCCTATCACTCCTTGCTGGTGACGTTCGAATTGGCGGTGTTCAGTTGGCTAGCCCAGACCCCCGTGGCGATGGCCCTTGGCATATTCATCGCCGGGACGCAGCGCTACCGCGCAGTCTATGCTGCCCTTTACCTGGTGCCTCTGCTACTGTCGACCGCCGGGCTGAGCCTCATGTGGGAGGACGTCCTTTTCCCTCAGTTCGGCGGTTTGGCTTGGCTCGGCATCCACGCCCACATGCGCTTCCTTAGCCGGGACTGGCTAGGGAGCACCCACCTCGCGCTCTACACGATCGTCGTCATAATCGCCTGGCAGTTCGTGCCCTTTCACACACTAATTTTTCAAGCAGGGAGGCGGGCTATACCGGCCGAGCTCTACGACGCCGCTAGTGTCGACGGCGCGAACATGAGACAATCTTTCTGGCACGTGACCCTACCTCAGTTGCGCTACAGCATCGTGACGTCGTCGACGCTCGTCTTGGTCGGTTCGCTGACGTATTTCGACATCATTTATATCTTGACTTCAGGCGGTCCCGGCAACACGACCCGGGTGTTGGCGATGGACATGTACAACATCGGTTTCAACCAGACAGAGTTCGGTTACGCCAGCGCGATAGCCACTGTGCTCGGCTTCATCGGCATCCTCTTGGCCATCCTTCTCGTCAGGTTGAGCGGGTTCGGCGCCATGGAGGGGACCCAGGAGGGCATATGGTAGCGACTGTCGCGAATGCTCCAGGGCTCCCCACAACAGCCAGCCGCAACGCTCGGGCGAAGGCAGCAGGCCGGGCCTCGGTGCTCGGGGGCATCAGGGGAAGGTCGAAGGTCTCACGTTTCGGGGCCTTCCTCCTCGGGACGATCTGGTTGGTGTTCGTGCTGGGCCCCATCTACTACATGGTCCTTATCAGCTTTCGGTCGCCAGCTCAGTACCTTTCTGCCAATGCCTGGTTGCCGACCGGTGGGCTCAGCTTGTCTTCGTACTCGTCCATCCTCCATGCTTCGGCGGTAGGTACGGATTTCCGTAACAGCGGCGAGGTGGCCGTGGGCACCATCTTCGTGGTAGTCACGCTCTCTCTCGCCGCCGGGTACCGGATCGTGCGCCGAGGCTCCCGCTACTCGGCTGTTTCGTTCCGGGTCATACTGTTCGGGATCGCGATCCCCATCCAGGCGATCATCATACCCCTGTACTTCATAACCAACAAAATCCATATGTACGACACGCTGTACGGGCTCGTCCTAGTGTTGTCGGCGTCGCTCATCCCGGTCGCCGTCCTCTTGATGGTCAATTACCTGCGCTTGATACCACGCCAACTTTACGACGCCATGGCCGTCGACGGAGCCGGCCCGTGGACTACGTTTACCCGTCTAGTCTTCCCCATGGCTCGCCCGGTATTGGCTGTAATCAGCATTTACGCGGGCTTAGGCGCCTGGAACAACTTCCTCCTGCCCCTCATACTCACGCAGTCCAATAATGACCAGGTTCTGCCGCTGGGGATGTACCAATTTGCCACGAACGGTCAGTACGCCCTCAACGTGCCCGTCGTGATGGCCTTTGTCATGTTGTCGGCCCTGCCGCTGCTGGTACTGTACATAGGCCTCCGCCGCCAGTTTGTAAAGGGTATCGGTGGTTTCGCGCTGCGTTGACCCAGAGCTACCTAGTTCCGTACGCACCTGCCTTTGCTCGCGAGCCGGCGGAGGACTGTTTCGTTCGGTTCTTTTTCACGATCTCTTTGCGCGACCACTGACCTGCACCAACCACAACACACACTGAGGTAACCGATGCCTATCCCCGCCTACCGTAATGCGGGCCTGCCCATTGAGCACCGGGTCAACGACTTGGTCGAACGTATGGAGCTTGACGAAAAGCTCGCTCAGTTAGGTGCAATCGACTTCCCGAGGTTGATGACAAAGGAGAGCTTCGACCAAGAAAGAGCCTTGGCGTTAGTACCTCATGGCATCGGCGAGGTAACTCGCATCGGCGCCACCACCGGCTTAGAGCCGGCTCAAAGCGCCGAGCTACGCAACCAGATCCAACGGATGGTCGTCGAGCGCACGCGCCTGGGGATCCCCATCATCGTGCATGAGGAGTCCCTCGCCGGCTATTGCGCCCGGGGGGCTACCGTCTTCCCCCAGGCGCTCGCGCTCGGTTGCAGTTGGGACCCCCAACTGGTCTCTGACGTGGCAGACCGCGTGCGTCAACAGCTCTTGGCGGTCGGGGCTAGGCACAGTTTGGCGCCAGTGCTCGATGTCGCCCGCGACCCCCGCTGGGGACGGTTGGAAGAAACCTACGGCGAGGACCCCATTTTGGCCGGGACACTGGGGGCCGCATACGTCCGGGCCATGCAGACAGACGACCTTTCCCAGGGGGTACTGGCCACTGGTAAGCATTTTTTGGCCCACGCCATGTCTGAAGGCGGCCGCAACCACGCACCCGTACAAATAGGGCCGCGGGAGCTCCGAGAGGTTTACGCGGAGCCATTCGCCGCCGCTATCAGGGAGGCGGGCTTGGCGACGGTAATGAGCTCTTATAGCTGCGTAGACGGGCTGCCGGGAAGTGGTTCGGCGAAAATACTCACTAGATTGCTGCGAGACGAGCTCGGGTTCGACGGCATGGTCGTGGCCGACTACTTCGCCGTCACGTTGTTGATGACCTACCACCGCGTGGCGGCGGACCGAGCGGAAGCCGCCATTAAGGCAATAAGTGCCGGCCTCGACCTTGAACTGCCGGCGCTGGACTGCTTCAACCAGCCGCTCAAGTCAGCCATCTCCGCGGGCAAGGTGCCGATGGCGGTCGTTGACACCGCGCTGCGCCGCGTGCTGAGCGCCAAAATGAAGCTCGGGCTCTTCGAGTCGCCGTACGTGGAGGTCGCCAGGGTCACCGCCGTCTTTGACGACCCGGCCAATGCACGCTTAGCGCGTCGGGCCGCCGTCCGGAGCATCGTCATGCTGACCAACAAAGGAGTGCTGCCGCTGGGAGGGGACATCTCCAAGGTCGCCGTGATCGGGCCGACTGCAGACGACCGCCGGTTGCTACAAGGTGATTATCATTACCCTGCTCACCAAGAGCTGATATTCGAGGAGCTGGCGGCTTCGTCCCACGATGTTCCCGCCGCGCCAGAGCCGCCGGCGCCCCGGGCCAATGGTTCGGTCGATCCCCCCGGTACTGTCTTTCTCTCCAGCGGGGAGGGCCGCTTCATGCCCGGGGAGTATTACACAGACCACGTCACGCCCTTGGCCGGCCTGCGTGCCGCGCTCGGAGCAGGCGTCGAGGTGGTTTACGAAAAAGGTTGCGATTTATTGGGAAACGACCGTTCCGGGTTCCTCAACGCCGTCGCCGCCGCGAAGGCCGCGGAGGTAGCCGTGGTCTTGGTGGGAGGGCGCTCCGGCTTGCAAAGGGACGCCACGGTCGGGGAGGCACGCGATGCCGTCGACCTGCGTCTGACCGGACCTCAGGAAGACCTCGTGAGGTCAGTAGTCGCCACGGGCACTCCCACAGTGCTCGTCGTTATGAGCGGCAGGGCTCATGTGCTCACCGAAGTCGCCGACGCTGTCGAGGCGTTGTTGGTAGCCTGGCCGCTCGGAGAGCAAGGTGGCAACGCCCTCGCCGACGTACTGCTCGGGCGGGCAGAGCCGGGAGGGAGGTTGGCGGTGAGCCTGCCTCGAGCAACCGGACAGGTGCCCCGGTACAGCGGCCATCGTTCCGGGGGGTCCTTCTCAGTTTTTTACAATGATTACACCGACTGCGACCACAAGCCTCTATTCAGTTTCGGACATGGTCTCGGCTATACAACGTTCGCTTACTCCGAGATTGCCGTCGCGGGCAGTAGTACGTCCTCCCCGGTACGGGTCGGCATCACCGTCACAAATACTGGGAGGCGCGCTGGTGAGGACGTGGTCCAGCTTTATGCTTCGGACCTGGTGGCGTCCGTAGCTCGGCCAGAAGCATCTCTCATCGGCTTCGCGCGCGTCGACCTGGCCCCGGGCGAAGCGGCCCGGGTCACTTTCGAGGTTCACCCGAGCCGTCTGGCTTTTTACGACGAAGACATGAATTTCGTAGTAGAGCCGGGGAAGTTCCGCTTCGCCGTCGGCGCGTCCTCTTCTGACCTCCACGAGCAGGCGGAAGTCGAGCTGACCGGGCGGGTCACGGCATACTCGCAACGATCCGTTGTGCCGGTTAGCGCGGCGGTGAACTACGTGGGTGACCCCTCCGCCGCCAAGGTGTAAAGCCCATGCGCCGGCGCAACGAGAACAGAGACGCCCGGCTCGCCGGTTGCCGAGACGCTGGTCCCTTCCGGGTGCCCGCCACTCAAGCCGAGACGGGTGGTGCAACGCAGCTTTATTTCCCTCGGACGGGGCACCTCCAGGCTGACCTCCCTGGCGCCTCCGTCAGCCCAGCGGATGCCAACAATCATCCCGCCGCGAGCACGCAAACCTTTCACTTGGCCCTCCGGCCATGAAGGGGGCAGCGCCGGCAACAAGTCGAGCGTGCCCAAATGGCTCTGGAGAAGCATTTCGGCGATGGCGCTAGTGGTGCCAAAATTGCCGTCGATCTGGAACACTTCTGGGTGGGGGGCGGCGAAAAAGTTGTCGGCGAGGTCCTCTCTTAGGAACTTTTCCAAGTGCTCATGGGCCAAGCCACCCTCCCGTAACCTCGCCCAGAGGCCGATAGCCCAAGCACGGTTCCAACCTTTGCTTCCGCCTCCGCACGCGAGGCGGTGCTCCAAGGAACGGCGGCCGGCCAGCTCCAGAGGTGAGCCCGGGACGGCTTCGTCCCCGGGGTAGAGGAAAAAGAGGTGGGAAAGGTGGCGGTGCCCGGGTTCTGGTTCTTCAAAGTCCTCCCACCACTCCTGGAGGCGGCCCTCCGTGCCCACTTGCGGTTCATAAAGGTCCTTCAAGCAGGTAGTCAGCACCTGCCTCATATCCTCGTCTACCCCGAGCATCTCCGAAGCCATGATGCAGTGGCGGAACAGGTCTCGAGCCAGCCAGATGTCCATTGTCGACGCCGCGCTCACGGCGGCCTCGGTCCCGTCCGCAGCCCGAAAAGAGTTCTCAGGCGAGGTGGAAGGACAGGTGACCAGTTTTCCGTCCGGCCCTTTGACCAAATAGTCCAATAGGAAGATCGCCGCCTCCCGCATCAGCTGGTAATGGCACTGGTCCAGCTGTTCCCGGCCCGAGAAGGCAAAATGCTCCCAGACGTGCTGGCACAACCAAGGCCCACCCATCTGCCAGTTGACCCAGTACGGGTGGGCCCTTTGCTCACCAGTCGGCCAAGTCGAGCGCCAGATGTCCACGTTGTGGTGAGTTGCCCAGCCCCGGCACCCGTAAAAGTCCTTGGCCGTTCGCGTGCCGGCTTGGGCCAGGTCAGTGATGAGGTCCATGAGCGGCTCATGGCACTCGGCAAGATTGGTAGTCTCTGCCGGCCAGTAGTTCATCTGGGCATTTATGTTTGTGGTCCAGTTACAGCTCCACGGAGGGCGGATTTTTTGGTTCCAGATGCCTTGCAGGTTGGCCGGCTGGCTACCCGGGCGGGAGCTCGCCATTAGGAGGTACCGACCGTAGTGGAAAAGCAACGCGCATAGCCCCTCATCGGTTGCCCCGTTGCGCAGGGCTTCGATGCGTTGATCGGTTGGCAGCGCGCTTGCGGGCCCAAGGTCGAGCGAGCAGCGGTCAAAAAGTACCCGATGTTCGGCGATGTGCCTTGCTTTGAGCGCCTGGTAGGGCTCGGCGACGAGGGGGCTCAGCACCCTGCGGCAGGCCTGGCGCAATTGCTCGGCATCGTCGACCATGTCCCGCCCGTAGCCCGCGTAGCCTGTGGCCGCCGCGAGAAATAGGCTGACTTCGTCCGCGCCCTCCACGTAGGCTCGCCCCTCGGCCAGCCGCACGGTACCGCCACTGGGCCGAACGCTGATGGCAAAAACAAAGCGGGTCCCCGAGCCCGGTTGGTAAACGACGTCCGGATCTGTGTCCCAATAATCTGGGACCACATGGATGGGTGCTCTCCCTTCCAACCACGCCATTTGGTCATCCGCACCGGCCTGGACCTCCTGGTGAGGAGCCCCTAGTTCCAGGACCATGTCGAGCTTGGCCGTCGCCTTGAGGTTCACCACCAAGGCGCGGTCGGGGAACGAAATGAACCCTTCCCGCTCGTAAAGGTCGCTCCCTACCTCGTAGCGCACTTTCGCCACCGCTTCCGAAAGGTCTAGGGAGCGCTCATAATTTTCCCAATGCTCGCTCGCCTCTGAGCCGATGACCAGCCAACCCAACGGTTGGTAGGATTCGTTGAAAGAGCTCTGAAGCCTGAGCGCAAGGGCATCCGCCTGGGCATAAGAACGCCGGTTGATAACTAAGTCTCGCAGTTCCTGCAAAACTCCGCTCAGGTCTTCGACCTGCGCAACACGCGGGCCACCTGACCACAAGGTGTCGATATTTAGGTCCAATCGCTCTTGGGCGGGGCTGCCCCAGACCATTGCGCCCAAGGCGCCGTTGCCAAGGGGCAGTGCGTCCAGCCATTCGTCCGCAGGTTGACGGTACCATAGACGGAACTCTTTGGTTTCAGTCACAAATAGATCTCCAGACAACGCGACGCGCCCGCGAAACCCGTCAGTTACCAGTCTAAGACCTCCCGGGTGACAGCGCCAGAGCGCGCCAGACGAGTTCACTTCACCCTGTTCCGCAGCCCACCCTGTTCCGCAGTCCTGACCCACAAGGTTGTTCGGCCGCGCTCCGAGAGGCGAATGACTGGAGCGCCCCGAGGGTTACTTAGACGGCGTAGGCCCCGGGAGGTCGGCGCTCAGTTCGCCTTCCCAGAACAGAAGCCAGGGGGTATATCCCAGCGGGGTGACTTGACCTGGGGCGAGCAGGTCGGTACATTATCTCTGTCGAATGCATTCGACGGGGGACGGCTAAGAGGAGAGGGGGGATTTTGCCGAGCACGACCATCTCGCAGGTGGCGAAGCGCGCTGGTGTTTCCCCGAGCACCGTCTCGTATGTCCTCAGCGGCAACCGCAGCATCTCGGAAGAGACCCGTGTACGTGTTAGGAAGGCCATCAAGGAGCTCAACTACAAGCCTCATGCGGGCGCGCGCTCGTTGCGGGCAGGGAAAACCGACGTTGTAGCCTTAGCCGTCCCCTTTTACGATTGGTCGTCCGAGCCGGTCTTGATGCCGTACGTGTACGGAGTGGTCGAAGCCGCTCGGAGGCACGGCTGGAACGTCATGCTCGTCACCGGGGGTACTGGGGACGTCTCTGATGTCGAAGGCGTCGTCGGTAGCAAGATGGTCGATGGCGTCGTGCTCATGGAAGTTCGGTTGCATGATGAGCGCCTGAGGCTCGTGGAGGACCTCGCTATCCCTGCGGTAGCCCTAGGCATGCCGTCAGACCCGGTTAACGTACCATTTGTCGACTTCGATTTTGAGTCCGCGGGCCGGTTGTGCGTCGAACATCTCGTGGCCAACGGGCACCGGCATATCGGCCTGCTGGCAGCGCCGCCGGGAGCGTTTGACAAGAACCTCGGCTACGCCCACAGGCTCTGGGGTGGCGTGGCGAAAGGTCTTGCTGACGCAGGCCTCAGCTTTAACGGCCTACCACTCGCCCCCACTACGGAAGCTGCACAGCGCGCTCTCGAGACACTTTTCGGAAGACAGCCTTCCCTTAGTGCGTTGATCGTCCACAGCGAAAGCATGCTGGAAGTCCTGATGCGTACGCTCGCACAACGCGGCCTGAACGTACCGGACGATATTTCGGTTGTCGCGGTCGCGTGGCGGGAACTTGCCAAGCACATCGTACCGCCCCTTTCCTATGTAAATGTCCCCGCGGTCGAAATGGGCCAGACCGCAGTCGAACTGCTCGCCGAACATGGCCCAGCGAGGTTACTGCCGCCTACCTTGGAACTAGGCGCGACGGTGGGCCCCCCGAGCAAAACCTAAAGACGGCATGGGTCGAACTTTTGACTGTCGCTCAGTCGAATCGATTCGAACCCTTGACTGTTTTAACGAAACCGGTCCCGACAAGCAAAAAAAAAGAAGAGAAACCAACGAACCAGACAACAACAAAAAAGTGAGAGCCAGCTCGAAGAAAAGCAAACAGAAATAGAACAGACCAGGAGGAGCAAGTTGACATCAAAATACGGTATTATTGAGAGCCATAAAATGAGGTCCCGCATTCCGCGGATGGTGCTCGCCGGTGGCTCACTTATCGCTATGGTCGCTGTGCCATCGGTACAGGCTGGGGCTGCAAGCGCCAACATAGTGCTGACCGAAACGAGCTATTACACCAGCGTCGCCTCAAACGGGCCCATCTATACGGCCCTGAACACCGTCTTCAGCAACTTCGAGAAGAGCCACCCTGGGATCACCATCAAGAGAGAGGACATAGTCAACAGCGGGAACAACTACCTAACTGAGGTCGCCGCCGAAGCTGCAGCCGGGACACTGCCCGACATCTTGATGCTAGATAACCCGACGGTCTCGACTATCGCTTCGTACGGTGTCCTTACACCGCTCAGCACGCTCGGTCAAACCGCCATCCCGACCCTCGGCACGGCACAGCAGGCAGAGGCGAAGTTCAACGGCGAAATTGTCGGTTACCCGCTCTACACGAACACGATCGCCTTGTTCTACAACAAGGCCATCCTCGCGGCCGCTAACATCCAGCCGCCGACCACCTGGGCAGAGCTGCTCACAGACGCCAAGACGTTGACCAACTCGCAGCACTACGGCATGGCCTTCTCCGCGGAGGCCTGCTCTGGCTGCGGCGTTTGGACGTTCATCCCGTTCCTCCTGACCAACGGGGGGAGCCTGACGCACTTGACTTCGCCTCAGTCGGTCCAGGCACTTACGCTTTGGACCGACCTCGTAAAAGAAGGAGCAGTGGACAAGGACCTCACCACCTGGAACCAGGGACCTCCAGAGTCTGCGTTCGCCGCCGGCAAGGCCGCCATGATGATCAACGGCCCCTGGTTCTTCGGCACCCTCAACTCGGTGAAAGGCCTCAACTATGGTGTTGTCCAGATCCCGGTCAACACCCCCGGCCAAAATGTGGTCGGCCCGATCGGAGGCGAGGTCTGGACTATCCCGAAGACCAACCCCGCCACTGAGAAGGCTGCGTTCGAGCTGCTCAACTACATGGCGCAACCGTCGGTTGACGCGGCGCTCGGCACGGCCTCGGGCGATATACCGACGGTCCAGTCGGCCGTCCCGATTTGGCAAAAGACGGCGAGCCCCCTCTACGCGCCCTTCCAGGCCGAGCTGAAGCACGGCTTCGTGCGCACCAGTACCCTAGGAGTGCTCTATCCCCGGGTCGAGACTGCTGTCGGCAACGCCATCGTGGCGGCGCTCATCGGCAAGCAAACCCCAGCGGCCGCTTTCGCGACTGCCCAAACGGAGGTCAATTCCATCCTCGAAGGCAACTGATCGTTCTTAGCTGACGAGAGGTGAGCAGGTAGTTGCCGCGCGAAGAGCCCCCTCCTGAGCGAAAGGCAACGTGGTCAGTGCGGGCCACGGTGGGCGCCGACGAGGCGCTCGCCGAGGCCCGCTTGGCCGCTCTGCGAGACGGTGGGCCAAAGCGGGCACGGCAGTGGCTGCGCTCGCACCGCAGACAAGCATTGCTGTTCGCATTCGTCGCGCCCTCTCTCGCGTATGTGGTTGTCTTTTTCGCCTACCCGCTGGTCTACGGGGTCACGATGAGCCTGGAAAAGATGGGGTTCATCGCCCAGAGCGGGCCCTTCATCGGGCTCCACAACTACAACGAAGAGGTACACGACCCCGTCACCGGTAAAGCCCTGGTCGACACCGCCATCTTCCTCGTGGCATCGATCTTCTTCCAGTTCACCATCGGCCTCGGCATCGCCTCCTATTTCAACCGCCGCTTTTTCCTTTCCGGGTTCCTCCGCAGCCTGATAATTATCCCATGGCTGTTCCCGCCCATTGCGAGCGGGACGATTTTCGCTATTATGTTCGCCGGCGATGGCGGCATCATCGACGAGACCCTGCACTCGCTTCACCTGATCAACAGCCCTATATTCTGGTTCGACTCGTCCTTCAAGGCGATGTTCGTGATCACTTTTGTCAACGTGTGGATCGGGATCCCCTTCAACGCCGTGCTGCTGTACTCGGGGCTCCAGGACATCCCCGGCGAGCTCCGGGAAGCTGCGGCGCTCGACGGCTGCGGCGCCTGGCAGCGGTTCCGCTACGTGACGGTCCCGCTCTTGCGCCCGGTCTCGCTCATAGTCATCATGTTGGGGATCATCTATACCGTAAAGACTTTTGACTTGGTGATAGTGCTGACCAACGGTGGGCCTGACAATGGATCTCAGCTGATGTCGACTTGGGTCTATACGCTCGCCTTCCAGAACTTCGAGACTGGTCAAGCGGCGGCCGTGGCCAACATGCTGTTCGTCTTTTGCATGATCATTGCCTTCTTCTACATACGCGCTACGCGGCGCGAGGTGGCCATCGCATGATCAGGCGCGTTACGATGCGGGTTTTCTGGAGGCGCCACGCCCGGCGCTTTATGCTCCCTGCCGGGGGGCTGGTGATCACCGGGCTCATGCTGCTCCCCATCTACTTCACCGCCGAGACTTCCTTCGAACCGACGAGCGCGCTTCAAGCTCTCTCACAGTCCCTCGTGCCTAGCCATTTCATCTTCAGCAACTACAGGGTCGCGTTCGACGTTGAGCACGGCAGCATAATCACGAGCCTGCTCATCGCCTTAGGCGCAGTCGTCCTCTCGATTGGTGTCGCCCTGCCAGCCTCCTACGGCCTCACCAAGTTGGGCTACCTCCAGAGCCGGGCTATCGTATCGGTCGCGATCATGGTGCTCCTCGTTACCCAGATGGTCCCCGGGATATCCTTGACCCTTGCCTTTTACAAATTGTTCTTACATTTCCACCTTCTCAATAGCATCGCGGGCCTCATCCTCGCAGATTCCACCACCGGGATGCCTTTCGCCACCCTTGTACTACGCGCTTATATGGGGTCGATCCCTGTCGAGCTGTCCGACGCTGCTTATGTCGACGGCGCCTCGGAATGGCGCACGTTCCGCTCTGTGGTCGCACCCCTCGCGGTACCCGCGATCATAACCGCAGGTCTTTTCGTGTTCCTCTTTGCCTGGGGGGATTTCCTTTATGCCTACACCCTAACTGCCGGCGGCAATGTAACACCGCTGACAAAAGGTCTTCTCAGCTTCTTCGCCAACAACACCGTCAATTGGGGGCCCGTTTTGGCTACGGTCGTTTTGGCGGCCGTCCCCTCAGGCCTCATCCTGAGCTTCGGGCAGCGGTACGTGATGGGTGGCCTCCGTGCCGGTGCCCTCAAGGGCTGATATTTTCGCAACTTCATAGAAAGGTGCCAGAATGCTGGACAATAGGGGCTTGGTGGTCGAGTTCTCGTCAGGCTACGAGCACTTGCGCCTCGAACCCTGGGGCGGAGATTCGATCCGCGTGCGGGCCTGCCAGGGACAAATGGACGACGACCTCCCGGGCGCGCTTATCGAGCCAGCGCCGGCCGGGTCGACTGGGGCAAGGCGAGATGGCCTCGCGTTAGTCAACGGGAAGCTGCGCGCTGAGGTCTCGCCGGAGGGTTTGGTTGGCTTTTGGCGCTCCGATGCTGGGCGCGAGCTCCTGTCCGAGCAGAAGGCGCACTTCTGGTGGCCCGGGCCGAGGTTGTTCGTGCCCAACGGTAACGGCCACTACCGCATCGAACAACGCTTCAAAGCCTACGATGGCGAAAAGCTTTATGGGCTCGGCCAGCACCTCCACGGGCAGTTTGACCAGAAGGGCCTCGTCATGGACCTCGTCCAGCGCAACGCCGAAGTTTCGGTGCCCTTCATGGTCTCCAACAGGGGGTACGGCTTCTTGTGGAACTCGCCTGCTGTTGGGCGCGTCGAGCTGGCCGCCAACGGGACCCGATGGGTGGCCGACAGCGCAACCCAGATCGACTACTGGGTAACCGCGGGAGACCCCGCCGAGGTCCTCGGGCACTACGCAGACGCGACCGGGCACGCGCCCGAGCTTCCCTCTTGGGCCAGCGGCTTTTGGCAAAGCAAGCTCCGGTACCGCACGCAGGAGGAGCTATTGGCTGTTGCCCGCGAGTACCACCGGCGGGGTGTGCCGTTAGCGGTCATCGTCAGTGACTTTTTCCATTGGCATTACCTCGGTGACTGGAGCTTTGACCGCGAGGAGTGGCCCGACCCCGGGGCAATGGTTGCCGAGCTCGAGTCCATGGGCACCAGGCTCATGGTCTCGGTCTGGCCCTCGCTCAGCCCACTATCGTCGAACTACCAACCAATGCTCGAGCGTGGCCTCTTGGTCTCGAGCGAAGGAGGGCCCACCCTGCAGGCGACTTGGCCCGAGCGAGGCTTGCGGCAATGGATCGGGGTCGCGTTCTACGACCCGACCAACCCACGAGCGCGGGAGTACATCTGGGAGCAGGTAGGAAAGAACTACTACGACCTGGGCGTACGGGTCTTTTGGCTCGACGCCTGCGAACCCGAGATGAAGCCGAGTTTCCCGGCGAACTTGCGGTTCGCGGCCGGCCCAGGGGCCGCGGTCGCCAACCTGTACCCCCGCGAGCACGCGCGCGCCTTCTACGAAGGAATGGCCAACCGCGGGGAGACAGAGATCCTGACTCTTTGCAGATCTGCCTGGGCGGGCAGCCAGCGCTACGGTGTGGCAGTTTGGTCAGGGGACATACCCTCGACCTTCGGTTCACTACGGCTGCAAGTGCGCGCTGGGCTCAACATGGCCCTCAGTGGCATCCCTTGGTGGACCACCGACATCGGGGGTTTTTTCGCAGGCGACCCCGCGGACGCAACCTTCAGGGAACTGATCGTCCGCTGGTTCCAGTACGGGGCCTTCTGCCCTCTCTTCCGCATTCATGGCGACCGAATGCCGAATTCGACGATGGGCACCGAGATGACCGGAGGGCCAAATGAGATCTGGTCGTACGGTGAGGAGGCATGTGGGATCTTGCAGGACTATATATTTATGCGCGAGCGCATGCGGCCCTATCTGCACGCCCAGGCCAAGGAGACGAGCGAAAGGGGGGTACCAATCATGCGCCCTCTCCTCGTCGAGTTCCCCGAGGACCCGAGAGCCTGGGAGGTCGACGATCAGTTCATGTTTGGGCGGGATCTCCTTGTGGCGCCAGTATTGCAAGAGGGGGGGCGCAAGCGGGAGGTTTACCTCCCGGCGGGAGCACAGTGGACAAACGTGTGGACCGGAGTAGTTATGCCGAGCGGCACAAAGGTGGCCGTCGAGGCCCCGCTGCAACAGATCCCCCTTTTCCTGCGGGATAGCGCCAGTGTCCCGGTCAGGGGAAGCTAACGCCTGGCTCCTCGTTGCGTGAGATTGCGCAACTGCTGGACCGATGCGCTCGCAATAATTGACGCGTCAATGAAACGGAAGTTGGTCCGTTCAGTACGCCTGCAGGTTGAGGGGTCGTTGCCAAGTACTGACAGCACTGCAAACCACCTGCGTCCCACTGCCCGGACCAGTCGCGGATAAGGCATTCACCACGGAGAAGCTGCAGCCAGCCAGTCGGCCGAACAAGGCACCCACTTGGCACGCTACGGTCTCAAATTGGGTCAGAAACTCTGCGGTGCCGCACATAGGTGCGAATGGCGGACAATGGCCACTTCCCCCGGCCTCAGCTTCACCTGCGGCCCCGTAACGGTGCCTGTCAGCAAGTCGAGGCCGCCGTCAAGTACGTCCACTTCACGTTGTTCGTCTGAGTAGTTGATCAGGAACTCGTACCGTTTGTCCGTTCCCACCCTCACGGCCCGCTCGATGCCGCTCCCTGCGCGCTTGATGGCACCGTCAGCCCGCAGAGCAGGCACGAAGCTGTACAGCCGCGCCAAAGTGTCATGGTCGAGCCGGCACCCGATGTAGTACGCGCGGCCCCTGCCGTAGCTCGTCTCGAGCAACGCAGGTCGCCCCGAGAGAGGTCCCGTCAAGTAACGCGCCAGCACGTGCCCGTCGCGCTCCGCCGCAACATCGGCCCAAAAAGCTCCCGTGCCCTCCCTGCCGTCCTCCCACTGCAGCTGCAGTGTCTCGCCGACCGGCAAGGGTGCCACATCCAGGACATCACAACCGAGGAGCGGTCGCAGCGGCCCGCCATAGGGGCCGAGGTAGACCGAATCGCGCTCGTCGACGATCCCCGACCAGAAGGAGACCACAGCAGTGCCGCCCGCTTCGACATAGGAGCGCAAATTCGCGCCCTGCTGCTCGCTCGTGAGGTAAAGGCTTGGCACGATCACGGCTTCATAGCGGTTGAGCGGTTCGTCGGGGTGGCAAAAGTCGACGGTAACCCCACCCTCGTACAGCGGGCGGTAAAGCCACGTCAGCTGATCGGCGATAGTGAGGCCGCCAGCCGGCTGGGAGGGAGCCTCGAGTGCCCACCAATTGGGCCAGGAAAAGAGGACGGCGACTTTCGCCTCCACGGGCAATGCTGAAAAGTCCTCGAGGGCAGCTAGCTCATTGCCCAACGCAGCCACCTCAGCCCAAACGGGCGACGCTGTCCCAGAGTGGGGGACCATGGCCGAATGGAACTTCTCGGCTCCCGATCGCGAAGCGCGCCATTGGAAGAACATAAGGCCCCCTGCTCCCCGGGCGAGCGCCTGATAGCTCATCGCGCGCATGTGGCCGGGGCGCTTAGGCACGTTCGGGCAATGCCAAGTGACCCTCGAGGGCGTTTGCTCCATCACCATCCACGGGACCTGTTTGTTGAGCCCTCGCACGAGGTCGTAATGCATTGCGGTCTGAAGCGGCCATTCTGGGTCGGCCGTGTCCGGGTAGTTGTCGGTGGACACGACGTCCATTTGAGAGGCCCACTTGAAGTAGTCAATAGGTTTGAAAAAGCCCATGAAGTTCGACGTCACCGGCAGATCTGGCCGAGCTTCCTTCAGGACAGCGCGCTCCAAGAGGAACTCCTCGAAAAAGGCTTCACTGCTAAAGCGCTTGTAGTCGAGGTCGAGCGAGGGGTTTACGAATGCCGCCGTCAGGCGCGGCGGTACCACCTGGCCGAAGTCGGTGTAAGTCTGGCTCCAAAACGTGGTGCCCCAGGCGTCGTTGAGGGTGTCGAGAGACCCGTAGCGATGCTCGAGCCAGCGCCGAAAAGCTTCCGCATGGTTGTCACAATAACAATATGGGACATGGCAGGCGTACTCGTTGTGGACATGCCACATCTTGACGGCTTCGTGGCTACCGACTTCGGTTGCGAGCCGGGTTACTATGTCGCGAGCCTTGCCTCGGTAGGCGGGGCTGCAGATACAAATTGCCTGCCGGCTCCCGTGGCTGTAGCGCGCTCCGTACGCGTTGACTGGCAGAACGTCAGGGTACCGGACGGACAACCACGCGGGAGGGGCCGCGGTCGGAGTGGCCAAATCTACTGAGATATCGGCTGACGCGAGCAAGTCGAGGAGATCGTGAAGCCAACCAAAGGAGAACGAGCCCTCGTCGCGCTCGAGTTGGGCCCAGGAGAAAACGCCGACGGTAACCAGGTTGACGCCCGCGTCCTGCATGAGAGCGACGTCTTCTTCCCAGACAGCGCGTGGCCATTGCTCGGCGTTGTAGTCACCACCATATTGTATGTACTTACTCATCAGTATTTGCTCCTGCACAGAAGTGCCTTGTCAGTTGGTCCTTATGGTTGTTCGTGCTCTCACTCACCGGTCACAGCCCCAAAGGTCAGCCCTCGTGCTACGTACTTCTGGAGGAACGGGAACAGGACGAGCATCGGCAGCACGGAAACCAGCGAGCCGAGGATCACGTTGGAATAGAGGGGCTGGCCTGCTCCGGCCTCGTTGAGGGTGGACGCCCAAGCCGATAGCCCTACGGTGAGGGGGAAGCGAGTCTCGGTACCGAGGAGCACGAGAGGCAGGAAGTAGTTGTTCCAAGTCCCTATGAACGACAGCAAAAAGAGGGTCACCATCCCGGGCAGCAGGATGGGCCGGCCGATCTGCCAGAGCACCCTGAGCTCGCCGGCACCGTCCATCCGTGCCGATTCGATGAGGGTATCGGGGACAGCCTCGGCGGCATAGATGGACATGAAATACACCCCGAAGGGGTACACGGCTAAGGGGAGGATCACGCCCTGGTAGGTGTTGGTGAGGCCCATGTAGTGCTCGAGGAGGAAGAGCGGTACCACGAGGGCAGTGCCCGGTACCATGAGCGAACCCATCACTAGGCCGAACACCGCCCGCCTGCCGCTGAACGCGTACTTGGCGAGGCCGTACCCGCACATCGTGGACACCGCCGTGGCCAGCGTGGCCGCCGCCGAAGCGTAGATGAAAGAGTTCATGAGCCACCACTTGTAATCCCCGCTCTCGTAGCTGAACAGCGAGGAGAAGTTGGTGGACCAGTGCGGGTGCGAAGGGGGCAGGAAAGTGTTGGTCGAGAAAAGTTCGCCCGTGTTTTTCGAGGAGGCTACAACGAGCCAGTAGATGGGGACGAGCACGTACACGGCTGCGACCGCGAGCAGGGCTGTCGTGGCCGTGGTCTTAGCCCGCGTGGCTAGGCGTGCCGCAAAGACCTTGCCGACCAGGGAACGCGAGTGCCAGGCGGGCGCGGTCATCTGGCCCTCCTGGTAGTGGCGAGGGGGCGCATGCGCGTCCTGACGATCCCGTAAAAAGCGATAGTGGCGACGATGGTGATGAGTGCGAGCACCACGGACTGGGCCGCGGCTGTCTGCTCGTTGCCGAAGGCGAAGGCGGTGTTGTAGATGATCTGGTTGGGCGTCAAGGCGTTGCCAACGGATGCGACCTCGTTGAGGATCACAGGCTCGTTGAACAACTGGAGAGTCCCGATAATGGAAAGGATGGTGATGAACATGATCGTGCGCCGGATCATCGGGAGCTTGATGCGAGCCGCAATAGAAAACTCCGAGGCCCCGTCCACTTTCGCGGCCTCGAGGACTTGGCGCGGCACGTTGCTTAAGCTGGTAACCAGGATCGTCATGTTGTAGCCGGTCCACTCCCAAGTGACGATGAGCATGATCGAGTACAGGGAAAGGCGATAGTCGAGGGGCTGCAAAGGGCTGCTCGTCAGCCCGAGCAAGTGGGGGACTTTCAGCGCGACGTCCAAGTCTGGTTCCAAAAGAAAGCCCCACATAAGGGCCGCGATCACCCCGGGGACGGCGTACGGCAGGAAGTAGACAAGGGAAAAGATCCTCCTCCCCCGGCAGTACGGGCCATCGAGCAGCAGCGCCAAGCCGATAGCGAGGCCGATCATTACCGTGACTTGGATGGCGCCGAAGTATGCCATGCGCACAACACCAGCCCAGAAGGCACCGTTGTGGTAGGTCGCACGGTAATTAAGGAGGCCGGCATACGCGCCGGTCAATGGGGAGCGAAGGCTGAGGATGATCGAGTAAATGAGCGGGCCGGCAAAGAAGACGGCAAACAGGCCGAGGAACGGAGCCGTCATGGCCAGCCCAGAGTGGCCCTGCCGCTGGCGCAATCGCTGGTTCCCCCGGGTGGCCCTGCCTAGTGCAGAAGGAGGCACCGGCAGCGCGGCACGTTCTTCAGCGCCCCGCACTGCCATTGCCTTCCTGTCCTTTCTTCGCGCGCTCTATCGACTTCGCGAGCGCGGACGGCCCGCAGGCAGCATCGACCGTCCGGCGCCTGCGACCTTAGCTCTGTACCGAGTACCCGATCGAGCGCGCGTAGCTGACGAGATCAGACTCTATGTTGTCCAAGGCCTGGTCCCAGCTTTCCTTGCCAGCAGCAGCCTTTGTCATTTCGGTGCCGAAGAAGTTGTAGAGCTCAGCGTCAAAGGGGCCCCACTCGAAGTTCTCGACGACTTGTGACGCGTAGGTGTTGAACTGAGCGTTGACGTTGCCGGTGAAGTTCGGGACGGGTGCGTTGAACTGCGCGACCTTCGCCCGAGCGAGAGCAGCTGGGAAGAGGCCGCGTCCACCACCGGTAGTCGTCGCCGGCTTCTCATCGATTGTCATTCCGCTTGGAGAGCTGTTGATGAAGGCGGCAAATTTCACGGCCGCGGGGATGTCCTGGGCGGGGCAGTCCTTGGTCACTGCGTTGGTCGACCCGCCCCAGCTGCCTTCGGCGTGGGCGCCCGGCGTCCACTGAGGCAACGGCGCTACGGCCCATTCTTGGGTGGATCCCTTGGGTAGGAAGCCGGCGACCAGGTACCCCGGCCCCCAAGCAGTACCGACCATAGATGCATAGGCGTCATCGGCGACGTGGTGGCCGTACGGCGCGGTGAAGTCCGTATCGAAAAGGAGGTCGCCCTTGAGGGCCAAGTCGCCGAAGAAATTAGTGACCTTCTCCTCGATCGGCCCGTTCACCGTGATCTTCCAGGAGCCGTTGGGCTGGAGCACGAAGGGCCGCGCGCCGGCCTGCCACCACAACGACACCAAGCGGTGCTCGTCGGTGGGAGAGAAGAAGTCGAGGTACATGTTGGGATTGGCCTTGTGGAGGGCGACGGCGTCCGAAGCGAACTCGGCCCAAGTGGTCGGGACGACCAGGTTGTACTTCTTGTACACGGCCGGCTGGTACATGAACCCGGTGGGCCCTATGTCCTCCGGGAGCGCGTAAACACCGGTGCCCTGTGAGACTTGCCCCCATACCCAGGACGGGTAGAGCGACTTGTACTGGTCGGCGTACTGGGCGATGTTGACGAGGTCGTGGGCGTCGATGTAGTACGGGAGCTCCGAGTACTCCACCTGGGTCACGCAGGGGGCCGTACCACCGGCCAATGCGGTGGTCAACTTCTCATAGAAGCCTGCACCGCTTACGCCGAGGTCAGGCGGGGTTGGGACCGTGATGTTCGGGTTCGCTTTTTCGAAGTTTGCGATCACGTCCTTAGGGTTGGCAGTCCAAGTCCACCAGCTGACCGTTACCTTGGCCGGGGCGCTTGCCGACGCGGCAACGGGCGAGCTGCTTAAAGTGAAAGCGGCGAGCGCTGCTGCAGCCAGAGCGCTGAAGCGTCGCGGTCTAGTCGTCATCCTCCTGTGTCCTTTCTCTCGGGTATTTTTACCAGTTGCTAGTGCGGCTACACGGTGTGCCTTCGTCTCGCTGAGCGCGTTCCGATGGGCTCGGACCTTCCCTTTAGGCCCGGACCGCGAGATCGATCTCATGCGGACTCTACCGCCGATTGAGATCGATCTCAAGTCGTGCGTAACCCCGAGCCGGGCGCCGGCGACCGTTCTTCAGCACAGGGCGAGGCCGGCCGTCGCAAGTAAGCTCCGAGTGTTATGGGCTCTTCTTTGGGCACCGCACAAGCCCAGCCTGCGCCCGTCACCAGGCGGACGGAGCGAAGGCCCAACATCATGGACGTGGCTCGTCTGGCCGGGGTATCCCGAGCGACGGTGTCACGCGTCCTCAACGGCGGCCGCAGCGTGAGCGAGGCAAAGGCAGCCAAGGTGTTCGCCGCCGTTGGCGCTCTTGGATTTTCGGTGAACCAGACTGCGCGTCACCTACGAAAGGGCCACACCGGCTCGGTTGCCTTCGTGATATCGGAGAAACATGAGCAATTGTTTGAAGATCCCAACTTCGGGATCCGTGTGAAGACCTTCACGCAGGAGCTCGAGAAGCACGGCCTGCACCTTTTGGTGAGCATTGCCCAGGACCATCAGGAGGAAGCTTTTCTCGGCAACTACTTGACAGCGGGGCACGTCGACGGCGTCCTGCTCGCGATGCTAAACGACGGCGACCCGTTGTTGGCCGGGCTCCTTGAAGCGGGGATACCTCTGGTCGTGCTGGGTCGTCCCCCGGACGGCCTCGAAAAGGCCGTCCCATGGGCCGCTATGGACGACGAGGGGGCTGCGTACGAAGCGACTCGTTTCCTTATGGCTCAGGGGCGCCGGAGGGTGGGCACGATAGCCGGCCCTCTCGATGGCACATCAGGGCAGGACCGCTTTCAGGGTTTCAGGAAGGCGCTTGGCCGTGCCTACCGGAAAGGCTTAGTGGAAGAGGGTGACTGGTCGCTGGAGAGCGGGCGGCGCGGGGCGGGGGCACTGTTGGATCGTTACGGCGATCTTGACGGGTTGTTCGTCGCGTCCGACCTTATGGCCGCAGGAGCGATAAAGGCGCTGAAGCGAGCCGGCCGGCGCGTGCCCCGGGACGTAGCGGTCATAGGTGTTGACAACTCTGCTGCGGCACTCACGACAGATCCGTCCCTGACCACGATGCGGAACCCGTTTGAGGAGACCGCGCAAGCAGCCGTCAGCTTGCTCTACGACCGCATGTCGGGCGTCTCTTTGGGCCCTCAGTACGTTGTGCTCCCATCGCAGCTTGTACGAAGAGGCTCAGCGTAAGAGTCGCGGGGCCGAGGCGCATCGTGCCTCTGGCTGTGGTCATGCTCTGCGCAGCCTCCCTACCGAACGCACATTCCGTAGGACAAGAGTAGGCCAAAGAGAGCCTCTAGACAAAGAGACCTTGCTAAAGTAGCTGGTAGAAGTACTAGGAGGGATGCGAGAGTGGCCGAATCGGGCGGTCTCGAAAACCGTTGTGGGTGTATGCTCACCGTGGGTTCGAATCCCACTCCCTCCGCCACTCCCTCTGCCAAAAGGCTTGTTCGCTGGTAAGAGGCTTCCCGAGGGGCGGAAAGCTGATGCGGCTCATCTTCCGGTGATAGCGCGATGAGCAAGAGCGGTGTCCGGCGCGTGATCTTGCTCACTCTTGGCTGGGAGGATCTGCCAAAGACGGTGTCAATTTACGGGGACACTTCCGGCGAGCGTCTCCGGGAGCCTGTCCCGGCAGTGCTGTTGGGAACCGAGGGAGGCTGGGTGCTGCTCGACACAGGGCTCAACCCCGCGCTCGTGCGCGACGCCCCGCTCTACCGGCGCTTCCACGGGCATGGGGTCGAGGCGCTCCTCCCGCCAGGACCAGGCGACCCGCTCAAGGGCGCACTCGAAATGGCTGGTGTAGCGCTCGAGGACATAACAGCCGTCGCCCTTTCCCACCTCGACGGCGACCACGCAGGCGGGGTGCGCCATTTCACTCAGCTCGAGGTGCCGGTGCACCTGCAGCGCAAAGAGCTCGAGTACGGGATGTCCGGACATCCCGGCCCGGAAGAGCACGGGATGTTCCGCATCGATTACGACGACCCAGCCATAAATTGGCGCCTCGCTGACGGCGAGGTGGAGATCGCTCCAGGCGTGACGGCCGTGCCTTCGCCTGGCCACACGCCCGGCCACCAGAGCTTCATCGTCGACGTCGACGAGGCGGCCGGAGGAGGTGGTTTTGTGTTCGCCTTCGACGCCGCCGACCTTACCGAGAACGTCGAGCACGAGTTGCCGGTTGGCAGCTTTATCAACTGCGCCGCCGCCGACACCATTGAGCCCATCAGGCACTTGAAGGCGCTGGCCCGCGAGCGAGGTTACCCAGTCGTCCCCGGGCACGACCCAGCAGCGTGGCCAGCATTGACGGCCCAGCTCAGTGAGCGCTGGCCCGCCAGGGTGTGACAAATCGAGGCTTAAAGTGGGCCTGTGCCTCGGCAGGCAATTTTTAACGGGATAGGCGTGGCGCTCGTCACCTTGTTCCGCCCGGACGGCGAGCTCGACGCTCCCGCAACCGCTGACCTGGCCACTCAACTTGTTGAGCTAGGGGCTCGGGCCGTTGTCGTTGCCGGTACAACTGGGGAAGCGGCGGCCTTGGAGCACGACGAGCGCTCCGAGCTGGTCGCTGCAGTCCGTGCCGCCCTGCCCCAAAGTTGCGGCGTGCCGCTGGTCGCTGGTGTCGGAGCACCATCGGCTCGGCAGGCGTCACGCTTTACCAGGGCAGCGATAAACCTGGGAGCGGACGCCGTCTTGGCCCTTTCCCCGCCGCGGACCGACGACCCCCTCAGCTATTACCAAGAGGTGGCTGTCGCGGCAGATGGGATCCCAGTTATCGGGTACCACTACCCTGCGGTCTCGCCTCCTGGCATCAGCCTTGAAGCCCTTGCTGAGCTCCCAGTGGCGGCTTTGAAAGACTCGAGCGCGGATGCCGGGCGCCTCCTGGCGACTCTTGACAGCTGGGACCGTCCCGTCTATGTCGGGTCCTCGGCGCTGATAACGCTGGGGGCGACCTTGGGCTGCGCTGGTGCCATCCTTGCGCTCGCCAACGCCGAGCCAGAAGTGTGCCAGGCCGCCTTTGCCGGAGATGCTGGCGCGCAGCTCAAGCTGGCAAAGTTCAGGCCGGCTGAGGCGCGGTTCCCCCATGGTCTAAAAGAACTGGTCGCCGCCCGCTTCGGCTGTTCGCCAACGGCCCGTTTAGGTTGAGACCTGGCCCCCCACTTCTCCCCGGGCGCCCCTCACCCGCGACAGCCAGAGCTTGAGGCCTTCGGCGTTGCTATGCAGCCCATTGAGAGCTTCTAGGCGCTCGCGGTCGTCTGCGGTCAAGGCGTCGAGCTCGCTGGCAAAGCGCGCCCTCAGGGCATGCTCCACGTCCTCGCCCGAAGCCCAGGCGGCCTCTGCTACGCTCGCCCACTCTCTCAACGCGCCGCCGGCCTCCTCGAGCGCTTCTCTGGGGCCCTCAGGGAGCAGCCCATAGTGCGCGAGCGCCAGGCGCGATGGATCCCGGCTGGCGAACAACCGGAGGCTTTGCAACGCCAGGTCCAAGTCGAAATCGGCAGGAGGTGTGGCGGGACGCAGTGCTGTCGGCCCCGGGAGCTTTACACCCGCTGCGTCACCCACAAAGAGCACGCCGCTTTCACTGTCATGAAGCGCTATGTGGTGCTTGGCGTGGCCCGGCGAGTGCAGCGCCGTCAACGTCCGCCCACCCCCCAAGTCGATCTTCTCGCCGTGGTCCACCGCTCGGATGCGTGCCTCGGGCACAGGGCTCATCCGCCCGTACAAAGAGTCGAGGGCAGGGCCGTAGACGGTAGCGGCAGAAGCGATGAGGCGAGAAGGGTCGGCCAAGTGCCGGGCGCCCTTGGGGTGCACATAAACAGTCGCTCGGGGGAACGCCCTTGCGACGTCCCCAACTCCTCCAGCGTGATCGAGGTGGATATGGGACAGGACGACGCCAGCGAGGTCCGCTTCGGCCAGGCCAAATTGAGCTAGTGCCGCCAACAGGACGGGTACAGAGCTTTGGCTCCCTGTTTCGACCAGGACGGGTGCTTCCCCAGCCAGCAGGTACCCGGCTGTAACGCGCTCCCAGCCCCCGAGGAGCGTATCGATCTCGAAGACGCCCGGGGCGATGAAGCCGCTCATGAGCGCACGCTCTCTAGTTCCGGTCCAGTCGTCTGACCGCGAGCAGCGCAACGTCGTCTTGACGCAGGCTCTGCGCGTGATGAGCCTCGAGGACCACGTCGCATAGTTCTTCCAGGGGCATGTCGGCGCTGCCTTCGAGCAGCCTGCGAAGCCTTTCGAGCTCGTCGGGCAACCCGCTATAACGGTGCTCGACAAGCCCGTCGGTGAAAAACAGGAGCGTGCTGCCTGTCCGGAGGGCAAAATGCTGCTCTTCGGCATGTTCAGCTTGCAGACCGAGCGGTGGGGATGGTTGGACATGCAGGAAGTTGGCCTCGCCATTGCTGTCGATGAGCACCGGGGGAAGGTGGCCGGCCGAAGCGACGAGGGCATCGCCGCTAGCTGGGTCAACCGTGCAAAAGATGGCGGTAGCAGTGCGCCCAAAACCAAGCAGCTCCCAGCTGGAGCGCAGCTCGTCGACAAGCATGCCGGGTTCTCGGATCTGCCCTGCGAGCGCTCGGCTGGCGCTCCTGAGCTGTCCCATGGTCGCAGCTGCCGTCGTATCGTGACCTTCGACGTCCCCGACCATGAGGCCGAGGAGACCGCTCGGGAGGTTGACCACATCGTAGAAGTCGCCTCCCGCTTCGGCTTCGATCGCCGCAGTCAGGTAACGCACGGCAATCTCGAGGCCCGGCGCTCTTGGGAGTTGTTCTGGCAAGAGGAGCCGCTGAAGTTCGTGCACGAGCTGGTGCTCCCTGTCCCGTCTCCGGGCAGCAGCGACGACGCTCGCCACTCGCGAAGCGAGCTCCTCGGCGAGAGCGAGGTCGCTCCGCCTGTAGACCCGCCCTGAGCCGGCCGAGACAAGCGTGATCGCGCCGAGGATTTCGCCCCCGGCAACAAGGGGGACCGTGGCGTAGGATGAAAAACCGAGTTCTTTGACGAGCAGGTAATGGTGCTCGTCCCTCGTCGTTGCTCGCAAGAACTCGTCGCTCATGGTCGGGGACCAAGTCGAACGGCCGGTCGTCATCGCTGTGCTCGCCGGGTGCGGCCCTCCCGCAAGAGGCGGGTAGCGCTCCACAAGATCCCTCGTCAGCGCAGCCTTGGCCGGGTCGGCGTGAACGGCGGCCATCCGCCTGACCCGCTGGCTCGCGTCCTTGACGTCGATAAGGCAGAGGTCGGCCAGCCGAGGCACAGCCAACGAGGCGAGCCGGCGCAAGGTGTCGGCGTAACCGCCAGCATCCGCGAGGGCGCTCCAGGCATCGAGCAAGAAGGCCTGCCGCTCGCGTTCGGCGTCGTAGAGCCTTGCCCTGTACAGCGCTGCTGCGCACAGCTCTGACAGCTCCGTGAGGTGGGGGATGTCGAGCTCGTCCGGGCGCATCGGCGCCGGGTAACCGATGTGCAAACAACCAAGGACCTGCTCGGCAGCGACCAGGGGCAACACTGCCACTGCCTCGGAGCCGTCCTGCAGGAAAGCCAGCTCTGGCCAACGGCGGTCCCGTTCGGCTTGCGAGCCATAAACGAGCACTCTGCCTGCGCGAATGCTCTCCGCCGCAGGAAGGTCTGAGCTGAGCGGGATAGGGGTCAGTGTTGCGACCACCTCCCTCGGCTGCCCGACACCTGCTACCAGCTGGATGGCCCCTTCCTCGACAAGCCAAAGACCAGCGCTGGTCGCTCCGAGCTCATTGAGGGCATGCTCAAAGACAGACGATGCCACTTCGGCCGCGCCCAAAGCCCCGCTCACCGCGCGCGCAGCGTGGTAGAGCCGGCTACTCGACAACGGGCCTGGAGCGTCGATCGCTGATAGGACTGGAACATAGGGCATTGAGCCTCCCTTTTCCAGACCTCCTTGTGCGAACTGGAGGCGGGCGAGCTACGAGCTTCAAGACAACTGCTGCTGGCCCTTCTGGGAGCCCGAGCGACCGCATAATGTGGCCACATTCACGACAGGAGCACCGCTGCGGCACAAGGCACCCCCGAGCGCAGCGGAACAAGCAGCCAGCAGCGACGCCCGAGCCAAGGGCGAAGCGCGCTCGGAACTGCCGGCACCGCGACGCTTACCGTCGCCCTTATGGGGCTTTTGTTCCCTTTAACCGCCAGTGCAGCCCCCCCCGCAACCGCACGGGCGCTGGCCCCGCTGCAGCACTTTGCCGCGCGTGCGCCAGCCCATTTTGTCGAGGGTAGACAGGGACCGAAGCTGAACAGCTCGCAGGCTCCCCTCGGCACGGACAGCCCTCTCGTCACGATCTCTTATTCGCTCCTAGAAGAATCTGACGGCAACCGCCCCAAGAGCGGCTCGGAGATCTACCTGTTATTTGGCGCAGGGGGCCAGGCGTACATCTACGCGTCAAACGAGACCGAAGCGCTTACGGACCCCGGCACGTACGCCTATGACAATGGCCGGGTTTCCCTCCAGGTCAGTACGTCCGGCCTGAAGATCAATGCTGACTTCGCGCTCAACCTGTCCGCGAGCGAAGTCACGATGCCCTTCCAGATATTTTCCTCCAGGCCTGGCACCTCTCAATGGCAGGCACAGCCCATGGGCTTGGACCAAGGCATCCTGTCTATCTACAACGCCCAAATGAACACCGGAGCCACCACGACAAACGCCCAAGCAGCGAACCAAGCGTACGTGTACGCGCGGGCGTGGGTAGCAGAGAGCAGGGGCGGCGCGACAGCGTCGCGGGAAAGGCCCGCCGGTGCCCCCGCTGCTTTCGGCAGGCCGAGCTCCTCCAGGCTACCCTGCGGCAACTATTGCATCACGAGCGTCGCGAGCCTCGGTGACGACATACAGGTCAATTATCAGCGGGCGCCGTCGGTGATCGTGTCGCTCTATAATGCAGCTCCCTCTTGCTCCGAAGGAGGCTGCACCGCCCTCACGCTCAGCTCCCTTGCGAGCGACCCCCGCGTCTCCCTCGACCCCAAAGTCCACCCCGACGGGCAGTTTGACCCACCCGATAGAACCGCTGTACTCGTTGCACCGGTCCCGGGCATCGAGGATCCCGCAGCACTGGCGGACATGGCGACGACACTTGGCCAACGGGGCTACAAGGTCAAGGAGCTCTTGGGCTCAGGTGCAACCATCCTCGCTATCGCGACACTGCTCAAGTCGAGCCCGGGGTTTGTAATGGTTTCTACGCACGGCGACTCTGCCGGGCAGTTGCTGACGGGCCAGACCGTCGCGACAGAGGGGTTTTTGACAGCGGCAAAAATGTCCGGCGCTTACGCCGAGCTAAGAACCGAGCTCACGAGCGAGGGGCTCGGCGTCCTCACCACCTACAAGCTGGGGACCGAGCCCGCTTACTACATCGGTGAGCCCAACTGCTCCCTCAAGGTGGCTTTCTCGCCTTCGAGCAAGAACTGCCAATGGAAAGTCGTGATAACGCCCGCATTTTGGAACTGGCTCGTGACAAAGGACGGCGCCAATTTTTCCCGCAGCTTCGTCTTCATAAGTGCTTGTGAGACAGATGCCACGGCAAACCTGAGAGATGAGATAAAGGCTCGCGCCTACTTCGCCTTCAGTAAGGATGTCGCCGCCAATTTCGCGACAGCCGTCGAGCGCTACTTCGTCGAGGCACTGGCGCGGCCAACACATTCCGCTGAAGAGACGTTCTACAACCTCCTCCGGGTTGAGAAAACCCACCAGATGATATACAAAGAGGACGCCCTTTTGCAGGGTGTGATGGGCGCTCCCGAGTCCGATGCCAGCCCCGGCATCCTCGACGGGTGGGGGTGGGACGGCTCCACGATGGTGGAGTACCGGGGCAACGGTTGGCTGAGCGGCAAGGTCGACGCAGGGCAGGTCTGGTGGATGCTCTTCGCGGCCCGCTGGTCGACAAAGACCGCCAGCGGAGCAGCTAACCTCGAGCTCTGCTACCACAAGTACTGGTCCCACGGTAACCCTGGTGGCCTTGCAAGCCCTTATTGTAATGGAGCCAACGCCGGGGGGCTCGCCGGTTCGGCCCAGGTAAAGCTCGACGTGGCGTACGCCATCTACCTCCTGGACGGTAGCAGCCCAGCTGGTTTTCCAATTAGCAGGCTCCCGCCACGCTGGACTCTTGCCGACTGATGAGCATCCCGTCCCAGGTGACCTTTTGATTGCGGGGGCCCACATGCCGTGGCGCGGTTTTGGGCGGCGGCACTCGGTTAAGAAATAGAGGACCACATCGCCTTCGTAGCCCGGCTACTCGGCTCGGGCCAGATCAGCGCCGCCGACACCGTTGTCGTGGACGGCGGCCCGCAGTTCGCCGTTGCCTCTGCTTGCCGTGAACCTGAGCGCAAAGGCCCGCGCCTACAACGAATTTTGCGTTCACTAATGCTGCCCAAAGAAGGGGACGTCACCGATGCGCACCAGTGCACCGTCTTTGTCGAACATCGCGCTCAGGTCCCGGCCTGCCGCGTGGTACCCAGCGGGCTCGGCTTCGCTCACGAGCGGTCCGGTAACCAAGAGATGGTTGACCTCCAAGGTGTTAGCCATTGCCACAACCCGGGGCACGCCAGACCTGCCACCAACCAGGGAACCAAGCGCGTCGGAGATAGCTTCTCTATCGCTGGTCGCTACCATCGGCAAGCGGGCACCCGGCAGAGACTTCGAGGCGCGTGCGTTCGCGTACGTGTAATGCCAATTGACCTTGTTGCGCAGCCGCTCGGTAACCACGTCTGCGGTCCCGACGCCGATCGCATTGCCGCCCGAATCATCTCTCAGGTCGAGCACCACGAGGCGTGCGACCTTGGTTGGCGACGGGAGCGGGTCGACCGGGAACCTCCCTGTGACATTGGGGTCCATACCGGCTCCGGAAATCGTCTTCCCCATTTCTTTTAGTACGAGCACGTCCAGCTCACCGAAAGGGAGCGAACCGAAGAGCCCCCAGGCTTGCTCGAGCAGTTGAGCGTCCCTCTCCAGCACCGATCCTCCAGGTACGATCTCGGCGCGGTCGAGCCGGTGCCACGTGTCCTCGACCAGCGCCACGCCAAACGGTACGTGCAGATTGGATAAGACGATCTCGAGCGCTGCCGGCAGCACGGTGCCAAAGGCCATAAAGCCGGCTCGGTGCAGGCTCGAGGCACCGAGCTCTTTGCCAAGGCCGATGGTCAGCATCTTTGTCAAACCGCTTTCCACGCGAGCACGGAAGTCCGAGTGCGGTTTAACTCTGTTCACGGGCACGATCGCCTGACATCCCAACGCCACAGCTGACAAGTAGACAGGGTGACCGCCGGGGACGACGCCCACCTGCTCGACCTCCATCGAAGCTTCGAAAGGAACGCCTAGGGTTTCCTCCCTGACCCCCAAATCACGCAGCACCGCTAACTGGCCCTGGGGGGTGGCCCCGCCGTGCGAACCCATGGCCGGTATAACGACGGGTACTGCGTCAGCGGCTTTTACCGCCTCGACCACGAGGCCGACAACCTGCGCCAAGCCGTCGATCCCGCGGCTGCCTACGCAGATCCCGACGCGGTCACCTTGCCGAAGCCGTCCTTGGGCGGCAGCGATGAGGGCTTCACGGAGCGGGCCGGGGTCGAACCGCCTCGGAGGAGCTGGCCGGTACAGCTCTGTCCAGCGAAGGGATCCCAGTTGCTCCACCTCGGCGGGAGTTGCCACCTGAGTTGCAGTCATGCCCGGTTGCTTACCACAGGTCGTCCCCACCGTTCCGGTCGGGTAGGGAACGCCAGCAGCGAGTGGCGGCCGGGCCAGGTACTGCGACTGGCCAAAACACCTTCGGAAGCCGCTCCCGACCAGCCCGACCAAAGGCCCGGACCAATCCCAGCCCGAAGGCGGCTCAGCCCTTGGCGCACAAATTAGCTCGGTGGCCCACGGGGCCCAAGGTGCAGGGCGCCCCCGAAGGGACCGGCCGCCACCGAAGCAGAGGGCTCGAGCCTGCGGCGATCGGGAAGGTGGGCTCTTTGGGCGGCCCCCAGCGGGGAGATCTGTACTCTCCGGCACCGTGCGGCCGGGGGCACCAAACGGGAGCGACCAGACAAAAGGGGGATCTATGAGTTCCGCCGAGACAGCAAGCAAGTTGCCCTTCGAGCCGCCCGGCCCCGGTTCATGGGAGCTGGACTCGGTCCACTTCCCGCGCCCTGTCACGCGTTATTGGTCGAGCACGCACCCCGAGCCGTTCAAGCGGGGCTTCCGTGAGTTCACGCGCTTTTACGGGCTCCTCATCGATGTTCTCGATAATGCCTATGTCAACGGCTTCTGCTACACATCACTAGTACCGGTGGGCCGCGATGAGGTGCCAAAGCGTTTCCAAAGGGCAGAAGCGGTCTTCCGCGAGAAGTTGTGGCGAGAGCAGGTTCGTGAGTGGGACGAGACCTTCAAGCCCGCCTCGGTCAAGGCCCACCGAGAGCTCCAGTCCGTCGACCCATCGGGCTTGCCCGAGCCCGAGCTACTCGCCTACCTCGGGAGGTGCCGCGACCATCACGCTGAGATGATCTACCAGCACATGCGCTTCACCGGCGCGCCGTCGGTGCCGACAGGGGATTTCCTCGCGCACGTCGGTGATTGGACAGGTGTCGCCGCGCCCGACCTGCTTGCCTTGCTTCGCGGCGCCGCCCCCGTTTCCGCGGGCGCCTCGATGGAGCTGGAGAGCCTCAGGACGGCACTCGCCCACGACCCGTCGGCGCAACGGCTCTTGGAGTCCGACGACGAGCCCGCGGCTTTGCTCCAGAGGCTGCGGTCGCACGGAAGCGACGCCGGTGCGGCCGCCTCGGCGTACCTCGACCTCGTCGGGTACCGCCTCGTGGACGGTTTCGACATATCAGGACGGTACGCGCTCGAGCTGCCAGACGCTTTGCTGCGCGCTATGCGGCTCGCGGTGCAAGCCCCTGCCCGTGTCGACACCGATTTGGACAGGCGCGTCCAAGATGTCCGGGACAAGGTGCCGGGGCAACATCGCGAGCAGTTCGATGAGCTCCTCGATGAGGCGCGCCTCACCTACAAGATCCGGGATGAGCGGGGCGTGTTCAGTGATATCTGGGCATCTGGCATCATGCGACGCGCCGTGGTCTCTTGCGGGGTGCGTCTTGTCGCACGAGGACGTCTGCACGACGCGGAGCACCTGGTTGACGCCGAGTTCGATGAGATGTCCTCGCTCCTCTCCGGAGCCTCAGATCCATCTGCAGACGAGCTCGCGGCGAGGTACCGCCTCCGCTCGTCGTTGACCACCAAGGATGCCCCACAACACTTGGGTGACCCGCCCTCGCCGCCGCCCGACCCATCAGGGCTACCCCCCGCGCCTCAACGGATGATGCGCGCGATGGGGATCGTGATGGGCCAGATGTTCGGTGTGACAGAGGCGAAGCATGAAGAGCACCTGGTGCGTGGCTTGCCGGCCAGCCCGGGCGTCTACGAGGGCCCCGCGCGCCGTGTTCGCGGCCCGAGCGAGTTCGACCGGATCGCGCAGGGAGACGTTTTGGTCACCGAATCCACCTCAGAGGCCTTCAACATCTTGCTGCCGCTGCTCGGGGCGATCGTCACCGACCGAGGCGGCCTGTTGTCGCACGCGGCGATCGTCGCTCGCGAGTACGGGCTCCCAAGCGTCGTCGGGACGCGGGAAGCGACCAGCCTCATCGCTGACGGTGTACGCGTACGCGTGGATGGTGCCATTGGGGAAGTGGTGGTCCTAGGGTGAAGGGTGCTGTCTCGCTCGACGAGGCGCGAGACCGTTCGGTGTTCGGCTCCAAAGCCGTCGGGTTGGGAGAAGCGGCGCGAGCAGGTTTGCGGGTGCCACCGGGCGTCGCTCTCTCCGACCCGGTCGTGGAGGCTGTCGCCAGCGGGGACAGCCGAGTTATCGAGGATCTCAAGGCAGTTGTCCACCCACTCGGGGGACCGCTAGCTGTACGTTCTTCCGCAGTCGACGAGGACGGTGCAGAGGCCAGCTTCGCCGGCCAGCATTTGACTCTCCTCAACGTGCCCACGGCCGATGACGTGAGCGCTGCGGTGCGGGAGGTCTGGTGGTCAGCCAATTCAGACTCCGCCATTTCCTACCGCCAACGTGTCGGGCGCTTTAGCCGTCCGAGCGTCGGAGTGGTCGTGCAGGCACTTCTCGAGCCAGAGAGCGCGGGCGTGATGTTCACCCGTAACCCCATCGACGGGGCCGACGAACTTGTCATCGAAGCGAGCTGGGGGTTAGGTGAGGCTGTCGTTTCGGGCCGTGTCATACCCGACCATTTCCGCATGGACCGCCACGGCAGCATCCAGGAACGTACGCCGGGTTTCAAGAACTTGGCGGTCCGGGCCCTCCCAGAGGGCGGCACAGTCGAAGAGCCCATCGCCGCTGAGCGTGCGGACCAGCTTTGCTTGAACGACGGGCAACTGCGGGAGCTGCACCTCTTGGCTATGGAGTGCGAAGAAGCGTACGGTCCGGCACGAGATATCGAATGGGCCTTTGCGGGTGGGCGTTTGTACCTTCTCCAGTGCAGGGCGATCACCCGCGCTGGCCCGGGGTCAGCAGCGGCCTCGAGCGCACCCGTCGGCGCCCTCCGTAATGCACGGCTTTTCAACGGCTTGGGAACCGACGACGTCGAGAAGATTGCGGCGCTGTTCAAAGAGCGGCGCTTCTCCTCGGGGGAGATAGTGATCAAAGAAGGCTCCGGCGGTGCCACCTTCTACGTTATCGTGTCAGGAGCCGCAAAGGTCTCCATCGGCGGCGAAGAGCGCGCGGTCCTTCACGCAGGCGATTATTTCGGCGAGATTGCCCTCATCGATGAGGGTGCGCGCATCGCAACGATCGCGGCAGCGGGCGAACTGGTTTGCCAGGGGCTGACCCTCTGGGAGTTCCGCCCGCTCGTCGAAAGCAACGGTGTCATCGGTTGGACATTGCTCCAGAACCTGGCCAAGGAGCTGCGAGCAGCCGAAAAGGCACTCGCGGCTCGCCATAGCCAGGCCTCGACCTGACGGCCAGTGCGGTAGCCGGGAAAGACAAAACTGCGCGCAAGAACAACAGCTTATTGAGCCCCACGCAGCGCTCGGCCCTGTTGGCAGGAGGGCGCTACCTGGAGGTAGCCACCCTCGCGTGGAACGTGGTGGGCATCGTCGTATTGGCGCTGAGCGCCATCGCGGCGCGCTCTGTCGCCTTGGCGGATCGGGTCTGCCTTTGCCGGACTGGCCGTCTACCTGAGCGCCCAGAGCACGGTCGTGCTGGCTATTGGGTTCCGTCCCCGCCACAGCCAGACGGGGATCATCTGGACCGCTGCCAGTGCAGTCGCCATGTTCCTGCTCGCGGCGGGCAAGGGTCGCACCGGGGCGGCGCTTCGACAACCAAGTGCTGAGGACCGAGGACCGGGTCACCTTCGTCGACGGCGTGTTGGCGACGGCAGTGCTGGTGGGCCTGGTCCTGAACGCAACAGTGGGTTGGTGGTGGGCGGGCCCGGCAGCGGGGTACGTGCTCGTCTACTACGGAGGGCGTGAGGCGCGTAGGGCGTTCCGGCCTAGGCACCTCCCTCCAAGGGCCAGTCAACGCCACGGGCGTACGACAGCACAGCTGACAGTGCCGCGCGACAGACCCCAAGTCAACCGAGGCTACGTTTAAGCATACGCGTATTGAAACGTACAGCCGTTCGTTCTCGGCGCTCGACGGCGCTCAGGCCATCTACTGTTCCGGCACGGCCGAGCACTCGACCAGGGTCAGTCGGATTTGCGGGCTCTTGGCGGAAGCCCTTGGCCTTCCCCAACTGGATGTGGAAGCGGTTCGTTGGATAGGCATCCTCCACGATGTTGGCAAGCTCGCCGTCCCGGTCGAAGTTCTTCGCAAACCTGGGCGGCTCTCAGCAGCAGAGTGGGACGTCGTGAAAAGGCACCCGGCGACCGGCTCCGACCTGATACTGGCGATCTCGCCAAGCCTGGCCCCGGTGGCGGAGGGTATCCGAGCACACCACGAGCGATGGGACGGGTCGGGCTACCCCGACGGGCTACACCGCTCCGAGGTACCTCTGTTCGGCCGGATCGCTGCGATCGCTGACGTTTTCGACGCTCTCACCCACGAGCGCGAATATCGCAGAGGCACCTTCTCTTACCGTGATGGCACCGCGTTCATCCTTGACGGCGCTGGCCGTGACTTCGACCCCGAGATCGTGCGTGCCTTCGCCGACCTCGACCACCGAGGGTTGATCGCACCCTCAACCTGACTTGCCGCGCGGCTAGCACCACGCCCGAGATCCCTCGAGCGATACCTCCCGGCCTTGCCGATGCTCATGGGTAACGTGACCACGACCGAGCCCCCGGCTGAACGATGCGCAGCGGTACCTTCTCGATGTGTGATATCGAACCTAGAGGAGCACACGTGGACGAGACTGATGAAACAGATCGGGGTGCCTCGCTGCGAGACAGAGTTGTTGTTGTTACGGGGGCGAGCTCTGGGATCGGGCGAGCGGTCGCGAGACTGTTCGCACAGCGGCGCGCCCGGCTCGTGCTCGCGGGCAGGTCCGAAAGTCGTCTGAGCGCTCTCGTTCGCGAACTTGGGGGTGAGACCGTTGCCGTGAGTGGCGACCTAACCGAGCCTGACGAAGCTGACCGCCTGATTGCAGCCGCAATCGAACGGTTTTCGCGGGTCGACGTCCTCTTTGCCAATGCTGGGATTTATGTTTCCGGGTCAGTCGCCGAGGGTGACCCAGGTGCGTGGGAGCAGCTGATCGACACCAACGTCACTGCCGTGTTCAGAGTTGTCCACGCCGCTCTAGGCGCAATGATAGCCCAGCGGTCGGGGGACATTGTCATCACGAGCTCTGTTTCAGGCCATCAGGCCATCCCTTGGGAGCCTGTCTACAGTGCATCGAAGCACGCTGTGCAAGCGTTCGTTCATGGGCTGCGCCGACAGGTGAGCGAGTACGGCGTGCGAGTGGGAAGCCTCGCCCCGGGACGAGTGCTCAACGAGTTGTGGGGTATCGGAGCTGATGACATCGAGCCCGAAGTTGCTGCAGGCACCGGCGTCCGTTCTGAGGACGTGGCTGAGGCCCTGGAGTTCATGGTGAGCAGGCCGCCCCACGTCACGATTCGCGACCTGGTTATATTGCCCTTTTCCCAGGATATATAAGCGGAAGGTGCAAGGTGTGCGCGCTAGGTTGCCACGGCCCGGAGGATGCCGGGTTGGGCGCACCGGGGCCCCCTACGGTCACGAATGGGAGATCGGCAGGCCCCCTCAGCTGCGTAACCCATTGGACCGTTTCAGGTTGGGCGACAACACTTGGTAGATGGAGGAACACCGGAGCGCCGACTTAGAGCAGGCATGGCCGTTGTTGGGCCTCTCGGCCGTCCACAGGGATCTCCTCCTTCGGGAGGCAACCGACGATGACATCGTGGCGTTGGCGCGTGTGGTCGAAGAGGGGCTCGTTGAACCAGGTAACGAGCATTTTGTGCCTCGCCTGCTGCTAGGCCGCGCCGCCACCTTTGAGGAACGCTTGGCCAACTTCCTGAGGTACCACTGGGGGCGACGGGCCGCTACAACACCTGAGAAATGGCACCTCGCCTTCGCCATCGTCGTCGACGGCGAGGTGGTTGGGAGCCAAGCCGTTCACACGACAAATTTCGCAGTCCTGCGCGAGGTGCACACAGGTTCGTACCTATCTCGGCGGGCCCAAGGCCGCGGCGTGGGTACTCGTATGAGAACCATCGTCCTCGACCTGGCCTTCGGGCACTTCGGGGCCCAGTGGGCGACGAGTGGGTTCGTCGAAGGAAATGAGCGCTCGCGTCGCATTTCGGAACGTCTCGGCTACCAGGCTGACGGGAACGAGCTTCTCGCGATAAGCGCGCGAGCTGTGGAGTCGCAGCGACTGAGACTGAGCCGCAAACGCTGGCTTGAGCACCGGCCGCCCTGGCTGGAAGAGGTGAGCTTCGCGGGCGTCGAAAGAGCAGCCGCGTTCCTTGGGATCGAACCACAGCCAACCACCAGCCGTGGCGTCTAGGCGCCAGAGGCCCTTCTGGTGTGAGTAGGTCCTCGACCTCGCAGGCCTTGAGCTCGGTTGCCAGCTCCCCCTGAGAGTGGCGCTCCGTGCCGAACCGCCGGGTAGAGCTTTGAGTCTTCGCCCGGGCTGCAAAAGGCCGGGGTGGGTGTCCCGCCATCGAAGTCCAGCGGTATGGCGACGACCTCGCAGGAGGTCTCGGGATCAAGAGGGTCAGCACAAAGTTCTACGCTCCAGCCGGTGACGAGGTCGGTGGTGCCAGCTGTGATCTCGCCGACCCACCCGTCGGGGTACTGCTCCGCGTCGGGCACGACCGAAGCCGTTTCGATCGCGGCGTAGTCGGACTTGCTCACGGGAGGGGTGGGCGACGCTTTCGCGCGCGACCCACCTCCGAAAAGGTTCCCGCTGGCGGCGACGGTCGGGACGAACTCGCACTCCGGGTCGACCGGGGACCACAGCGACGAGGCATCCATCGAGGTTCCGTTCCCGGCGAACCAGTCATCCTCGATGCTCGCCGTTCCGCCCGCCGTGGCCGTGATCTCGAGGGCTACTTGGTTCGAGAGGAAGTTGTCGGCCTCTGCGACGACGTCCCCCGTCGTGGCGGCGGAGATACCGTCGGCCGCGTACTCGACCTCGGCGTAGACGAGGTGGACCGAACCGGCGCCGCCCACCACGACCCCGCCCCAGTCCCCGGCGGCAGGCTTGCCCGAGCCCGTCGCCCCGCCCACCGAGTTGTTGTTGACCGAGGTCATCACGACCGGGCGGGCGGC
>DATJSU010000048.1:0-38556 GCA_035503915.1 Acidimicrobiales bacterium | reverse complement strand
TCGTGCTCGTGGGCGGCGCGCTGGCGGGACTGCTCCGCCGGTACGGGCCCTTCAGGAACCCGGCCCCATAAAGCCTGGGCCCTTTGGTGGGCCCTTTGAAGCCGGCCCCGGGACCTGCCAGGCGGCCGGTCGGGGGCCTAGAAGGCTCCTGGCAGGTACTTGACCCCCCAGAGGCAGAGACCATGCGGGGGTGCCACGGGCCCAGCGGCGGCCCGGTCACGAGCCCTGAGGACGTCGAGCACCTCGCCGGCGTGCCGGCGCCCTTGACCCACCTCCACCAACATCCCGACAAGGGAGCGGACCATCTGGTGGCAAAAGGAGACGGCCTCGATCTCGAAGATGAGCAGGCCTCCGGCGTCCCAGGCCCAATCTGCCCGGAGCACTTTGCGGACAACGGGACCGGGCCGTCCTTTGACTGCGTGGCAGAAGGATGAAAAGTCGTGCTCACCTAAGAGAGCGTCCGCCGCCGCCTGCATGCTCCGCACATCGAGGGGCAAGCCGACGTGCCAGCTTGTCTGGGCCGCAAAAGGGCTCGGCCAGCGCGCGCACTCGACGCTGTACCGGTAGACGCGCGACTGCGCCGAGCGCCGGGCGTCAAAGCCCGCTGGGGCCCATGCTGCTTCCCGCACCACCACCGACGGGCTGAGCATTTTGTTGACAGACCGCTGCGCCCGCTCGAGGTCGGCACCAGCCGGCACGGCGAGGCTGACGACTTGGCCCCATGCGTGGGCCCCGGCGTCAGTGCGGCCCGCGCAGGTCAGCGTCACGGGCTCGCCGAGCACGCGCTCGAGGGCGCCGCCGAGCTCTCCCGCGACAGTCCGGAGCCCTCGCTGCAGGGCGAAACCGTGGAACTCGGTACCGAGGTAGGCGACTAGGAGCCGCGCACGACCTTGCGCGACCTCTCGCTCCGGCGCGGCACCGTCTGGCGCCTCTGGCGTCGGGGCGTCGCTCGCTGGAGCGGGCTCAGACGAGCTCGATACGGGCCATAGGGGCGTTGTCACCGTGCCTCGGCCCGAGCTTCAGTATGCGCGTGTAACCCCCGTTGCGGTCCGCGTAGCGAGGAGCGATGTCGTTGAACAACTTGTGCGCCATGTCCTTGTCGCGGATGAAAGCGACGACCTCCCGCTGGTGCTCGACACCGCCCTTTTTCGCCTTGGTGAGGCACTTTTCGAACACGGGCCGGAGCGCCTTGGCCTTGGCCTCAGTCGTCACGAGGCCCTCCCCGGCGATCAGGGAGGCTACGAGGTTGCCCATCATGGCTTTTTGGTGAGCGGCGTCACCGCCAAAGCGCCTGCCCTTCTTGGGACGGCCTGGTACGCCTGACATCGGCTATGCCCCCTGCTTGCCGCGCAGCGAAAGGCCTCGCTCATCGAGCTTCTGGAGCACCTCGTCGAGAGACTTCTGGCCGAAGTTCGTGATCGCGAGGAGATCGTCTTCGGTCTTTGAGACGAGCTCGCCCACCGTGTTTATCTGCGCGCGCTTCAGGCAATTGCGAGGTCGCTCACTGAGGTCGAGCTCTTCGATCGGGAGGTCGAGGTCGGGTGAACCGCTGCCAGTCCCCGCGATTTCGCCGAGGACCAGGCCCTGCGGCGCCTCGCTCATTTCGGCCACCAAGGCGAACAGGGAACGCAACGTGCTCCCTGCCGAGGCGAGGGACTCTTTGGGTGTTATCGAACCGTCGGTCGTGATGTCGAGCACCAGGCGGTCATAGTTGGTCGACTGCTCGACCCGTGCGGGCTCGACTGAGAAAGAAACGAGCCGGATCGGCGAGAAGATCGAGTCCACCGGGATGATGCCGATGGTCGAGGACCGCTTGTTGCGCTCGGCCGGCACGTAGCCGCGGCCGCGCTCGACGGTGATGTCGCACGCCAAGCGACCCTTTGCGTTGAGCGTCGCGAGCGGGAGCCCGGGGTTGAGGATCTCGACGTCCGCGGTCGTCTGGATGTCCCCCGCAGTGACGGTCCCCGGCCCGCGCGCATCGAGGCGCAGCGTCACCGGCTCGTCGGTATCAAGCGAAAGGACGATGTCTTTGAAGTTCAAGATGATGTCAGTGACGTCTTCCTTGACGCCTGGGAGGGTCGTGAACTCGTGGAGCGCATCGTCAAAACGGACCTGCGTGACAGCTGCGCCCGGGATCGACGACAGTAGGGTCCTGCGCAAAGAGACGCCGAGGGTGTGGCCGAAACCCGGCTCGAGCGGGCCGATGGCAAAACGTTGACGGTGCCCTTCTTCTTCGCCGAGCGGCTCGACTGATGGGCGTTGGATGATGAGCATTTGCGGTGCCTCCTGGCGGAGCTACGTAGAAAGAGCTACTTCGAGAAGAGCTCGACGATCAGGGACTCGCGCACAGGCACGTCGATCTGCTCACGAAGCGGGACATCGCGCACTATGACCTCGTAGCCCTCCCCACCCAGGTCGAGCCACTGGGGGACTTGGCGTCCCAGTGTATCGACGTTGTGCCGGACGATGATCATGGCGCGAGCCCTGTCCTTGAGGGAGACTACGTCCCCTCGACGGGCCCGGTAGGAGGGGATGGTCACGCGGCGGCCGTTGACGAGCACGTGGCCGTGCCTCACGAGCTGGCGTGCCTGGGCCCTGCTGGCACCCCAGTTGGCCCGGAAAACGATGTTGTCGAGGCGCAGCTCGAGCATCCGCAAGAGGTTTTCGCCGGTGATCCCTTGTTGGCGGTTGGCCTCTTCGTAGTAGTTGCGGAACTGCTTTTCGAGGACGCCGTAAATGCGGCGCGCCTTTTGCTTTTCGCGGAGCTGGTTCAGGTACTCAGAGCCCTGGCGGATCCTGTCGCGCCCGTGCTCTCCGGGCGGGTAGGGCCGCCGTTCGATAGGGCATTTGACCGAATCGCACTTCGGCCCCTTCAAGAAGAGCTTCATCTTCTCCCGCCGGCAAAGCCGGCAGACCGGCCCGATATAACGCGCCATCTCAGACCCTCCGCCGCTTCTTCGGCCTGCAGCCGTTGTGTGGGATGGGCGTCACGTCCTTGATACCGGCGACCTCGATGCCGGTGTTCATGATGGAACGGACCGCTGTCTCCCGGCCCGAGCCCGGGCCCTTCACGAGCACGTCCACCTTGCGGACACCGTGCTCGATGGCCCGCTTCGCGCAGGCCTCCGCGGCCAGTTGGGCGGCAAAGGGCGTCGACTTGCGGGAGCCCTTGAAACCGACGTTGCCGGCCGAGGCCCATGCCAGGACGTTGCCGTCCAAGTCGCTGATGGAAACGATCGTGTTGTTGAACGAGCTCTTGATGTGGGCGACCCCGTAGGCCACGTTTTTGCGCTCGCGGCGCCTTGGCCTCCGCCCGCCTGGCTTGGGCTTGGGCATTAGGGGCCCCTCCGCGAACCTTGCTCCGGTGTCAGCATTTAATGCTTCCTCAGCTTCTTCTTGCCGGCGACTGTCTTCTTCGGGCCTTTGCGGGTCCTGGCATTGGTGTGCGTCCGCTGGCCCCGCACCGGGAGGCCTCGGCGGTGACGAAGGCCCTGGTAGGAGCCGATCTCGATCTTGCGCTTGATGTCCTGGGCCACGTCCCGGCGAAGGTCGCCCTCGACCTTCAAGTTGGCGTCGATCCAGGCGCGCAGCTTCGCGACCTCTTCGTCGGTCAAGTCGCGCACGCGTGTGTCCGGGTTGACCCCGGTCGCCGTGCAGACTTGGTTGGAGGTGGTCCGCCCGATCCCGTAGATGTAAGTGAGCGAGATCTCGAGGCGCTTTTCGCGCGGGATGTCAACGCCGGCGATACGTGCCATGCCTTGCCTAGCCCTGGCGCTGCTTATGGCGCGGGTTGGTGCAGATCACGATCACGCGGCCGTGCCTGCGGATCACTTTGCAGTTGTCACAGATCGGTTTCACGCTTGGGCGTACTTTCACACGGACTACCTCGGCTAGTTGCCCGTCGGGGGCTGTTTGGGACTTCGACCGCCTCCAGCCGAGCGGTAGGAGGCGCCGGTGGCGCGACATGCCGGGCCCCGCTGGGGACGGGGGAACATGTTAGCCGACGCCAGGCTGCCCGCGCGCAGCGCCAGGCGGGGCCCGAGGAGCCCTAGATTGAGTGGCTCAGATGAACGCACAAGCCGCCCGCCGCCTGGCGGCCCAAAGCCGTCCGGCCACGCTCGGCCGAGGGCCCACCGAGCTCTCCGAGCTGGCCGCTTCGGAGTTGTCCCTCCGGCGCTTCCTCCATGGGCTCCCCGGAGTGGACCAGGTTGGCGCCGAAGCCCGGGCCGCGAGCCTTGCCACGCGCTCGATCAAGGCGGGGGCCAAGCTCTGGGCGATCGACACGGCTATCTCGATGATCGACCTCACGACGCTGGAGGGCTCCGACACACCGGGCAAGGTGGCCTCGCTCTGCGGCAAGGCACGCCACCCTGACCCCGCCGACCCGGCGGTGCCCGCCGTTGCCGCGGTCTGCGTCTACTCCGACCTCGTCCCGGTTGCCAAATCCGGCCTCGAGGGCAGCACGGTCAAAGTGGCGGCAGTCGCGACTGCCTTTCCCTCCGGGCGGGCGTCCCTGTCCGTGAAGCTCGCCGACGTCGCTGACGCCGTCGCTGCGGGAGCCGACGAAGTGGACATGGTGATCGACCGCGGCGCTTTCCTTGCCGGCCGGTACGGGCTCGTCCTTGATGAAGTGCGCGCGGTGAAAGAGGCCTGCGGGAGCGCCCGTCTGAAGGTCATCCTCGAGACCGGCGAACTGGCCACCTACGACAACGTCCGGCGGGCGTCATGGATAGCCATGATCGGGGGGGCCGATTTCATAAAGACCTCGACGGGCAAGGTCGCGCCCGCCGCCACCCTCCCGGTCGCGCTCGTCATGCTCGAGGCCGTCCGGGACTTCGCAGATCTTTCGGGCAGCGTGATCGGGGTCAAGGTGGCGGGCGGCATCCGCACCTCCAAGGACGCCATCCGCTACCTCGTGCTCGTCAACGAGGTCGCCGGCGAGGAATGGCTCGGCCCCTCCCTTTTCCGCATTGGCGCCTCGAGCCTGCTGAACGACCTCCTCATGCAGCGGTCCAAGCAGCGCCGGGGGGCCTACGCGGGCAGCCAGGACTTCAGCATCGAGTAGCCAAGGACTGAGCCATGGACGTTCCCCGCTTCGATTACTCGCCGGCGCCGGAGTCGCGCTCGGTCGTCAATTTGAAGCCCTCCTATGGACTTTTTATAGACGGCGATTTTGTTGACCCGATGGACGGTGGGCATTTCAAAACTGAGAGCCCTTCTTCCCAAGAAGTCCTCGCGGAAGTGAGCTCCGGCGGCCCGGGCGACATCGCCAGGGCAGTCACCTCAGCGCGGCGGGCGTTCGAGGAGGTATGGGGCCCGATGCCCGGCAAGGAGCGGGCGAAGTACCTCTTCCGCGTCGCACGCATTGTCCAAGAGCGGTCCCGTGAGCTCGCTGTGCTCGAAAGCCTCGACAACGGCAAACCGATCAAGGAATCCCGCGACGTCGATGTGCCCTTGACGGCTGCGCATTTCTTTTATCACGCAGGTTGGGCCGACAAGCTTGCCTACGCCGGCTTTGGCCCAGACCCTAAACCGATCGGCGTCACCGGTCAGGTGATCCCCTGGAACTTCCCGCTCCTCATGGCCGCATGGAAGCTCGCTCCTGCACTGGCGGCCGGCAACACCTGCGTGCTCAAACCTGCCGAGACAACTCCGCTTTCAGCACTCTTGCTGGCCGAGATCCTCCAGCAAGCAGACCTCCCGCCGGGCGTCGTGAACATCGTGACGGGTGCCGGGGAGACGGGGGCGGCGCTCGTCGCGCACCCCGGCGTCGACAAGGTGGCCTTCACCGGCTCGACCGAAGTTGGCAAGCAGATCCAGCGCAGCCTCGCCGGCACTCGCAAGCACCTCACCCTCGAGCTCGGCGGCAAGGCAGCGAACATCGTTTTTGACGACGCCCCCCTCTCGCAGGCCGTGGAGGGAATTGTCAATGGGATCTTCTTCAACCAAGGTCACGTTTGTTGCGCCGGCTCGCGGTTGCTTGTCCAAGAACCGGTCGCCGAAGGTGTCGTCGAGGCACTCAAACGGCGCCTCGGGTCTCTCCGTTTGGGCGACCCGCTCGATAAGAACACCGATATCGGCGCGATCAATTCGCCCCAACAACTGGACAAGATCCGGGAGCTCTCCGATTCGGGGGAAGCTGAAGGGGCCGAGCGCTGGTCGCCAGCGTGCGCGCTGCCGGAACGAGGGTACTGGTTCCCCCCCACCCTTTTTACAGGGGTCGTGCCCGCGCAAAGGATCGCTCGGGAAGAAATCTTCGGCCCTGTCTTGTCTGTCCTCACTTTCCGGGCCCCAGAGGAAGCGGTCGAGAAAGCAAACAACACCACGTACGGGTTGTCCGCTGGAGTATGGACCGAAAAGGGTAGCCGCATCCTCCACATGGCCTCCCGGTTGAGGGCCGGCGTCGTATGGGCCAACACTTTCAACCGTTTCGACCCATCGAGCCCCTTCGGCGGTTATCGCGAGTCTGGCTTCGGCCGGGAAGGCGGCCGCCACGGGCTCGCAGCGTACCTGCAAAGCGCCCTCGATGGCTGAAGCCCGCCTCGCCGTCCGCAAGACCTACAAGCTCTACATTGGGGGCGCGTTCGGGCGCTCGGAGTCGGGCCGGTCTTACTTGGTGAGCGGCCGGGAAGGACGGGCGCTCGCCAACGCCGCTCTGGCCTCCAGAAAAGACGTCCGCGACGCCGTCGTCGCCGCCCGCAAGGCTCATCCGGGCTGGGCCGCAGCGACGGCCTATAACCGCGGGCAGGTCCTTTACCGCGTCGCAGAGATGCTCGAGGGGCGCCGTGCCCAGTTTGCAGAGGCTCTCGAGGTGGGAGAGGGGCTCGCGCATGGCGAGGCGTCCGCCGCCGTTGACGCAGCTGTCGACCGGCTCGTCTGGTATGCAGGGTGGGCGGACAAGTTCGCGCAAGTTGCTGGTTCGTCCAACCCAGTCGCCGGGCCCTACTTCGACTTCTCCGTGCCTGAGCCCACGGGCGTAGTCGGGTTGCTGGCGCCCCAGAGCTCCTCTTTAGTTGGGCTCGTCAGTGTCGTTGCCCCAGTGATAACGACCGGCAACGCTGCAGTCGTGATAGCAAGCGAGGCCTACCCCCTGCCGGCGCTCGACCTGGCAGAGGTGTTGGCGACCTCTGACCTGCCGGGTGGAGTCGTCAACATTTTGACTGGGCGCACGGCCGAACTTGCGCCGGTGCTCGCGGCGCATCGCGATGTCGACGCCCTCGACCTCGCGGGCGCACCGGCGGACCTCGAGGTTTCTCTCGAGCAGGCGGCGGCGGACAACGTCAAGCGAGTCCTGCGACGGGCGCGGAGCGCGGATTGGGCAGAGGAGCCAGGGCCCGAGAGGATGCTCTTTTTTGTCGAGACCAAGACTGTCTGGCACCCTATTGGCACCTGAAGTGGGGACTGGAGCCCATGACTGATAGCACGGCCCGGGCCGAAGTGGTACAGCTGGTTGAACACCCCCTGGCTCAAGCGATGCTCGCGGCGTTGCGTGACAAGCGCACGCCGCCGCCTCTTTTCCGCCTTTTGGCAAAGCGCCTTGCGCTCGTGCTCTGCTTGGAAGCCACCCGGACAGTGCCCACTGCGCCGCTCGAGGTCGAAACGCCGCTCGCGCAGACGTCGGGCTCGCGCATTTCCAAACCATTGGTCGCGGTCCCTGTCCTGCGGGCCGGGCTTGGGATGCTCGAAGCCGTGACCGAGCTTTTCCCGGAGGTAACCGTGGGCTATGTGGGCCTCGAACGGGACCACGCGACCTTCGAGCCGTCTCTTTACTATTCAAAACTGCCCCCCCTCGAAGGGACCCTGACGCTATTGCTGGACCCGATGCTTGCTACGGGCGCGTCGGCATGCGCCGCGTGCGAATCCCTCGAAAAGGGAGGCGCTGAGGAAATAACCCTCCTCTCTGTAGTCTCTGCGCCTGAGGGCATCGCTCGGCTCCACAAGAAGCACCCGAATGTGCAGATCGTCACGGCTTCTATCGATGAGGGCCTCAACCAGCACGCTTATATCGTCCCAGGGCTCGGGGACTTTGGCGACCGCCTTTTCGGGACGCTATAGCGAGCAACGAGGGCCGCGGCCGCCGACGGGCCACAACCGGTACCGAGCCCTCGCGGCCCTAGCCGAGCGCAAAAGCCGCCGCGATGCGGGCGCCGAGACGGACATTGCCCCTCACGGCGGCGAGGTTCGCTTCGAGCGAGGCCCCACCGGTCTCGTTCACCAGCTCGGCAAGCAAAAAAGGCGTTATCCCCTGGCCGCTTACCCCGTGGGCGCGCGCCTTGTCAAGCGCTTCAGCCAAAGCCCGGTCGTGCAGCTCCGGGTCGAGCTGCTCATCCTCCGGGACGGGGTTGGCGACCAGGAGGGCGGAACCCATGTTGAGGTCGTCCTGGCGCCGCATGATAGCGGCAACTTCCTCTGGCGTGCCGACCTGCCAGTCGATGCGGTAGCCCGAACTATGCAGGTAGAAGCCGGGGAAATCGCTCGTCCTGAACCCGATCACGCATACGCTGAGGGTTTCCAAGCGTTCAAGTGTGGCAGCTACGTCGAGCACGGACTTGACGCCTGCGGAGACCACGGTCACGCGCGTGTTGCTGAGAATGCCGAGGTCGGCTGACTCATCGAAGGACTCCCTAAACCCGCGGTGGACCCCGCCAAGCCCTCCGGTGGAAAAAACCCTTATCCCAGCTGCCGAAGCCAACCACGCGGTAGCCGAAACAGTGGTCGCGCCACTGGCACCGAGCGCGAGCGCGGGAGCGAGGTCACGCTGTCCCAGCTTGCGGAGCGAGGCATCTCCCGCGACACGCGCCAGCTCCTCGGGGCCGAGGCCGACGTGGGCGACGCCGTCGAGCACGGCGACCGTGGCAGGGCAGGCACCCTCTTCCCTGACGATCGACTCAAGTTGTTCGGCCACTTCGAGGTTGCGCGGACGAGGGAGGCCGTGGGCGATGATCGTCGATTCCAGCGCGACCACCGGCTGTCGCCGCTCGAGTGCTTCGCGGACCTCGGCGCTCAGGGACACGAACGTTGGGGGAGGAGCCACCCAGCGACGTTACCGCTCAGGGTCTCTGCAGCCTTCGGGCAGGGCCCTTACGGGACCTTCACGCCTGTAGCAGGCCGGCCATCTCCCGGCGCAGCTCCTCGATGCGAGCTCGTGCATGCTGGCGCACCTCGGCAACCTCGGAGAGCTCGCAGGGAGCCGTCTTCACCTCGAAATAGACCTTGAGCTTTGGCTCAGTACCGCTCGGGCGGAGCACGACACGCGCCTCGCCGCCCGAGTAGCCGTCCATGTAGAACAGCAGCAGGTCCGAGGACGGCAGCTCGGCTTCGCCATGGAGGAGGTCGCGCGCTCTCGTCACCGGGGCCACCCCAAGGCTTGATGGCGGGGCGGAGCGCAAAGTGGCCATGATCCCGGCCATTTTGGCGACCGCGTCGGCGCCTGGGACGCGCAAGGACCACTGGAGGGTGGCATGTACCCCGAGCGCGGCATCGAGCTCGTCGAGGCGGGCGAGCAAGGACCGCCCGTCGAGCTTCGCCCTCGCCGCCATGTCCGCCACGACCAAAGCGGCGGACATGCCGTCCTTGTCAGCCACCGCGTCGGTGACGGCGTAGCCAAGCGCCTCCTCATAGCCGAACAAAAGCCGGTGCCCGGGCTGGAGGCCTGCCGCTCGGGCAACCCACTTGAACCCGGTCAGAGTCTCCACGTAGGCCACGCCGGCGCTCCGCGCGAGGTCGGAGAGCATCGTGGAAGAGACGATCGTCGTTGCGACGAGCCGGTTGGCGCCGGTAGTCGCCCTGATCAGGTGATCGGCGAGCAGGATCCCAAGCTCGTCACCTGACAGGGCGCGGTAGGCGCCCCCTGCACGGCCGGCGGCCCCCTCCGATGGCACTGCCACCGCGAGCCGGTCCGCATCGGGGTCGTTCGCGAGCACGAGGTCAGCCCCGAGGCGCGTGGCGTCCGCGAGCGCAAGGTCAAGGACCCCTGGCTCTTCGGGGTTCGGGAAAGCCGCCGTCGGGAAGTCCGGGTCTGGCTCCGCCTGCGCCGCCACGACAAAGGGCGGCCGGAAACCCGCCTCTTCCAGTAGCCGAGGCATAACGGCCCCGCCGACACCGTGCACGGGGGTGTAGACAGTCCTCAGTTCGGCACGAGCCCTGGCGACCTCGACAGTTGCCCGTCCCCCTCTCTCAGTTTCGACCACCGCGAGCACTGCTTTGCGATAAGAGGCTAAGAGCTCGTCCTCGTCCACTTCGACGAGCAGCTCCCCGAAAGGACCGCTGAGCTCGGCATCGGTCGGCATGCTGGTCTCGGCGGCAGCCGCGGCTATTTCGGCGTCGTGCGGCGGGATGACCTGTGCCCCATCCGAGAGGTAGACCTTGTAGCCGTTGTCGGGTGCGGGGTTGTGGCTGGCCGTGACCTGGACCCCGGCCGCCGCCCCGAAGTGGCGGACCGCAAAAGCAGCGATGGGAGTTGGGAGCGCCCTTTTTAGCCACCAAGCCCGCAGGCCCCTGGACCCAACTGTCCTTGCCACGTCCTCGGCCATCTCGGCTGATAGGTGGCGCGCGTCGTGGCCAACCACAATTCCGAGCTGAACCTCGCCCGGTCGGCGAGGCCCGGGAGCTCCCTCAAACCCGCTAGTTCCGTGAAGGACGTGCTGCACGAGCCCGGCAGTTGCCCGGCGCGCCACGGCTCGGTTCATGCGCGCGGGACCAGCGCCGAGAGGTCCCCGCAACCCCGCCGTCCCAAAGCTCAGTGGGTTGTCGAAGCGGTCCCGCAACGCCGCCTCATCACCTTGGGCCAGTAAGCCCTCGAGCTCGGCCCGTGTGGCCGGATCTGGGTCTTGGGCCACCCAAGCCTTGACGTTCGTGACCAGCTCGGAAGGCAGACCTGCCTCAATTGGCCCCCCCGCGGCAGCGTTCATAGCCAGCCAAGAACCTAAAGCTTGGGCAACAGTTCAGCAAAGAACTGGCCGATCCGGGGGACGGCAGCGGCCCCAGCCGCGAGAACCTCGGCGTGGTCGAGCGGGCGATCGGAAACGCCAGCCGCCAAGTTGGTGACAAGGGAGAGCCCGAGGACGGCCGCCCCGAGGTGGCGTGCGGCGATCGCTTCTAGGACGGTGGACATCCCGACGAGGTCTGCCCCGAGCGCTCGCAGCATCGCGACTTCCGCCGGCGTCTCGTAGTTGGGCCCGGGCAAGCCCGCGTACACGCCTTCGGCGAGCCCATGGTCCCAGCTGGCAGTGCCGTTGCGGGCTTGGGCGACGACCGAGCCAGCCACTTGGCGCAGCCGGATCGCGTAAAGGTCGGTCAGGTCCACAAAGCGCGCCCCGTACCCGGGAGGAGGTTCAGCGCCCGTAAGCGGCGATACCCCCGTGAGGTTGATGTGGTCCCGGACCAGCACGAGCTCGCCGGGGCGGAGCGCGGGGTGCAAGCTACCGGCCGCATTGGTGAGGACGACGACTCGGGCTCCCGCGATGACGGCCGTCCGCACCGCATGGACTACCTGCGACGGCGTCCGTCCTTCGTAAAGGTGGGAACGGCCCGCCATTACCAGCACGCGATGGCTCCCAAGCGGCAGGAACAACAGGCTCCCTCCATGGCCCTGCACAGTTGGTTTCATGAACCCCGGTAGCTCAGTCATTGGGAAATCGAGCGCCGGTGCCCCCAATGCGCCCGCGGCCGCGCGCCAGCCCGACCCAAGCACCACGGCCACGTCCGGGCGCTCACCGACTCGCCGCACGAGCTCCTTGGCGGCCGCCTCGGCGAGAGCGAAAGGTGCTGTTGCGTCGCTCACGCCGTCCACAGGGCCCCGCCTTCCATCACGACCCGTCGCCACCCGTCCTCCGTTACGGGCGTCCCGAGTAAGCGGGAAGGATCTCGGAAGCGTACGCCTGCAAAGTCGCTTCCTTCTGGTCGTGCATGAGATAGATCGCGAACTGGTCGACGCCGAGCTCGTCGAGGTCGTTCATGCGGTCGCGGTGAGCAGCGATCGGCCCAAGGACGCAAAACCGGTCCACTACTTCGTCTGGCACGAACTCTGTGGTTGGGTTCCCGGGCTTGCCGTGGTGGCTGTAGTCGTAGCCTTTGCGCCCCGCGATGTAGGAGGTGAGAGCTTCGGGCACTGCGCCGGAGCTGGCCCCGTACCGCTCGACGATGTCGGCGACATGGTTGCCCACCATGCCACCGAACCAGCGCAACTGCTCGCGCTGTGAGCGCAGGTGCTCACCGACATATGCCGGGGCTGCCACACAAACCTTCAGCGAGGCCGGGTCGCGCCCACTTGCGGCAGCGGCATCGCGAGCCACCCCGATGGCCCATTTGATGATAAAAGGGTCGCCAATTTGCAGGATAAGCCCGTCGGCGGCCTCGCCGGCCAGTACGAGCGCACGGGGGCCATAAGCGGCCATGTAAATATCGAGCCGGCCGTCCCGGGCCCAAGGGATCATTACTGGGGTGTCGCCGACCTGAGCGGGGCGCCCTTCGGCAAGGTCCTTGATAGCGGCCATCGCCTTGGCAAGTGTCTCCAGGCTTGCCGGAGGCCGCCCGAGGACCCGCACGACCGAGTCCCCGCGCCCGATCCCGCACACGGTCCTGTTGCCGTACATTTCGTTGAGGGTGGCAAAAAGTGAAGCAGTTATGGCCCAGCCACGCGACAACGGGTTGGTCACCATGGGGCCGACCATGACGGACTTGGTGGTGGCGAGAACCTGAGAATAGATGACGAAGGGCTCTTCCCAAAGAACGGGCGAATCAAAAGTCCAAACATGGCTGAACCCAAGTGCCTCGGAAAGTTGAGCCAGTTCAATGACTTTCTTCGCAGGAGGGTTGGTCTGCAGCACGACGCCGAAGTTCACTTTGCTCTCCTATGGGTTGCCTGGAAAAGAGCGGCTCGCCTCATATGAGGTACTGGTTTTGCCCACGGGCGAGGAACTGGCCTTGGCCTTTTTGGCCGACATAACGGCCGTCGTCGATGACCAGCCGGCCGCGCGAAAGCACAGACCGCACTCTGCCAGTGAGCTCCTTGCCTTCGTATGCGGAATAATCGACGTTCATGTGGTGCGTCGTAGCGGAAATTACCTGCTTCGCGGCCGGGTCATAGATCACGATGTCAGCATCGGAGCCCGGTGCGATGACGCCCTTTTTAGGGTAGAGCCCGAACATTCGCGCAGGGGTCGCCGAGTTGACCTCGACCCAGCGCGGCAGCGTCAGCTCGCCTGCCAGCACTCCCTGGTAGGTAAGGTCCACGCGGTGCTCCACGCCCGGGAGGCCGTTGGGGATCTTCGAGAAGTCGCCTCTCCCGAGCTCTTTTTGCTCCTTGAAGCAGAACGGGCAGTGGTCCGTAGACACGACTGACAAGTCGTCGGTACGCAAGCCTCGCCAGAGGTTGGCTTGATGCTCGCGCGGCCGGAGTGGGGGTGAGCACACGTACTTCGCCCCCTCGAAGCCTTCCCTGGCCAGGTCGTCAGAAGACAAGAACAGGTACTGCGGGCACGTCTCTGCAAATGCGTTCTGCCCCTGGCTACGAGCTTCTCTAACGGCCTCGAGCGCCCCGGTGGTCGAAAGGTGCACGATGTAAAGGGGCGCACCTGTCAGCTTCGCGAGCGCGACTGCCCGTGCCGTGGCTTCGGCTTCGAGAAGGTCCGGCCGTGTTGTGCCGTGAAAGCGAGGTGCCGTTTCTCCTCGTGCCAGTGCCTCTGCGACCAAGACGTCGATGGCGATGCCGTTCTCGGCGTGCATCATGATCGTGGCCCCTGATCCCCGGGCCTGCTGCATGGCGCGGAGGATCTCGCCATCGGTCGAATAAAACACGCCTGGGTACGCCATGAACAGCTTGAAGCTCGTGATGCCCTCACCGACCAGCGCGTCCATTTCCTTGCACGTCTGCTCGTTCACGTCAGAAACGATCATGTGGAAGCCGTAGTCGATCGCGCAGTTCCCTTCCGCCTTGGCCAGCCAGGCATCCAGGCCGGCACGCATGGGCTCACCCTTTCGCTGCACGGCGAAGTCCACGATCGTCGTCGTGCCGCCCCACGCGGCTGCCTTCGTCCCCGTCTCAAAGGTGTCGGACGCGTGGGTGCCGCCGAAAGGAAGCTCCATGTGGGTGTGGACGTCGACTGCCCCCGGCAGTACGAGCCGCCCCGAGGCATCAATAACCGTGGCGCCATCGGCAAAATTTCCCACCAGGGCTGCGCCGGGGGCCACAACGGCGATGACGCGCTCGTCCTCGACGAGGACGTCCGCGGCCCGCGCGCCGGTCGCGTTCACAACAGTGCCCCCTCGGACCAATGTTCGCATGCTCGCTCCTAAGCCTGAGAAAGCGTCACGTACGTGCTCGGTGCCCGGTCGCGGTAAAAGGCCCAAGTTTGGCGCACCTGAAGCAGGAGATCCATGTCAAGGTCACGCACGACAAGGGCATTTTTGTCGTCCGGCGCGGTTTGCCCGACAAACTGGCCCCGAGGGTCGACGAAATAAGATGTGCCGTAAAAGTCGTCATCTCCGAGAGGCTCCACGCCGACACGGTTGATCGCCCCTACGAAGTACTCATTCGCTACGGCGGCGGCGGGTTGTTCGAGCTGCCAAAGGTACTGGGAAAGGCTCCGGCTCGTCGCCGAGGGGTTGAACACGATGCGAGCACCTGCCAACCCGAGAGCTCTCCATCCCTCGGGGAAGTGGCGGTCATAACAGATGTACACCCCGACCGGCCCAACTACGGTCTGGAACACGGGGAAGCCGAGGTTCCCGGGGCGGAAGTAGTACTTTTCGTAAAAGCCGCGCACCTGGGGTATGTGAGTCTTGCGGTACTTACCGAGGTAGGTGCCGTCGGCGTCGATGACGAAGGCCGTGTTGTAGTAGAGACCGGGTTGTTCTTCTTCGAAAACGGGCACCACAAGGACCATGTGGAGCTCTTTGGCAAGGGAGCGCATGAGCTGCTCGGTCGGGCCGCCCGGCACCTTCTCCGTATAAGAAAAATACTCGGGCTCTTGCACCTGGCAAAAATAGGGGCCGTAGAAGAGTTCTTGGAAGCACAGCACCTGCGCTCCTTGTGACGCCGCCTCTCGTGCCAGCTCGACGTTCGTCGCTATCATGGCTTCCTTGTCACCGGCCCAGCGGGCCTGGGCAAGGGCGGCTCTTACGATCTCGGGCATCTGGCTCCTTTATCGGTTCTCTGTCCTCGACAAGTGACCGGCTGGTCTTATACAGCGCTCGTTCGCGATGCCACAGTGAAGACTTCGGCGAGGATGGTGAGCGCCTCTTCAACCTCGTGCCGGCTGACGCACAGCGGCGGAGCGACCCGCAAGACATTGCCATAAAGGCCGCCCTTGCCTATCAAAAGGCCGCGCGCACGAGCTTCCTCGAGGACCTTGGTAGCGAGATCGGGTGAAGGCGCACCGGTCCGAGGTTGTACAAGCTCGACGCCGGCCATGAGGCCCTTGCCACGGACATCGCCGATGATGCCGGAACGCTCTTGCAGCTCGCGAAGGCCCGTGAGCAAGATAGCGCCAACCGTCTTGGCATTTGCTTGTAAGTCGTGGGACAGCAAGTACTCGAGGTTCGCCAAGGCTGCCGTCGTTGCCAGCGGGTTGCCACCAAAAGTTGAAATTGAGCGAGCTTCCAGCGAGTCCACGAGCTCTGCACGCCCAACGGCTCCCGCGATCGCCATGCCGTTGCCCAAGCCCTTTGCGAAGGTGATCAGGTCAGGAATTATCCCATGAGCCTGGAAGCCCCAGAAGTGCTCGCCCGTGCGGCCCCAACCGGTTTGGACTTCATCCGAGACGAAAAGGATGCCGTACTCGTCGAGGACGTTTTTCAGTGCCCCAAAGAAACCATCGGGCGGTACGACGAAACCTCCCACGCCTTGTACGGGCTCGGCTATTAGGCAAGCCACATCCCCGGCCGTGGTTGTCTCTATCACCTCGCGCAGGTCCTCTGCACAGGCCGCGTTGAACCCCTGGTCACTGAGGTGTGCGAACGGGCCGTGGAGCCGGTCGCCATTGTGCAGGTAGCTCACTTGCAGGGGGCTCAGGCTCGATGCCGACCAAGAGCGGTTACCTGTCACCGCCATCGCCGTGAAGGAACGCCCGTGGTAACTGTTGCGCAGCGCGAGCACCTGGTTACTACGCCTAGCTGCGCAGCAAAAAAGCAAAGCCGCCTCGGTGGCCTCCGTCCCCGAGCTGACAAAAAAGGCCTTCGCGCTCGGGATCGTCGACAGGGCGGCGATCTTCTCTGCCAGCTCGACCATCGGCCGGACCAAGTAGAGCGTCGAACTGTGCCATATCCGCCCGGCTTGCTCGCGGACGGCTTCAACGACCTCGGGCACCGAGTGCCCGGTCATCGTCGTCAGGATCCCGCCAAAGAAATCGAGGTAATCGCGCCCCTCGGCATCTGTCACGACGCAGCCTTTGCCGCTCACCAGCTCGATCGGCTCGTCGTAGTAGAGCTGCAGCCAGGCAGGCATCACCTTGCGGTGGCGCTCGAGAAGTTCCGCGTGGCTCACGGCTGCTCAATGCTACTCGGAGACGCCGCCCTCACCCGGTCCGTCCCAGCAACAAGGGGGGTTGCTGGGGCAGTTGTGCCGGTTCTTGGACAAAGTCGAATGCTCCTTGGAGCGCTTCCAGGGCCCGCGGCAACCTCGTGGGGTCATCGACGTGCAGTTCCAAAAGAGGCTGCCCCTTTTCGACGAAATCTCCCGGCTTCACAAGGCAGCGGGCACCCGCGCTGGCGCTCACCGGGTCCTCTTTGCGAGACCGGCCGGCACCGAGCCGCCACGCCGCCACGCCTACGGCCCGGGCTTCGAGCTTGCTCAGGTAACCGTCTTGTTGGGCAAGGAGGTGCTCGACGACAGGTGCCACTGGCAGGGGCGCGCTCGGGTCGCCGCCTTGCGCACGGACCATCGCTTCCCAGGTCGGTAGTGCCGCCCCCTTGGCGAGCGCCTCACGGGGGTCGCCTTCCAACCCGGCAAGCTCGAGCATGACTTCGGCCAAGGCGACGGTCACCTCTACAAGGTCCGGCGGCCCGCCCCCGTTCAGGACCTCGAGGGCTTCAGCGACCTCGAGCGCATTGCCGACAGCTCGGCCAAGAGGTACGTCCATAGATGTGAGCAGCGCCGCAACCTTCATGCCGCTCGCTCGCCCGAGCTCGACCATCGCCTGCGCGAGCTCTGACGCCCTCGCACGCTCCGTCATGAACGCGCCCGAGCCCACCTTGACATCGAGCACAAGAGCAGAGGTACCTTCGGCAATCTTCTTGGACATGATCGACGCGGCGATGAGGCCCGTCGACTCGACCGTCGCCGTGACGTCCCTGAGGGCGTAGAGCTTGCGGTCCGCGGGAGCAAGCCAAGCGCCGGCGGCACAGACAACACACCCGACGCTGTCTAATTGGGCGAGCACCTCGCCCGCCGAGAGCTCCGAACGCCAGCCGGGGATGGCCTCCATCTTGTCGAGCGTCCCCCCCGTGTGGCCGAGGCCCCGGCCTGACAGCTGTGGAACGGCAGCGCCGAACGAGGCGACGAGCGGGACAAGTGCCAAGGAGACCTTGTCGCCAACTCCGCCGGTCGAATGCTTGTCGACCGTCGGGCGCGAGAGCCGGGAGAGGTCCATGACCTCCCCGGACGCCACGATCGCGCTCGTGAGCGACTTGACTTCGCGGCCGCTGAGGCCTCGCAGGAAGGCGGCCATCAGCCACGCAGCCACCTGTTCGTCAGGGACAGCACCGGTTGTGTAAGCGCCGATCAGCCACTGGAGCTCCTCTTTTGTGAGCTCGCTACCCTCGCGTTTTTTGCGGATGAGGTCCACTGCGTCGAAAGAGCGAGCCCCCCGTGGGGTCGCGCTCACGGCGCCCCCTCCCCTTTGCCTGTGCCCCTTTGGCGCCTCCCGGGCTCCCTGACGGCGGCACGGGCCAGGTCACCACTGTGGAAAGCGCCGGGCAGCAGTTGCTCCAAGCGATGCGGCTCGCCGTCTGCGCCGGCGTCCACCAACAGCCCCGGCCCACCGTGCTCCATGAGGAGCTGACGGCACCTGCCGCAGGGCGCGAGCGCTTTGCCGTCACCGGCTGTCACGCTGATCGCGACCAGGTGCGCTGGCCCGTTGCGGACGAGCTCCGAAATGAGGCCGCACTCGGCGCAAAGTGTCAGCCCGTAAGAGGCGTTCTCCACATTGCAGCCGGAGAACACCCGCCCGTCGGTGCAGAGCCCTGCGGCCCCGACCTTGAGCCCGGAATAGGGTGCGTACGCCCGGGAGGCGGCCGCGTCGGCAGCTCCCCGGAGCGCTCCCCAGTCAATGGGTGGGCCTGTCGCACCCCGGCGCGCCGGCGCCGCCCGTGCAACGCCCACTGGCTCGGGCCCGGTGGCCATCTCCTGGACACTACACTCCTGGCCGTGACGCCCCACGTGGTCGTTGCCGGGGACGTCATGGTCGACGTAGTCGTGCGCCAGCTTGGGACTTTCAACCCCGGGAGCGACACCTCATGTCAAATTGTCTTGGCGCCGGGTGGCTCCGCAGCCAACCAAGCGGTCGCGCTCGCCGCAGCCGGTGCACGCGTTTGGCTCGTGGGGGTGGTCGGCGACGACGAGATAGGCGCGGCAGCGGCGCGCGCTCTCCAGGCGTCGGGAGTAGGCGCCCGGCTTCGGGCCGTCCTGGGGGCACAAACAGGCGTCGTCGTCTCCCTCGTCGCCTCAACGGGCGAGCGTTCCATGTACACAGACCGCGGCGCCAACCTCTGTTTGCAAGAAAACGACTTCCCAACTGAACTTTTCGGGCCCGGCCGGCACCTTCACCTCTCGGGGTACGAATTGCTCGACGGGGCGACAAGACCGGCTGCCCGGACAGCTTTGGCTCGCGCGGCGAGCGCAGGCATGACCCGCTCGGTCGACCCTTGCTCGGCCGGTCCTCTCCTAAGCGTTGGCGCTGACCGCTTCCTCGAGTGGACCGGCGGGCTCGAGTGGTGCTGCGCCAACCTCGACGAGGGCCGAGTGCTCAGCGGGCTCGTGCAGCCCCAAGACGTCGCCCGCCGCTTGAGCGACCATTTCAAGGAGGTCGTCATCACGCTGGGCAGAGACGGCGCCCTGCTCTCTAATAGCGAAGTTGGCCTCCTCCACTGCCCCGCGAGCGCGGTGCAAGTCGCCGACACCACGGGCGCCGGAGATGCATTTACCGGCACGTTCCTCGCTCGCCGCCTCGCCGGGGCCCCGCCTCGCGAGGCGCTCATCGCCGGCCTGGCGGCGGCCGCCCGTGTCGTCACCACACCCGGTGCCCGCCCCTGGGCGTGAGGCTCAGCCCGCTACCGTGAGGACCTCCGGCCCGTTGTCGGTGACAGCGATCGTGTGCTCGAAGTGCGCCGACAGGCTCCCGTCAGCGGTGATGACCGTCCAACCGTCGTCCAAGAGGATTGTTTCGGCGCCACCCACGTTGACCATCGGCTCGACGGCAAAGACCATGCCAGCCCGCAATTTGGGGCCGGGAGTACCGGGCCAGTAGTTGGGCACCGAAGGCTCTTCGTGCATCTGAGTCCCTATCCCGTGCCCGACGTAGCCCCGCACCACCGAAAAACCGGCACCTTCTGCGACAGTTTGGACCGCGTAGCCGACATCGTGGAGACGGTTGCCCTCCACCAACTGGCCAATGCCGGCGGAGAGGCTCTCCTCCGTGACTCGCAGGAGCTTTTCGGTAAGCGGAGGTACCTCGCCCACCGGGACCGTCACCGCCGCGTCACCGTGGTAGCCCTCGACGATGGCCCCGCAGTCGAGGGAGATGATGTCGCCCTCCTTGAGCACGTACTGCCCGGGGATGCCATGGACTATCACGCTGTTCGGAGAAGTGCAGATCACCGCTGGGAAGCCGTGGTACCCGAGGAAATTGGAGCGTGCTCCCCTGCGCTCGAGCACCTCCCTCGCAAGCTGGTCTAGCTGCGCAGTCGTCACTCCAGGTCGAGCCGCCTTTGAGGTCACCTCGAGCATCTCGGCCACGACCCGGGCCGCCTTGCGCATCTTGGCGATCTCATCTGGGCGTCGGCGCATGAGCCCAGGGTAGCGAAGTTATCGCGGTCCGGGCTCCCCCCGGGCTACCGCTGCAGCCGCTTGGCGAGGGCGCTGTGCACTCCGGCGACGACCCTGTCGGTCACCTCGTCGGGCGTGCCGGTGGCGTCGACCCTGACCAGGATGCCTCGCGCCCGGTACCAATCGATGAGAGGGGCGGTCATTTGCTCGTAGATCTCGAGCCGCCGCCGTACGGCCTCCTCGGTATCGTCGTCGCGCTGGACGAGCGGGCCTTGCCCGCAGAGGTCACAGGCCCCGGCGACCTTGGGCGGGCTGTCGACAAGGTTGTAATTGGCACCGCAATTGGGGCAAACGCGTCTCCCCGATATCCGGCGAACCACCTCCTCATTGCCCACTTCGAGGTCGATCACGACGTCTACGCCGTGCGGTTCTGCCATCTTGGCCAAGGCCTCCGCTTGCGCGACGGTGCGAGGAAAGCCGTCGAGGATGAACCCGTCGGGTGCTCCGGGGCCAAATAGGTGCTCTTTGACGACGGCTACGACGACATCGTCCGGCACGAGCTCGCCTCGGTCCATGTAGCCCTGTACGGCTCGGCCGAGCTTCGAACCGTCCTTGGCCGCAGCGCGGAAGGCATCCCCCGTGGAAACGTGCGGGACACCGAACGTGCTCGCCAATCGCGCGGCTTGGGTGCCTTTGCCCGATCCCTGGCGGCCGAGCACGACGATGCGGGGCGCCCCTGCCCGAGGAGAGGCACCCCCCGCGGTCATCGGAGGAAGCCTTCGTAGTTGCGCAACATCAGCTGGCTGTCAACCTGCTTCATGGTCTCCAGCGCCACACCGACTGCGATCAGGAGCGTCGTACCGGCGAAGGGGTAGTTCTGGATGTTCCAGATAGCGAGCACTATCGAGGGCAAGAGAGCGACGAGCATCAAGAAGAGCGCGCCCGGGAAAGTGACCCGGTTGAGGATGTTTTGCAGGTGGCGCTCCGTCGGGTAGCCCGGCCTGATGCCTGGGATGTAGCCCCCTTGCTTGCGGATCACGTCTGACTGCTGGTGCGGGTCGAAGGTGATCCCGGCGTAGAAGAAAGCGAACAAAAGGACAAGCCCGCCGTAGAGCAGGACATAGATCATGTTACTGGGCTGCGCGAGGTGGTTGCTTATCCACGATTGCACGTCCTTGCCCCAAGCCGTGTTGGAAGGGAACACGTTGGAGATGAGGATGGGGAAGTACAGCACCGAGGCGGCGAAGATAATGGGCACAACGCCGCCGGTATTGAGCTTCATCGGGATGTAAGTGCTCTGGCCCCCGTACATGCGCCGGCCTACGACACGCTTTGCAAAGGTGACGGGGATCCGGCGCTGGCACTGCTCGACGAAGACGATGGCTACCAGGAAGAAAAGCGCCAGCGCAACGAGGAACCCGAACTTTGCGGCGCCGGCCGACTTGAGCAGGTCGTCACCCTGGGTCGGCAAACCTGAGATGACGTTGGTGAAAATCAACACCGACATGCCTTGGCCAACTCCGCGCTGAGTGATGAGCTCGGCGAGCCACATGACAACTACCGTCCCGGCAGTCATCGTGATGACGATGAGCAGGACACGGGGCACGGTGAAGTCGGGGATCAGGTCGACGTTGAGCGGGGCGCCGCCGATCAGGCCGCCACCGCCGTTGTGGAAGGCGTACGCCAGGCCGGTCGACTGCATGATCGCGAGCGCGATCGTCATGTAGCGGGTGACCTGGGTCAACTTCCGCTGGCCGCTCGGGCCTTCCTCCCGCCACTGCTCGAACTTCGGGATGACCACCATCAGGAGCTGGATGATGATCGAGCTCGTGATGTAAGGCATGATCCCGAGGCCGAAGACCGCCATCTTGGTAAGGGCGCCGCCCGAGAAGAGGTTGAGGTAAGCGATCACGCCACCCTTGTTCGCCGCAGCTGCCAGCGACTGGACGGCGTTGAAATCGATCCCGGGGCAGATGATGTTGTCGCCAAGACGGTAGACGGCGATGATGAAGAGGGTAAAGATGATCTTGTTGCGTAAGTCCCCTATCAGGAACGCGGCCTTCAAATTGCGAAGGCTTGAGGGCATCGGCATGTCAGGATCCTCTTTCCGCTACGGTCACCACAACTCCTAGCAAGGCTATTTCCTAGCAGAGCCTCAGCGACCAGTCAGCGCGTTGCCCTTCGCCGGCGGCCGCCCATGGCCAAAGGGCGGCGGCAGCACTTGTACGCGACCGCCCGCAGCCTCGATCGCCGAGCGTGCGGTGGCCGAAAAGGCATGAGCTGAGACATTGGTACGCCGGTCCAGCTCCCCGTCACCGAGGACCTTGACCAACCCCCTCTTGTGGACGAGGCCCGCTTGCCTGAGGACCTCGGGGTTGATATCAGTTGCCTCCATGTTCTGCAGGGCGTCGAGGTTGACAACCGTGTACTCCACCCGGAACGGGTTCTTGAACCCCTTCAACTTGGGTATGCGCTGCGTGAGGGGTAACTGACCGCCCTCGAAGCCCGGCTTGGGGTTGTCCCGGGCTCCTGCACCCTTGGTCCCCCGCCCAGCCGTCTTTCCTCCCTTGCCGGCGATGCCTCGCCCGACCCGCCTGCGCGCCCGGCGAGAACCCGGGGCTGGATGGAGGTCGTGTACGTTCATTTCGTTGCCTTTCGTGGCACTGAGGACGATCTGGTAGCTGCCTTCGCTCGAGCTGCCGGGACCGGCGCGGCGGCGGCTTCATCCCTACTGACCTCGACGAGGTGCTTGACGGCGCCGACCATCCCCCGGATCTCAGGCCGGTCGGGCAGCACCGAAACCCGGCCGATGCGGCCCAGGCCAAGTGCTCGGAGCGTCCCGCGGTGCTTGGGCTTAGAGCCGATCGCCGAGCGGACCTGCTTCACGCGGAGCTGAGCTTCGGCCATCAGGGCACCTCTGCGGGAGCGCGAAGAGCATGCTGGGCGTCGCGGTAAGCATGGAGTACGCCCTTGGGCGTGACTTCCTCATCGGACAGCCCCCGGCGGCGGGCGACTTCGTCCGGGCGCATGAGAGCGCGCAGGCCCGCCATGGTTGCTTGGGCGACGTTGATGCTGTTGGAAGACCCGAGGGACTTCGCCACTACGTCGTGCACTCCGGCGAGCTCGAGGATCGGGCGCGCCGCCCCGCCGGCGATCACGCCCGTGCCAGGGGCGGCCGGCTTGAGCAGGACACGCCCAGCCCCCGCTTGACCTATCACGGGGTGAGTGATAGTCGAGCCGGCGAGGGGGACCTTGCACAGCGCCTTTTTCGCCTCCTCGATGCCCTTTTGGACGGCCAGGCCCGCTTCTTTGGCCTTGCCGTAACCAAGCCCCACCGTCCCGGCGCCGTCACCGATAACCATCAATGCGGCAAAGCTGAACCGGCGGCCGCCCTTGACAACCTTGGCCACGCGGTTGACCTTGATGGTCCGGTCTTGGTACTGCTGCTGGTCTGCCATCTGCTAAAACTCCAGTCCTGCTTCGCGAGCAGCGTCAGCGAGCGCCGCTACGCGCCCGTGGTACAAAAACCCGCCCCGGTCGAAGGCCACTTTGGTAACACCCGCGGCCTTGGCCCGCCCGGCCACGAGCTTTCCCACCGAGGCCGCCGCAGCCTTGTTGCCCGTCCCCCCGCCCGATCGCACCGAAGCCTCCAGAGAGGACGCCGCTGCCAACGTCCGGCCCGAAATGTCGTCGATCACTTGGGCGACGACGTGCCGGTTGGAACGGAAGACTGCCAACCGGGGCCGCTCGGGCGTGCCGCTCACCTTCTTGCGGACCCGGTAGTGGCGCCGAGCCCTGGCCCTTTGCTTATCTGCGACGCTGCTCATGACGACCTCACTTGGCGGCCTTCCCGGCCTTACGCCTCACCACTTCGCCCGCGTACCGCACGCCCTTGCCCTTGTACGGCTCTGGTGGGCGGAGCTTGCGGATCTTCGCTGCGACCTCTCCGACTACCTGCTTATCGCTCCCGCGGACCGTGATACGCGTAGGGGCAGGCACTTCGAAGCTCACCCCGGCAGGTGCCTCGACAGTTACAGAGTGGCTGAAGCCGAGGGCCAGCTCGATGGTCGAAGGGCCCTTCGGCGTAGCCCGGTAACCAACGCCCACGATCTCGAGGTCCTTTGAAAAGCCGGAGGTGACACCGAGGACCATGTTGTTGACAAGCGTCCGGGTCAGCCCGTGGAGGCTCCTGTTGCGGCGCTCGTCATCGGGCCTCTCGACCAGGAGCAGCTGGCCCTCCTGGCGCACGGTGATCTCGCCGGCGACGGTGTGGCTGAGCGACCCGCGCGGCCCGGTCACGGTGACCGACTGCCCGTCGAGCGCGACGCTCACCCCGGACGGCACGGCCACGGGGGCTCGGCCTATACGGGACATGGGACGCTCCTCAAAGACGTTTCAACCTGTTCAGCACACATGAGGCTCACCAGACATAACAAAGGACTTCGCCGCCGACGCGCAGCTTGCGCGCGTCGCGGTCGGTCATCAGGCCGCGGCTCGTAGACAACACAGCTACTCCGAGACCGCCGAGGACTCGCGGCAACTTGTCCGCCCCAGTGTAGACACGTAGGCCAGGCTTGGAAACGCGCCTGACGCCGGAAATAGTCCGCGTCCGGTCGGAGGTGTACTTCATCGTCACCTCGAGCAAGCGTCCCGGCCGTTTTTCGTCGGCAATTGCTCGGTAACCGGCTATGTAACCCTCCCGCAAGAGGATTGCGGCGAGAGATTCCTTCAACTTGGAGGAGGGCATCCGGACCGTCTCGTGGTGAGCCACGTTCGCGTTGCGGAGCCGGGTCAACATGTCGGCGATTGGGTCAGTCATTGTCATCGGCCACGCCTCCTACCAGCTCGACTTCGTGACGCCCGGTATCTCGCCGGCGTGCACGAGCTCCCGCAGGCAAATGCGGCACAAGCCAAATTTGCGCAGCACTGAGTGCGGCCGGCCGCAACGCCGGCAGCGGGTGTACGCCCTTACCTTGTACTTGGGCTTTCGCTGAGCCTTGATTATGAGAGCCTTCTTGGCCATCTAGTTATTTGCTCCTGCTACTGGCTCGATTGCTTGCTGTTTGAGCGAGTTGGGCACCTCAGGCTGCTCCTTCTCTGCGGAACGGGAAGCCAAAAGCTTCCAGGAGCGCGCGCCCTTCGTCGTCGGTGCGCCCTGTAGTGACGATGCTCACGTCCATGCCACGCGGCGCGTCCACCTTGTCGTAGTCGATCTCAGGGAAGATCAGCTGCTCGTTGACGCCAAAGGTGTAATTGCCACGCCCGTCGAAGCCCTTTGGCGAGAGCCCCCTGAAGTCACGGGTACGGGGGATGGCGAGGGATATCAGGCGGTCGAAAAACTCCCACATCCTGTCCCCGCGAAGGGTGACCTTTGCACCGATCGAGTTGCCCTGCCGGAGCTTGAAGGCCGCGATCGACTTCTTGGCTTTGGTCACGATCGGCTTTTGCCCGCTGATCAGGCTGAGGTCGCGTACAGCGCCTTCCAGCAGGGAAGGCTGCGCGACGGCGCGGCCAACGCCCATGTTGAGCACGATCTTTTCCATGCGTGGCACCAACATTGGGTTGGAGAGGCCCAATTGGCTCTGGAGCGAACCTCGCAGCTCGGTCGCGTAGCGCACCCGAAGGCGCGGTGGCTGGGAAGGGCCAGCGGGTCGCCCGCGGGCCGCCTTGATGGCGAGGGCCGAGCGCCCGCCTCCACCCCTGCCTTGCGGCGCGGGGCTAGGCCCAGCAGCACGGCGCGGCGTCGCCGCCGCTTTCGCTCCGCCCTTGCCAGCCTTGGACTTGCTGGCAGGGGCTTTGCCGCCTTTACCGGGCGAACCTTTACCGCCCGGCATCAGAGGCCTTCCCCGCAGCGCCCGCAAACCCGTCGTTGGCTGCCGTCGTCGGAGGTGCGAAAGGTGGCGCGAGTCGGCGTGTGCTCCTTAGGGCAGATCAACGCCACTATGGACACCGGCACCGGGAGGTCTTTCTCGATGATCCCTGCCCGCTTGCGCACCTGGGTGGTGCGTTGGTGACGCTTCATCCGGTTGACGCCTTCGACGACAACCTTGTTCTTCTCCGGCAGTGCACGCACTACTTCGCCCCGCTTGCCCTTGTTGGTCCCAGAAAGGACTATCACGTGATCGCCTCTATGAACCTTCATGTTCAAAGCACCTCCGGCGCTAGCGAGATGATGCGCATGAAGCGCTTGTCGCGCAATTCCCGGCCTACGGGGCCGAAAATGCGCGTACCACGCGGCTGCATCTGGTCATTGATGAGCACCGCCGCGTTCTCGTCAAAACGTATGTAGCTGCCGTCCGGACGGCGCTTTTCCTTCCTCGTACGCACGACGACGCACTTGACGACATCGCCCTTCTTTACGTTGGCTCCTGGGATCGCGTCCTTTACCGTCGCAACGAAAATGTCCCCGATGGACGCGTAGCGCCTCCGCGAACCGCCAAGGACCTTGATGCAAAGGACTTCACGGGCGCCGGAATTATCGGCTATGCGGAGCCTTGTCTCCTGCTGGATCACCTGGTCCTCCTACCTCGCCCGCTCGAGGACCTGCTCGACGCGCCAGCGCTTCAACTTGGAGACCGGCTTCGTCTCCACTAAACGCACTCGGTCACCGACCCTTACGTCGTTGGCCTCGTCGTGGGCGTACAGGCGCTTCGTGCGCTGCACAGTTTTCGCGTAACGAGGGTGGCGGACCCTCTCCACCACGACCACGACAGCCGTGCGGTCCATCGCGTTCGAGGCCACAATGCCTTCTCGGACCTTGCGGCGGTTGGCCCGAGCCGGTGCCGCCGCCTGAGAGCCTGCTTCGGTCATCAGCGTCCCTTCCTTCCACGCACCAGCCCAACCGGACCGGCCGGCGCTCCCAGAGAGCTTGCCCCGGTTGCCGGGCCAGCTAATTCTCGCTCGCGCTCGAGAGTCAGCAGCCGAGCGAGCTCGCGGCGCACATGGCTCAGCCGGGACGAGTTGTCCTGCTTGCCCATGGCAAGCTGAAAACGCAAGTGGAACACCTCTTCGCGGCACTCCGCCAAGTGCTGAGAGAGCTCGTCGTCGTTGAGCTTGCGTAGTTCGGCCGGTTTGGTCATTACACCTCGACCTCTTCTTGGTGCGCCCGCGTGACAAAGCGAGCCTTTATCGGGAGTTTTTGTATCGCCCGTTCCATTGCGGAACGAGCCAACGCTTCGGGTACCCCCGCGATCTCGAACATGACCCGCCCCGGCCGCACGACCGCCACCCAGAACTCGGGGTTGCCCTTGCCCGAGCCCATGCGTGTTTCCGCCGGCTTCGCGGTGACAGGCTTATCGGGGAACACGTTGATCCAAACCTTGCCGCCGCGGCGGACATGGCGGGTCATCGCGATACGGGCTGCTTCGATCTGGCGCGCGCTCACCCAACCCGGTTCAAGGGCCTGGATCCCGTAGTCGCCGTGGGAAACTTCTGTACCACCCTTGGCAAGGCCCTCCATCCGGCCCCGTTGCTGCTTGCGGTGCTTTACTTTGCGCGGCATCAACATTTCGCTCAGTCCCTAGGAAAATGGGGCGTCTCGTGGTGGTCGCCGCGGGTGCGCCGTTCGATCTCTTCTTCTTCTTGGAGCAAGCGTTCCAGCTCGGGGTCGACCGGGACGATCTCGCGGTCGGCAGCAACCACAGGCTCCGCGGGAGCGATCGCGGCGCCCGGCTCGCCCATCTCGGGCCGGCGGCGGCCCCCGCCGGCGCTCACCACTCGGCGCGGGCTGCCGAGGCCGGAGGCCTCCCCGACTGCCATGGCAGCTTCTCTGCTGATCTTGTCCTCGGCGGAGGTCTTGTAGGGCAGGACGTCGCCTTTGTAAATCCAGACCTTTACACCTATGCGCCCATAGGTCGTCTTGGCCTCGCGGAAGCCGTAATCGATGTCGGCGCGAAGGGTGTGAAGCGGCACCCGCCCCTCGCGGTAGGACTCGCGTCGGGACATTTCAGCCCCGCCGAGCCGGCCGGAGCACTGCACCCTCACCCCGAGAGCCCCGGCCTTTTGTACTGTCTGCACGGTCCTTTTCATTGCCCGCCTGAAGCTCACGCGCCCGGCAAGCTGGTCTGCAATACCCTGAGCCATGAGCGCAGCGTCGAGCTCGGGCTGCTTGATCTCCTGGATATTGAGCTGGACCTTGGGGTTCTTTGTGATCTCGGCGAGGCGGGCACGCAAACGGTCAGCCTCTGCACCGCGCCGGCCAATGACGATGCCCGGGCGTGCGGTATGCACGTCGATGCGCAGGCGGTCGCGCGTCCTTTCGATCTCGACCCGGCTCACTGCGGCGCGCTCAAGCTCCTTGTTCAAGTAGTCGCGGATATGGATATCTTCGATCAGGTACTCCTGGTACTCACGGTCGGTGAACCACCGCGACTTCCAATCAGTCGTATTGCCCAAGCGGAACCCGTACGGGTTGACCTTCTGGCCCATCAGCTTTCCATCTCGCCTTCCTGTTCGCTCGCCGGTCCCGCTTCTTCAGGCTCCGCAGGCGGCCCATCAGTTGTGCCTGGCGGTTGCCCGGCGCCCACCGGCTCGGATGGCTGCTCGGTCGCAGGCTCGCCGGCAATGGCCTCTTCGGCAGCCGCCTCCTCCGCACCTGCTGCCTCGCCTTCGCCCTCGGGCGCAAACGCCTCCGGGTGCCGCCGCTCCCGCCGGCTAGCCCCTTCGGTAACCTCGGCCCGAGCACGTCGAGTCGCCTCGACCCGGCGGGCGCGCATAGCGAGGTTCTCGGCACGCCGGCGCGCTTGCAACTTGGCGAGCTGCTCCTCGGGCATGCGGCTCACTATCAGGGTGATGTGGCAACTGCGCTTACGGATCCTCGTTGCCCGCCCGCGGGCCCTCGGCCTCCAGCGTTTGGCAGTCGGGCCTTCGTCGGCATAACAGGCCGAAACGTACAGTTCCTCGGGGTCGAGCCCGTCGTTGTTCTGCGCGTTGGCGACAGCCGAGCGAAGTAATTTCTCGATCAGTGCAGCGCAGTCGCGCTCGGCGAAACGCAAGAGGTCAGAGGCCTCGTGCACGGGCTTGCCCCGGATGAGGTCGATGACCTCCCGGATCTTGAAAGCGCTGGCTCCCGCCCAGCGCAGCACGGCGCGCGTGCCTTCGCGTTCGTTGGTCTTGGGACCGGGCATCAGCGTTTCCCTTGGCGTTCTTGGCCCGCGTGATAGCGGAAAGTCCGAGTCGGGGCAAACTCGCCCAGCTTGTGGCCGACCATGGACTCAGTCACGTAGACCGGGACGTGCTTGCGCCCGTCATGGACGGCAATCGTGTGGCCGACCATGTCGGGGATGATCGTTGAGCGACGCGACCAGGTTTTGATGACTCTCTTCTCGTTGCGGCCGTTCAGGTCGTCGACTTTGCGGAGTAGGTGGCCATCCACGAACGGCCCTTTTTTGAGGCTGCGGGGCATCTACTACCTCCTGGCGCCGCGGCCTCTGCGCCGCCGGATGATCAGTTGGTCAGATGGACGATGGGAGTGGCGGGTCCGCCCTTCGGGCTTGCCCCACGGCGACACCGGGTGCCGGCCGCCCGAAGATTTGCCTTCGCCTCCACCAAGGGGGTGGTCGACGGGGTTCATCGCCACTCCGCGAGTTTGCGGGCGGACGCCCTTCCAGCGGTTGCGGCCCGCCTTGCCGATCTTTACGAGCTCGGCTTCGGCGTTGGCAACTTCCCCGATGGTCGCGCGGCAGTCGATGGGAACCCGGCGCATCTCTGTCGAGGGGAGGCGGAGAGTCGCAAAGTCGCCTTCTTTGGCGACCAGTTGCACGCTCGAGCCTGCACTGCGAGCAAGCTTGCCGCCCCCACCGGGCTTCAGTTCGACATTGTGCACCACAGAGCCGACCGGGATGAAACGCATGGGAAGGGCGTTCCCGGGGCGGATCTCGGCGCCTTGGCCGCTGCGGAGCACATCGCCCACTGCAACGCGCGCCGGTGCGAGGATATAGCGCTTTTCGCCATCGTGGTAATGGAGGAGGGCGATGCGCGCGTTGCGATTGGGGTCGTACTCGATAGTCGCCACCGTGGCGGGCACGCCATCTTTTGACCGCTTGAAGTCCACGAGCCTGTACTGGCGCTTATGCCCAGCGCCCCGGTGGCGCGCTGTGATGCGGCCATAGGAATTGCGACCACCAGTACTCGGTCTTGGCACTGTGAGCGAGCGCTCGGGCCTGTCGGTCGTGATCTCGGTGAACGCCGAGACCGTCTGGAAACGCCGGCCGGCGCTGGTTGGCTTACGGGAACGGAGCATTGCCTACTCTCAGCTCGTTTCGAACAGCGGGATCGACTGGCCCTCGGCAAGGGTCACGAAGGCCCTCTTGGAGCCCGGGCGCTGGCCATAAGTGGACTTGCGCCTGTTGCGCTTGCGCTTGCCGGGACGGTTGAGGGTGTTGACGCCCGTCACCTTGACATTGAAGACCTGCTCGACCGAGCGGCGGATCTCGATTTTGTTCGCGCCCTTCGGGACGATGAACATGTAGACGCCTTTTTCGCTCAGCGCATAAGACTTCTCAGACACGATCGGGCGGATGACCGCATCGCGGGGGTCTTCCATCAGGCTTCCTCCTCGCCTTCGTCAGCGCCTGGGTCGCCCTCAGAGCTTGCCCGCAAAGCGGCAGCCGTCCCCGCTCCTGCCTCTGTTTGTGCGCCCGGTTGAACTGCTTCTGTTTGTGCGCCCGCTTGAACTGCGCGGGCCCTGGGCTGGCCGCTTGCGCGTGCTGGTTTAGCCTGCGGGGTGGGCGCGGGCGGCGGCGCTTCGGCCCAGGCGCTTTGCCCGGGCAACGTCCGCCGGCTGAAAACCAACCAGTCAGAGCACAAAACGTCGTACGCCGCAAGCTCGCTCGCAAGCACGAGGTCGACGTCTGGCAGGTTGCGAAGGGACTTGTAAGCAAGTTGGTCCTCGCGCGAAAGCACGATCAGCGCCCGGCCGTCGACGCCCAACGCCTCGAGGGCCGTTCGTGCGGCTTTTGTATTGGGGATCTCGAAATCCCAGCTCTCCACAACCATGACGCGCCCGGAGCCTGCTCGGTCAGAAAGTGCACCCCGCAATGCCAATTGCACCATCTTCTTTGGAGTGCGTTGGCGGTAGTTGCGAGGTTTGGGCCCGAGGGCGATGCCACCGCCTGAGTAGTGGGGCGCCCGAGTGCTCCCTTGACGAGCGCGTCCTGTGCCTTTTTGCTTGAAGGGCTTCGCGCCACCGCCCGAAACCTCAGCCCTTGTTTTGGTGCTCTGGGTACCCGCTCGCGCTGCAGCCAGCTGGGCCGTGACAACCTGGTGCAGCACAGGGACATTGGGCTGGGCGGCAAAAAACTCGTCGTCCAGGGTGACGGTGCCCTTGATGGTCCCGTCCATCCCGCGCACATCGAGCTGCAAGCTCATTTGGCCCCCTTGACAGCGTCCCGGATGAGCACGAGGCCACCCCGAGGCCCCGGGACCGCACCCTTTAGGAGTAGGAGGTTGCGCTCGGCATCGGCTGAGACGACCTCGAGGTTGAGGGTCGTCACCTTTTCGTTGCCGAGCCTGCCCGCCATGCGGCTGCCTTTGAACACCCTTGCCGGCGTCGCGCAGGCCCCTATCGAACCCGGCGCGCGGTGGTGCTTGTGGTTGCCGTGGCTGGCACCTTGCCCGCTGAAATTGTGCCGCTCTATGCCACCTGCAAACCCCCGCCCTTTGCTCGAAGCGGTCACGTCCACCTTGTCGCCCGCCGAATAGATGTCAACGCCGATCTCTTGGCCAACTGAGTACTCGCCAGCGCCGTCGACACGAAGCTCCACGAGCGCACGCCCCGGGTCGACTTTGGCCTTGCTGTAATGGCCGCTCAAGGGCTTGTTGAGCATGCCCGGCCGCTTCGACCCATAAGTGACTTGAAGCGCCGAATAGCCGTCCGGCTCGGGCTTTTTGACCTGGACGACGCGAACCGGCGTTACGCGGACGACCGTGACCGCGACTGAGCGCTGGCTCTCGTCCCAGATCTGGGTCATACCGACTTTTTCTCCGACGATCGCTCGCTTTGGGGCCTTGGCAGGCATCTCATCCTCTTGAACGCGGGACGCTCCGCTCGGGAGGGCCCGAAGCGGAGCTGGTTCCAAATGTGCCACGGCGTCCCTGCCTGCCCTTTCGGGCGCGCAGGCTACCGTGGACGTCTGTTACACGGCTCGGCCAGTATAGCCAGCCTCGCCCGGCCAGGAAAGCGCGGCTGCCATTTCTCAACCTTGCCCGTGCACGTAGCGGTCCCACCAGGGTGACAAATCTCGCCCGCACCACTGCCCGAGGTGCAGCTTGAGCTCCTCTGTCGTCGCGCCCCGCCCTGCGTACCTGGCATGCCAACCAGCGAGGGCGGCACGGAGGCGGCCGGGACCACCTGCCATCCGGGCGACGCCGGCGAGCAAACGGGCGCCCGCTGTGTAGGCCGCGCGAGGAGTATGCCGGCTCCAGGGGTGGGGAGGGCAAAGCAGCGCAGGCGGTTCGTCGAGGCCGAGCTCGTCTTCGGCAAAACGCCCAACGGCCGCGTGGCGAGACGCAGTGGCCCAACTTGCCATGGCTTCGTCGATCCAACCGTCTCGTGGCAGGGCCGGTTTGACGCCTCGGCCAAACCAGCTGTGGAAGATCTCGTGCTCGAGGGCAGGGAACGAAGCCGTAGTGGCGCCGTCGTACTCCATTCCCCGCGGCAAGTCCCAAATCACAGTGAGCAGCTCGTCGCCGTGAGCCCAGGCGCCGTACCGGGCTGTGAAGTAGCCGAGCCAAGCCGCGCTGTCTTGGAGGGCATCGCCCAAGTCACAGCCTACGCCGGGCAGTGAGGCGGCGGTGAGCCGAAGGGCCCGTCCGCCGAGCTGGACCTCGGACGTCTTGACCTCTATGGCATCCGCGGGAGCGAGCACGAGCAAGGGAGAAAGGGATGTGAAGGTGTGCGGGTAGCGCACCGTCCACGACGATCCCGGCCGGCGGTGGACGACCCTCCCGTTCGCGAGGAGCGCGTGCGCCCGGGAGGTCCCTGAGACCTCGACATTGACCTCCAGGGCGAGCCGGTCATGGCAGAGGTTGGCCGGGAACCACATTTCCAGGTAGCGGCCTGGCTCGAGATCGGACATCCAAAAGTCCCAAACGACTCCGCCCGCCTGCCACCCGACCGGCAGGGCGCCGCCTGCCTTAGGCGTGCCCAGCTGGTACTCCACTTCCAGCAGGTGCTTGCTGGCAGCGGCACAAGGGACATCGAGCACGCGGACCGTCGCACCTGGGCCCGCGCCGATGTCACGCTCTGCCACGGAGTCAGGGCTCAGCCTTGCGCCGTCCAAGCGGGCCCGAGCGACTTGTTGGCGAAGGTCGAAGACGGGCAAGCCGTCACGGCCATCGGGCACGAACTCCACAGCCGCGGTGGCTTCTGCCACCTGAGATGCGACATCGAAGCGTACGGAAGCCACCAGGCGTTCCATGTCCACGGGGACCGCCCATTGCGCGCCGAGCCTTACCGGTGGCGGGGCCGCCGTCTCGCGAACGTTGTTATTTGCCTTGTCCTGCTGCAATGTACTCTCGGTACCGGGGCTTACCCGCCCACCCGCCGGACAATGACCTGACCCAAGTGCGAACTTGCCTATTGGGAGAGCGAGTGGCAAGCGCATGGTAGACGAGCTGCGGGCGTCTGCGCGGCGTCAGGAGCGGCGCCGCTTGGTCGCTGCCGCCGTGACCCTGGCGGTCAACCTCGGCAATTTTCTCTTCCTCGTCCTCGTGGCGCGCTCCGCTCAGCCGGCTGTGTTCGGCGGCCTGGCCGCGCTCGCCGGCACTGCTCTCGTCTTCGAAGTGCCGGCGAACGCACTTCAAGTCGCCGTCGGGCGCCAAGTCAGCGACCGAAAGGGGCAGGGACATCAGGCCCTGGTCGTCACCGGCCCGCTCTTGTTGGGCGCAACGGTCTGGGGTGCGGGCGTCTGTGCTCTCCTCCTAGCCCTCTCCCCCCTGGTGGAACGCTTCCTCCATCTCCCCTCGCTCGAGGCCGCTCTCCTCCTCGGCGCGTATGCGCTCCCGGTAGGCATCAGCGTCGTACCGAAAGGTGTCCTCGCCGGCCAGGGCCGTCTCTCGAGCCTGGCTTGCGGCCTGGTCACGGGCACCGTGGTTCGCGTCGTGGTCGGGGTGGTCCTCGTGCGGCGGGGAGGGGGCATCGGAGGAGCGTTTGCGGCAATGGTGTGGGGCGAAGTTGTCACTGCCGCCATCGTCTTGCTTGGCCTGCGCGAACTTCTCAAGGACGCCGACCAGCAGGGGCGGGCCACAGGCAGTACTGAGGCGCCGGCGGCTGGGGGCAGCCCCACCTCGCACCTCAGGCCCCGCTGGAGAGATGCCCGGTTGCCCGCGATCGCGTTCAGTGGCTATTGGGCCATGACGGCGGTCGATGTCGTGCTGGCGCGACATTGGCTGCACCCGCTGGCTGTGTCGGGCTTTTATGCGGCGGCCGCCACGACGGCCCAGATCGCGCTGATAGCGCCGGGTGCAATCGCCGCGGTCGCGTTCCCGCGGCTCATCGGGGCGGACGTGCCGCGAATGGTCGGCCCTGATAGCCGGCCCAACCAGCGGCTCATGTTCGCTCTCGGGGCCGCCGTCGTTGCCGTTACGAGCTTTGCGGCCGCGGTCGTGGTGGGCCTGCTCGCTTCCTCGACCGTGAAGGCGCTTTTCGGCGCTCCCTACCTAGCCGCTGACCAGGTCGTTGGCCTTTTGAGCTTCGCCGCAGCTCTTCTCGGCCTGGTCACGGTCGTTCTCCACTACCACGTGAACCGCGCTGCACGCTGGACCTCGCTCCTGTGCTGGCCCGGCGTCGCGGTCGTAGTCATCGGCACCGAGATCTGGCACCGGTCGATGACGCAGATAGCGGCCGTGATGGTCGTCGGGGCAGGAGTTGTCTGCGCGGGCATGGTCGTGGCGGCGCTCGGGCACCGTGAGGGCTCACGCGCCAACCTGGTCGAGCGGGCCAACCTCGCTCTCTTGGACGCCGATCTCGACTTGACGGTGGTGGTCCCCTACTACAACCCCGGCCGGCTCTTGGTGCCAACGATCCAACGTCTCCTGTCCGTGCTCGACAATTCGGGTGCCTCATATGAAGTGATCGCGGTTTCTGACGGTTCCACAGACGGTTCGGAGCGCGAGCTGAGCGCTGCCCTCGCGAGGCACCCCCGGCTGACCAACCTGGTTTTTACGCAAAACCAAGGAAAGGGCGCCGCTTTACGGATTGGCCTGGCTCAGGGGTGCGGGCGCTACTTGGGTTTCATAGACGCAGACGGGGACCTCGACCCGATCCTGCTCGACTCTTTCCAAACGATGGTCCGCCTTTACAGCCCGGACATCATCCTCGGTAGCAAGCGCCATCCCCTCTCCGAGGTCGAGTACCCCTTCATCCGCCGCATCTATTCATGGGGCTACCAGCAAGTCGTTAGGCTCGGCTTCAGGCTCAACATCCGCGATACCCAGACAGGGATCAAGCTCGTACGGCGCGACGTGCTCGCGGCTGTGTTACCCCGGATGGTCGAAAAACGCTTTGCTTTTGACCTCGAGTTGTTCGTGATCGCTCGCCGGCTCGGCTACAAGCGCTTCCTCGAAGCGCCGATCCGTCTCCGCCACCAGTTCACGAGCACGGTTTCCTGGCGCGCGGTCTACCGTTCGCTCCTCGACACAATGGCGATCTGGTACCGGCTGAGGATCTTGCATTTTTACGACGGCGACCAAGGCCCGGCGACTCCGGGGGGAGAGAGGTTGCGCATGGACCCGGTCTTGCTCCGGGGTGGCGCAGGCACGGGCCAGGTATCGGGCTTGTCGACTTCCCCGGGAGAGGTCCTCGAGCCCCGACCTGGTACGGACGGTGAGGTTGATTAACGCCTGGTCAAAGGAACTCTCTGGGGAGGCTCGGTCAGTAGCGGGCGAAGATTTCCAAGCCTCCCTGATGCGCGACTTCCCGGAAATGGGAGCGAAGGTAGCGCCGCAACTGCGGGCCCCATGGGATCCGCCCTGGCCGCAGCCCCCCGCTGAGCACGAGGTAGTTCGTGCGCGCAAAGACCTGTTCCCACCGCTGGACGACTACGGGCATTGCTGCAGCTGACGCGCTCGCTCGGCCGCCGGACCAGGCGAGCGTGGACCCGTCGGCGTCGACCAGGTCGTCGCAGCCGGCCCTTGTCAGGAAGCGATTTGCCAAGAGCAGCGCCGATGGCTCGTCAGTGATCGCGCACGCCGCAGGGGGTACGACCTTGGCCACCAGCGAAGTGCCCGGGTAGAAAGGTTGGTCGTTGACCTGCACCACGCGCGTGGCGTGAGCCGTCCCCACGACAAGCAGTGCGCCAGCACCTAGCGCAGTCAGGGCTCTCGGGCCGAGCGAGCATGACCGTCCTGCGGCTCGCGCCACTACCCGCTCTGCGGCTATCCCGAAGGTGATGGCGAGGAAGGGCGCCAGGAACGCTGCGTAGTGGTAGTAGAAAGCCGCCGGCCACGCCAACCCGATCGCAGTGACCACCACAGCCGGGCCGCTATAGCGCGCGAGCGAGCTCCGGGCAAGCCCCGGGCCCCCTCCTGCCCTCCATGCCGTGAGCACGGCTCCGCCGGCCAGGAGGGCCACAGCCGCGATCACCCCATGCTCAAACGGCGAGACGGCAGAACTGCCTACCGGGCTCGTGGGGGCGGGCGGTGCGCCCACGAACTGGGCCAGCCGTGCCCAGGAACTTGACATGGCGGCACCACGTCGCTGCAGCTGCGTAACGACCACCTGCTGAACGAACGACCCCGGTGCAATAAGGAGGAACGGGCTGCATATGACTACAAACGCCCCCGCCGCGGAGCCCAGGACAAGCCCGGTCCGCCGCAACGGTTCTTTGCGAGACAAAACGAGCTGGCCGACCAGCACGACAAAAGGTAGGAGAGCGAACGCCTTGCACGCCCCGGCGACGCCGAACGCCGCCCCTGCAAGGAGCAAACGGCGCCGGCTCTGGGACAGCTGGCCTCCCTCGAAGGCCATGACGAGGGCGAGCAGGCAGCAAAGGTCGGCGTACGGTTCGAGCATCGTCGTCCGCGCGGTGACCACTGCGGCCGGGTACACAGCCACGACCGTGCAGGCGACCGCGATGCATGCCGGCGAGCGGTCTCGCAGGAGCCGCCCGACGAGGGCGATGTTGGCCGCTTGGACACCCACCGTCAGCAAGCGCGCCACCTCGAGCGCCCCGGCAGTGCCCGTGGCGTGGGCCAACAGCGCCACCGGCGATAGCAGCAGAGGCACCCCAGGAGGTTGGTCCAAGACGAAATCCCTGTAAGGGATGGCGCCTTGGGTGAGGCGCAGAGCGGAGCCGAACCATACCCCGTCGTCGTACTCGAGGCCCAAGTGCAGAGCTCCCGCCCTCAGCAACTCGAAGAGGCCCAACCCGACCCATACGAGCACCGGTACCGCGCAGGCGGCGACCCGGGTCAGCGCCTGGCGTTGGGCGATCGTCATGTTGGGAGGCCCCACTATTGGATCCGTCGGATCTGGGCTGCTCCGCCGAGGCCGACTGCTAGCTTGCACGAAATGGGGACGCTACCTTTCTCTGGCCAGCTGCTCGGTGCGCCAGCCGACGCTCCGAGGACTTACGGCCTGAGCGGCCCGCTCGTCATCATGCCCACTTTCCGGGAGGCGGCGAATGTTGGGCAGGCGCTCGAGCGAGTGCGCCGGAGCGTGCAAACCTCGACCGTACTGGTCGTGGACGATGATGGAGGCGACGGCACGGCCGACTTGGCAGAGCAGGCGGGACGTGAGCTTGGCCAGGTGGAGGTCCTGCGCCGAGCTGCCAAAGCGGGGCTAGCGAATGCTTACAGCAGTGGCTTCGCGTGGGGGTTGGAGCGCGGTTACAAGGTGCTGGTTGGTATGGACGCCGACCTCTCCCACGACGCAACGGCTCTCCCCCGTCTGCTGGCTGCCCTCAATGGGGGGGCCGACGTGGCGGTCGGCTCGCGCTATATCCCCGGTGGGAGCACGGTCAACTGGCCTGTCGGCAGGCGAGTGCTTTCGCAATGGGGCAACTGGTATGCCCGCCGCTGCCTGCAGAGCGGGATTACTGACCTCACTTCAGCATTTCGGGCTTACCGCGCCGACGCGCTCGAAAGGGTGGACTTTTCTGCCCTGCGTTCGGAGGGCTACGGCTTCCTCATCGAGCTGGCGCACGTGCTCGAGCGGATGGGAGCGGTGTTCACCGAAGTGCCCGTCCACTTCGTCAACCGTTCAGAGGGGCGCTCCAAGTTGTCCACGAGGATCGCGATCGAGTCCTTTCGGGTCGTGACCAACCTGGCCTGGCGCGAACGGCGGGGCCGGCAGCCTTAGCGGGCCCTGTCCCCCGATGGCTCCAAGTCGCCAACGCACGACCACCACCGTGAAGGGGCCGAACCACCAGTGCTGCGTCAGGTATGGCGGCTAGCCCGCCGACGTTTTCGCTACCCGTGGAACCAGGATTATCCCAGCCCCGAGCGAACTTGGGCGGCGGGCTCGCGCTTCCAGCGAGTGGTCACGGGCTCCCTGCCCTCAAGGCTCACGCGATAAAGTAGCAGCTCAGATGGTCCCGCCCGGGTAGCTCAGACGGCAGAGCGACGCACTCGTAATG
>DATJSU010000047.1:0-19699 GCA_035503915.1 Acidimicrobiales bacterium | reverse complement strand
TCCAGACGTTCGTCCGGCGGCCCTCCAGCCACCGCCTGTAGCGCGACCCCTCGGCCTTTTGCTGCCACGCCAATTTCCTGTCCAACCGGCGCGCGCCGGTTTCCTAATCCATCGGTCAGCGCTAGGCGCTCTTTAGGGCCTATGACCTGCGGGCGAGGACCGCCCCCCTACAGGCGGCCCCGAGCGGGTAGCACCAGGCGGTGAACGCCTTCTCTCCGAAAAAGCGGAAACGAGCGAGCTACAACCCGCCAAAGGGGGCGGGTGGGGGACTTTTCGTGTTCAAATGAAGTGGCGTTCGAACTATATCGGGCCTCTTCACCACCCAGCGCGGGAAGGAGATCTGGGACGACGAGATCCCTCCTCACGGCGCTGGCATCGAGGCGAAGTACCACTACTGGCCCGGGCCGGCCAGCAACGCCTGGGAGGTGCCCGCTAGCGAGTTTGAACTGGCTTGCGGCAGCTCCCAAGAAGAGGTGACCCTGTGGAACCCTAAGGGCACCGTCGCGCAACCAGTCGCCCGAGACGTTTTCCCGCCTGCTCTCAACCCGGGGACCTATTCCAGGGTCGTAATCGGTAAGGTCTCTTCGCCGTGCTTCCAGGTCTACGCTAGCGGCGCGATCTTCGTGCTTGGTGCGGCACCCTGGGACGTCTCGATCAAGGGGTACCCTGCGAAGACCCGCCAGCAGCCATAGATTTTCGGGGGGTTTGTGCCTGATCGAGGTGGAAGGAGCCACTCCGTAGCACTTGTCCACCCCAGTCTGCCCCCTGGTACCGTGAGAGCACGGAACGCTTCGTCCTCGGCGCGAAAGTCAAATGTACAGACGGAGTGGTCGGGACGTTGAGGAGCCTTGTCATTGGCTATTCCGCTGCGGCTCCCAGCTATGTGCTCAGCCATGTCGTCGTAGAGCCCATAGGCCGTATCGCCTTGGGGCACCTGGTGCCCCTCCGCTTCGCTCACGCCGAGGAGAAAATGGTCCATATTTCCTGCGACCGGGCGGCGTTCCAAGCTTTCCCTATGGCGGAAACGAGCCGATTGGTCCCGGGCGTTGAGAGCACTCATGGGATCGCCGGTTCATGGTTCTCGGGGATCGGCATGGCGGCGAACGACATAGTGCCGCCGGGCCACATCGTCCTGCACTCCGGCGCTCCCGTCCAGACCGCTGGGCCGGGCGCGTCACTAGCTGGAGCAAGCGTCGACCGCGACAATAACGACCAGGTCGTAGATCTGCTCGTCTGGGTGAGACGCCACTGGAGACGGCGAAGGTTGGCCTCCGTGGACGCGGCATCGATTGCGCGGAACGAACCATGACACCCCGTGGCGGCGGGACAAGCGTGCGTCAGAGCGTCGCAAGCAGGCCGAGAAGCTCCGAACGACGGGCTCCTGTGACGACGTTACGGCCGTCCCAGAGGGGCGCGCCCTCAGGAATGTGGGCGTAGAGGCTACGGGCCAAAGAGGTAGTCCGCTCCGGATCTGAGCGCCAATGTGCCTGAGCCGCGAGGCTTGCCAGGCTTGCGCCCTGGTTCCTCATCCGGTCAGCCCATCGGGCAAGCGAGGACGGCCCGGGGACGTGATCGGACTTGTGAATGTTGCACGAAGGGTGGGCAATAACGAGGTTTTCCACGGCGTCATTGGGCCATCTTGACCACGGGAGAAAGTGATCGACGGCCGAGGTCGAAATGGGCTCGCCACAGTAGAAGCAAGCCCCGTCCTGAAGGCGAGCCAAGTCGGCTCGCAGCCGAGGCGGGAAGGAAACGCGCTCGGCGCCAAACAGGTGCCGGTGCAGGTCGTCCTCCATGAGGCCCAGGTTGTTCAAGGACGCAACCATGCGCAGCCAGTGAAGTTGGATCAGCGGCCGCACCAAGGGAGCCAGGCGTATGAGTTGGTCTCCGGCACCTGTCCGAAGGCGGACCACCGCGCCCGAGCCCGCCCGTAGCTGCGCCAATGTCACGTTTTCTCCCCAATCGAGCTCATAGAGGAACGGCTGGGGAACGCCATCGACGGTCTGGAGACGGACAAGGGGATAGCGGGCGACCGTCAGCTCTACCACGTCTAGCACCTGACCGACATGGTCATGGGGGAGCTCCGACTCGGCAGCCTCCCAGCTTGCTAAGTTCGGCAGCGCTTGGAACGCCGTCCTGAGCACCTCGATCACGACGGCGGACTTGGTGGTTATCTGGCGAAGTTCTACGGTTCGGCCTGGCGCAGGGAAGAGACGGAGCTGCGGCCAGTAGACGGAGGCAACCCTTCGTGCAATCGCTCTGGTGGGCAACTCCGTAGGTGCTTGCCCTAGGTTTGAGACAGCCTCCCCACAGCAGTCCATCAAAGCCGTCAATACGGCCAACTTGTAGGTCGCGGTACGTCGCCCTTCGTCGATGACCGCCAGCAGTCGCTCGGCAAACCCAGTTATGGGCTCTGTGCTTGGGAACGGCGCTTCCGGGGTTCCCGGACTGGAACTGCTACTCGCCACCCGGCCCGACCCGGTAGTTGTCAAGTTCGGGCTGGGCAGGGGGTCCACGTCAGCCCGGGTAACGGCTGGAGGTCCCGCTCGCGGACAGCGTCAACCGCGAACCGAAGGGCCTCGGCGATGTCCTCGTGGACCACGTAGGGGAGGTCGGTGAGGAGCTCCTCGGCGCTCATGCCGTCGGTGACCATAGACACGAGGGTCACCAAGGGGACGCGAAGTCCTCGCAGGCAAGACATCCCACGCATGACAGCGGGGTCTACGGTGATGCGCGTGAAGGCCACTCTCTCTCTCTCTCTCTAAAGGTACTGCTCCCGGATCGTCCATCCCAGTTCCGGATCGTGCCGCACGACACAGTTTGGCGGCTCAGTTGCCCGGTTGATACAGCCACTTACGAGAAATGCGAACCGCCTCCAGCTACTGATGACGGTTGGTCCGGGCTATAGGCGATTGGCCGAGTGGGTGCTTGCTCGACGCCACGAGGAAGCACGCGTTCCGATCGGTGCTGGTTACTAGCTTCTTGACCGTCTATCGAGGGGAAGTGGGTTTCGAGGCTCTCGCCGGGAACCTACGGAAGCCTCCTTACGGCTCACCGGTTGACTGCGGCTTGGTCGCGCATCACGGAGGAGGATTGGTGCCGGGACACTTGTACTGCCGGGATGAGACGTGGACTTACGTCGTCGACACCGGCCGCGATGCTTCAGGGCGGCGGCGGCAGAAAGCCAAGGGCGGGTTTAGGACAAAAAAGGACGCCCGGTTGGCTCTCAATTCCGCCATGCACGCCTTACAGGAAGGGGTGTACGTCGAGCCGAGCAAGCTGACCGTCGCCGACTTCCTTCGCAACACCTGGTTGCCGGCGGCCAAAGGCACGCTCAGGCCCACGACGTTTTCTTCTTATGAGATGCACGTTCGTTGCTACCTCAGTCCTGCTTTCGGCCATTTGCGGCTTCAGCAAGTGACCCCTGCGGCCATAAACGCCTTTTATGGTTCGCTGCGCGGCGGCTGGGGCGGCCGCCAAGCGCTGAGCCCGGCCTCGATCCGACGGGTTCATGCGACGCTCCACCGGGCACTGCGCGATGCTGTCCGCTGGCAACTCCTGGCCCGCAACGCGGCTGGTGGTGCCGACCCACCCAAGGCGCCCCTACGCCCCAAACAGGTCTCTCGTTGGTTTACCGCGGCGAGTAGGCGCGCCGGGGTAGCGACCTGCACGCGACACTGGCCCTCGCCGCGGGAGTGCCCACCAGGGTCGTGGCGGACCGCCTGGGCCACAGCACGACGGCGGTGACGGCCGACATCTACCAGCACGTGCTCCCCGACCTCGACCGGGATGCCGCAAACAAGGTCGCAGCGCCCGTGTTCGACAAGCAGCCTCGTCCGGGCAGTACCGGTGAGGGCCGTCATTGACGGTACGCGAAGTGATCCGCATCCTCGGGGACAACGGGTGGCAAATGGTGCGCCAGCGTGGCTCTCACCGGCAGTTCCGGCGGGCCGGCGAGGTGGCAGTCATCACCGTGGCTGGCCACCTGGGCAGCGAGGTGCCGAGCGGTACGCTGGCCAACATCTGGCGACAGGCAGGTCTGAAAGGACAGCGATGAGGGAGTACCTAGTCGTCCTGGAGCACGAGGGCAGCGCCTGGGGGGCTTATGTCCCTGACCTGCCTGGGTGCGTCGCCGCCGGCGAGAGCCGCGAGGACGTGGAGCGACTGATACGGGAAGCCATCGCCTTCCACATCGAGGGAATGCGCGTTGACGGCGAGCCGGTCCCTGAGCCGTCCTCCGCTGCCATCCTCATCAAGGTCGCCTGACCTCACCCCGCCCAACCTCGGACGGACAACCCCCTCTGTTAGCGCGTGTCCACCCCGGTTAACAAGCGGTTAGCAAATCGTTGCTGAGAGGAAACGCCGACCGGGCCCGCGAGGACCAAAAGACCTGCTCAAGCGGGGTGGGCGAGGGGGGACTTGAACCCCCACGTCCTTGCGGACACAGGAACCTGAATCCTGCGCGTCTGCCAAATTCCGCCACTCGCCCGAGTGACTGCCTCAGGCTACATGAGGACGGTCAAGCCTCCCAAGGAGACGCCCCGGCGTAGTCCGAACGCACCGTCGCCGCCACGGAGCCGACGATGGCTGCCTGGTCCCGGCCGACTACGAGGCCGAGCTCCCGGTTGTACTGGAGGCTTGCCCACGAGAAGTTTTGCGAGCCGATGAAAACCCGCTCGTCGGGGTACCCGGGGTCGACGTCGATCACCTTGGCATGGATGTAGAGGGGAGCGTCCTCGGCGTAGGTCCCAACGTGCACTCCGGATCGTGCAAGCTCGTCGAAATCGTGCGCCCATGAGTACTGGTACGTCATGACGACCTCCACGTCGACCCCGCGGCGAGCTGCAGCCTCGAGCGCATCGACGATCGTGTACTCGCTCATTTCCTCGTTCTCGACATAGAGCGTGTGCCTCGCTGACCCGATAAGCCCGACGAGGGCAGCGTCCGCCCCCGGGCTCCATACGAGGTCGGCCCCGGGGGGCTCGGGGGACGGCGCCTCACCCGCGAAATCGCGGTCGAAAACAGCTCCGATGGCCGCGACATCGGCAGGGCCCCTGTCCAGCACCGCGAAATCGCGGCTCGTCGAGTAGTACTCCGGCGTGAGGTTCAGGGTCATCACGGCCGCCACCTCACCGTCGACCGTGATCGTCTTCTGGTGAGTTGCGTCGTACGCCTTCGGCGCCCAATGGACCGCCACGCCGTGGCCTGCGAGGTAATCGTAAGCAGGCGTGTTGTAGGACCTTTCGAGGTTTTGGTCGAGGACGACGCGGACTTTGACGCCTCGCCGTGCGTCCGCGACCAGATCCCGTTCGGCGACCGGGTCGGACAACTCGTACATCGTCATGTCGACCGACCTCTTCGCCGAGGTGATGAGGTCGTAAATGGCGGAGAGGCCTGCTGCCGGCTCCGTCAGCAGCGAGAACCCCTGCCCGGCTGCCATCGCCGGGGCGGGCGCGTACAGGGTCGAGGCAGCCGCAGCCCAGCCCAAAGCCGGCGCGTCATGCCTGCTCGGAAGGGGTACAAGGCGTCCCGGTGAAGTCGACAGTGCCGCGGCCAGCGGTGCTACGAGGAGGGCGGCGGTGGTGCGCGGCGACCAGGCCGGAAGCCGACGGCAAGATCTCCCCATCGGCGCCAGGAGCCTAGCGTGCATCAGCAGGGCGGGCTGCGAAGGTACTATGCGCCGACAATGGGCTTGCAGAAGTTCGAGCGCCGCCTCGAGCGATTCGTGGAGGGTGCGTTCGCAAGAGTGTTCCGGAGCGGCCTCCAGCCCGTTGAGATCGGCCGGCGGCTCACCCGCGAGATGGACCTTCGGCGGGCGGTAGCGCCAAAAGGGGTGCTCGTCCCCAACTCGTTCCAGGTGCTCCTGTCGGCTACGGACAGGGAAAAGTTCAAGCCGATAGAAGAAGAGCTGGTCAAGGAGCTGATCGAGGTGGCGCGCGAGCATGCCAAAACCGAGGGGTACACGTTCCTCGGGCCGGTCCGGGTGACGATCGAGACCGACGACGCGCTCCGGCCCGGCACTTTGCTGGTAGCAGGCGACATGGCGCCCGAGCAGGGGACGGCCACTTTGACGCTCCCCGATGGCCGCCGTGTCCTGCTCGAGCAGACGAGCGTCACGCTGGGGAGGCTGCCAGAGTGCGAGCTCGCCATCGCCGACTCGGGGGTGAGCCGCAAGCATGCCGAAGTGCGCCGCGGCCCGGACAACTCCTGGATCGTCGCCGATCTCGGGAGCACCAACGGGACGAAGGTCAACGGGTCGAAGATCAGCGGCGCCCAGCAGCTCGAGGACGGCGACGAGATCACGGTCGGGTCGACCAGCGTGCGCTTCGAGGCGGCTGAGACAGGCTCGAGCCCGGGGCGGTCCGGGGAGACCTAGGTGCCCGAGCCGGCGCAGAGGTTCCTCGAGTACGTCTTCCTGGCGTTGCTATACCTGTTTTTCTTGCGGGTCGTCAGAGCGGTTTGGGTCGAGCTGAAGGAGCCGCGCCTCGTCGCGGCCTCGAGCGAACCGGCGCAAACAGTGCCACCGCAAGTGCAGCGGGGCCGGCGCCGCGGCAAAGCGGGTGACATGAGGCTCGTTGTCGTCGTACCTGGGGGAGGCGCCTCCTACGCTCTCGCCGACGAGCTGACGATCGGCCGTGCTCCAGGGTGCGCCGTCTCCCTGACGGCGGACAGCTTTGTCTCCCAGGTCCACGCGCGGGTCTTCCGGCGCGGGGACGAGCTGTGGGTCGAAGACCTTGGCTCTACCAACGGGACCCTCGTCAACGGCCGCCCGGCATCGGTCGCCACGCCACTGCACAGAGGTGACAGGGTCCAGGTCGGGCGCACTGTGCTGGAGCTACAGCGGTGAGCCGGCTCCTCGTCGGATCTGCGACAGATGTCGGCCTCGTCAGGGCGAACAACCAGGACCAGCTCCTGGTAGCCCCGGGGCTTTACGCCGTGGCGGACGGGATGGGCGGCCACGCGGCAGGCGAAGTGGCCTCGGCCACGGCTATCCGGGCACTCGAGGCCGCCTTCGACGCAAGCGGCCAGCGGACCCCCGAGTCCCTGGAAGGGGCCGCCAAGGCGGCTAACCGAGCGGTTTGGGAACAAGCAAGGACCAACAGGGGCATGCTCGGGATGGGGACCACGCTGGTGGCTCTGGCGGTGGTCGAGCAAGCCGACGGGACCAACGGGTTGACGATCGCCCACATCGGCGACTCGCGCGTGTACCTGTTCCGGGACGACACCCTCCGCCAACTGACGATCGACCACAGCCTCGTCCAGGAGCTCGTTGACGAGGGCCAGATCACCCCGGCACAAGCCACAGTCCACCCCCAGCGCCACGTCCTGACGCGAGCGCTCGGCGTCGAGCCGTCCGTGGCGGTCGACCTGATCGAGATGGCCCCCCGCCACGGTGACCGCTTCGTCCTGTGCAGCGACGGCCTTCCTCGCGAGGCTTCGGATAGCCAGATCGCCGCAGTCCTGCGCCGTTTCGGCGACCCGGAGGAGGCGGCCAAGGAACTCGTCTACCTGGCCAACTCGGGCGGGGGGAGCGACAACGTCACTGTCGTCGTCGTGGACGTCCTCCCCAACGACAACAGCCCCGAGAGCCGTGTAGAAGTGCGCGGGCCGGCAAGTCCGGCCCAAGCAGGGATGCCTGCACCCGGGGACACCACCGCGGCCGCCCCGGTCGAGCCGGCCGCACTGGGCACGGCACCGGGGGACGGCGCCGGTGCTCGAGAGCCCTTCGACGGCTCGGACGAAAGCCCGGCGGCAGCTGTCGATGGCAGTACCGTCCTCGGTGAGGGAGCGCCACGCGACCGGGCACCCGGGCGCCGCGAGGGCCTCCAGCACCGCAGGGCTGGGCCGGGGCGGCCGGCCCCCAGCCGGGTGACGTGGCGGGTTGCCGCCTTCGTGCTCGCTCTCTTCGTGGTGGTCGGAGGGGCCGTCGCTTGCCTGGCGTGGTACTCCCGCGCCGCCTATTTCGTCACGATCTCGAGTGGCCGGATAACGGTCTTCCAGGGGCGGCCCGGCGGGGTGCTCTGGTTTGAGCCCACCGTTGCCGAGCGGACCATTTATACGTCGTCGTCAGTCGAGACCTCCTGGTTGCCTGTCCTGCGGGCAGGCCAGGTCGAGTCCTCGCTGGCTCAAGCGCAGCTCTACATAAACCGCCTCGTGAGCGAGGAAAAAGAGGCCCAGGCTCTGGTCCCGCCGAGCGCAAAAGGCGCTCCCCGCCACCGTGCCGCCACCGGTCCCACGGCGAGTGTGGCCACCACGTCGGCGAAGTCCCCGGCAAAGGCGCAGCAAAGCCCGACGACTGCGCCCAAGGTGCCCACATCTGCCAAGCAGACGGCACCCAAGGTCAAGCGCCCCCAATGAGGGCATGAACGCCGTCATCTGGCAGCGCCCGGCGCGCCGGCGCAGCGAGCTGGGGATGATCCTGCTCGTCCTCGTCCTTACGGGAAGTTTGTACACCCTCGCGACCTTGGGCAAGGCGGGGGCGCTCCCGGCCCACATCGCCGCGTTCGGTGCTCTTGTCTTCGCCCTCATGCTCGTGGCGCACCTCGCTTTGCGCCGCCTGGCGCCGGAATCTGACCCGGTGCTCCTGCCCCTCGCGGCGCTCCTCAACGGCATGGGTTATGTCTTCATCACCGGTATCGACCCGTCCGAGGCCTCGGCGCAAGCAACGTGGACGGCGATCGGCGTAATCGCTTTTGTCCTGACGCTTGTCCTGTTCCCCCAAGCCCCGAACCTCGAGCGGTACAGGTACACGATCGCAGCAGGCGGCATCGCCCTGCTCGTCCTGCCCCTCTTGCCGCACATAGGCGAGGACATCAACGGTGCGCGCCTCTGGGTGCACATCGGGCCCCTCAGTTTTCAGCCCGAAGAGTTTGCCAAGGTTGCGCTGGGGATTTTTTTTGCATCCGTCCTCGCCGAGCGCGCTGACCTGCTCGCCACGGGCACGCGCCGGATCGGCCGGTGGCTGGTCCTCGAACCCCGGTACGTGGCGCCCCTGATCGCGGCATGGGGGGTTTCCCTGCTGATCCTCCTGGCCGAGAACGACCTCGGCTCGTCGTTCCTCTTTTTCACCCTGTTCGTCTCGCTCCTATGGGTTGCGACGGGTAGGTGGGCTTACCTCGGGCTTGGTGCAATCCTCTTCTCTCTCGGCACAGTTTTCGCGCTCGACGTGATCCATCACGCCCAGACCCGCGTGCAGGCGTGGCTTTACCCCTGGTCGCATTTCGCTACGTCCGGCTACCAGATAATCGAGGGATGGTTCGCTCTCGCCGCTGGGGGGCTGTGGGGCCTGGGCCCGGGCCAGGGTAACCCCCAGGTGATACCCGAGGCGTCCACCGACTTCATATTTGCTTCGATCGGTGAGGAAGTCGGGCTCGTCGGGCTGGCGGCACTCCTCATCGCCTACCTGCTCATGGTCGGCTCGGGGCTTCGCACGGCAGTGCGTTCGCAGCGCTCTTTCAGCAAATTGCTCGGTACGGGGTTGTCGCTGCTGCTCGGTGTCCAAGTGTTCGTCGTGGTGGGCGGCATTACCAGGTTGATCCCCATCACGGGCATCACCTTGCCGTTCGTGTCCTACGGCGGGTCTTCGCTCGTGTCGAACTACATCCTCCTCGCCGTACTGCTGCGCATCTCCAACGACAACGCCAACGAGGCCGCCCTTGCCGCAGCGCGGTTGGCGCCTTTGGCAGGCGTGACCACGGCTCTGGCAACCGATGGCCTGTTGAGCCCGACCGGAGCGGGGTTGGCGGCACGATGAACAAGGTCAACCAACGGGTCCGCTGGGCGGGTGCGGGTACCTGTCTCCTTTTGGCGGCGCTTTTTGTGCAACTCAGCTACCTGCAGGTGTTCCACGCAGGCGCCCTCAACAGCAACCCGCTCAACACGCGCGACGTCCTCGCCCAGTTCACTGCTCCCCGTGGGGCCATCATCTCGGCCGATGGGGTTACCCTCGCCGAGTCGGTCCCGAGCAACGACCAGTACAAGTACCAGCGCGAGTACCCGCAGGGTGCGCTGTTCGGCTCGATCACGGGCTATTTTTCCTTTATCTACGGCACGGACGGGCTCGAGGACGAGTACAGCTCCGTCCTCAGCGAAGCCAATACTCCCGTCACCTTGCCGAAAGACCTCCAGCAAATAAAGGAGTTTTTCACCAACCAGCCCGCCCCGGACGACCTTCACATCACCGCGCTCAGCTGGCTGCAACAACTGGCGGCGACCGAGCTCGCCGGGAGGGCCGGTGCCGTCGTGGCGCTGGCTCCGTCGACCGGTGCTGTCCTTGCGATGTACTCCAACCCCAGCTACAACCCCAACCCTCTCGCCAGCCACAACCCTGCAGTCGAAGAGGCGGCTTGGAAATCGCTCAATGCCGACCGCGGCAGCCCTCTAGTTGCGGCCGCTTACCGGCAACGGTTTTTCCCCGGCTCGACCTTCAAGATGATTACCTCGGCCGCAGTGTTCGACCACGACCCGGCCCTCGCCAACCGTGCCATCCCGGTGTTGACAGGCCTCGTCCTGCCGGACACGGCCGGGCAAGTACTGCACAACTTCGGCGGAGAAGCTTGCGGCGGCAAGCTGACTGAGCTTTTCACCGTCTCGTGCGACACCGGCTTCGCGCGTCTCGGCCTCGACCTCGGGGGGGACAAACTGGCAGAAGAAGCCAGGGCGTTCGGGTGGGACAAGGTACCGCCGCTCGACCTCCCGGGAGTCGCCGAATCCTATTTCCCGCCCGCCAGCTCATTTTTTCAAAACGCGGGCGCCTTGGCCAAATCTGCCATCGGGCAGGAAAGTGTCCAAGCTGTGCCCCTCACACTTGCTCTGGACGCCGCTGGGATCGCAAATGGGGGCAAGATCATGACCCCCCACCTCATGGCGGACGTGACCGGCTCACAGGGGCAAACGGTCACGTCGTACAAGCCGAGCGTCTGGCTCACGGCTACTTCCCCCGCGACGGCGAAGCACCTCACCAACTTGATGCTTTCGGTCGTAAACAGCCCCAACGGCACCGGGGTCGAGGCCCGGATCCCCGGGATCCAGGTCGCTGGGAAGACAGGCACGGCGCAAACAGGCGGCCCTTACATCGAAACTTGGTTCGTGGCATTCGCGCCGGTGCCCAACCCCAAGATCGCAGTTGCCGTGCTGGTCGAGGACCAACCACCCGCTGACGAGTACCAGGGCGGGACAATTGCCGCCCCAATTGCGAAGGCAATTATCCAAGCGTACCTGGAAAAGGGGGAGACGTGAACGAGCCTCGCGGAGGCAACAGCGCCACGCGCCAACACCCGGGCACCAAGACACTCATAGGCTGTGGCCGGCATGTCATCTCCTGAAGTCTTCAGCGACCGCTACGAACTGGTCCGCCACATCGCCCGCGGGGGGATGGCACAGGTTTACCTCGCACAAGACCTGCTGCTCGACAGGCCGGTCGCGATCAAGGTCCTTTTCCCCGAGCTTTCCTCCGACCCTTCGTTCGTGGAACGGTTCCGGAGAGAGGCACAGGCAGCCGCGAACCTTTCCCACGCCAACATCGTCTCGATCTATGACTGGGGCCAAGGCGAGCACACCTATTTCATCGTCATGGAGTACATCGACGGGCAAACGCTGTCTTCGTTGATCCGCCAGGGCCCACTTCCCGCAAGTCGCGCTGCGGCGATCGGGGCCGACATAGCAAGCGCTCTCGATTTTGCCCATCGTCGCGGCGTCATCCACCGCGACGTGAAGCCAGGGAACGTCCTCATCGACCGCACCGGCCAAGTCAAGGTGGCGGACTTCGGCATCGCGCGTGCGGTCACCAACGCCAGCGAAGGCCTCACCCAGACCGGCGCGGTGATGGGCACGGCAACCTATTTCTCACCGGAGCAGGCGCAGGGCCAACCCGTGGACGCCCGTAGCGACGTTTACTCGCTCGGGGTGGTCCTTTACGAAATGGTCACGGGAAGACCGCCTTTTTCGGGGGACAGCCCGGTAGCGATCGCTTACAAGCACGTCCGCGAGTACCCGCCGCTCCCCTCGAGCATCAACCCCTCGGTGCCGCCGGATTTCGAAGCGATCGTTATGGCGGCAATGGCCAAGGACCCCGAGGAGCGGTACCAGAGCGCTAACGACCTGCGCGACGACTTGATACGGTTCCAAAGAGGCCAGCCGGTGCTGGCCTCGCAGGCCACCGGCGCGCAACCGACGCGCGCTATCGGCAGCCCGCCCCCCTATTACTCCGCCTACGACCCGACGTACGTCGGCCAGCCGACCGGCCACCAGACGAGCGTCCTCGGCCCCGAGGCGGCCTACCAGACCGGCTACGCGGCGCCGGAGCCCCAAAGGCGCTCCCGAGCGGGCTGGTGGGGTTCGCTTTTCCTCGTCCTGATCGCGGTCCTCGGCGTGCTCGTTTTCTTTATCGGGCGCAACGCCGGCTGGTGGGGAGGACCGACGGACATCACGGTGCCAGTCGTCAAGGACCTGACCCTGTCACAAGCCGAACAGGCCCTCACCGCCAAAGGTTTCGGCAAACCGTCTGTGCATTACGAAAGCAGCTCCCTCGTCCAGGGAGGTCTCGTGATCAGCTCGGTCCCGGCAGCAGGCCAGGCCGTCCCGCCCACGAGCACCATCACGCTCGACGTGAGCAGCGGCCAGCCCCAAGTTGCGGTCCCGGTGCTCACGAGCTTGACTTGCAGCACTGCGGATACAGACCTTCATTCGAAGGGTTTCGTCTACAAGAACATCCCCAAAAACAGCAGCACTGTGGCGTCGGGCCACGTCATCTCGACGAGCCCGGTGGGTGGTCAGAAAGATTCCCAGGGCAATACCGTCACCGTGTACTGCTCCGCCGGCCGAGCGACAGTAGTCGTGCCGGATCTGCAGGGCATGAGCCCCGATGTCGCGGGCGCAAAGCTTTCGGCCGACCACCTCACACCCGGCCCGATCGTCAACGTACCCTCGTCGACCATCAAGGCGGGTTTCGTCGCGTATACGGACCCGTCGCAAGGCAACGTCGAACCCTGGGGTACCAAAGTGACCCTTTACGTGTCGGGCGGGCAGGCGATGACGGTGGTACCACCCAACCTGGACGGCCAGAGCGAGTCCAAGGCACAACAAGAGCTCGCTGCCGCCAACCTCGGCTTTGCGGTCGAGCCTGAGCCTGTCAGCAACCCGGCACAAAACGGCTACGTGGTAAACAGCCATCCGACCCCGGGATCTTCGATCCGGCAAGGCTCGGCCGTGACGATCTACGTCGGCGTGTACACCGGCCCGACGACCACCAAGCCCAAGCCGACCACGACGACCGTCGCAACGACCACCACTACCACCACGACCACGCCGCCCCCAGCCACCAGCACCACGCTGCCTACGACGACGGCGCCGGCCACAACAACGACTATTGCCAGCACGACCACCTCCGCCACCGCCACCTCGACGACAGTCGCCTCGAGTACGACGACCTCTGCGGCGGCCAACGGCGGAGGTGGTACGAGCCCGCCAACAGTGCCGGGGTAGCCGCGCGCAACCTTGGAGCCGTGCGCGGGCCGCCGGGGCGGGTCGGCTAGACGAAGGCTGCTGGCGCGGGAGGCTCGAGGCTGGCCGGCACCACACCGCAAAGCCCGAGCCAGTTGGCGAGCAACTGGTGACCAGCCTCGGTGAGCACCGCTTCGGGATGAAACTGGACACCCTCGACGGCAAAGCGCTTGTGGCGCAACCCCATGACGGTCCCGTCCGCCGTCCAGGCGCTCACCTCGAGGTCGGGGCCGAGCGTGCCCCGGTCGACGACAAGAGAGTGGTAGCGGGTCGCTGTCAGCGGGGCCGGCAGCCCGGAAAATATCGAGCGGCCGTCGTGGTGGACCTCGGAGGTTTTGCCGTGCAGCAACTCGGGCGCACGCACGACCTGCGCCCCGTACGCGTACCCGATCGCCTGGTGGCCGAGGCAGACGCCGAGCACCGGGTACCGGCCGGCGAAGGCCTGCACCAACGGGACGCTTATCCCGGCGCTGTCGGGGCGGCCCGGCCCCGGTGAGATCACGATGCCGGCGGGGGCAACCGAGGCGATCTCCGAAAGGGTGATGGCGTCGTTACGGACTACAACGGGCTCCACACCGAGCTGGCCCAGGTACTGGACGAGGTTGTAGACGAACGAGTCGTAGTTGTCGACGACGAGCACCTTGGCGGTCATTGCAACCGACAGTAATCTCTACCCATGCCACGACGTACCAAGGACGCACCCGGCAGGGTCACCCCCAGCGCGGACGCACGCCGGCAAGCCCTCGGTGGCGCCACCTCGAGCGGCCGTTATACAGCCCCCCTCCCGATGGACTACCGCCACAGTTCGTGGTGGGTCCCGGCGTTCATGCTGGCCTTCTTCGCTGCGGGCTTGCTGATGATCGTCCTCAACTACATCAGCCTCCTGCCTTCGGCTCCCTCCAACTGGTACCTGCTCGGGGGGCTAGGGCTCATCATCTGCGGCTTCGCCATTTCGACTCAGTACCGATAGACCGGCCACCACTTGTGGCCGGCGCGCAGACGGCTCGGCACGGAGGCTTCGGCTCTTGGCGCCACCTGGGCTCGAGGTTTTTCGGCGCTCTTTCGCCGGCAGGCCCGTGCGCCGAGGACGAGGATTGGGCACTGCGCTCGCTGCTAGAGGGGGAGCGGTCCCTCTGGCACCGGATGTCCGGGCCCGACCGGCGCCACGCCGTAGGCGTGGCAAAAGAGGCCCTCGAGCTGTTGTGCGAGCAGGGACCGGGAACAGCCGAGGGAGCCGAGGCCCCCGCAGACGTGCCGAGGGAGGTCGTCGCCGCCGCGCTCCTTCACGATGTCGGCAAGCTCGAGTCGTCCCTCGGGACGTTCAGCCGGGTGGCCGTGACCCTTGCAACCATGGCCGCCGGCCGCGAACGGCTCCTCAACTGGTCGGAGGGCGCGCAGGCCCGCCATGCGAGCTCGTGGCGAGCACGCGCCGGCCTCTACCTGGTTCACGACTCCCTGGGCGCACGCCTCCTCGAAGACGCAGGGAGCGACCCGTTCACGGTGTCATGGGCTCGCGAGCACCATCTCTCGCCCGGCCGATGGACCGTGGACAAAGATGCCGGCGCCGCGCTCAAGGCCGCCGACGGGGACTGACGCCACCAACCCCCGGGCCCGCCGGCGGGTCAAGCTGCTCGCCTTCGCCGGGCTGGATAGAGGCGTCGTCGACGCCCCCCGCCCCGCCCGGCCCGGCAGGGCCCCTGCGGCCACCCCTCGAGTGCGCCCCGCCTGCCCGGCCCGCTTCCCAGTGGGCCCCGCCTCCAGTAGTCGCCGCCTTGTAGGACCTGTACCTGTGCAGCAGGAACACGGCTATAGCGAGCACGACAAGGACGGCCAGGATGTAACCCGCGTCGGTCACGCCGTGCATCACCGACTTCCAGCGGCTCCCCACCTCATAACCGATCGAGGCCATTGCCGTGTCCCAGACGATGCTCCCGGCAGCGGTGAGGAGGCCGAAACGGAGCAAGGGGACTTCTGCCACGCCGGCGGGTAAGGCAACAAAGCTGCGTACGACCGGTACCAGGCGGCTTACGAAGACGCCCCAGTTGCCGTGGCCGCGGAACCAAGCCTCGGCTCTATCGAGATCCTGATGGCTGAGCAGCAGGTACTTGCCGAAGCGGTCGACGAATGCGCGTCCGAACGTACGGCCGATGACCCAGGCGATGTAGGAACCGATGACCTCGCCAAGGGCTCCGAGAAGGATGACAGCCAGCAGGTTTAGCTTGCCCTCCGCAGCGAGGACCCCTGCGATACCGAGCGTCAGTTCGGACGAAGTGGGGACGCAGCAGGACTGGAGGACGCAGAGCAGGAATATGGCTGCGTAGCCCGACGAGGTGACGAAGCTCGTCGGGTTTAACAGAGCGAGCATCGCCATACCTCGCGAGCGCTTGCGCACCACGGCGAGCCGCAGCAGCTCGATTTACAGCCCGTTGCGCCCATCCCGTCACGATACCGGCACGCCGGCCTGCCCCTCCATGGCACGACGACGCCCGGTATGGAAAGATCTTTTTCCCGTGGGCCAAAAAGATCTTGCCGCCGAGCCTGCCCCCTTGCGCGAGCAGCGGCCGCCTCCCCCTTTCCCAACCATCGAGGGCGGCTGGCGGACAATACTCGCCGACCCGCCCTGGCGCTTTAGGAACAGGACTGGCAAGGTCGCGCCCGAGCACCGCCGGTTGGACCGTTATTCGACCATGGACCTGGGGACGCTTTGCTCATTGGACGTCGCTTCCGTCGCCGCCCGGGACGCGCACTTGTACCTCTGGGTGCCCAACGCGCTGCTGCCTGAGGGTACCCGGGTCATGGAGGCATGGGGTTTTCGGTACGTGTCCAACCTGATCTGGGCCAAGAGGCGCAAAGACGGCGGCCCTGATGGCCGGGGCGTCGGGTTTTACTTCCGCAACGTCACCGAGCCCCTCCTGTTCGGTGTCCGCGGCAGCATGCGGACGCTGCCGGCAGGCCGTTCACAGGTGAACATGATCGAATCGCGAAAGCGGGAGCACTCGCGAAAGCCAGATGAGCAGTACGACCTCATCCAGCGGTGCTCGCCCGGCCCCTACCTGGAGATGTTCGCCCGCTACCCGCAGCCCGGCTGGTCCGTCTGGGGCGACGAAGCCGGACCTCATGTCACACCGCGCGGACGCGCGCACGAAGGCTACGCCGGTGGCCCGATGGAGCGCGTGCCTCCACGTACCCACCTGCCCGACGGCGCACGACGCGCCTTCGGCCCGCACCTAAAGCCGACCCACATTTCGGCTGCTCTGCCAAGCGGATGACACGCAGGCGACAGGCGAGTTACAACAAAGTTACATCCGTGTGACACTCCCCAGGTTAGTCCACAACTGTGGAAATACGAGCCCGGTCGGGTTCAGCCCAGGGAGCTGAGCACGCATGCGCTCGCCACCCCGCCCTCTCCGGCGGCGCAGACGACGGCGGTACCGTTGCGGCCCTCCCCGAGACGGGCGACGGCCTCGGCGAACAAGCCAGCCCCTATTGCCCCTACGGGCGCCCCTGTAGCGAGGGCCCCGCCGTTGGCGTTGACGTCGGACAACTTGACGCCGGTCTCGCAAGCCCAGGCGAGGAGGCCGGCGGCGCTGCTCTCGTAAACGAACCAGTGGTCGACGTCAGTTACGGCGAGGCCCGCTTTTTGTAGCGCCGAAAATGTTGCCGGGACCGCAGCAATCGGCCAGACCTCAGGTGACGCCCCTCCCGAGGCAAACGCGAGCAGCTCCGCCTTCGGCCGCAGCCCGAGCCGGCGCGCCGCCGCCAGGCTCGTGACGACGACTCCGGCGGCCCCGTCGCCTTCTGCTGCCATGTTGGCAGCGGTCACCAGCCCTCCCGGCAGGTAGGCGGGCCGCAACTTGGCGATGTCCCGTTTCCGGCCCAGCGCAACAGCTTCGTCGGTAGAAAGCAGTGCGGGCACTCGTGGGCGCCGCTTTGCCTTCACCGGCACCTGCTCGGCCGGGGACGGCAGGACGAGCCGCTCCTGGCGGACAGGGGTTATGAAACCGGGAGGTTGCGCCTCCGCGCGGAGCGCTCTTGCGGCGCTTTCGTTGGCCCATTCGTCGAGCTGGGCTCGCGTGAGGCGCCAACGCCTTGCCACCTCTTCAGCCACAAGACCAGGAGGGAGCAGCCCGGCGGCACCTTTGTACCTGGCCGTGAGCCTGGCCCCGTAAGGCTTGCCGATGGCAGGCTGTGCGAGCGGCGCGCCCAGTGGCACCACTGACATGACCTCGACGCCCCCGGCCACGACGACTTCTTGGGCTCCGGTCTCAACGGCTTGCGCAGCCCAAAACACGGCCTGGGCCGACGATGCAGCGTGGCTGTCGACGACAGAGCCGGGCACCTCCTCGGGCCACCCGGCGGCAAGGACGGAGCGCCGGGCGATGTTGCAGGCCTGCGCTCCCACCTGCGAGGTGCAACCGAGCACGACGCCGTCCACGGCCGAACTTTGCAGGCCGGCACGTTCGAGCAGGACATTGAGGAGCTCGGCCGAAAGGTCGACCGGGTGCCAACCACCCAGCGATCCCCCACGCAGGCCGTACGGCGTCCGGAGCGCTTCGACCACGACAGGCCGAGCAGCGCGCGACGGCCGTCCTCCGGCCCCCGATGCGCGTCCCGGTCCCACGACGCCAAGCCTCCCTAATGCGAGAGGTGGGCGACGTTGACGCCTATCAGCCTGCCGACCACGTAGGTGACACCCGCCGCCAGCATGCTCACGGCGAGCTGGCGCACGGCGCTCTTCAGCACGGGGCGGCCTGTGGCCTGCGACAGCAGGAAGCCGATGACGACAGAAGCTACTGCGACGATGCATACCGAGCTAGCGACCGCAGGCACACCCCGGACGAAGAACCATGGGAGGAGGGGCAGCAGGGCGCCGACGGAGAAGCTGGCAAACGAAGACGCCGCAGCAGGGTAGGGCGATGGGATAGAGGACGGGTCCACCCCGATCTCCTCTCTTGCGTGCGCCTCGAGCGCCATCTCAGGCGTGCGCATCAACATCCCCGCCAGGTACCTGGCAGCGTCCGGTGACAGCCCGCGGCGCTGGTAGACCTCGGCAAGCTCCTCCAGCTCAGCCTCCGGCTCGGCCTTGAGCGCCCGCCTTTCCACCTCAAGCTCCCTGTGGAGGAGGTCTCGCTGGGCAGACATCGAGACGTACTCGCCTGCGGCCATGCTGAACGCGCCGGCCAGGAGGCCGGCCAACCCGGCCAGGCGGACATAGCTCGGGCCGGGTTGGGCGCCGACGACACCAAGGATGAGCGAAACGTTTGTCACCAGGCCGTCGCTAACACCGAAGACAGCGGCGCGCGCTGCGCCGCCCTGGACGTTTCGGTGGTGGTGCTCGAGATCCTGGTGAAGCTCTGCATCCTGGCCGGCCGCAGGCGAGTGGGCGGCCGCAGGCGCGGGGGCGGCCGCAGGCGCAGGCCCAGTGCCCGGGACAACGCTCGTGCCCTCAGGCGGCGCTCCGGTCGGCTTGCGCCTCGCCCTCATGACCCACACCTTTCCAGAGGGCCTTGGCTAGAGCAAGGTCACGACGGCGAGGAGATTGAACAGGCAGTGTGCGACCATGCCTGCACCGAGCCGGCGGGTGAGCCATGCCGTGTAGCCGAGGACCGCGCCGACAAAAAAGAGCGCCAGGACCACCGAAACGTTGGCCCACCCGCTCACCTCGCCGAGGTGAGCCAAGCCGAAAAAACCGGCCTGGAGCCAAATCGCGCCGTGAGGACCGAAGCGGGACTGGAGGCAGGTGCGCAGGTAGCCGCGAAAAAACAGCTCCTCGAAAAACGGTGCGCCTAAGGCGACGATAAGCGCGACGATCACGAAGCCCGCTTCGTGGCCTTGTTGTTGCGTGAGTATCTGGTCGTTGCTGCCTGCAAAACGTGTACCTGAGAAAGGCAGTACCACGGCCTGGGAGATCGCCAGGGCCGCCAACGTCGCGAGGAAACCCCACAGGAGGTCGGCTCTGGCGAAGGCCAGCCCATAATCCCTGCTCAGGCTCGACGAGCCGTAACGCCTCGAGACCAGTAGGGCCGTCGCGATCATCGCAGCCCACAACCCCATCTCCCCGAGCAGCTCCGTGAGGGCGCTCGTCTCGCTGCCGGTGATGGCGTAGCCGATGCTTTCCCCCACGCCAGCAAGGAGGACGGCCACAGAAGCCCCGAGCGATGCCCACCAGGCCGCTCGAGCAGGTAATTGCGCCGTCCCG
>DATJSU010000046.1:0-19125 GCA_035503915.1 Acidimicrobiales bacterium | reverse complement strand
TTGGCCCGCTGCGCAACCCACGCCACCAAGCCTCGCTGGCGCATACAGCACCAACATGATGAAGGTCCTCGTGACATTGATCACCTACGAGGACTGGGTGTGGTCGCACCCCAATCCCGCACTCGTGGCCAATTACATGCTACCTGGAGGAAATGCCTACGAAGGGGAACTCGATTCGGTGACCCACCTGGCTCATAATGGATGGCACACTGACCCCTCTCCAACGGAAATTGACTGGCTCGCGATAACGGTGGCGCCAAAACAGCTTCTACTTATAAACCACAAGCGGGCAATCATCAACAAACGACCTGCCTACACGCCAGCGACCTTGACTGTTGTGATCAATCAAAAGCCTAGTTCGTTTATGAATCGAAGTGGAGTGGTGGTCGCGAGGTCTTCAGGGAAAATAGGAAAGATCGCGTTTTCCGAGACTCTTAGCCAAGGCTCAGACGCCCAGTGGCGCATCTTTGACGTCTACAGACTGAATCCTCTTCACGGACTCGGCTCGCTGCGTAAATGACAAGGGTCATTCGCTCCTTACTTGCCGCGCTCGTGGCAGCTCTGACAACCCTGGTTGGGATTTCACCAAAGGCATTTGGAGCGGGCTCAGGCACCAGTGGTTGGGGAACGGGAGCCTTAGGACCGGGTTCGATCGTCGTCGGAGTGGGTAGCAGTGGCCCGCCCGCCGATCCGACACCCGACCCACCGCCGTCCTCAGTGCCGCCTTACTATTACGAACTTGTACCGTGCACCGAGTGTGCAACCAACGGCGAAGTCTGCTTGCCCAACGGTCAACTCGGGCTCATTCCGGTACCTCCTGGGTTCAATCCTCTTACGAGTTTGCCCGCAGGGGACACAATTCCAGTGTATGTAGAAATCGTGAATTCTGCCACGAATGCAGTCGAAGGATATCTGGGAGAAACCCTGTGCACCCCAAAACCGATCCCACCGCCCGACCCGCCGAGCCCGGCAGCTGTCTGGGGCGCCGTACCATTACCAGAACCTGACATTCAGACCAACCCAGCGACATATGGCGTTACTCAGCTCCAAAGCTGGTTCTGGCTTGGCAACGACTCGCAAGGCGCCAACGACATCATCTCGGTTGGCATAGATGGGTACGCGGTCACGGTTACGGCACATCCGGTCGCGTACTACTGGATATTTGGCGATGGGACGGGCGCCGTTAGCGACACGGAGGGCTCAGCGGGCGGCGCGGCGAACGCTTCTGCAACCCACACCTATACCCAGGCCGGTACTTACCCGCTCGGGGTGATTGTCGCGTGGCAGGGAACGTACATGTTCACCGGTTTCGGTGTGACCGAGACAGTACCCCTCGGGCCGGTTGACCAGCCGGAGCACGTAGTCAATTACACCGTCCAGCAAATCCGCTCGGCCCTTCTCCCCTGACGAGTACACGAACATGAAACGGGGCTGTTCCCGGTATGTTGTCGCGGCGCAAACCCTAAAAGGTGGGTCCCGCGCTGCAAGGTCCTCGAAACGCAACTGCAACCTGGGCCCGAGGGCAAAGGGCGAGCGGGTTCAGGTGGCCGGCCTCGGCCACAGCACGAAGGCGATGCGAAATGGCGCCGAAGCGGCGAGAGCGGCGAGAGCGGCGAGAGTGGCGAGAGCGGGCATATTGGCCAAGCAGAGACGGCGGGGATGGCGGATCTGGCCCCAACCGAGACGGCAGGAATGACGAAGGCGGCAAAGGTGGCGAAAAGGGCGGGGCGGCCGGAGGCGAGTGGAACGGTGGGGCGACGGGAGGCGAGTGGAAAGGGGTCGGGCGCGGCCGAGACGGCGCCACCAAGGGGCCGCGGCTCGATCGGCGTAGTGGCGGCAAGCTAACCGCACGTCAAATTCACCCCGAGTTCATGGCGAGGCGACCCGGATGACACCTAGCGTTCAAGCACGCAATTTAGGTTCACGCTATGCCGAACCTCAGGAAGTCCGAACATGCTGTGCCCCGCCAGCCACGACTCCGCTCACCCCGGCGCTCGGCGACAACATCGCTCGTAGGCGCCGCAGTAGTAGCAACTGCCCTGACAACCGCTACAGCCACAGCCGTAACAGCGACCACGGCCACCGCAGCGACAAGCGCAGCCGGCCCGACCCTGGTCGTCTACTCGGCCCAAGGTTACGACTCTGCCGAGACAACAGCCTTCCAAAAAGCAACGGGCATCCCGGTCGCCCTCGACGACGACTCGACCGGCCCTCTCCTTACCAAGGTCGAGGCCGAAAAGAACAACCCTAAGTGGGGCCTCCTTTGGGTCGACGGTGCAACCGCGTTCGCCTCTTTGGACCAGCAGGGCATGCTGATGAAGGGCTGGGAGCCCATGGTCAGCTGGAACAGCCTGGGCCAAGCAGCTGTGCCCACCGACAAGAGCTACATCCCGACGGGCATCACCACCGTCATGGGTATGGTCTACGAGCCAAGCAAGGTCCCCGACCCTCCCTCGACCTGGCAGGACCTGCTCAACCCGAAGTGGAACGGCAAGATCGGCATGAACGACCCTGCCGTCTCCGGGCCGACCTACCCCTTCGTAGCGGGGATGATGAACTACCTGGGCAGCGAAGCCGCCGGTGAGAAATATTTCACCGACCTCAACAACAACGGCCTCGTGGTCAACCTCACCAACGGCAACACTCTCGCCGCCCTGGAGGCAGGGATCATCAACATCGCCCTCGTCCAGAGCTCGGCCGGCATCGGCGCAGGGCTCAAGACCCACGGGCTTATCAAGACCAAGTTCCTCAACCCGGTGACCGCTCTCCCGAGCGCCATCGGGATCGATGCCAAAGCGCCCAAGGCCGAGCAGCTCGAGGCCGAGAAGTTCGTCGAGTTCGTGCTATCGCCTCAAGGCCAGAAGATCATGCAGTCCGGAGACCCCACCGGTGACTCGCTCTATTGGCCGGTCCTCACCGGGGTCAACCCACTGCCTTCCCTGCCCCCTCTGTCCAGCCTGCATGTCCAGAACATCAACCCCTACACGTGGGGAACGCGTGAGGACACGATAAACACCTGGTTCACCAACAACATCGTCGAGTGACCATCGGCGACGGCGTCAAGCGCGACCCGCCGTCCGAAAATCCGCTAACGGCACCGACGGGCCAACTCACGGACGAGTTCGCCCGTCAACCGGCGGCCCCTCCTCCGGTCGTCGACGAGGTGACGATAACGGGCGAGCCGCCCGGTCCCTCGAGAGAGCTCGGGGTCGAGGTCAACGATTGGCCACAACGTGCTGCCCAGGCCACGGCCGACCAGGCTGCCAGTGGGGCTCAGAGGGACGGCTTGGGCCCAGGCAGCTCTCCGGGCCCACGGGCAGCGACGCCTGGGAGGCTCAAGCTCGCTCGCAATGCCGGTGGCCTCGCCCGGCGCAGCGGCGGGCCCGCTCTTGTCTGGGCGATCCTGCTCGTGCTTGTCGCCGTCCCTGTGGGAGCTTTTCTCCTCCAGGCGTTCATGCCGCGGCTCTTCGGGCAGGGGAGCTCCTGGTTCACGTTCTCCAACATCAGCGCTGCCCTCAAGGGTTCAGCGTTCAGAGGCCTTTTCAACTCGCTCTGGGTGAGCGTCCTCACTTCGGCGCTCGACCTCCTCATAGGCGGTGGCCTCGCCTGGGTGTCGATGCGGACCAACATTGGAGGGCGGAGACTTTGGCCCGCGCTCATGTGGGGCCTGCTCCTGGTACCGACCTACCTCATGGCAGAGGGATGGCAGTACCTCCTCGAGCCCGATGGGGTCCTCTACCAGTTCCACCTCTACAGCCCGTTCATGTACCACAGGTTCTTCAGCCCGGCCGGGGTCGTTTTCGTCGACGCCTTGGCGAACGCCCCCTACGGCTTCCTCACGATGTCCGTTGCGCTCGCGGGCCTCGGCAGCCAGTTCGAAGAGGCAGTGCGAGTGCATGGCGGTGGCAGGTTCGCAACGTTCCGGGTGGTGGTCCCCGTCCTCGCTCCCGCGCTCCTGGCATCGGTCGCGCTCGTCTTCGCCGAAACGATGAGCGATTACGGCGTCGCCTCCACTCTCGCTTTTCAATCACGCTTCCCGATGGCGACTTATGGCATCTACGAAGCCGTCGATGATATGCCTGCCCGGTTCGGCGTCGCCGCCATCTTGAGCATCCTTCTCCTCGCTTCAGCGGCGATCCCGATAGGCGTACAGTCGAGGGTGACGAGGGGCCGCTCCTACGCGATCCTGAGCGGGCGCACGCGGCAGGCGAACCGCTACCGGCTGCGCCCGGCCGCAAAATGGGCATCGACAGGCCTCATCGCGGCCTTTTTCCTCCTCGCGTTGGGCGCGCCGGCGCTCGGCGCCTTCACGGGCTCGTTCGTGGACAACCTCGGCCAGCCGATCGGCGCCCACAGCCTCAGCCTGGACGCCTACCGGGACATCTTCTCGGGCGCCACGGCGACCGCCCATAACATGACCCTGGAGGGGACGACGGGGTTGACTGCCCCGGTGATCCTTTCCACCGAGCTCGCGGCCATCACGGCAACTGTCACCGCCGTGATCGGCCTGGCCGTTGCGCGCCTCCTCTCAGCACGGAGGCCCGGGCGCTTCACCAAGGCTGGCGACCTGCTCCTGCTCGGGTCGATCGCGCTCCCCGGGATCGTCCTCGGCGCGGGTTACATCTTCGCTTTCAACCTCCCCGTCGCCAGCCGGGTCGGCCTCGACCTCTACGAGACCATGCCGCTGCTCGTGATGGGGTACCTCGCGACATCCATCCCGACCCAGTCGCGCATCATGATGGGCCGGGTCGCTCAGGTGCACGGCTCGCTCATGGAGGCCGCCCGGGTGCACGGGGCGAGAGCGCTCGGGGCGTGGCGCTCGGCGTACGTGCCTGTCGTCTCCCGGGTCCTCGTGCTCGCCTGGCTGATCACGTTCACGAAAACCTTCTTCGAGCTCCCGATCTCCCAGCTCCTCTACCCGCCGGGCCGGCAGCCCGTCTCAGTTGCCATTGACGCCTGGCTGAGCAATTACGACTACCAGATCGGGACCGCGACGACGGTCATCGCCCTCGCAGCTAACTTCCTCGTAATTGCCTTGGTGCTCGGCGCCTTCCGGCTGTTCGCGCCTGAGGGCTGGCGCAGGATGGGATGGCAGCTATGACCGCGGTCACGACCGGTCCTCGCCGCCGGGGTGCAGCCGCAGGGGGGGAAAGGGTCCACGTTGACGGTGCCACCAAGTCCTTCGGCGAAAAGCACGCCCTCGCCGGCCTCCACCTCCAGGTAGACCCGGGCACTTTCGTAGTGCTCCTGGGGCCTTCGGGCTCGGGCAAGACAACGCTCCTTCGCTGCGTGGCCGGCATCGAACGCCTGACAGGGGGCATGATCGCCATCGGGGAAGAGGTCGTCGCGAGCCCCGGGCGGCACTTACCACCTGAAAAGCGCCGCCTCGCGATGGTCTTCCAGGACTACGCCCTCTGGCCCCACATGACCGCTCTTAGGAACGTCTCGTTCCCGCTCCAGCAACTGCGCATGGGGGCGCCCGAAGTGCGCCAGAAGGCGCTCGAAATGCTCGAGCAGGTTGGTCTCGCGCGCCTGGCAGACCGGTACCCGAACGAACTTTCAGGCGGCGAGCAACAAAGGGTTGCCCTCGCCAGAGCCCTCGTAAGCGGCGTTGGGCTGCTCCTTTTCGACGAACCACTGTCCAACCTCGACGCTGACATGCGTGAGCAGCTGAGGTTCGCCATCTCGACACTTGCCCGCGACAGCGGGGCGACCTCGCTCTATATCACCCACGACCAATCGGAGGCCTTCGCCCTTGCCGACCGGGTCGGCGTGCTGAGAGATGGCCGCCTAGTGCAATGGGGCACACCCGAAGAGCTCTACCTGCGGCCCTCGAGCCCGTTCGTCGCCAGGTTTACCGGGATATGCGCCGAGATGCCGGTCGTGCACGCCGGCAGGCCGAGCTCGGGCCCTCGAGACCAGGTGCTCGTACGCTTGGCGGGTGCGAACGGGGCCGAGGTGGGCGCCGTCCTCCCTCGCCCCCTCCCCGCTTCGACGGACCTGCAAATGTTCGTCCGCCCCTCGGCCGTTGAAATCGTGCCCCCGGCTGAGGCTCATTTCGTGGCCGAGGTCCGGGACGTGGCCTTCGCAGGGCGAGGCTATGAGCATGCGCTTTCGGCTGAAGGCCTCGTGATTTTCACCAGGGTTTTCTCCCACCAACGCTGGGGGCGGGGAACGTCGGTAGGGGTTCGCCTGAGCCCCGAGGGGTGCCTCGTGCTCCCAGCTGACGGCTCCTCGCTGCCGTCGCAACCGCCCCCAGGCCCGGCAAGCTAAGAAGGAGCGATGCACAGCACGACGACAAGTGCCCTCACTCTCGTGGTCGCCGTCTTCGTGGCGAGCGCCGTCGAAAGTGTCGAGGCCCTCACCATCATCGTCGCCGCCGGCGTCTCCCGAGGTTGGCGCTCGGCTCTCGAAGGCATGGCGGTGGCGCTAGTCGTTCTCGTAGTGCTCATCGGGGCGCTCGGGCCGGCGCTCGTCTACTTGGTGCCGATCTCGGTCCTGCGGGGGGTGGTCGGGACGCTGTTGCTTGTCTTCGGGCTCCAGTGGCTGCGCAAGGCCGTCCTGCGAGCAGTCGGGCTGAAGGCGAAGCACGACGAGGACGCGATCTTCAAGAAGCACGTGGAGGCGCTCGGCATAGAGGGAGAAGGCGCAAGGACCAAGGGCAGGCGTGACCCGGCAGCGTTTGTGGTCTCCTTCAAGGGCACCTTCCTCGAAGGGCTCGAGGTGGCGATCATCGTCCTTGGCCTCGGGGGAGGGGACCACCAGCTCGGGCTCGCGAGCGCGGCGGCGGGCGCTGCTGTGCTCGTCATCGCCGCGGTCGGGGTCGTCGTGGCCCGGCAGCTCGCGGGCGTGCCGGAGAACCTCATGAAGACAGTCGTGGGGGTGATGCTCGTTTCCTTCGGGACGTTCTGGGCGGGCGAGGGCCTCGGCGTGCACTGGCCGGGCAGCGACCTTGCCATCCCGGTCCTGGTGGGCGCGTATGCCGCTGTCACCTTCGTGCTCGTCCAGGCGCTCCGGGCACCGTCTCGCAGCGACGTCCGCGAGGCGGCTAGTGCCTGACGGCGAGGTGGCCGAGGTCCGCACCAAGGACCCCGCGCCGCCTCCTCTGCTCGTGCGCTGGCTGAAGGGGTTTGGGGCCTTTTGGTGGGACTTTCTCGTCGGTGACACCCCGGAACTGCTTGTCGGGGCCCTCGTCGCCATTGGCGCGGTCGCCTTGCTCGTCAAGGCGTCGGACCTCAACGCCGCCGCCGTGGCGGGCTTCCCTGTACTGGTCGTTTTCCTCCTTGCGGCCTCGGTCTTCTGGGCGCGCCGGGGCAAACGAGGCTAAACGAAAAGCGGCTCGACCTCGCGCTCTCTCATGAGAGCAGTCATTTCCTCCTTGCTCGGCCGGGCCGAAAACCGAGCTGCTGCGTCAAGGAAGCGGGGCAGGAGGTCAATATCAGCGGCGCTGTTCAAGAAAATCCCCGGGCGCCCGAGCACCCACCAGACGGCACGATCGATATCAGCCGGCTCTTCGAGCGGCATGTACCAGGGGTGACGGGTATGCGGCCTCCCGGCCCATGGCCCAGCCGCAATAGCCTTTATGGTCTGCACGGCCACCTGGCGCTCAGCGCAGGTAGCGAGCACAGCCTCGAAATTGGAGGCGTAGTACTCGTTTTGCATCATCGTGAAGTTGTAGGGCAGGAGGACCGAGTCAAAGGCAAACCGCTCCAGGCTCCTCCTGTGGGTCGCGGCCACCTGCGCCCCGTGCCCGGTGACGCCGACCCAGCGGACCAAGCCCTCGTCGCGCGCCGAGACCGCCGCCTCGATCGCCCCGCCCGGGCTGAGGGCGGTGTCCCAGTCAATGGGGTCGGTGAGGTTATGAAGCTGCCAGAGGTCGACGTGGTCGACGCCAAGGCGCGTAAGAGAACGTTCCAGCTCTCCACGTGCCCCCTCCCGCGTCCTTTGCGCAGTTTTCGTGGCTAGGAAAAAGTGCCCCGGCGCTCGCTCGAGCCAGGGCTTCACCCGGTCTTCGGCGAGCCCATAACCGGCAGCAACGTCGATGTGGTTGATACCGAAGCTCATGAGCACGTCGAAGACGGCGTCGGCTTCTTTTTGGCTTGCGTCTGAAAGCGCTGCCGCCCCAAATAGCACCCGTGTGCTGTTGTGACCGGTGCGCCCAAAAGGTTGGGTCTCGATCGGCATAGCACTGTCTTACCCGACTTCGCCGGCGCAGCGGCCAGCCAGGGTGAACAGACCACCAGCGGGCAGAGCGGCGGGCAGGCAGGCAGGCGGGCGGTTAGGCGCGGAGGAAGGTCAGGCGCACACGGCGAGAAGTGTTGTCGTGGTTGGTGTCAACGATGACAATGCTCTGCCATGTCCCGAGAGCGGGACGGCCGTTGAAGACGGGTAGTACGAGAGACGGCGATATGAACGCCGGCAGCACGTGGTCGGCGCCGTGGCCCACAGAACCGTGCTTGTGCTTGTAGTGGTCGTCCCTCGGCAAGATCCGGGTGAGCGCGTCCAGCAGGTCGTCCTCCGAGCCGGAGCCAACCTCCATGAGCGCGATCCCGGCCGTCGCGTGCGGCGCGAAGACTGAACAAAGCCCATCGCCCCGTCGGGCGCAGAAGCGCTCGACCTCCCTCGTGATGTCGACTACCCCCCGGTTGGTCGTGTCGACCCGGAGCTCCTCTGAATCCATGCCACCCATTGTTGGGCTCGCGGGCACCGCGCCGGTAGCGTGGTCGGGTGCCGGCTCAGCCCACAGTTCTTGTCGCTCGCCAAAGCGACGGCAGTTTCGCGGTCAAAGTCAAGGCCAGCAAGTCAGAGACCAGCCACACTGTCTCGGTGCCCGACGGCCTCGCGCAAAGCCTCGGCGCCAGCGACGTGCCCGCCGAGGAGCTCGTGCGGGCGTCGTTCGCGTTCCTCTTGGACCGCGAGCCGGCGACGTCCATCCTCACCAAGTTCAGCTTGGACGGGATCGCCCGGTATTTTCCAGAGTACTCCTCCGAGCTTCGCGACTACCTCGCCCGCTGACCATATGCCGGACATGGTCCCCTGGTGGCGAGGCGCCACGATCTACCACGTCTACGTACGCAGCTTTGCGGACACCAACGGGGACGGCTTCGGCGACTTGCCTGGGGTCCGCCAGCGTCTCGGTTACCTGCAGCGACTGGGGGTAGACGGGATCTGGCTGAGCCCCACGATGCCCTCGCCCGACACGGACTGGGGCTATGACGTTTCGGGTTACTGCGGAGTCCACCCTGAGCTCGGCACTCTCGACGACCTCGATGCGCTCGTGCGCGAAGCGGGCGCGCTCGGCATCCGTGTGCTCCTCGACCTTGTGCCGAACCACACCTCTGACAAGCACCCCTGGTTTGTCGACGCCCTGAGCGCCAAGACGGCAAAGCACCGCGAGTACTACGTATGGGTGCCGCCGAAGCCAGGCGGAGGCCCGCCCAATAACTGGGTAGACGCGACCGGACAGCCGGCGTGGGCCTTTGACGAAAGGAGCGGGGAGTATTACCTGCACAATTTCTTGGCCACCCAGCCGGACCTCAACTGGTGGCACCAACCGGTGCACGAAGAGTTCGAACGGGTCATCAGGTTCTGGTTCGACCGCGGGATCGCCGGGTTCCGGGTAGACGTCGCGAACGGGATCTACAAGGACGCCAAGTTGCGCGACAACCCGCCATCGGCGCCTGGAGACTTGCCGGAAAGCCTGAGGGGCCCTCTGCGGCCTGTCTACAGCTCAAACCGCCCTGAGGTGCACGGGCTTTACCGCCAGTGGCGCCGGTTGGCCGACAGTTACGAGCCGGGGCGGGTGCTCCTCGGTGAGACTTGGACCTTTGATTTTGGGAAGCTGGCCGCGTTTTATGGGGTTGAGGGGCCCGAACTGCATTTGGCGTTCAATTTCCCGTTCTTTTTCTCGGGGCTTCGAGCGCCCGAGCTCGCTTCGGTAGTCGAGGCGGCTCTCGAGCAGTTGCCCGAAGGCGCCACGCCGGTTTGGACAGCTTCCAACCACGACGCTGGGAGGTTCCCCACCCGTTGGTGCCACGGCGACCAGCGCGCGGTCAAGGCCGCTCTGGTCGTCCTGGCGACGCTCCCGGGCACCCTCGTGCTCTACTACGGGGACGAGCTCGGCATGCAAGACGTCGACGTCCCCTTCGGGCTCTGGCGGGACGAGATCAGCATTCCCCACCCGGAGCGGCCGAGCCGTGACCGCTGCCGCACGCCCATGCCCTGGAGCGCTGGGAAAAATGCGGGCTTTACCGCCCAGGGCGTCAACCCGTGGCTCCCGCTCGGCGAGCATGCGACCACCAATGTCCACAGCGAAGAGGAAGATCCCGCCTCCGTGCTCAATTTCTGGTACAAGCTCGCCCGGCTGCGCAAGTCGGGCCAGCTCGGTGGCACGGCGCCGTTGGAGCGCGTGCACCTCGACGAGCAGGTCTGGGCTTACCGGGTGGGCGAGGTCGTGACCGTGGCGAACCTTGCAAGCGGGCCCGCAAAGCTCCCAGGGCAAGGTTTGGAGGGGTTGCAATTGTTGCTCTCTACGGACAGCTCCCGGCAGGGTGCCCCGGGGGACGCTCTCAGGCTCCAGCCTTGGGAAGCGCTCGTGCTGGCGCGAAAACCTGCCTAAGGAGCCGACGAGGCGCCCGGCCCATTTCTCGCCCCCAGCCCCGGGACCAGCCCCGGGACGTCCCTAAGACGAGCTCGACGCGCCCTGCAGGCTCGCTGGGACCTGAGAACAGACAGGCACCGGTTGGCCATGGGTGAGGGCGCAGATGTTGGCAACGAGGTACCCGGCGGCAGCTTCGGCGCCTTTGGAGGTCGCGTTCGCCCCCGAGGTGAGGTAGCTCGCTGCTTTGCTGAACGCCATGTTGGAAAGAGCCGGGGAGGGGTACTGCGAACCAATTACCAAGTACTTGCCTCCCATATAAATAAACGGGATCGAGCCAGCAGAGTCGAACTTCGACTCGAGGGCGCTCTCAGCAGCAGTCGGCGCCTGAAGCTGTTGGCCCGTGTTGGTTTGTTCCTCGATAGCGACAAAGGCGATGTACTTGCTCGTGAAATCGGCGTGGTAAAAGGTAAAGGTAGGCGAGCTCGCGTTGGTGTCCGCCGAGGACGACGTAGTCCCGCGCAGCGGGCCGAACGTCCCGAACTTGGACAACGCCATCACCAGCGACCACCGTTCCGCCGCGCAAAATGGGCACCATTCGGTACCCAGGTAAAGGACCTCGGGCTTGGCACCCACCGAGAGCTTGGGGGCAGACGAGGCCAATTTTTCGGGGCGGGTCACCGACGAGCCGTCCTTTTCCGCGGCGGCAACCAAGGTCGCCACCGGGACGCCCTCAACTTCTTGCAACAATGTCCTCGCGATGCTGAAGGTGCTGGAGGAGGCTGCCTTTGGCTTGGGCGTCGTGGTGGGGCTGGCGGTCGTTGGAGGGCTAGCTGTCGTGGAAGTCCTTTTGGAGGCGGCCTTGTGCCCGCTCCCACCTGTGACGCTCAGGGTAATTATGCCCCCGACGATAACAACGACCACCGCAGTGATCCCACTCACCATGAAGAAGTTCTGACGGCGCCGCTCTGCAAGCTGGCGAGCCGACAGCCTTTGTGGCGCCCGCCCTCGCGGTACGGCCCTGTTGACCGGGTGAGCGGGGCCAGCCACCGAACGCCCGCCCAAGGGCCGCGGGCCGCGTTCGCGTCCCGTCCCCGGTCGAGGTGGCAGCTTTCTGGCGCCCTCTCCGGCGCTACTTTCACCCGGGGGCATTCAGGCTTTCAAACGCTCTCGTCGAACGCAGCTTCCTCGTCGCCGGCCGGGACCGCCAGGGCTGTCCCGAAAACGACGACAAAGAAGAGCGCGATGGTGAGGATGTGCACTGCCGTGCAGTACTCGCAAAGGTGGTGCAACTTGATCAGCTCTGCCCAGAGCAGGTAGAAAACCGTGAGGACGCCGAGAACAGAACCCGCGACCCGCGCGCGTCTCCACCAGGGCGACCAAGCGCGCCACGCCCAAGGCGTGCAGAGCGCGAGCATCCCTACGGACCAGACAAGGCCGGCAACGGCGACGGGGATGCCGAAGGGGTGCGAGTACGAGCTCGTCGTCACGGCCGCGCAATCGACAAAACCTTTTGTGCTACATACCAGCACAGCAGGTGTCGTGTAGTGCGCGTACGTGAGCCAGGCCGAGTCCGCGATGGCAAGGGCGCAGATCACCATCGAGGCCCAGGGCGCCCAGCGAGGCGGTATGGGTGCGGCAGAGTACTGGGAAGAAGTCGGCGGCGGCTCCATGTCGCGATATGACCGCGCGCGCGGCGCCGTTGCATTGGGCGCCTGAGGGCTCCCCGCCGTGGGGTTCCCGCCCATCTCCATCGCTGGCATGGCGGTCGCGGCTTTGGCCCGAGGCTTGCGAGCTTGGGTCCTGGTGGCCATCGCGGCTCTTAGCTCTTCTTAGCCGACGGCGTCTTGCTTACGACTTTGATCTTAGGGGAAGAAGTCGAAATCCCGATTAGATCCTTGGGTACTTGCGAGCAAACTGAGGCGGGTCGGCCGTTACTTATGGCACAAATTTCGCCGACGAGGAAACCAGCCGCAGCTTCTGCGTTCTTCGAGGCGGAATTGTTGCCCGCCGTGAGGAGCTGGGCCGCAGAGTCCCACTGCATGGACGACAGCTGGGTGTCGACATATTGCGGGCCGATGAGCACAAACTTTCCGTCCATATATACAAACGGGATGCCCCCGGCGGCCGACGTGCTCACGTAAGGGGGCGCGTCGTAGGTGTTGATGATGCTGAGCTGCTGCGAAGTGGGAGCCTGCAGGGTTGGCCACACCCCGGTGGAGGTGTTCTCGCCACTGTTCTTGTACCACTCGACACCCACGAAGCTGATGTACTTGCTCGTATAGCTCGACTTGTAAAACGAGAACGTCGGGGTGCCCGGGTACACATCTGTTGAGGACGAGGTCGTACCGCTGAGCCCGGAGAACGTCCCGAACTTGGAGAGCGCCATTACCATCGCCCAACGCTCGTTGGCGCAGTAGGGGCAGTACTCGCCTCCTATGTAAAGGATCTCCGGCTTTCCTCCCACGCTCAGGGCGGGAGGTTTGCCGGTCATCTTTTGTAGCGGCTGCGCCGCGAGCTTCGTGTTCACCTCGGCGGCGGCAGTCGCGTTGGCGATGAGGTCACCGACGGGGACGTCCTCAACCTTGGCAACGTCGGCTTGGGTCAACGCACCGGTGAGGGCAAAGGTCCCGGCGTCGACAGAAGAACCGCTGCCGGGACCGCCGCCGGAACTGAGCACAACCCCGAGGACGACCGCGATCGCCGCGATGACCGCGAGCCCCGAACCCGATGCCAGGTAGATGTTGCGCTGGCGCCGGCGCTGGGTCATCTGGCGAGCTGATGCTCTCGGGGCGGGTCGTGCCCCGGCCTTGGTAGGCGGCGAGCTGGACGACCGGCCTGAAGCGCGTGCGGGCCTCGCCGGGGCCGAGGGCCGCCCGCCGGGACGGGGCGGCACGTTGCTAGCCTTCCCGCCTGAGCCTTGCTTCGCTCCTGCCATGACTGGTTTTCCTCCCGCGCAGTAACCCCGCGCCAAGCACGATTCTTCGAAGAGGAGCCTAGTTCGGTGCCCAGGGGGCTATCGCCCGCTGGGCGGTGCCCGCCTGCATTCCCGGGGACATCTCAGGTTGCGCTTAGGGCACCTTCAGCTGCGAGGTCTGTGCCGGGCACCAGGGCTTCGGGCCGTCCCGATGAGCCATCCTCGAGCAAGGACCGGCGGTGCCGCTGGCAGAGGCCGAGGTTGTCCTCGGCTGCGACCTCGGCTCCGCAGTGAGCTGACCAGGTCGGCCCACTTTGCGCCCAGCAACGCCAGTCTCGCGAGCGGGAGGGGTCCCAGTGGGCCTGGTTGGCGAACCCGCCCGACCACCCGCCTTGGCCCGGGTCCGCGCCGGCGTCGGCTTCTATCTGCTCGACGACCCGGCTGCCGGGCGCGCGGTCGAGGGGCCGCCGGTCTAACCGAGGTCGCCGTGGGGAGCGAGGAGCGCCGCTCGGGAGGGAAGGGAAGCCGGTCGGCAAGGAAGGGCTGCCCGAGTAGCCAGGGCCAGCCGGATAGCCCTGGCTAACAGGGCGGGCCCGGCCCGCGGCGCCCGAGGAACGGGTTGCGGGCCTGACTGGGATGGTTGACGAGGTGTGCACGAAATAACTGCTCCGCGCTTGCGATCGGCAGGACACACCTAGAGTTGAGCGCTAGATGGCCGAAGTCAGGGTCGAGGGGAACGACATTGTCGTCCGGCTGGGCACCTTTGAGGCACTCGTCACCTTTCGGCGGCAGGTCCGTGTACCGCTCGCCAGCCTGCGAATGGTGCAGGTAGAGGGATCTCCCATGACCGGTGTGCCGCTGTTGCTCGTGCCCGGCCTCGCATGGGCCAAGAGCTTTGCCGTCGGGTGCAGCCGGAAAGGCGGGCGGCGGGAGTTCGTCGCCGTCTACGCGCACAGGCCGGCCGTGGTCGTGGACGCAGAAGGGGCACGCTGGGACCGCCTGGTCATCAGCCAACGAGATGCTGGGGCGATGGCAGCCGAGCTGGCGACGATGCTGCTCGGTCGGGCACCCGGGAACCCGGCGAGAAGGGGGGCTTTCCGGGCACCCCTGGAGTAAGCGGGGCGCCAAGAGCGCACCGCCTCGAGTTGCCCTGGGCAGGCCTAGCGCTGGGCCCCGGTCGAGGCAGGTGCTTGTGCCGCTGGGCTGGCGGCGAGGTCCTCCTCAGAGAGGTCGGGCACATTCGACGATCGTGGGCGAGCGTGGCGCGGCCCCTCTTCGGCGCCCGACACGGCATAGCCGTTACGCCCAGAGCGCTTTACGGCGTACAAGGCGGTATCGGCCGCCCGCAGCGCATCGCGCGCGGCCGACGAGGAAGCCAGGTCGTACGCCGTCGAGAGCACTTCGAACGGCGCGACCCCGATGGAGATGCTCACCCCGAAGGTGGCCTCCCGGCCCTGGCCTCCTTCCTCTCCCCGCCAGGGGTTGCCGGCCTGGCCCGGGCTGGTCCCCGCTCCGCGACCGCTTGCAACATGGCTAGGCGCTTGACCCGGCCTCGTCGCGTCGCTGCCCGCCTCAGGGCCGTCCACGAGGTAGATCTCGCTCCCGAGGGCCCCCTCAGGGTTGATGACAAGCGGCTCGCCGTCCCCGACTGCCTGGGCGCGCACCTCGTCGCGTACCGCGAGGACAAGCTTGCGAGCGACGGCTTCGGCGGCCCAGCGGTCCCCCTCTCGCAGCACGACCGCAAACTCGTCCCCGCCAAGGCGGGAGACGATGTCTTGGTCGCGCAGGTGCCGCCGGAGGGTCAGTGCGACCCCGATGATGAGACGGTCCCCGGCCTGGTGGCCGAGGTTGTCGTTCACCTGCTTGAACTGGTCCAAGTCCATCACCAAGAGCGCACCGACTGGTCCTTCTTCCGCACAAAGCCGCAGGTGCTGGGCCAGCTGGAGCTCGAACCAACGCCGGTTGGAGAGCCCCGAAAGTGGATCTCTCGTGGCCAAGTCCCTGAGCGCGGCCTGCGAGCGCTTGTGCCGCGTAATGTCGACGGCCGAGGCGAGCACGTACTCAGGCCGCTCGTAGGCGTCGCGCACTACCGAAGAGGAGAGCTCGCACCACTTGAGCCGCCCCCCCGTGCAGACGAGCCGGACCTCGGCCTTGGCTACGCCCTTGGCCAAATTTGCCGGGTTCCCCGGGTTGCCCTGGTCCCCTAATGCGGGCAGGTCGTCGGGGTAGACAAAGGCGCTCAGCCGGCGGCCGACGATCGCCCTCTGGGGCTCTCCGAGGAGAGCGCGGAAAGCAGAGTTGGCGTCCTCGAGCCGGCCGTCGAGGCTGACCCTGGCCATGCCGAGAGGCGCCTCCTCGAAAGCAGTCCGCCAGCGGTTGGCCGCCCTCGCGTTGCGAGCAGCAGCGATGCTTAGCGTCACACGTCGTGAGTCGGCTCGCTGGCGCAACATTTCCACCGCCCCCGCGGAGGCGGTCAAGAGGAAGAGAACTGCCCTGAGGAGCGCTCCGGCCATGAGGAGAGCTGTCCGCACCAGCCACGCCCAAAAGCGGCTCAGCGAGGGCTGAATTACACTCATGAAACTCTCCATACCCCCTTCTCGGCCGGTGGGCCTGGCCGGTTGAGGAAATTTCGGAAATCGGCCGGCCTGCTCGCCTCTGCAGCTGGCGTGCGACGGCGAAAGGCCGCTCCACCGGGGGCCCCCTCAGCAACATCATACGCGCTGAGCGTGGTCATGGGATGACATTTAAGAGGTCGAGCGAGAAATTGACACTAGGGAGCCCTCCCGAAAGGGCGCGGCAAGCTGAACCAACGCCCCTAGAGCACCCTCAGGCGGATCGTCGCGGGCATGTCAGAAAGGGCAGCCACCACCTCGGAGGGGAAGTCGCTCGGCGTGTCGGTGATCACGTAGCCCACCTCGCCGCGGGTGCCGAGGTACTGGCCTTCGATGTTCATCCCCTGCGAGGCGAAGAGGCTGTTCACCGCCGCCAGCACCCCAGGCACGTTGGAGTGGACGTGGGTCAGGCGGAACTCGCCGGCGTGTGGGGGCAAAGCAAGGTTTGGCATGTTCACCGAAAGCGACGTGGAACCAAAGGCGAGGTAATCGTTGAGCTTGCCGGCAACGAAGCGGCCAATGTCCTGCTGCGCCTCTTCCGTGCTGCCCCCGACGTGAGGGGTCAGGATGACATTTGGGAGGCCGCACAGCTCCGAGACGAACGGCTCGTCCTTGCGCTTGGGCTCGTGCGGGAAGACGTCAATTGCCGCGCCTGCGACGTGGCCCGACCCGATATGGGCGCGAAGCGCTGCGTGGTCGACGACAAAGCCTCTCGAAAGGTTCAAGAAGATGCTGCCCTTGCGCATCCGGGCGAACTCAGCATCCCCGAACAGCCCGCGGTTTGAAGCGCGCCCGTCCACGTGCAATGTGACGATGTCGGAAACCTCGAGAAGCTCTTCCAGCGACGAGCACCTCTTCGCGTTGCCGAGGGCCAGCTTGTCGGCTGTGTCGTAAAAACAGACCGACATGCCAAGACCCTCGGCAAGGACCGACAGCTGCGAACCGATATTGCCGTAGCCCACGATCCCGAGGCGCCTCCCACGGACTTCGTGGCTGCCTTGTGCCGATTTGTCCCAGACGCCGGCGTGCATCTTTTGCGACCTGTCGGTAAGCCCGCGCTGGAGGGCAATTATCTCTGCGATCACGAGCTCGACGACGCTGCGAGTATTGGAGAAGGGAGCGTTAAAGACCGCCACCCCATGACCGGTGGCAGCCGCCAGGTCGATCTGGTTGGTGCCAATGCAGAACGCCCCAACAGCAAGAAGGTGCGGGGCTACCTCAAACGCGGCCGCCGGCACTTGCGTATTGCTCCGGACGCCGAGCACGTCCACCGCTGCCAAGCGTGCCAGCAGCTCCTCTTCCCCGAGCGCCCGGTCGAGAGCTTCCACCTGGTACCCGGCCTTGGACAAAGCGGCGCTGGCGTCGGTGTGGACGTTCTCGAGGAGAAGTACGCGAGTGTCTTGCGGGAGGCGGCGCCGGAGTGTCATGAACCCACTCTAGGGGGAGCGCCCAGGGTAGCCCCGGCGAATAAAGCGCTGGCGCGCCCTAGGCGAAATGCACCGGGAAATCAAACGAATGACCGTTCGCGGACACCGTTACCGTCCCGTCGCTGAATGATGCAGGGACAAGGAACCCGACGACAACCGCCTGGCGGTCCGAGGAAGGCAGCGCTTGGCCCCTGAGGGCTTGGCCGTTGCCGACCTGGAGGCTAAATGAGGAGGCTGAGACGGAGGTGGCGTCAGATGGCGTGGTGGTTGCGAGGACCTGCAGGTACGCCTCGTCGGCGTTCGGTGGGACCGTGCCTCCGTCGCTTCCTGCGAACCACACGAGAGAGGCGTCGCTTACGTGGACCGCCACCGTCCCCAAGGCCCCGTTAACAGACATCGGTTCATCGGTCCCGGCTCGGGAGAGTATTCCTGGGGCCGCCCCAAGGCGGCCGTCCGCCAAGGAAAGCGTCTGAGCGAGGCCCTTGTCCGTGACTTGCAGGACCGGGTTGCTCTCGAGCGGCACTGCGGCAGCCAAGGTGACGTTGCCTGCAGTGCGCGGGCTCAAGGACGGGAAAGTTATCGTGCTCGCGCCGTCCACGACCTCCAGGGTCGCCTGGTCGCTGACCGCGGCTCCAGCGCCCACAGGGACAGCTCCCGAGGCCTCCCCGGGGCCGAGCGCGATCTCAGCCACGACGAAGGTGTCGCCTCTCGGTGGGAGCAGCAAGGTTGCCAGGGGACGAGAGCTGTTCGCGCCCTGCCTGGTTGTAGCCCATGCGCTCCCCGCAGGGTTGACCGCCGAGCGGAGGGCACCGGGGTCGAGCTTGGCGCTCAGCCGGCTGACTTCCCCGTAGGCGACCAGGCGGTACGACTGGCCCCAGTCCCCGATCAGATCTCCCACCGGAGCGGTGGCGAGGTCGTTTGGCGTACTGGCCAGCAGGTCGCCCCAACCCGCCGGCTGGTACGGGGCGGCCGGGACCGAGAGGTCACCGCTACCTACCGGAGGGCTGAGCCCGTCCGGCCGGCGCAGCACGAGGTCGCCAGCCAACCCGATGGTCTCGTCGGGAGCCGGGCCGGGGGCCAGTGAAAGCTTCTCACCGGAGGACTTCAAGCTCCCGTCGAGCTTGAAGGTTATCCAGGGCTCTGATGGCGAGGACCATGGGAAAAGCACCGGCCCGCAGAACAGCGACGTCCCGACATCATGAGAAGACTTGGTGGCCAAGCTGTAGTAGCAGCGGCTTTGCGGCCCGACAACACCCTCGTTGGCGTCGCTGACTTGTTTCATCGCCAGCTCCGCCTTCGTCAGCACTTGCCTGCCGTTGGTAAGGGGCTCGCCTTCCCAGTAAAGGGTGGGTGGGCGGCCGTGGAGAGCGACCACAAGGACGATGACGACCACGAGCACAACGACAGCGAGGACCAGCCACCGCCGGACGATGATGCTCGGGTCTTTCCTTCCTGGGCGCGCCGGCCGCCGACCAGGTCGCTCGCCGGGCTGGGGCCCGCCCCCTCGGCCAGTCCCGCTACCGGCTCTACCAGGCGCACCCGACAGCTCAGCATGGGCACCCGACGGCTCAG